>JAJPEN010000036.1 GCA_021166835.1 Burkholderiaceae bacterium | reverse complement strand
CCCCCCCCCCCGCCCCCCGCCCCCCGGGCGGGGGGCGGCCGGGCGCGGCGCGCGCCGGCGGGGGCCGGCCGGGGCCCGCGCCGCGCTCAATGCCTGCGCGCCCGCACGAACTCGCTCGGCGTCACGCCGAACTCCGCCTTGAACAGGCGGGAGAAATGCGCGACGCTGTTGAAGCCCCAGTGATACGCGGTGCCCGATATCGAGCGGCCGCCGGGCTCCGGCCGCTCGAGCGCCTGCTTGCAGCGCAACAGGCGGGCGCGCCATATGTAACGCTCCACCGTCGCGTCCTCTCCCTCGAATACCCGATGAAGGTAGCGCTTCGAGCAGCGCAGGTCGCGTGCGATGCGCTCGATCGTCAGATCGGCATCGGCCAGATTCGATTCGATGTACTGGCGAACGCGCAGCCGCAGCACTTCGGGCAGCGGAGTCGCTTCGGGTTGTCCGCCGCGGTGCGCCTGCAGCGTGGAAGCGAGCAGCGCGAGGGCGGCTTCGCTGATCGTCGAGCCGCAGCCGTCGGGCAGCGAATCGAGCTGCGAGGACAGCGACGCGAGAAAACTCGACAGCACCGAGTAGAGCCCGCGCAGCTCGGGCTCGGCCGGCTCGCAGGTATGCAGCGGCGGCACCGACAGCGGACGCAGCCGCTCGCGCGGGATGTGCACCACCATGTGCTTCAGCGACTCGCGCGAGGTGATGGAGTAGGGCACGCGCGGGTCGTACAGGCTCCAGTCGCCCGTCTTCAGGGTGACGCAGCCATCGCGCTGCTCGATCTCGCTTTCGCCGCGCAGTTGCAGCAGCAGCTTGTAGTTGTCGGCCGCGTCGCCCATCTCGGAATGATCGCGGACGATGCGGTGGGCGCTCGCGTCGATCGTGTACAGCCGCAGCGGACCTGCGTGATAGACGAGCATGCGCCCCTCGAAATCGTGCGGCGCCAGGTTCGTCGTTCCGAGCGGGCCGAAGAATTGCCGCGTCGTCAGCTTCCAGTAGTCCACGCCCGCGCCGCGGGGCTGCGACGCCGTGTCGAACGCTTCGCGTTTCATTGTGGGTCTCCTCCACTACCTTCGATCGTACCCATGCGGGACATTCGCGCAAGGCGGGAGATCGGGAACGAGGGAATACTCAGACGTTCATGCCGCCGTCGACCATGAGCGTGGTGCCGGTGGTGAAACTGCTGTCGTCGCTCGCCAGCCAGAGCACCGCGCGTGCGATCTCCTCGGGGCGCGCGTGGCGCCGCAACGGAATGAGCTGATCGAAGAACGCGGTGGCGTCCTGTCCGAGCACCTTCGACAGGTGCTGCTCCAGGTTCTTCTGGAAGTCGTTGTCCACCGGCCCCGGATGCACGGTGTTGACGCGGATCCCGCGCGCGGCCGCCTCCTTCGAGACGCTGCGCATCAGGCCGACCTGCGCGTGCTTGGCGGTGATGTAGGCCGACACGCCGGGATCGCCCCGCATGCCGGCGACGCTCGAGCAGATCACCAGGCTGCCCCCGTCGTGCATGGCCGGCAACCCGTGCTTGCAGGCGAGGAACGCGCCGCGTACATGCACCGCGAGGACGCTGTCGAACACGTCGTCGGGGTAGTCGACGACCGGCGCGATAACGCCGCTGTTGCCCGCGTTGCTGAACAGGACGTCGAGGGGACCGAAGCGGGACGTCGCCTCGGCGAGGGCGCGCCGCCAGTCGTTGCCGCTGGTGACGTCGAGCGCCACGGCGCACACCCGGTCGGCGGGCAGCGCCGCGCGCGCTGCATCGAGCGCGGGGCCGGGCAGGTCGGCCAGCGTGACGCGGGCTCCCTCGTCGCAGAAGACGCGCGCCGTGGCCAGGCCGATGCTGCCCGCGCCGCCGGTGACGAACGCGTGCCGGTCCTGCAGCTTCGTCGCGCCCATTTTCAGGAAGACACCGTTTCGTCGGACATCGCCATCTCGAGGTGCTCGGCGAGCCGCGTCGCCAGCGCCATGATCGTGAGCGACGGATTCACCGACAGCGTTCGCGGCACCAGCGAGCCGTCGCCGACGAACAGGCCCTTCACTTCGTGCGATTCGCCGTTGCGGTCGACGACCGATCGCGCGGGATCGTCTCCCATCCGGCACCCGCCCTGCGTATGCGTGGAGATCAGGCCGGTCCAGCAGATCTTCGTCGCGCCCGCCGCCTGCAGCGCCTGCCGGCTGAATCGCAGCGCGGCGTCGAGCCGTTCGTGCTCGCTCGGCCGGAAGGCGACTTCGAGTTTCTCGCGCCCGTTTTCGTCGAGGCTCACCGCGGCGTTGTTCTCGTCGTTGACCATCGCCAGCACGCCGACCCAGCGCCGGTAGGCGCGCATGGCTTCGACGAGCGGCGCGCCCCACAGCGGCCCGCTCTCGTCGCGGATCGTCGTCGCGAAGGCGATCGGGTCCATGATCGTCGAGGCCTCGAGCACGAAGCCGCCGTCCTCGTCGGTCTGGAACTTCATGCAGTGCGCGCTGATCGGGTACACGCGGTGCGCGTCCTGGATCTCGTCGAACAGGCCATAGACGAGCCGCAGCGGATGCAGCCCGACGTACCGGCCGATCGCCGGGTTGCGAAGCCCCGATCGAAGCAGCAGTTGCGCGGTGTTCAGCGCGCCGGCCGCGGCGACGACGAAGCGCGCGCGGGCCCGATGGCGGCTCCCGTCGGCGTCGACGTACTCGATGCCCACCGCCCTTCGCCCGGTGGGCGTGTCCTCGACGATCACCCACTCGGCGTGCACGCCGGCGCGCAACTCGAGCGGGCAGCGCGCCAGCGCCTTCGCGATGTAGGTGTTCATCGTCGACTTGCCCGCGTCGGTGGGGCAGCCCTGCAGGCACGAGCCGTAGCGCATGCAGTTGGCATCGGTGTACGAATGGACGGGCTCGAGGTCGGCGCCCATCGCGCGGAATCCGGCCTGCGCGGTGTAGACGCTCTTTTCCCAGTCGCTTCGTTCCCGCACGCCGAGCAGGTCCTCGACGCGGGCGTAGTACGTCTGCAGGTCGGCGAGGCCGAACGGCTCGCCGTGCTCGTTGGTCAGGCCGGTTGCCGGGTGCCACTTGGCGACGTCGCGTTCGTGCGCGCGAAGCGCGACTTTCGTATTGATGGTCGTCGAGCCGCCGACGCATTTCCCCGACAGGAAGGCCAGCACGTCGCCGTCGGGCAGCGGCGCGAAGCGCATCGGCCAGAACAGGTCGTAATTGGCTTTCGCTTCCCAGCGCCGGAAGCTCTGCGAGGTGTGGTGCCGGCCGGCCTCGAGCAGCAGCACGCTGCGTCCGCACTGCGCCAGTTCGCCGGCGACCACGCCGCCACCCGCGCCGGAACCGACGACGATGACGTCGAAGTGGTCTTTCATCGGATGCCCAGGTAAGACCAGTCGCGCTCGAGGTCGACGGCGCGCGGGGGCTCGAAGTCGATCTCTGTCCAGGCGCCCGGGCCCTTGCTGCCCGGAGCGACGAAATCGCTGTAGAAGGCTTCGATCGCCAGCGCCCGCACGACGGCGAATTCGGGCGTGCGCGCGCGCGGCGCAAGGGCGTCGGCGGAGCGGGCGCCCGACAGCGCATCGATCGCCCGCAGCGCATCCTCGCGGGCACCGGCGGGCATCGCCGCCAGAATCGTATCGACGTATACCGACGGGCCGACCCGAGCCGAACCCGCACGATCAGCTCGCAGAGCGCTTCGACGCCCGCAGCGCGATGCCGATCGAGAACTCTCAGCGTCACGGTCTCCTCCCTTTCTTTTGCTGTGATGCTATTCGCTCTGCGCAACGGATGTCGCGTGAACCTCTCACGATTTCTCCTGGTGAAAACTTTGCGCGGACGCGTTCCCACGCGGCGGAACTTCGAGCGATGATCGTCGCATGGCAGACAGGACGATCCGCTTCCACGAATTCGGCGGCCCCGAGGTGCTGCGCTTCGAGTCGCTCGACGCCGGCGATCCGGGCCAAGGCGAACTGCGCGTGCGCATCGAGGCGATCGGCCTGAATCGCGCCGAGGCGTCGTTCCGCAGCGGACGCTACGTCGAGAAGGCGCAGCTGCCGTCGCGCATCGGCTACGAGGCGGCCGGCATCGTCGAGGCGCCCGGGCCCGGCGTGCAGGGCTTCGCGCCGGGCGATCCGGTGTGCATCCTGCCCACCTTCTCGATGACGCGCTACGGCGTCTACGCCGAGCGCGCGATCGTGCCCGCGCACTCCGTGCTGCCGCGCCCGCACGGGCTGTCGGCGATCGAGTCCGCCGCGATCTGGATGGCGCACCTCACCGCCTATGGCGCGATCGTCGACATCGCCCGCGTCGGCCGCGGGGAGGCGGTGATCGTCACCGCCGCCTCCAGCAGCGTCGGGCTCGCGGCGATCCGCATCTGCAACGCGATCGGCGCGATCCCGATCGCGGTGACACGCGGCGAGGGCAAGCGCGAAGCGTTGCTGCGCGCCGGCGCCGCGCAGGTGATCGTCCTGCAGGGGAACGATCTCGCCGCCGAGGCGATGCGCATCACCGGCAGCGGCGCGCGCCTGGCCTTCGATTCGATCGGCGGTCCGATCGTCGCCGAGCTGGCCGCCGCGCTCGCTCCGCAGGGCTTGCTGATCCTGTACGGAAACCTCAGCGGCAAGGCGCGCGAGACGCCGTTCCCGTACGGCCCCGCGCTGGCGAAGGGATTGGCGATGCGCGGCTACCTCGTGTTCGAGCTGATCCACGACGCGAAGCGTTTCGCCGCGGCGCGCGGCTTCATCGAGGAGGGGCTGCGCGCCGGCGCGCTCGCGCCGACGATTGCGCGCACCTTCGAGTTCGACGAGATGGTCGAGGCGCACCGCTACCTCGAGTCCGGCGAGCAGTTCGGCAAGATCGTCGTCACGGTGCCGCAGGAGCACTGACGAGCGGAATCCGCAATCGTCCCCGCATCCGCAGGAGGAGACCCATGGACGCGAAGACAGGAGCACGCAGCTTCCCGTTGCCCTCGCAGATCGAGAGCGTGCCCGGCGCAGGCGACTGGCAGTCGATGTATCCGTACTACTCGCGCTTCCAGCCCGAGGACGACGGGCGCTTCTGGTTCTACAACTCGATGCACTTCCCTGAGGTGATGCCGGCCTTCGACATCCTCACGGCGGAAGTGCCGTACACCGGCCTGGGCGCCTTCACGACGCGCGTGTTCGCGTTCCCCACCACGCTCGGCGTCGAGTTCCGCGTGCTGAACGGCCGCGTGTACATCACCGCCAACGCGGTCAGCGATCCCGAGGAGATCGCCCGGCGCCTGGAGATCTTCCAGCAGCGCGCCTCTCACTACTACGAGAACTGGGACCGCCTGTACGCTGAATGGCGCACGCGGATGGACACGCTGATCCGCGAGATCTCCGAACTGCGCGTGCCGCCGCTGCCCGAGTTCGACGATCTCGAGGTGGTGCTCGAAGCGCGCGGCATCGGGCAGAACCACTATCTGCGCGAGAACTTCCACCGCGCCATCGAGATGTTCTCGAAGATGTGGCACTACCACTTCGAGTTCCTGATGCTGGGCTACGGCGCGTACGTCGTCTTCTTCCAGTTCTGCAAGAAGGCCTTCCCCGAGATCTCCGACCAGACGATCTCGCGCATGGTCGCCGGAGTAGACACGCTGATGTTCCGACCCGACGAGGAGCTGAAGAAGCTCGCCCGGCTGGCCGTCGAATGCGGCGTCGACGACGCTTTCGTCGAGGGCGCCGATCCGAAGCGCACGCTCGACGCAGTCGCCGCGCGCGGCGAGGCCGGCCGGCGATGGCTCGCGGCCTTCGAGGCGGCGCGCGATCCGTGGTTCCATATGTCGACCGGCGACGGCTTCTATCATCATCACCGCAGCTGGAACGACGATCTGTCGGTACCCTTCGCCGCGCTGCCCGGCTACATGCAGATGGTCCGTCGCGGCGAGACGCTCGCGCGTCCCACCGAGCGGCTGAAGGCCGAGCGCGAGCGCATCATCGGCGAGTACCGCGAGCTGCTCGGCAGCGACGAGGAGCGCGCCGCCTTCGACCAGATGCTCGGCCTGTGCCAGGTCGTGTTCCCGTTCGTCGAGGACCACAAGTTCTACTGCGAGCACTGGTTCACGACGCTGTTCTTCGACAAGATCCGCCAGTTCGGCACGGTGCTGCGCGAGCAGGGCGTGCTCGAGGACGGCGAGGACATCTTCCATCTGCACTACGGCGAGGCCGAGCAGGCGCTGGTCGACGTCATGCTCGCCTGGGCTGGCGGCGGCAAGCCGCACGGTGCGCATCACTGGCGGCCGATCATCGCCGAGCGCAAGCGCATGCTCGCCGCGCTGGAGGACTGGCAGGCGCCGCCCGCGCTGGGGCCGATCCCCGAGTCGATCGAGGATCCGGCGCTGCAGATGCTGTGGGGCATCACCAACGAGACGCTGCAGACGTGGTCGGCGCCCGAGCTGGTCGACGACGGCGAGCTGCGCGGATTCGCCGCCTCGCCGGGCATCGTCGAGGGCGTGGCGCGCGTGCTGCGCGACGTGAACGACATCAGCCAGGTGCGCGCCGGCGAGATCCTCGTCTGCCCGGTGACGGCGCCGAGCTGGGGGCCGGTGTTCACGAAGATCAAGGCCGCGGTGGCCGACATCGGCGGCACGATGTCGCACGCGGCGATCGTCGCGCGCGAATACGGGCTGCCGGCGGTGGTCGGCACCGGCAGCGCGACCAAGCGCATCCGCACCGGGCAGCGCATCCGCGTCGACGGCGATCGCGGCATCGTGCGCGTACTCGACTGAAGCGGGAAGGACGAGCGATGAACGAGCATGGCTGGGTCCGGCACTTCGAGGAGATCGGCATCGGCGATCGGCCGACCGTGGGCGGCAAGGGCGCGAGCCTGGGCGAGCTGCTGCGCGCCGGCATCGTGGTGCCGCCCGGTTGCGTCGTCACCACCGACGCGTTCCGCCATTTCGTCGACGCCTGCGATCGCGGAGGGGCGATCCGCCGGCGCATCGAGGCGCTGCCCGCCGACGATCTCGACGCGATCGCCGCGGCCAGCGCCGAAGCGCGTGCGCTTCTCGGGCAGGCCGATCTTCCGGCCGCGCTGTACGACGGCATCGCCGCGGGCCTCGAGCGGATCTGCGGCGGCGACGTCGATGCGCCGATGGCGGTGCGTTCGAGCGCCACCAGCGAGGACAGCGCCGAGGCGAGCTTCGCCGGCCTGCAGGACACTTACCTGTGGATCCGCGGCGTCGACGCGGTCGTCGAGCACGTACGCCGGTGCTGCGCGAGCCTGTACAGCGTCGAGTCGCTCAGCTACCGCCGCCGGCTCGGCATGCCCGAGGAAGGGCTGGCGATGGCGGTCGTCATCCAGCGCATGGTCGATGCGCGCTCCTCGGGTGTGATGTTCACGCGCAGCCCGACCACGGGCGACCGTTCGGTCGTCACGCTCGAGGCGAGCTGGGGCCTGGGCTCGGCGGTGGTCAGCGGCGAGGTGACGCCCGATCGTTTCGTCGTCGCCAAGGTCACCGGCGAGATCGTGCGGCGCGACGTCTCCCCGAAGCTGCGTCGGCACCGGCCGGACCCTTCCGGCTCGGGCGTCGTCGACGAGGAAGTGCCGGAGACGCAGCGCACGATCGCCGCGGTGTCCGACGCCGAGGTGCTCGCGCTCGCCGCCGTCGCGCGCAGGGTCGAGCGCCACTACGGCTGCGCGCAGGACATCGAGTGGGCGGTCGCCGAAGGAAGCGCGCCGGGCGAAGGCGTGTTCCTGCTGCAGAGCCGGCCCGAAACCGTCTGGGCGAGCCGCGAGGCGGCGGCGGTCGCGGCGCCGAAGCCGCGCGCGGTCGACCACGTGTTCGCGTTGCTCGGCGGGGCGAAGGCGCAACCGCGACGGGAAGCGCGATGAACCTGAGCAACGAGGACGTGCAGGACATCCTGCGCATGCTGGATTCCACCTCGTACGACGAGCTGAAGCTCGAGACCGCGCGATTCCGCCTGGTGCTGCGGCGCTCGGCGGGCGGCGCGTGGACGCAGGAGACGCAGGCGCTGTCGACGGCGCAGCGTTCGGACAGCGCGGATCGCGCGGTGGAGAAGGCCACGCCCGGCGGGAGCGTCGCAGGGCGCGAAGCGGCGGCTGCGGCAGGCGTGCGCGAGCCGGCCGCCGCAGGCGGGGCAGGCGACTCGCGACACGGCCTGCACGAAGTGCGCCCGCCGATGCTCGGCACCTTCTATCGCGCGCCGAAGCCCGGAGCCGCTCCCTTCGTCGAGGTCGGCAGCAGGGTGCGGCCGGATACCGTCGTCTGCATCATCGAGACGATGAAGCTGATGAACTCCGTGTGCGCGGGCATGGCCGGCGAAGTGGTCGAGATCTGCCTGGACGACGCGCAGTTCGCTGACGAATCCGCGGTGCTGCTTCGCATCCGTCCGGAGTCGACGTGCGCCTGAGGCGGGTCCTGATCGCCAATCGCGGCGAGATCGCGGTGCGCATCGCCCGCACCTGCCATGCGCTCGGCATCGAGACGGTGCTCGCCGCCTCCGACGCCGACCTCGATTCGCTCGCCGCGCGGCTGGCCGATCGCACCGTGCGCCTCGGCCCCGCGCCGTCGTCGGCGAGCTACCTGAACGTCGACGCGGTCGTCGCCGCGGCGCGTGCCGTGCACGCCGACGCGATCCACCCGGGCTACGGCTTCCTGTCCGAGAACGCGCGCCTGGCGCGCGCCTGCGACGACGCGGGCATCGTGTTCATAGGACCCACTGCCTCGCAGCTCGATGCGGTCGGCGACAAGCTGAAGGCGCGCGCTCATGCCGTGGCGGCCGGCCTGCCGGTCGTGCCGGGCGGCGAGCTCGACGGCGAGTCCGAGGCGCGGGCGCTGGCTCGCGAGATCGGCTTTCCGGTGCTCGTGAAGGCGGTCGCCGGCGGCGGCGGCCGCGGCATGAAGGTCGTGCGCGCGGCCGAGCAGCTCGCGCCCACCCTCGAGCTGGCGATGGCCGAGGCACAGGCGGCGTTCGGCGATGCGCGCGTCTATCTCGAGCGCTACGTCGAGTCGGGCCGGCACGTCGAGGTGCAGGTGCTGGCCGACGGCGAAGGCGTGATCCATCTCGGCACGCGCGACTGCTCGATCCAGCGGCGCTACCAGAAGCTGGTCGAGGAAGCGCCCGCGCCGCGGCTGAACGCGGCGCTGCGCGAGCAGATGCATGGTGCGGCGGTGGCGTTCGCGCGGCACCTGCGCTACCGGGGGCTGGGTACCGTCGAGCTGCTCGTCGACTGCGAGCGCGAAGCCTTCTATTTCCTCGAGATGAACGCGCGCATCCAGGTCGAGCACCCGGTCACCGAGGCGATCACCGGCCTGGATCTCGTCGCCGAGCAGATCGCCATCGCCGAGGGCCGGCCGCTGCGGCTCGGGCAGCAGGACGTGCGCTTCGACGGCCACGCGATCGAGTGCCGGCTGAACGCCGAAGACTGGAGGCGCGATTTCCGGCCGAGCCCGGGCGACGTTCATCGCGCGGTGTTCCCCGCGGCGCCGCACGTGCGCGTCGACACGCACCTGCAGTCGGGCAGCTGCGTGCCGCCGTACTACGACTCGCTGCTCGCCAAGCTCATCGTGCACGGCGCCGATCGGGGCGAGGCCGTCGATCGGCTGTGCGAGGCGCTCGCCGCCTGCACGATCGACGGCGTTGCGACGAACCTGCCGATGCACGAGGCGCTCGTGCAGGACGCGGAGTTCCGCGCCGGGGGCGTCGACACGCGCTGGTTCCCACGCTTCCTGCAGGCGCGGCTGCGGACGCCGACCGATTCGTGACATGGCCGACCTCCAGCTGATCGACGTGTCGCTGCGCGACGGCAACCAGAGCCTGTGGGGCGCGATGAGCTGCAACACGGCGCAGACGCTGACGATCGCGCCGGTGATGAACCGCGTCGGATTCCGCGCGCTCGACTGCTGCTCGAGCACGGCGATGGGGGTCGCGGTGCGATATCACCGCGAAGACCCGTGGGAGCGCATCCGCCTGATGCGCGCGGCGCTTCCCGACACGCTGCTGCAGTTCATCGGCACGGGGCTGCGCTTCATCTCGTGGGAGCCGGCGCATCCGGAGTTTATGCAGCTCGTCTACGACCGGCTGGTCGAGAACGGCATCTCGCGCTTCGTCGCGCTCGACCCGATGCACGACGTCGAAGCGCTGCTCGCCAATTCGGCGTCGATGCGCAGGGCGGGCGCGGCCGAGATCATCGCCGCGCTCACCTACACGGTGAGCGAGGTGCACGACGACGCCTTCTACGCCGCGCTGGTCGCGCGGCTGTCGCCGTCCGCCGACATCGACCGCTTCTACATCAAGGACCCGGCGGGGCTGCTCACGCCGGAGCGCGCGCGCACGCTGATCCCGGCGATCCGCGCGACGATGCGCGGCAAGCCGCTCGAGCTGCACTCGCACTGCACGATCGGACTGTCGCCGCTCAGCTGCATGACGGCCGCCGAACTGGGCATCGACGTGATCCAGGTCGCGTGCGGCGCGGCATCGAACGGCACCTCGCTGCCCGATGCGCAGCGTATCGTCGCCAACCTGCGCGCATTGGGCCATCGCGTCGACGTCGACGATCATGCGCTCGCGCGCGTGGCCGCGTATTTCACCGATCTCGCCCGCGCCGAGGGGCTTCCGCCCGGCACGCCGCAGCAGTTCGACGCGGCCTTCCTGCGGCACCAGCTCGCCGGCGGCGCCATCACGACGCTGAAGCGCCAGCTCGCCGAGCTGAAGCTCTCCGACCGCTTCGACGACGTGATGGAGGAGATGTGCCGGGTGCGCGCCGAGCTGGGCCATCCGATCATGGTCACACCGTTCCCGCAGATCCTCTATACGCAGGCGCTGTACAACCTGATCGGCACCGAGCGCTACGCGAACGTTTCCGACCAGGTGATCCGCTACGTGCTCGGCAGCTTCGGCCGGCCTACCGCGCCGGTGGATGCCGACGTGCAGGACCGCATCCTGTCGCGTCCGCGCGCGCGCGAGCTGCGCAACGAGCCGCCGCCGCTGCCGCCGTCCGAGCTGCGCAAGCGCTTCCGCGCCGGCATCTGCGACGAGGAGTTCCTGCTGCGCGCGGTGATGCCCGCCGACCAGGTCGACGCGATGCTTGCCGCCGGACCCGCACGCCGGCACTACAACCCCTCGATGCAGCCGCTGCTGTCGCTGCTGCGCGGCGTGGCTTCCCGCGCGCCGGCCGCCGAACTGGTCTTCGACAAACCGGGACTGCATCTCGAACTGCGCGATCGTTCGCGCATGGAGCCAGCGAATGTTCCCTGATCTGTCGCCGGAGGCCACCGCGGATCGCGCATCCGAGGTGGTCCGGCGCCTGCGCGCCGCGCGCGGGTTCCTGTTCGACATGGACGGCACGCTCGTGCTCGGCGACCAGCGCAACCACGGCCTCGCGCCGCTGCCCGGCGCGCTCGAGACGACGCGGCTGCTCGATCGTCGCGGCGTGGGCTACGTCGTGTTCACCAACGGCACGCCGCGCACGCCGCAGGGCTACGCGCAGGAACTGCGCAAGGTCGGCTTCGCGCTCGACGACAGCCGGATGCTGACGCCGGCCAGCAGCGCGGTGGAGCTGTTCGTGCGCCGCGGCTATAGGCGCGTGATGGTGCTCGGCGGCGAGGGCATGACGCTGCCCCTGCGCGAGGCGGGAATCGAAGTGGTCGAGCCGGTGGGCAGGCCGCAAGCCGACGCGGTGTTCATCGGTTGGTATCGCGAGTTCTCGATCGACACGCTCGAATCCGCCTGCCACGCGGTGTGGGGCGGCGCGCAGGTGTTCAGCGCCTCGCAGTCGATGTTCTTCGCCACGGCCCAGGGCAGGGCGCTCGGCACTTCGCGCCCGATTTCGGCGATGATTCGCGATCTCACCGGCTGTCGCATCAACATCGTGGGCAAGCCCTCCCAGGAAGCGCTGCGCTGCGCGGCCCGGCGCCTGCGCGTATCGCCGCGCGAGCTGGTCGTGGTGGGCGACGACCCGTCGCTCGAGATGCCGATGGCCCGGCGCGGCGGCGCGCTGGCGATCGCGGTGCGCAGCGGACTGGGCGACGACGAAGCGTATGCGCAGTTGCCCGAGGCGCAGCGGCCGCACGTCGTCCTCGACGGGCTGAACGATCTGCTCGGGCTGATGCGGTCCTGAAGGTGCGAAGCCGGTGCGAAGCTACAAGGTCAAGCCGATCCAGTCGCTGGCGCGCGGCCTGGGCGTGCTGCAGGCGCTGCACCGGATGCAGGCGGCGAGCCTGCACGGCCTTCATCTCGCCACCGGCCTTCCCAAGAGCAGCCTGACGCGCGTCCTCTACACGCTGCACCTGCAGGGACTCGTCTGGCAGCGCATGGCCGACGGCGCATACCTGCCCAGCCACAGCCTTCAGCAGCGCGCGCAGATCGACGACACGGCCTGGCTCGTCGAGCTGGCATCGCCCGTGCTGCAGGAGCTCGGCGGCAGGACGACATGGCCGTCGGTGTTGACGGTACCGCGACTCGACTACATGGAAGTGATCGAGACGAACAGCTCGCAGGCCTATTTCGACCTGATCCGGCGCCGCCCGATCGGCTACCGGCTGAACTACCTGCGTTCCGCCTCCGGGCGGACCTACCTGGCGTTCTGTTCGGAGCAGGAGCGCGAGGCGGTGCTGCGCCGGTTGCGCGAGGGGGGAACTCCCGGCAACGAGAAGGCCTCCGACGCGGGCTTCGTTCGCGAGCTGGTGCGCAGCGGCAGGCGCAACGGATACGGCGTGCGCACGCCGGACTTCGGCGGCCACTACACCCGCACGCGCAAGGAAGCCGACGACGGGCGCAGTTCGATCGCGATGCCGATCGTGCTGGACGGCGAAGTCCTCGGCTGCATGAACCTCACCTGGCGCACGAAGGTGATCTCGCTCACCCGGATGGTCGAGCGCCACGGCGACGACCTGCGCGAGGCGATCCGCCACGTGGAGCAGCGGATCGCCCAGGCGATGGGCCGGGCGCCCGACACGGCGGCTCGAACCCCTCTGAACGGAGCATCCCGAGTTGAAACTGCGTACCGACCTCGAGCCCGCGCGCGTGCGTGAGGGCGAGCTGCTGTGGACGCCCGATCCGCGGCAGGTGGCGAACACGCGCATCGCCGAATACATGCGCTGGCTCGAAAGCGAGCGCGGGCTCGCCTTCGACGACTACGCCGCGCTGCATCGCTGGTCGGTGAGCGATCTCGACGCGTTCTGGCGTTCGATCTTCGACTGGTTCGACGTGCGCTCGTCGACGCCGGTGGGCGCCGTGCTCGGGCGCCGCGAGATGCCCGGCGCCGAATGGTTCCCGGGCGTGCGGCTGAACTACGCGGAGCACGTGCTGCGCAACGAACGCGCAGGCGAGGATGCGCTCCTCTACCTCGACGAAACGCATCCGCTCGCCGGATTCTCCTGGGATGCGCTCGGCGCGCAGGTGCGAACGCTCGCCACACGCCTGCGCGCGATGGGGGTGGCGCCTGGCGACCGCGTCGTCGCCTATCTGCCGAACGTGCCCGAGACCGTCGTCGCGATGCTGGCGACGACGGCGATCGGCGCGATCTGGTCGAGCGTCTCGCCCGATTTCGGCGCCAGCGGCACGCTCGATCGCATCGCGCAGCTGCAACCGAAGGCGATGTTCTGCGTGGACGGCTACCGCTACGGCGGCAAGGTCTTCGATCGCGGCGGCGAGCTGCGGGCGATCGTCGCCGGGCTGGCGGAACTCGAGTGCCTCGTCGTGCTGCCCCGGCTCGGCGCGGCGCTGCCGGCCTTCGAACGCGCCGGCCTCGAGGTGCGAACGTGGGAGACGATGGTCGGCGGCGATCCGGTGCCCGCGGCCGGCTTCCGCTTCGAGCAGGTTCCCTTCGATCATCCGCTGTGGATCCTCTTCTCCTCGGGGA
This sequence comes from Burkholderiaceae bacterium, assembly GCA_021166835.1. The sequence continues at coordinate 18,347 of JAJPEN010000036.1, read as the reverse complement.
CGACCGGGCTGCCGAAGGCGATCGTGCACGGGCACGGCGGCATCCTGCTCGAGATGCTCAAGCTCGTCGCGCTGCACATGGACCTGCGCGCCGGCGAGCGGATGTTCTTCTTCAGCACCACCGGCTGGATGATGTGGAACTTCCTCGCCAGCTCGATGCTGTGCGGCGTCGTGCCCGTGCTCTACGACGGGCATCCGGCGCATCCGGACGTCGACGTGCTGTGGCGCATGGCGCAGGACTGCGGCGCCTCGTATTTCGGCGCGAGTCCCACCTACGTGGACATCCTGTCGAAGGCGGGCGTCGTGCCGGGCGAGCGCTACGACCTGTCGCGGCTGCGCGCGGTCATGCCCGCCGGTTCACCGGTGTCGCCTGCGCATACTGCCTGGTTCTACCGCAACGTGAAGGCCGACCTGTGGGTGTGCAGCGGCAGCGGCGGCACCGACGTGTGCACGGGCTTCGTCGGCGGCGTGCCCACGCAGCCGGTGTACGCGGGAGAGATCCAGGCGCCGCATCTGGGCGTATCGGCGCAGGCGTGGAACGACGCGGGCGAGAGCGTCGTCGACGAAGTCGGCGAACTGGTGATCACGAAGCCGATGCCGTCGATGCCGGTGAAGTTCTGGAACGACCCGGACGGCAGCCGCTACCGCGAGTCGTACTTCGGCGTCTTCCCCGGCGTGTGGCGGCAGGGCGACTTCTTTCGCATGAACGCGCGAGGCGGCTGCTTCGTGCTCGGTCGCAGCGACGCGACGCTGAACCGCCACGGCGTTCGCATCGGCACCGCCGAGATCTACCGCGCGCTGGCGACGCTGCCCGAGATCGACGATGCGCTGATCGTCAACCTCGATCTGCCGGGCGGCCGGTTCTTCATGCCGCTGTTCGTGAAGCTGCGCGGGGGTGCGGCGCTCGACGATGCGCTGGTCGCGCGCATCGGCGAGTGCCTGCGCAACGCCTGCACGCCGCGGCACGTGCCCGATCGGGTCTATCGGGTCGACGCGATCCCCGCGACGCTCACCGGCAAGAAGATGGAGGTGCCGGTGCGCCGGATCCTGCTCGGCATGCCGGCCGAGCGCGCCGCGAACCGCAGCGCGATGGCGGACCCGTCGGCGCTCGACTGGTTCGTGCGCTACGCCGCCGACCAGACCGACTACGAGCGCTTCGGCGGCTGACCGGTGGCCTGCGCTGCTGCCTGCTGCATCTGCTCGTAGGCGGCGCGCGCCGCGTCCATCGATTTCGAGATGAAGTCGAAGGCGCCGCCGGCGCCGCCCGGGGCGTTCTTCGCCAGCGCCTCCACCGCCTCCGAGAGCTGCTCGTTGCTGCGCGCGATCTGCCGCTCGACGAGCGCGCCGATGTCGACGCCCGTTTCGTGCGCGATCGCATACACCGCGTTCGCGTAGGCGGTGAATTTCTCGGGCGGCAGCATCGCGAAGCTGGTGACCAGTTCGGTGAGCGTGTCGGTGTCGCGCGCCTCGAGCAGCGCGCGGATCTGCTCGCTCGACTGCTCGAGCGAGGCGCGCGCGGTCTGCATGTTCAGCTCGGCAAGCCGGCGGAAGCCTTCGATCGTCTTCGCGGCGGCGGCGCCGGTGAATTCGAGCGTTTCGCTCTGCAGCTTCTGCAGGTCGGCTCCGCTGGGCAAGGGCTTGGGCATGTTCGCGCTCCTGTTGAGGGCGGTTCGGGAAGCGCCCGGCGGCGCTGCGGCCGGCCGGGCAGTGGGGTTTCGCGGGCTCGGATCATCGTGGCCGGCGGACGGGGGAGGAGTCAAGCGCGGACCGTCGGTGCGGGGTTCGAAAGAGCCTATGATCGAAAACCGATGCAGCGCCTCCTCATCGTTCTCGGACTCGCGATCCTCGCCGTCGGCCTGCTGTGGCCGTGGCTGTCGCGCTTTCCCTGGGGCCGCTTGCCGGGCGATATCTCCATCGTGCGCGAGAACTTCAGCTTCCACTTCCCGATCACGACGTCGATCATCGTGTCGATCGTGCTGACGTTGATCGTCTGGTGGTTACGCCGGTAGCGAGTGGGGTTGCCTTTTGGGGCCGGGGCGAGCCGGAGCATCTTGTCACTGTCCTGTACGCCGAAGGGAGGAGACGATGCACAGGCGACGCTTTCTCGGGTTTTCCGTTCTGTCGTTCGCCGCGGCGGCCGCCCATGGAATCCCGCTCGCGCAGGCGCAGGAGAAGAAGCGCAGCCGGCTCGTGCTGCTCGGCACGAAAGGCGGCCCGCGGGTGGGCGCGGCCGGCCGCTCCAATCCCGCGAACCTCCTGGTCGTCGACGGCGTACCGTACGTCATCGATTGCGGCTACGGCGTCTCGCGGCAACTGGTGCGCGCCGGCGTGCCGCTGAACACGCTGCGCTACATCTTCATCACGCACAATCATTCGGATCACGTTCTCGAATACGGCCCGCTGCTGTACAACGGATGGGCCACCGGGCTGAAGCAGCAGGTGGACGTCTACGGACCGCCGCCGCTCGTCCAGCCCACAGAAGCGTTCATGCAATCGATGCGTTTCGACATCGACACGCGCATCGGCGACGAGGGCAAGCCGGACCTGCGCAAGCTCGTGGTCCCGCACGAGATCGCCGGTGACGGCGAGGTGTTCCGCAACGACTCGGTGCGCGTCACCGCGATGCGGGTCGAGCATCCGCCGATTCACGACGCCTACGCGCTGCGCTTCGAGTGCCCCGATCGCGTGATCGTCTTCTCGGGCGACACCGCCTATCTGCCGAAGCTCGCCGAGTTCGCGCGCGGCGCCGACGTCCTGGTGCACGAGGTGATGTACCTGCCTGGCGTCGACGCGCTGGTCAAGCGCGTGCCGAACGCGGCGACGCTGCGCGAGCATCTGCTGGCGAGCCATACGCTCACCGAGGACGTCGGCCGGATTGCACAGGCTGCCGGCGTGAAGATGCTCGTGCTTTCGCACTTCGTGCCGGGAGACGATGCCTCGATCACCGACGAGATGTGGGCCGAGGGCGTGCGCAGGCACTTCGGCGGACGCATCGTCGTCGGCGCCGACATGATGGAGATCTGAAGAGCTCCGCCGCCGGTTCGGAGCGCGCCCGTCGTCGTCAGCGTGCGAAGACCCGCCGCGCCGCCAGCGCAAGTGCGCCCAGGCCGGCGATCAGTACGAGGAAGGCGATCCAGCCGCCGACCCACGGTACGCGCGTGAGGAACGCGAGCAGTACGACGGCGATCGCGGCGGCGACGATGCGACGCACAACGGCCTTCGGCCCGGATGCCGGCAGCCTCGCGACGAACCAGTCTCCGATCCCGATCGCCGACGCGATCCACGCGAGCGGCAGCAGTATCACGTAGACGAGCAGGGCGAACAGGCCGAGCGGGATGCCGATCACCGTGACGAACGAAAGCACGACGGCGATCGGTGTGCACACGAGCACGACGAAGCCGAGCAGCAGCGCGAGTCCGGGCCGCGCGTGCAGCGCTGCCGAAACCGACGCGCTCACGCCCGGCAGCAACGCGACGACGATCGCCGCCACCAGCGCCAGGCCGATCGTCCACAGCAGGGCGAGTCCGGTGACGATCCAGCGCACCGGCCTGCTGTCGCGCAGTTGCGAGGGATCCGGGCCCAGGCGTTCCACCGCACCTGCAACCTGCGCCGCCGGATCGCGCTGCAGCGCCTCGGTGCTTCGGTAGCGAAGGCTGCCGCCGATGCGCGCGTCGGGTCCGAGCACGACGCTGCGGGCAGCAACCTCCACGTCGCCGCCGATGGTCGCGTCGATGAACACTTCGCCACCGGCGGCGCCGACCGATCCATCGGCGTTTCCGCGCAGCTCGATGCGACCGCCGGCGACCGTCAGGTTGCCTCCGATGCGCGCGGTCGGCTCGAGCAATACCTGTCCGCCGGCCAGCCGCGCGTTGTTCGCGACCCGACCGAGCAGCGACAGCCGGCCGCCGGCGGCGTACACCGAATGCCCGACTTCGCCGGCGAGCCGAACCGTGCCGCCGGCGAGAACGGCGTCGCCATCGACGGTTGCGTCGACGTCGACGCTGCCGCCGGCGGCGAAGAGATCGCCGTCGACCGGAGCGCGCTCGGTGACGCCCGCGCCCGCGACGAATCGATCGGAGCCGCCCGGCAACGCCGCGGCGGCCGTCGCGACCGCGAGCGAAGCGACCGCGAAGAGCAGGCTGGCCGCGAGCAGGCAGGCGCGACGCGCCATCTTGCGCAACGTGTCGCGCAATGCGCCGCTCAGTATGCAGCTCAGTGTGCAGACCTCTTCGCGGCCTCGGGCCCGGCGGACGCTGCTTGCGCACCGGCGCCGAGCACGTAGCGCAGGCACTCGGTGAGGCCCGTCGGCGAAAGCGTCTCGCCGGCGCGCGACGTGATCGTCAGCACCGTGTCCTCGCCCTCGCATTGCGCCTCGCAGGAGCCGATCTTCGAGCACTCTCCCGACGGGCACGACCACCAGCTCAGCGACCGGCACGCGTGGACCGCATCGAGCACCTGCTGCTCGCCGTGCGACTCGTTCTCGATGCGCACCCGCAGCTGCGCGCCTTGACCTTCGATCCGGAAGCTCATCGTCCCTCTCCGCACCGCGCCGCAGTGCCGGCACGTCGAGCACCACTGTAGTCCGACTGGAGGTGAAGTCAACGTTCGCGTGCACCGCCCGCCCGGCGCGGCGGCGGCGGCGATCTCACTTCGCCGCGATGACGCCGCAGGCCACGCGTGCGCCCGAATCACCGGCCGGCTGCGAGCGGTAGTCGTCGCGCTGCGCATGCACGACGACGGCGCGACCGATCAGGTTCGTTGCCCCGCCGCGCAGCGACGCTCCCTGGATCGTCGCGTTCAGCCGTGCGTTGCCGCCGGCGTCGGCCTGCAGCATCGGCAGGTCGCCCAGGTGATGCTCGCCCTGCATCGGGTCGCCGTGCGGCCTGGCCGTCGGATTGAAGTGCCCGCCGGCACTGGTCGCGTCCGGTGCGCTGCAATCGCCTTTCTCGTGGATGTGAAAGCCGTGCGCGCCCGGCGCCAGGCCGCTGAACGATGCGGCGACGAGTACGTCGTCGCCGCGCTGCGTGAAGTCGACCGTGCCGCGGGCGGTGTGGCCCGCAGTGGGCGCAACCTCGGCGTGCGCGCTGGCGCGCGATGCGCCGCCCCACGGCATCGACGAGCAGCCGGCGACCAGTACGAGAGCGGCGGCGGCGACGGGAATGGCGGCGGTTCTCATGACGCGTTCCTTGCAAGGATGGAGCGGCGTAGTGTGTCAGGCGCCGTGCGGGGGCTCGTCCGATGGGCGGTCGCCGATGCGGGTTTCAGCGGACGCTGCTTCAGTTTCGTGATTCGGCGTCCGATAACGTCGGAATGCGATTCCTCCGACGATTCCTGCAATTCGACCGGATCGGCGCCCGACTGGGAGTCGGCTTCGGCGTGGTGCTGGCGATCAGCGTCGCGATGGCGCTCTCCGCCGGCCAGCAGTTGTGGAACATTCAGCGCCATGACGCCGAGAACGCGCGCCACGTGGAGCGCCTGCAGATCGTCGATCGCTGGTCGGCGCTCGTGCGCACGAACCTCGAGCGCGCGCTGACCGCCACGCGGATGGATGCGGCGACGAGCGGGGACGAGGCGCTGGGCGCGCGGCTGAGCCGGCTGCGCGGCCAGTTGAACGCAGACATGGCGCAGACGGCCGCACAGACCGAAGAGCTGCAGGCGAAGATCGCGGCACTGTCCGACGAGAGTGCGCTGGCCGCACGCATCGCGCAGGTGAACGCCGATCGCGCCGAGTTCGTCCGCGTGCGTGCCCAGGTGCGCGACGACATCCTGATGGGCGACGACGAACAGGCGGTCGAAGGGAAGCTCGTTCCGCTCGCCGGATCCATGCTCGCTTCGCTCGATGCGCTGAGCGAGTCGCTCGAGCAGGGCAGCGCGGCGGCGCAGCTCGCGCTGCAGCGCTCGGTGCGGCAGGCGGGCGCTCTGCTGGCGGCGATCTGCGTCGTCGCGATCGCGATCGGCGCCTTTATCGCCTGGCGCACCAGCCGTTCGTTGACGATGCCGATGGCCGAGGCGGTGCGCGTGGCCGAGGCGATCGCCGACGGCGATCTGTCGCAGTCCTTCGATTCGGAGCGGGCCGACGAGATCGGTGCGCTGCTGCGCCGGCTCGCTGCGATGCAGCGGCGGTTGCGCGACACCGTCGCGTCGATCCGCGAGAGCGCCGAGTTCATACGGGTGGCGAGCGCGGAGGTCGCGGCCGGCAACGCCGACCTGAGCGATCGCACCGAGAGCGCGGCGGGCAGCCTGCAGCACACGGCAGGCACGATGGCCCAGCTGACCAGCGCGGTCGACCAGTCGGCTGCTTCGGCGCGACAGGCCGACCGCATCGCGGCGCAGGCCGCCGAGGTGGCCGAGCGCGGCGGGCAGGCGATGCAGGACGTGACGCAGACGATGAGCGCGATCGGCAGCGCGCGCCGCGTCTCGGAGATCGTCGCGGTGATCGACGGCATCGCCTTCCAGACGAACATCCTGGCGCTGAACGCGGCGGTGGAAGCGGCGCGGGCCGGCGACAGCGGCGTGGGCTTCGCCGTCGTCGCCTCCGAGGTGCGTTCGCTGGCGAAGCGTTCGGCCGACGCGGCGGGCGAGATCAAGCGCCTCATCGACCGCAGCGTCGACGAGGTGGAATCGGGGGCGCGCCTGGTGGACGATGCGGGCGCGACGATGCGCGATCTGCTCGCGCGGGTACGCAGCGTCAGCGAGTCGATCGCCGCGATCAGCTCCGTGGCCGGCGAGCAGAGCGACGGCATCGGGTCGATCAACTCGGCGATCGTCGAACTGGACCGCGTCACGCAGCAGAATTCCGCACTCGTCGTGCAGAGCGCTTCGGCGGCGCGCGGCCTGAGCGAGCAGGCGCAGCAGCTGTCCCGCTCGCTCGCGCGCTTCCGGCTGGAAGCGACGGTCTAGCGGCGGCCTAGGGGTCGTCGCCGGGCCGGAAGGCGGGCGGCGCGTCGACGACGACGGTTTGCGCGACGGCAACGACCTCGCAGTCGATCGCCGCTCCCCGCCGTTCGAGCACCACGAAATCGCCGTCGGCCAGCGCGAGCAGCGGATGGTGCCAGACGCCGCGCGCGAAGTGCACGCCCGAGCGTCCGTCGACGAGAAAGGCGCGCATCGATGCGGGATCGGGCTCGGCGTCGCCGAGCGCGACGACGACGGCGAAGGGAGAACCGCCCAGCGGCACGAAGGTCTGGCCGCCGAGCCGATGACGCTCGAGCGCGCGCACGGCGAACGGCAGGCGCGCGGCGCTCGCGCGAAAGACGGCGAGCGCGGGATGTCCGTCGTCGCCGGCGACGTCCGGATCGGGCAGGTCGATTCGCTGCGACGTGCCGTCGTTGATCGGGCGGCCCGCGCGATCGCCCGCCGCGACGACGAAGCCGTAGGGTGCGAAGGCCTCGTGCGTGAGCGGCTGCAGCGCGAGCGTGCGCACGGCAATCGGTGCGCCGTTCAGAAGTTGATGCCGAGCCACTCGCGCACCTGCTCGTGCAGGTCGCCCGCGAAATCGGCCGACGTTCCCTCGGCGGTGATCTCGCCGAGGCTCAACACGTAGACGTGATCCGACATGGCGACGACGCGGCGCACGTTGTGATCGACGAGCAGGATTCCCATGCCGGACTTCGCGAAGGCGTCGATCCACTGGAACACCTCCGCGGCCACGCGCGGCGCCAGCCCGATGCTCGGCTCGTCGATCAGGCACACCTGCGGCTGCACCATGTAGGCCTTGGCGAACTCGAGCGACTTCTGCTGGCCGCCGGAGAGGTCGCCCGCCTGCGCCGAGAGCTTTTCCTTCAGTACCGGAAAGCGCTCGAGCGTGTCGGCGTAGCGCTGCTCGATGACGTCGCCGAACTGCCGGCGCCGACCCTCGAGCCCCAGGCGCAGGTTCTCGGCGACCGTCATGTACGGAAACAGGCTCGATTCCTGCGGGATGTACCACAGGCCGTCGTCGATCATCGTGTGCGCGGGCTTGCCCGAGATGTCGGCGCCGCGCCAGGTGACGCGGCCGGACTTCGGTCGCAGGAAGCCGCAGATCGTCTTCATCAGCGTGGACTTGCCGGCGCCGTTCAGCCCGATCAGGCCGCTGATGCGCCCGGCGCGCACCGACAGCGACACGTTGCGCAGCACGTCGATGTCGCCGAGATAGCCGGCGGTGACGTTCTCGAGGGCGAGCAGCGCTTCGGCGCCGCCGTCGCGAGCGCGTGCGGCGCCGGTCGATGCATCGCGCGCGGCCTGCGTTGCCTCAACCATGTTCGACCTCGTCGGCGGCGTGCTCGCCCAGGTACGCCTCGATGACCGAGGCGTCCCGCAGCACCTGCTGCGTCGGGCCTTCGGCGAGCACCTTGCCCGCGTTCATGCACACCGAGCGCGGGCACAGCTCGACGACGACCGGCATGTCGTGGCTGACGAGCACGAAGGTCTGTCCGCTCGCGTTGCGCCGGCGGATGAACGAGGCCATCGTCTCCTTCATCACCGGGTGCACGGCGGCGAAGGGTTCGTCGAGCAATGCCAGGCGCGGCGGCACCATGAAGCACATGCCGAACTCGAGCAGCTTCTTCTGGCCGCCCGACAGCTGGCCGCCGTCGAGGTGCATCACGTGCGCCAGCTGCAGTTCTTCGAGCAGTTCGACGGCGCGCCCGCTGGCGGCCGGCTCGTCCAGCCCCATCGCCAGTCCGCAGACGACGAGGTTGTCGAAGGCGCTGACGCGGGCGAACACGCGCGTCATCTGGAACATGCGCAGCACGCCGCGTCGCGTCAGTTGCGTGGGATTCAGGCCGAGCACGTCGCGCCCGTCCAGGCGCACGCGTCCGCCGTCGGCCTTCATGTGCCCGGAGAGCAGGTTCAGCAGCGTCGTCTTGCCCGAGCCGTTCGGGCCGATCAGCCCGAGCAGCTCGCCTTCTTCGACGTGCAGGCTGGCGCCGTCGACGGCGCGCAGGCCGCCGAAGCGCTTGGTGACCGAGTCGACCTCGAGCAGCGCCATCAGCGTGCCTCCTTCGCCGCGGCCGCGGCCGCGGTTGCCGCGCGCCGCCCGGCGACCGCGTCGCGCGCCAGGCCCCACAGGCCTTCGCGGAAGAATCGCGCGAACACGATGACGAGCAGCGCGAAGACGATCATCTGGATGTTGCCGACGTCGCGCAGCATCTCGGAAGCGACGTAGACGAGCACGGCGCCGATCAGCGGCCCGACCAGCGTTCCCATGCCGCCGATGACGACCATCGCGATGACGATGCCGGTCTGCGCGATGAGCCCGAGCTCCGGGCTGACCAGCTGCGCGAAGGTTCCGTACAGGCCGCCGGCGAAACCGCAGATCGCGCAGCTGACGAAGAAGGCGATCGTCTTCGCGCGCACGACGTCGATGCCGCGGCTGGCCGCGCCGATCTCGTCGTCGCGGATCGCCTGCAGGTAGCGGCCGATCGGCGCGCGCAGCATCGCGTAGACGACGAGCGTGGCGGCGACCAGCGCGGCCAGGAGCAGGTAGTAGTTCGCCACGTGGCTCTCGACCAGCGGCGGGACGTTCAGGCCCTGGTCGCCTCGCGTGAAGTCGATCGAGTTGTAGATGACCAGCCGCGCGATCTCGGCGAAGGCGAGCGTGGTGAGCGCGAGGTACGGCCCGGACAGGCGCAGCACGATGCGGCCGAGCACGAGCCCGATCAGGCCGGGGACGACGATCGCCAGCGGCAGGCCGATCGCGAGCGGGATCTGCCAGTGCCAGGCGGCCAGGCCGGTGGTGTACGCGCCGAGCATCGCGAAGGCCGCGGGCGCGAGCGAGAACTGTCCGGTATAGCCGGCGAGCAGGTTCCAGCCGACCGACAGCATCGCGAAATACATGCTGACGATCAGCACGCCGAGCCAGTACGGCGACGAGATGCCCAGCGGCAGCAGCGCGAGGCAGGCCAGCACGACGAGCGCCAGGCGCAGCTCCTGTGCCAGCTTGTCGCGAAGGAAGTTGCGGTTCACGGGAAGCGCCACGTTCAGACCTCCCGCACGCGTTCGCCGAACAGGCCCTGCGGGCGCAGCAGCAGCACGAGGATCAGCAGCACCAGACCGAAGGTGTCGCGATAGTCGTAGGACAGGTAGACGGCGCCGAAGCTCTCGAGCACGCCGAGCAGCAGTGCGGCGACGATGCTGCCCGGAATGGACCCCATGCCGCCGATGACGACGATGACGTACGACTTCACGGCCGGGAAGATGCCGACGTCGGGCGACGGATTGATCACCGGCGCGAGCAGCGCGCCGGCCAGCGCTGCGAGCACGCCCGAGGCCATGAAGACGATGCTGCTCGCGCGCGCGGTGTCGATGCCGGCGATCGAGGCGCCGAGCCGGTTCTGCGCGACCGCCTGCACCTGGCGGCCCCATAGCGAGCGCTTCAGGAACAGCGCCAGCGCGACCAGCAGCACGATCGCGACGATCGCGGTGATCAGCTTCTGGCCGCTGATCATGAACGGGCCGATCGACATGCGCGTGACTTCGGACAGCGACGGCCCGCGCATCGGGTACGGGCCGACGATCTTGTCGACGAGGTTGATCAGCAGCAGCGACAGGCCGAAGGTGACGACCACGGCGTATTCGTCCTTCATCAGTCCCCACGAGCCGTAGCCTTCGTACAGCGGACGCATCAGCCAGCGTTCGGTGGCCCAGCCGAGCAGCGCGCCGGAGATCGCCGCCGCGGGCAGCGCGAGCCACGGCGGCACGCCCAGCGCCAGCGAGACCAGCGTGTAGGTGTACGCGCCGATCATGTAGAACTCGCCGTGCGCGAAGTTCACGATCTTCAGGATGCCGAAGATCATCGTCAGGCCGACCGCCATCAGCGCGTAGAACAGGCCGATGATCAGACCGTTGACGAAGAGGTCCAGTGCGAGCAAGGAAGTCTCCAGCTGCGCCTCGCGTCGATCGCGAGGCGCGGCGCGTCTGGCTCGATGCGCAACCTCAGTGCGCAACCTCAGCGCGTCGCCGTCACTTCGACGGCTTCTTGATCCGGTCGACGTGCAGCGGTTCGCCGGGCACCTGGATCAGCGTGGTCTGGCTGAGCGGCTGGTCGATCTCGGTAAGCTGGTAGGTGACGTACGGGATGTCGACCCACTGGTGGTAGGTGTAGCCCGGCTCCTGCGAGAATTTGAAGCTGCCGCGCGTGCCGGAGAAGGTCATCTTCTCCATCGCTTCGATCATCTTCGCGCCGTCGGTCGAGTTCGCCTGCCGGATCGCGTCGGCGATCAGCAGCACGGAATCGGCGGCCTGGAAGATCAGCCGGTTGGGCTCCGTCTTGTGCTCCTTCTGGTAGATGTCCGCCACCTGCTTGCCCAGTTCGGGCATCGGCATCTTCGGGTGGTACAGGCCGAAGGCGAGCATGTACTTGCCGGCTTCCTTCACGTTCTGCCAGAAGTCGGGGTAGTCCGCGATGCCCGCGCCGTCGTAGAAATACGTCTTCGCGCTCGGCGCCACGCCCTGTTCGTAGATCTGGTTCATCAGGATGTACGCGGCCGGCGGCAGCATGACGTTGACGACGAGATCCGGCGGATTGGCGCGCAGCGGCAGCACGGCGGGCGTGAAGTCCTTGCCGGCGCGATCGAGCGCGACGTACTTGTACGAGATCTCGGGCGCGGTCTTCTTCAGGAACTCGCCGAGCAGCTTCGCCTGTCCGATGCCGTAGTCGGTGTTCTCGGCGAAGGCGATGACGCTCTTCACCTTCAGCGCGGCGATCGTCTCGGCCATCGCCGACGAGACGCGCGTGTTGTAGTTGCCCGGATTGAAGACCTCGGGGTAGCCCTTCTTGCGGACGTCGTCGGACCAGCAGTTCGTGTTGACGTACGGCGTCTTGTAGCGGTGCGCGACCTCGATCGCCGCCAGGCACACCGAGCTCTGATGCCCGCCGGTGACGGCCACGACCTTGTCGCGCGTGATCAGCTTCTCGGCCGCGGCGCGCCCCTTCTCGGGGATGCCCTGGTCGTCCTCGTAGATCATCTTCAGCTCGCGACCGAGCACGCCGCCCTTGTCGTTGATCATCTTCGTGACGATCTCGATCCCGTCCTTCACCTGCGTGCCCTGCACGACGGAGCCGGGGGGCGACTGCGCGATGCTCACGCCGACGACGATCGGTTCGGCCGCCTGGCCGGAGAGCGCGAACGCCGCAGCCGCCGCTGCGACGGCGAATCGGAATGGGTGTTTCACGGCTTCCTCCTTCGGTTGGGTTCGATCAGTTCTTCGAGGCGCGCGCCGGTGTCGAGGACGCGCCAGTCGTCGCCGCGCCGCCCGGCGATCTGCGCGCCGATCGGCGCGCCGTTCTCGCCGAGGCCGCAAGGCAGCGTGAGCGCCGGCATTCCGCTGAGGTTGAAAGGCATCGTGAGCGAGGTGAGCGCGGTATGCAACGGCATTTCGCGTCCGCCGATCACCGGAGCGCTCGCTGCGAGCCGGGGCGCGGCGATGCGCAGCGTCGGCATGACGAGGACGTCGACTTCGTGCATCGCCTGCTCGAAGGCGGCGGCCAGGTCGGCGCGGCCGCGCTGCGCGCGCGCGTACCAGATCGCCGGCAGGAACTGGCCGATCTCCAGGCGCACCCGTACGTCCGTGCCGAGCGTTTCGGGTCTTGCGAGCAGCCGGTGCCAGTGCAGGTCGGTGGCTTCGCTGCACAGCGTGACGAACTGCAGCGCAGCGCTCGACTCGATTCCCGCGACGTCGACGTCGATGATGATCGCGCCGTCGTCGCGCATGCGAGCGATCGCCGCTTCCACGGCCGATCGGACGTCGTCGGCGATCGGCTCGAAGAAGTGCCGGCGCGGCACGCCGATCCGCAATCCGGCCAGCGGCGCGGGCCTGGCCGTGCGAGCCGCCTGGCCGGCGAGCACGGAGAACGCGATCGAGGCTTCCGCGACGCTTGCCGCGATGGGACCGATGTGGTCGAGGCTCGCCCCGAGCGCCTGCGCGCCGTCGCGCGGGACCGCATCGAAGCTCGGCTTGAAGCCGACGACGCCGCAGCAGGCGGCCGGAATGCGGATCGAGCCGGCGGTGTCGGTGCCGATCGCGATGCGGACGATGCCGGCCGCGACCGCGGCGGCCGATCCGCCGCTGGAGCCGCCGGGCGTGTGCGCGGGGTGGTCGGGGTTGACCACGCGCCCGAAGTGCGGGTTGTCGCTGGTGATGCCGTAGGCGAGTTCGTGCAGGTTCGCCGTGCCGATCACGATCGCGCCGGCGGCACGCAGGCGGGCGACGGCGAGCGCGTCGTCGGCCGCGGGAGCGGCGCCTGCCGAGTCGCCGGTGCCGTTGGTCTGCACGAAGCCGGCCACGGGCATCAGGTCCTTGACCGCCACCGGCGTGCCGGCGAGCGCGAGCGCTTCGCCGGCGTCCAGGCGGCGCTCGATCTGCGCCGCGGCGGCGTCGATCGCTTCGTCTTCGGCGAGCGAGATGAACGCGTGCAGGTCGCCCCGGCGCCGCGCCTGCGCAACGGCGGCGCGCGCGGCCTGCGCGAGACCCTGGGCCGTGGCGCGAGGGGCGCCCCCGGCTGCGCCGTGCGCGCCGGCCTCGCCTGCGCTGTCGGCGATGCGAACGGCTACGGGAGGCGGCGCGAGATAGCCGAGATCGGCGCGCGGGTTCGATGCTTCGAACGCGCGCAACTCGGGAAGATTGACGCGCAGGCGCTCGACCCACGCCGCGTGCCGGCCCGGATGCGGATAGCGGGTGAGGCGGGCGATCGCATCGAGCGACTGCTCGAGGCGCTGTGCAAGGTCGGCGGCGTCGCGAGGGAGTGCTTCGGGCATGACGATGGGCTTCGGGGCGGGCGGGGTGCGCTACAGTTGCCGCCGTTGGGTCCGGTTGGGTCCAATGTCCGGTCTTACCGGTCAGACCGGATTTTCCGCTCATCCTGCCGAGGGTCCTGCCCGGTGTCAATCCCGATGGGTACCGTAGAGCACGTCGCACACGAGTTGCAGCAGCGAATCCGCCGGGGCGAGTGGAAGCAGGGCGGGCGCCTGCCCGGCCAGCGCCAGCTCGCCGAAGAACTGGGCGTCAGCCGCGCCTCGCTGCGCGAGGCGATCACCATGCTCGAGGGCCTCGGCCTGCTGCGCAGCGAAGCGGGCCGTGGCGTGTTCATCGCGCTGCCGGGCGAGAAGGGCCGCGGAGCGGCCTACGGACGCTTCCAGGGGCGCTACGCGCTGCGCGACGTGTACCTGCTGCGCAGCCAGGTCGAGGAGCTTGCCGCGGCGATGGCGGCCGACGCCGTCACCAGCGCCGGGCTGGCGCGCCTGGCGCGGCACGTGGCGAGAATGCAGGCCGCCGCCGACGCGGGCGACCTGGTCGCGATGGCCGAGGCCGACAGCGCCTTTCATGCGGAGATCTTCGAGATCGCCGGGAGTCCGATGCTGATCGAGCTTGCCGAGAGTCTTGCCGAGGTGGTGGAGGGCAGCCGCCGCGTCGCCTTCGCCGACCCGGTGCGTGTGCGCGAGCCGATCCGCGAGCATGCGCGCATCCTCGATGCCCTCGGCGAACGCTCGGGCAAGGCGGCGCGCCGCGCGATGCGCATGCACATCGTGAACGCGGCCGGCCGCGCCGGGGTGAAGCTGCAGATTCCCGGTGTCTGACGGAGCGCAGGCCGCGCTGCACGAGCGCAGGCCGCGCTGCGCGAGCGCAGGCCACACTGCGCAAGCGCAGGCCACACTGCACGCGGCGTCGCGCGCCGGCCCGTTCCGGCCCTAGACTGTAGTCCGCTGTAGTCCGCACTCTGCAGCGAGGAGACCGACATGTACGAACGCATACTCGTGCCCTACGACGGCAGCCCCACCTCCGACGAAGCGCTGGCCGAGGCGGTCCGGCTCGCGAAGCTGTGCTCGTCGCGCGTGCGGCTCATCCACGTCGTCGATCCGCTACTGTACATCACCGGCTTCGAGGTCGGCGCGGTGTACGCGAACGAGATCCTTCCGGGGCTGCTCGCCGCCGGCGAGGCGCTGCTGCGCAAGGCGCGCGATCCGATCGAGGCGCAGGGCCTGGTCGTCGAGAGCGAGGTGATCCAGAGCAGCGGCGAGCGCGTCGCGCGCATCGTCGTCGAGCAGGCGGCGCTGTGGAAGGCCGACCTGATCGTCCTCGGCACGCATGGCCGGCGCGGCGTAGACCGGGTGCTGATGGGCAGCGACGCCGAGCTGGTGGCGCGCACCTCGCCGGTGCCGGTGCTGCTCGTGCGCGCGAAAGCCTGAACGATTCCTTTGCCGGAGAACGCTCCATGAACATCGACGAGCTGGTCGCGATCGACATCCACACGCACGCCGAAACCTCCACGCGCATGCTGCCCGACGAGGCGCAGGCCGAAGCGCTGGAGGCGCGCGGCAGGTATTTCCGCTACGAGGTCAAGCACCCGACGATCGCGCAGATGGCCGACTACTACCGGCAACGCAGAATCGGCTTCGTCGTGTTCACCGTCGATCACGAACGCGGGATGGGGATCAAGCGCATCTCGAACGAGGAGGTCGCCGAGTCGGCGGCCGAGCACTCCGACATCTGCATCCCGTTCGCGAGCATCGACCCCGCCCGCGGCAGGATGGGCGTGCGCGAGGCGCGCCGGCTCATCGAGCACTTCGGCGTCAAGGGCTTCAAGTTCCATCCGATCATCCAGGGCTTCTGCCCGAACGACCGCGACGCCTATCCGCTGTACGAGGTGATCGCCGAAGCGGGCCTGCCGGCGCTGTTCCACACCGGCCAGACCGGCATCGGCGCCGGCATGCGCGGGGGCGGCGGATTGCGGATCAAGTACGCCGATCCGATCCTGCTCGACGACGTCGCCGCCGACTTCCCCGACCTGCAGATCGTCATGGCGCATCCGGCCGTGCCGTGGCAGGACGAGCAGCTGTCGGTGGCGCTGCACAAGCCGAACACGTGGATCGACCTCTCGGGCTGGTCGCCGAAGTATTTCGAGCCGAAGCTCGTGCAGTACGCGAACACGCTGCTGAAGGACCGCGTGCTGTTCGGCAGCGACAACCCGGTGATCCTGCCCGATCGCTGGATCGCCGATTTCGAGAAGCTCCCGATCAAGCCGGAAGTGCGCCCGCTGATCATGAAGGAGAACGCGGTCCGCCTGCTGAAGCTCGCTTGAACGCGATCTTCCTGGCGATCGTCCTCGTCGCCTTCGGCACGGCGGCCTGGCGCGAGTTCTTCACGATAGCCGCCGCCGGGGCGCCGTCGCCGATGCAGGCGCTGTCGGCGGCGACCATCGCGTCGGCGGGCGATGCGGTCACCCTGGCGATCGGGCTGGTCGGCGCGATGGCGCTGTTCCTCGGCCTGATGAAGGTCGCCGAGGCCGGCGGCCTGCTGACGATCCTCGCGCGGCTGATCCGTCCGCTGATGACGCGGCTCTTTCGCGACGTTCCGCCCGAGCATCCGGCGATGGGCGCGATGGTGCTGAACCTGTCGGCCAACGCGCTCGGGCTCGGCAATGCGGCAACGCCCTTCGGCATCCGCGCGATGCAGGAGCTGGACCGGCTCAATCCGCGCCCGGGAACGGCCACCGATGCGATGGCGCTGTTCCTCGCGATCAACACGTCGAGCGTCACGCTGCTGCCCACGGCGGTGATCGCGCTGCGCGCCTCGGCGGGTTCGAGCGACCCGGCGGGAATCCTGCCGACCACGCTCTTCGCGTCGATCTGCGGGACGATGGCGGCGGTGGCGACGGCGTTCGCGCTGGCGAGGTTCTTTCCGGTGGGCGAGGACGGTGGCGCGACGCCGTCGACGCGGCCGACGGCGGGTCGCGGCGGTGATGCCCGCGTCCTGGGGGGCGCCGGTGTCCCGAAAGACGCGGCGGCGAGCGCAGACGCTGCGAATGTCGATGCAGCCGTTTCCGCTGCGCTTGCGGCCGATTCCGCTGGCACTACCGCCTATCCGTTCTGGGCGTCGGTGCTCGCGCTCGTCGCGCTGGCGGCGCTGGTGCCCGTCACCGTCGTCTGGGGACGGACGATCTCGCCGTGGATCGTGCCGGCGCTCGTCGCCGGCTTCCTGTGCTTCGGACTGCTGCGCGGCGTTCGCGTCTACGAGAGCTTCGTCGAGGGCGCGAAGGACGGCTTCGAGGTGGCGGTGCGCATCATCCCGTACCTCGTCGCGATCCTCGTGGCGATCGGCATGCTGCGGGCGAGCGGCGCGCTCGACGCGATCGTCGGCGCCATCGGCGGCTTCACCGCGCGCTTCGGCCTGCCCGCCGAAGCGCTGCCGATGGCGCTGCTGCGTCCGCTGTCGGGCTCGGGCGCCTACGGTGTGATGGCGTCGATCATCGGCGACCCGGCGATCGGGCCCGACAGCTACGTCGGCTATCTGGTGAGCACGCTGCAGGGATCTTCGGAGACGACCTTCTACGTGCTCGCCGTCTACTTCGGCGCCGTGCAGGTGCGGCGCGTGCGGCACACGCTCGTCGCCGCGTTGACGGCAGACTTCGTTGCGGTGGTCGCGGCGGTGGCGGGCTGCCGCTACGTGTTCGGCTGAGCTTCGAGCGTTGACATTCGCCTCAGACTGGTCGAGACTGGTCTGCATGAAGGAAAAGCTCATCGCGGCCGAACCGGTCAGCGCCTACGATGCAAAGACTCATCTGTCCGGGCTGCTCGAGCGGGCCGAGCGCGGCGAGCGTTTCGTCATCACGCGCCACGGAAAGCCGGTCGCCCAGTTGATCCCCTTCGAGGGGGAGGACGACGCGTCCATCATGCAGATGCTCGACAGGGTCGATCGCTTGCGTGCGCGCCTCGCGCGGCAAGGGGTCACGCTGTCCGGCATCCTCGAACCGGGCGAGAGCGTGCGCGATCTCGCCCATTCGGGCCACCGGTACTGATCGTCCCCGAAGGCGCATGCCCGTCGTTCTCGATGCATCGGTAGTGCTGGCGTGGCTGCTGCCCGACGAGCGCAGCGACGAGGCGCGCATCCTGATCCATCACGGCGTGCGCGAACGGATCCGGGCGCCTTCGCTGCTGCTCCTCGAGGTCGCGAACGCGTTGCGCACCGCCGAGCGGCGAGGCCGGCTGCGCCCGGCGGCGCGTCGTGGCCTGCTCGACGACTTCCTGTCGTTGCCGATCGCGCTCGAGCCGGTTTCGAGCAGCGCGGTCCTGCGCGCCGACGAGCTTGCCTCCCGGCATTCGCTCACCGCGTATGACGCCGGCTATCTCGAACTCGCCCTGTCGTCGCGCAGTGCGCTCGCCACCTTCGACGAGGCGCTGAAACGCGCCGCAACAGCCGAAGGCGTTCCCCTCGCCCAGGCCGACGCGCCCCGCTAGGGACTTTCTGAATTAATCCGACGCGGTTGTGCTTGGCATCGGGGCCGATGGCTGAGACGATCTTGGTCATGAAGCAGCAGAGCCTGGGACTGGGTCAGTCGACCAAACGCACGAGGCGCCGGGAGTTTCTCGGCGA
>JAJPEN010000022.1 GCA_021166835.1 Burkholderiaceae bacterium | reverse complement strand
ATCTCGACGATCTACAAGAAGGGCGAGCGCACGCGAAAGGTTCATCACCTGATCTACGTTCCCGATTTCGCCACCGCCGACCGCCTCGCGGCCAGCCTCGGCCGCATCGGCAACATCACGTCGGACGGTCGGCCCATCCTGGGCCTGGACTCGCGCGATCTGCTCGAAGTGGCCCTGCAGTCCGGGCCCGACGCCTATCTCGTTCCCGCGCACATCTGGACGCCGTGGTTCTCGGCGCTCGGCTCGCAGTCCGGCTTCGACTCCATCCACGAATGCTACGGCGACCTGTGCGACCACATCTTCGCGGTGGAGACGGGCCTGTCCTCCGATCCGGCGATGAACTGGCGAGTGTCCTCGCTCGACCGCTACCGCCTTATCTCCAGTTCCGATGCGCACTCGCCGGCCAAGCTCGGCCGCGAGGCGACGCGCTTCTCCTGCGAACCCGATTTCTTCGCCATCCGCCGCGCGCTGCAAACCGGCGAAGGCTACGAGGGCACGGTGGAGTTCTTCCCGGAGGAAGGCAAATACCATCTCGACGGACACCGCGCCTGCGGCGTGCGCTTCGATCCGGCCGAGACCCTCGCCCACGAAGGCCGCTGCCCGGTGTGCGGCAATCGCGTGACGGTGGGCGTGGCGCACCGCGTGGATAAGCTGGCCGACCGCGACGAGGCGAGCCTCGTGCCGCCGCCCACGGCAGGCGAGGTGACGAGCCTGGTCCCGCTGCCCGAGATCCTCGCCGAGATCGTGGGCGGCGGCGTCGCCTCGCTCGGCGTGCAGCGAGCCTACGATCGCACCACCGCCGCGCTGGGCGCCGACTTCACCGTGCTCGAAGACGCGCCCGTCGAAGACATCGGCCGGGTCGACCCGCTGCTCGGCGAGGCCGTGAGCCGGCTGCGCGCCGGCACCGTGATCCGGCAGGCAGGCTACGACGGCGAGTACGGCGTGATCCGCCTGTTCGAGGACGGCGAGCTGGATCGCCTGACCCGCGGTGCACTGCTGTTCGATGCGCCCGTGCAACGACGCACGCGCACCAGGACCCGATCCGCGCCGGCGGCGCCCGAACCGCAGGAACCGGCCGCTCCACCGCCGGCGACTCGAGCCGCTTCCGGCCGCGGCGGCGTCCTCGCCGGGCTCGATGCGGATCAGGCCTGTGCGGCGGAAACCGTGGATGGGCCGCTCGTCGTGGTGGCCGGCCCCGGCTCCGGCAAGACGCGCATGATCACGCACCGCATCGCGCATCTCGTGTTCGAGCGCGGCATGCCCGCAGCCTCGTGCCTGGCCATCACCTTCACGCGCCGTGCGGCGCAGGAACTGCGCGAGCGACTGTCAGCGCTCGTTCCGGACGGCGCCGGGGAATGCGCGGTACACACCTTCCATTCGCTGGGATTGACGCTCCTGCACGCCGATGGCGAGGCGGCCGGTCTGCAGCCGGACTTTCGCGTCGCCGACGAGCGCGAGCGCGCTGCCGCGCTCGCCGCGGACCAGGGCATCTCCGAAAGCAGGGCCATGCGGCTGCTGAAGACGGTCTCGATGCTCAAGCGCACGGGCGCGGCACCCGCGGACGCAGAAGTCGCCGCCGCGCTCGCCGCCTGCCGCCGGATCGGCAGGGAACGCAACTGGGTCGACTTCGACGATCTCGTGGGCCTGCCGGTCGAGATCCTGCAGGCGAATGCCGAAATCGCTGCGCGCTGGCGCCAGCGCTTCCGCCACGTCTGCGTCGACGAGTTCCAGGACGTCGACGACCGGCAATACGCGCTGCTGCGCCTGCTCGCAGCGCCCGACGGCAACGTCTGCGTGATCGGCGATCCGAACCAGGCGATCTACGGATTCCGCGGTGCGAACGCCGCGTGCTTCTCGCAGTTCGGGCGCGACTTCCCCTCGACGCGCACGGTGCGTCTGGGGCGCAACTACCGCTGCAGCGGCACCATCGTCACCGCTGCATCCCAGGTCATCGGCAACGCAGCGCCCGAGGACATCACCCGGCCGATGCTCGAGCCGATCACCATCCACGCTGCGTCGACCGAACGCGCGGAGGCCGAGTTCGTCGCCGCCACGATCGAGAGCCTGCTGGGCGGGCACGATCTCCTGACGGCCGACAGGGCGCAGCCTGTGGCGAACGGCGACCGGCCGCTCGGCTTCGCCGATTTCGCCGTGCTCTACCGCACCGATGCGCAGGCGGCCGTGCTGCGGGAAGCGCTCGACCGGGCCGGCATTCCGTTCAAGAAGAGCACGCCCGCGGCCCTCGCCAGCCACGCCGCGGTGCGCGCCCTGCTCGCCAGGCTCGCGACGCAGGAGCCCGATCTGCGCGAGCGCGATCTGCCCGCGCGCATCGCCGCCGCGGCGGAGCACTTACGTCAAGAGGAAGACGCCCCCGACATGGCGGCGCTCGACGAAGCCAGACGCTGGCTCGCCACGCTCGCTGAAACGGGAGACGAGGAGCAGTTGCGCGAGCAGGTCGCGCTTTCGACCGAAGCGGACTTCTGGGACGCGCGCGCCGACCGGGTATCGCTGCTCACGATGCACGCCGCAAAAGGACTGGAGTTCGCCGTCGTCTTCGTGGTCGGGCTCGAAGACGGCCTCGTGCCGTTCTCCTGGGGCGCGGCCGACGATGCCGCGAACACGAGCGGCCCCGACGCCGAGGAGCGCCGCCTGTTCTACGTCGCGATGACGCGCGCCAGGAACCGGCTCATTCTCAGCCGCGCGGTCGAGCGCAGCTGGCGCGGCGAGCGTCGCAGGTTGCCGCCCTCGCCTTTCCTCGGCGACATCGCGCACGAGCTGCTGCGGCAGCAGGCGACGCCCGCGCGCGAGCAGCGAAGGGAACAGCGGCAGCACAAGCTGTTCTGACGTTCCCGCTTTCGATCGCTGCGGCAGGCAGTCGCGGCGAGCAAGCACCGGCATCGGCGGCGATCCCTCTGATCCCGACAGGGAGTTTTGCGCCGCTCTCATACTGTTCGACAACGACAACCGTTCGCGAGGAGCCGCGGAAACCACAACCCAATCGGGAGGAGGACATCCACCACGACCCAGGGAGGTCCTCTATGTATCGTGCATCGCTGTTGCTCGCAGCCGGCCTGCTTGCCGCAGGCCCGGCCGTGGCCCAGACCGTAACCTTCGGCGCGTCCACCCAGCTCACCGGACCGGTGGCCAACACCGGGCGCTATTACAAGGACGCCTACCAGTTCGCCATCGACCGGATCAACGCCGAGGGCGGCGTGAAGGTCGGTGCCAAACAGGAAAAACTGGCGGTCCAGATCCTCGACAACCAGTCCGACGTCAACCTGAGCGTGCGCCAGTACGTGCAGCTGCTCTCGCAGGACAAGGTCGACTTCCTGCTCGGCGGCTTCGCCAGCAATTTCATCCTCGCCGACTCGTCCATCGCCGAGAAGAACCAGGTGCCGATGGTGCAGGGCGGCGGCGCCTCCGACCAGATCTACAGCCGCGGCTACAAGTACATTTTCGGCACGCTCGCCCCGGCGAGCGACTACTTCGGCAGCACGATCGAGGCGATGCGCAAGCTCGATCCGAAGCCGCAGAAGGTCGCGCTGCTGTACGCCGACGATTCCTTCGACGTTTCGGTGGCCAAGGGCACGCGCGACCTGCTGAAGAAGGCCGGTTTCGACGTCGTGATCGACGAACGCTACAGCAGCAACGCTTCCGACTTCTCGTCGCTGCTGTCGCGCATCAAGAGCGCCGGCGTAGACGCCGTTCTCATGGCCTGCCACGAGACCGAAGGGCTGAACTTCATCCGCCAGGCCAAGAGCCTGGACGTCGAACCCAAGATGTACTCGCTCACGGTCGGCGTGCCCAGCGCCGATTTCCGCCAGGCGCTCGGCGAGGACGCCAACGGCGCCTCCGGCATGACCGCATGGCTGCCGTCGCCGCAGTTGAAGGATCCATGGTTCGGCGACGCGCAGAAATTCGCGCAGGACTGGAAGAAGCGCTTCGGCTACGAGCCCGACTACCACGCGGCCGCCGGCGTGGCCGCGATCGAGGCCTACGTGAAGGCGATCGAGGCCGCCGGCAGCACCGATCACGCGAAAGTGCGCGACGCGCTGGCGAAGGTCGACTTCGACAGCCTGTACGGCCACATCAAGTTCGGTCCCACCGGGCAGATCGACCTGCCGCAGACGATGGTGCAGATCCAGCACGACGAGGTGGTGCCGATCTTCTCCGGCGAGCGCTTCGTCGGGAAGATGCAGTATCCGCTGCTGGCCTGGGACAAGCGCTGAAGCAGATCCGCGACGTGGATCTCCTTCTCCAGATCCTCGTCAACGGCATCCTGCTGGGCGGGCTCTACGCGCTGATGGCGCTGGGGCTCGCCCTCGTGTGGGGCGTGCTGAACATCGTGAACCTCGCGCACGGCGCGCTGATCATGGTGGGCGGCTATGCGACGTGGATGCTGTTCACGCGCGCCGGCATCGATCCCTTCGCGGCGCTGCCGATCACGGCGGTGGCGTTGTTCGCGCTCGGCTACGCGATCCAGCGCGGCATCCTGAACCTCGTGATCCGCGCGCCGATGTTCAACACGCTGCTGATCACCTTCGGACTCGAGGTGGCGCTGGCCTGGCTCGCGCAGTTCTGGTTCTCGGCGGATTTCCGCGCGATCAATCCGCGCTATGCGGGCAACAACTTCGCGCTCGGCCCCGTCACGCTGCCCACCGTGCAGGTCGCGGCCTTCGCGATCGCGATCGGCCTCACCGTTGCCATGTGGCTGTTCCTGCTGCACACGCGCATCGGCCGCGGCATCCGCGCCTCGGCACAGAACCTGGTCGCCGCGCGGCTGTACGGCGTGAGCCCGAAACGCATCTACGCGCTCACCTTCGGCCTCGGTGCGGCGCTCGCCGGCGTCGCCGGCGGCCTGTACGGACTGGTGTCGCAGATCAACC
The DNA here is from genome assembly GCA_021166835.1 of Burkholderiaceae bacterium. The sequence goes on along the minus strand of JAJPEN010000022.1, from coordinate 32,498 downwards.
CGTACATCGGCGGGCCGCTCACCGCGAAGTCGTTCGTCATCGCAATCATCGGCGGACTGGACAATCCGCTCGGCGTCATCGTCGGCGGTCTCGCGCTCGGCGTCATCGAATCGTTGACGGCGCTCTACGTCGGACCGACCTATCGCGACGTCGCCAGCTTCGGCATCCTGGTGCTGGTGCTGATCGTACGCCCGGCCGGGCTGCTCGGCAGGACGGCATGAACGTCCCGCGCGTTGCCGGCGTCGGGCTCGTCGTGGTCGTGCCCGTCGTGGTCGTGCCCCTCGTGGCCGCGCTCGCCGCGCTGCCCTGGTACGGCGGCCCGGTCCTGCTGCAGTTCGGTATCGGCGTGCTGCTGATGGCCACGCTCGCGCAGGGCTGGAACATCATCGGCGGCTTCACCGGCTACCCGTCGTTCGGCAATTCCGTCTTCTATGGGCTGGGCGCCTACGGCGTGGGGATCGCGATGGCGCAGTTCCATCTGTCGTTCTGGGTCGGCCTGCTCGCCGGCCTGGCGCTGGGCGTCGTGTTCGCCGGCGTGCTCGGCCTCGCGGTGCTGCGGCTGAAGGGGCACTACTTCGCGATCTGCACGCTCGGCCTGGCCTTCGTCATGACGGCGATCGTCTCGAACCTGCCGATCGCCGGCAGCAACATCGGCCTCGTGCTGCCCCTGCTGAAGAGCGAAGTGCTGTTCTACGAACTCGCGCTCGGCCTGCTCGTGCTGGCCACGCTCACCGTCTTCTGGCTGGCGCACAGCCGCTTCGGGCTGGGCCTGATCGCGATCCGCGAGAACGAGGAAGGCGCCGCGGTGATGGGCGTGAACACGACGCTGTACAAGATCCTCGCCTTCATGCTGTCGGCGACCTTCACTTCGCTGGCCGGCGGCATCTACGCCTACTACATCACCTTCATCGACCCGGTCGGCGTGTTCGACGTCGTGCTCAACGTGAAGATGATCATCATGGCGGTGTTCGGCGGCGCGGGCAGCGTGTTCGGTCCGGTGGTCGGCGCGCTCGTCCTGTCGGCGATCTCCGAAGTGCTCGCCACGCGCGTCACCAGCCTCGCGAGCCTGTTCTTCGGCGTCGTCATCGTCGTCGCCGTCGTCTTCATGCCGCGCGGACTCGCGCACATGAGCGCACACCTGCGCGATTCGGGATGGCGCTACTTCCTCGACAACGTCCGCGCGCACCGGTTGTAGCGATGAGCGACATCCTCGAGGTACGCGAGCTGACACGCCGCTTCCAGGGACTGGTCGCGGTGGACCGCGTGAGCTTTCGGCTGGCGCACGGCGAGATCCTCGGGCTGATCGGCCCGAACGGTGCCGGCAAGACGACGCTGGTGAGCATGGTGAACGGCACGCTGAAGCCGAGCGCCGGAGACATCCTGTTCGAAGGACGGTCGGTGCGCGCGCTGCCGGCCTTCCGACGCGCGCACCTCGGCATCGGTCGCACCTTCCAGATCATGAAGCCCTTCCCCGGCCTGAGCGTGCTCGAGAACGTCGCGGTGGGCGCGCTGTTCGGCGCCGGCGGCGGCGAGCACGATCTGCGCCGCGCACGCGCACAGGCGCGCGAATCCCTGGAGTTCGTCGGCCTGGGCGCTCGCATCGAGCAGCGCGCCGACGAACTGAGCGGCCCCGATCGCAAGCGGCTCGAGCTGGCGAAGGCGCTGGCGATGAAGCCGCGCCTGCTGCTGCTGGACGAAGCGATGGCCGGCCTGAACAGCGTCGAGATCGAGGAGGTGATCGACGTGATCCGCAAGCTGCGCGACCGGGGCATCAGCATTCTCGTCATCGAGCACGTGATGAAGGCGATCCGCAGCCTGTGCGACCGCCTGCTCGTTCTGCATCACGGCGAGAAGATCGCCGAAGGCGCGACCGGGGACGTGCTGCGCGATCCTCGCGTGATCGAGGCCTACCTGGGACGCGAGCGCCGATGAACGAGGCGCTGCTCGAGGTGTCGCGGCTGAATGCCGGCTACGGCGGCATGCCGGTGCTGCGCGACGTCGGCATCGTCGTACGCGCGGCCGAGATCGTCGCAATGGTCGGCAGCAACGGCGCCGGCAAGACGACGATGCTGCGCGCGATCTCGCGCCTCATCGACGCGCGCGGCGAGATCCGCTTCGGCGGCCGCGACCTCGGTCGCGCGACGGCCGACGAGGTGTTCTCGCTGGGCCTCGTGCAGGTTCCCGAAGGCCGTCAGCTCTTCGACCGGATGAGCGTCGAGGAGAACCTGCTGATGGGCGCGTATCGGCGCCGCGACCGGGCAGCGATCCGCGCCGATCTCGCACGCGTGTACGAGCTGTTCCCGCGGCTGGCCGAGCGCCGGCGCCAGTGGGCCGGCAGCATGTCGGGCGGCGAGCAGCAGATGTGCGCGATGGGACGCGCGCTGATGGCGCGCCCGCGGCTCGTGATGGTCGACGAGATGAGCCTGGGTCTCGCGCCGGTGATCGTCGACCGGCTGTGCGACACGATGACGCGCATCCGCAGCGAGGGCGTCACCGTGCTGCTCGTCGAGCAGGACGTGCACGCGGCGCTGTCGGTGGCCGACCGCGGCTACGTGATGGAGACGGGACGGATCGTGCGCGAAGGAAGCGCGCGCGAGCTTGCCGACGACCCGCAGGTGCAGCGGGCGTATCTGGGCGTCTGATTCGGCGTCCGAGTCGGCGTCCGACCGGCTGCCGCGAAGAGCGGGCGCGGTTCCGCGCCGGCTTTTGGCATGCTTCGGGCTGCGATTCGTTCCGCGCAGCGAGGTTCATGCAGACGATGGCCGCCCGACTCCCCCTGACTACGTGCTTCTTCGCAGGTCGCGGCGCCCGCTTCGCCCTGCGCGCCCGGCTCGGCCGAATGCGTTTCGTCGCGATCTGCGCGGCCCTGATTGCCGCTTCGAATGCCGTGGCGCTCGATCTGCCGCAACAGCGAATCGTGCCCGGCGGCGTCGCGCTGATCGATCTCGGCGCGTCCTCGCGCCCGCCCGAGGCGCGCTTTGGGGGCGAACCGGTCCTCGTCGTCGGCGACCGCAACGGATGGACCGCCGTCGTCGGGCTCGCGTTGTCGGCCGCAACGGGCGAAGCGCAGGTGCTCGTGCGCCGGGAGGGATCCGCCGACCAGCGCGTGCCGTTCACGATCGAAGCCAAGCGCTACACCGAACAGCACCTGAAGGTGCCCCAGGGCAAGGTCGACCTGTCGAAGGAAGACCTCGAACGCTACAAGCGCGAACGCGCGCACCTCGCGCAGGTGGCGGCCACGCGCAGCGCGGCGATGCCCGAGACGATGACCTTCCTGCAACCGACTCCGGGAACGCGCTCCAGCTCGTTCGGGCTGCGGCGCATCTTCAATGGCCAGCCGCGCAATCCGCACAGCGGGATGGACATCGCTGCAGCGACCGGCACGCCGGTCGTCGCAGCGGCGCCGGGCCGCGTGATCGATACGGGCGATTACTTCTTCAACGGGAATACCGTGTGGATCGACCACGGCCGGGGGCTGCTGACGATGTACTGCCACCTGAGCGCCATCGGCGTGAAGAAAGGCGACCTCGTCCAGGCGGGCGATGCGATCGGCGCAGTCGGCGCCACCGGCCGCGTGACCGGTCCGCATCTGCACTGGTCGGTGAGCTTGAACCGGGCGATGGTCGACCCGGCGCTGTTTCTGCCCGAGGCGCCGTGACGGAAAGCCCGATGCACGCGGCGCAGAGGAAAACGCCTCCGATCACTTGCCCTTGATGCTCCGCTTGAGCGCGTCGAAGCTGTCCTTGACGGCCGGCGTCATCAGCAGTCCCGCCTTGTCCTGTCGGTCGACGCCTTCGACCTCGAAGCGGTCGGCGACGTCAGTGAACGAGATCATGCCGTTGAGCTTGCCGCCGCTGGCAGCGATGTTCTCGCCGCCATACCAGACCATTGGCGCCTTGGTGCCGGGCGGCATGAAGGACACCGGGTAGACGAGGATCGGTACCTTGTAGGCGTTGGCCAGTTCCGCCGCGACCTGGATGTTGTTGTTGCAACGCACGCCGGGCGGATCGTTACTGACCAGCGTGAGCACCTTCCTGCCGTCGATCTCGACGGGTCCCGGCGAAGGTTGCGCCCACGAAACGACGCTCGAGCCCAGGATTGCCGCCGCCAGAACGAGAGTACGGATGTGCATGTCCTTGTTACCTCGGATCTATGGTTCCGGGCCGCGCGTGCAGCCGTGGTAGTTCAGAAAACCAGAACCTTGTCAGCGTCGATCGTCCAGTTCGCGAGCTGCGCAAGCGTCTGTCGCCGTGCTCCTTCGATCAACTCATCGTCGCGCAGTCCGCGCGCGTCCATGCAGGTGCCGCACAGACCGACCTCGCCCCTGCGCAGCACCTTGGCCAGCATGAGTTGCACGTTGTAGTAGCCCTCGGGCACCTTCTGTCCGTCCTTGGCACAGGCGACAGCGTCGGCCATCAGGAACAGGCGCACCGTCTGGCCCTCGCGAGTTGCCAGGGCGCCGGCCAGCCGCAAGGCGTTGTACGCACGCTCGTTGCCGTAGGGTGCGTCGTTGACGATGAGGAGGGTGGACGCCATGCAATCCCGGGAGGCCGGACCGGATGCTCAACGACGCGCCAGAGGCAGGCCGGCAGCCTGCCACTCGCTCACGCCATCGAAGGTCTTGCGAGCACGATAGCCGCGCTCGCGCAGCAGCTTCACGGCCTCGTCGGACATCAGGCAGAAGGGGCCCCGGCAATAGGCGACGATGTCGACGTCGCGCGGCAGTTCGGCCAGCCGCTGCGCCAGTTCCGGCAGCGGAACCGAGCGCGCGAACGGCAGATGCGCGGCGTCGAATTCCTCGAACGGGCGCACGTCGAGCACGATCACCTCGCCCCGCCTGGCTTGCGCCAGCAGCTGCTTGCGGCTGACCTGCGCCAGTCGATCGGGCTCGGCCATCATCTGCTGCAGGGCCAGTCTCAGTTCGATCAGGTGTTCTTCGGCAACCTGGCGAAGCGCTACGCCGAGCTGGGCGACGTCGCTGCCGCTGAGCCGATAGATCATCCGCTTGCCCTCACGCCGCGCCAGCACGAGGCGTGCTTCCTTCAAGGCCTTCAGGTGCGCGCTGGCGAGCTTGATGTCGATCGCCGCCTCGGCGGCCAAGGTCTCGACGGCCTTCTCTCCCTGCGCCAGCATTTCCAGGATTTCCAGACGCTTCGGGCTGGCCAGAGCCTTGCCGACACGAGCGACCTGCTCGTACAGGAGATCCTTGAGCCTTCGGCTATCCATACGTATATTCTAACGATAGTGCGAATGATCGCAACAGGAATTCGATATGCGTTCCCTGCCGGACGACATGTCTGATCCGATCTATCTCGACTTCAACGCCACCACGCCGGTTGCGCCGGAAGTGCTCGAGGCGATGCTTCCCTGGCTGCGCGACCGCTTCGGCAATCAGTCGAGCGCGCATCGCTACGGCCGCGACGCAGCGCAGGCTGTCGCGACAGCGCGACAACAGGTTGCCGCGCTGGTGGGCGCACAGGCTCAGGAAGTCGTCTTCACCGCCTCCGCCACCGAATCCAACAACCTGGCGCTGCTCGGCGCCGCGCGGGCGCTCGGCACGTCGAGGCGACATCTCGTGATCAGTGCGATCGAGCATCCCGCGGTGACGGCGCCCGCCATGGCCTTGCGCGAGCAAGGCTGGGACGTGACGGTCGTGCCCGTCGACGAGTTCGGGCAGATCTCGCTCGACGCCCTCGAGCGATCGCTGCGACCGGACACGGCCCTGGTCTCGGTGATGCACGCGAACAATGAAGTGGGTACCGTGCAGCCGACCCTCGAGATTGCTCGCCTCGTGCGCGAGCGGGGCATCGTTCTTCATGCCGATGCGGCGCAGTCCGCCGGAAAGCTGCCGCTGGACGTCGACGAGTTGGGCGTCGATCTGCTCACGCTGGCGGGGCACAAGTTCTACGCCCCCAAGGGCGTGGGCGCTCTGTACGTGCGCCGCGGTACGCCCATCCGGTCGGTGCTGCGCGGAGCCGAGCAGGAGCATGGCCCGAGACCCGGCACGGAGAACGTGGCGTTCATCGTCGCGCTCGGCGCGGCCGCAGTGAAGGCGCGGCGCTCGCTGCCTGCTGCCTCGGCGCACCTGCGCGAGATCCGCGATCACCTGCAAGAGCGGTTGGCAGCCGCAGTCCCGGGCCTGCAGTTAAACGGACACCCTGAGCACCGGTTGCCCAACACGCTGCATGTCTCGTTTCCGGGCGTGAGCGGTCGCATGCTGCTCGACGAGGCGGGCGATGTCGTCGCGGCGTCGGCCGGGTCAGCCTGTCACTCCGAACACGACGCCGTGAGCGGGGTGCTGGCGGCAATGGGCGTCGATGCGGCGCGCGCTGCCGGCGCCGTACGGCTGTCGGTCGGTGGCAGCACGACACGCGACGAGGTCGAACGCGCCGCCGAAGCGCTGGCGAGGGCTTGGCGGCGGATACATGCAGCGCGCCACTCGAGCGATGAGATCACTCGGCGACCGCAACGGACGATATGAAGCGGCTCGCAACAAGCGGCGCTGCGGCCAGCCGCAGCGACCCTGGCGCGCGTCACCTGCGTCACTCGCGGTAGTAGACGATCTGGTGGCTGGTGGCGAGCAACACGCCGTCGTCGCCCCAGATCTCCGCGCTCTGGTCGAAGAAGCCGTTGCGAAAGTTCATCGCGCGCGCCACGCCGAGCACGTGCCGATCGGACTGCCGGGCGAGCATTTCGTCGTCGGCATGGAAGAACGTCGTCAGCGACACCGTTCCCACCGGTACGAACGCGCGGCGGCGCAGGAAGATGCGCGGAAAGAAGCTGTCGCAGATCGACGCGAGCGAGGGAAAGTCGAGCGGACGCGGCGGCTCGTCGCGAACCCACACCTCGCTGCGCGAGTGCGTCTGCTCGCGCCCGCCGAAGGCCGCCGGCACGACGAGTTCGGCGAAGCGCAGGTCGTAGCTGCGAACCCAGGCGGGTGCGCCGGAGAGCGGAATGCGCGCAAGCGCGGATGCCGGCGGAATTCCGGACGGCGGCACTGCTTCGTCCGCGCCCCACGTGTCGCGACGTACGGCAAGCGCGACGGTGGCCGTCGCCGCGATCGCATCCTGCTGCGTGAGTTGCACGAGCCAGTGCTGAGTGGACCGATTCGTGCGCGCCGGGATCGCTTCGATGTCGAAGGGACCATCGGCGATCGGCGCGGCGAAGTTCACCGTGAGCGCGATGGGATTGCCCTGGCGCTGCTCGTGCGTCAGCACCGCCTGCAGCAATACCGCGCAGGTGATGCCGCCGAAGGGACCGACCATGTTCGCGTAGGCGGAGGCGGTCGTGCCGCGACAGCGGTTCGAGCCCTGGGGTGCGAGCCGGATCGCGGCGTCGAAGGGATGCGGATCGGCTTGCATGCGGGCGCGGGCTCTCGTGTTCGAACGCGACCGATTATTTCACGTCGCACCGGGCGCGCCCGCGCGCCGCGTTCCGGTCGACGCTCGACAGCAGCTCGCAGAATGCGCTCGCCAGAGGCGACGCGGGCCGCTCGCGCAACAGCAGCCTGTACAGCGGCCGGCTGAGGGGCAGCTCCCGCGGATAACGCACGAGCGCCACGGCTCCGGTGGCCCGCAGTTCGCGAACGATCGACTCGGGCAGCAGCGCGAGGCCGACGCCGGCCGCCACGGCGCGCGCGATCCCTTCGTTGCTGCCCAGCTCGATCGTGCGCGCAGGCTCGATGCCATGGGCTCGCATCAGCCGCTCGCCGACTTCGCGCGTTCCCGATCCCGCCTCGCGCACGACCCAGTTGCGCGCATCGAGCATCTTCGCGTCGACGACGCGCCTGCGCGCGAGCGCGTCGTTCGACGCGACCACGATGCCCATCGCTTCGTCGCGCCAGCGTAGCGCCTCGATGCGCGCATCGTGCACCGCTCCCTCGACGAGTGCGACGTCGATTTCGCAATCGACGAGCGCCTGCGCGATCGTCGCGGTATTGCCCACGCGCACCTGCACTTCGATCGCAGGGGAGCGGGCGAGCAGCGCGGCAAGGTACGGCGCGATCCAGTAGCCGGCGATCGTCGTGCTCGCGCCGATCGACAGGCGGCCGCGTTCGCGACCGACGCGCGCGCGCACGTCGTCGAGCGCCGCCCGCTCGAGCGAGAAGATGCCGCGCGCATGCTCGAGCAAGGCGCGTCCGCCGTCGGTGAGCCGCACCCCGCGTCCTTCCGTCGGGCCCGGCCCGGCACGCGCCCCGTGCCTGCGGGGCGCCGCACGTTCGATCAGCGGCAGACCGAGCTGGCGCTCGAGTTCCCGCACGGCCTTGGAGACGGCCGGCTGGCTGACGAACAGCGCTTCGGCCGCGCGCGAAAAGCTGCGCCGCTGCGCCACCTCGAAGAAGACGCGCAGCAGGTGGAGATTCATTGCCATAACCTCAGCTCATGCGATGCTGAACATTATGTATTGGACTCATGATTCCAGGTGCGCGATGCTCACGGCTTTCCCGCGGAGCCTGAATGAGCGCGACTACCGCCTCGAACACGAAATCGACAGCGATGCGCCCGGCGCGCCGGGCGTCGACGGCCGGCGGCGTCGCACTCGTCGGCGCGCTCGCGGCGGCGGCGAGTGCGCTGGCGGCGACGTCGCATGCGCAGGCCTGGGGGCTGAGCGCGCTCACGCTGGCGATCGTGCTGGGCATGATCGTCGGCAACAGCCGCCTGTCCGGGATCGCCGCCCGCGGCGATGCCGGCATCGATTTCTGCAAGGGGCCGCTGCTGCGCGCCGCCGTCGTGCTCTACGGGCTTCGCATCACGTTCCAGCAGATCGCCGAAGTGGGCTGGAGCGGCGTGGCGATCGCGCTGGCGGTCCTGTGCCTCACCTTCGCACTCGCCGTGCGACTGGGCACGCGCGTCTTCGGACTCGATCGCACGACCGCGATACTCATCGGGGCCGGCAGTTCGATCTGCGGCGCGGCAGCGGTGATCGCCACGCAACCGGTGGTCGCCGGCCGCCCGGAGCGGGTCTCGGTAGCCGTCGCCACGGTCGTCGTGTTCGGCACGCTGTCGATGTTCGCGTATCCGCTTCTGTATCCGTTTCTCGGGCTCTCCGAGCACGCCTACGGCGTGTTCGTCGGTTCGACGGTCCACGAAGTCGCGCAGGTCGTCGCCGCCGGGCGCAGCATCGGCGAGGAAGCGGCCGCCAGCGCGGTCATCGAGAAGATGCTGCGCGTGATGATGCTCGCGCCCTTCCTGCTCGCGCTCGGCTGGATCGGCGCGAGGGGCAACGAGGACCGCGCCGCGGGCGGTCGCGCGCGTATCGCCATTCCCTGGTTCGCACTGCTCTTCGTCGCCACGGCAGGCGTGCATTCGCTGGGCGTGCTTCCCGCTCGCCTGGTGGAGGCGCTGGTCGCGATCGATACGCTGCTGCTCGGCATGGCAATGGCAGCACTCGGGCTGTGCACGCGCGTGGAGGCTTTCCGCCGGGCCGGGGTGGCGCCCCTGAAACTCGCCGCGTCGCTGTTCGTGTTCCTGGTCGCGGGCGGCTACGTCATAAACGTTGCGCTCGGGCAGCTGCTCGCCGCACGCGCATAATCGGCGCCTTCATCGAAAAGAGACGCAGGGGGCGTCGTGGGTACGAAGATCAGACTGGGCATTGCGGGCTACGGAAACCTGGGACGCGGCGTCGAGGCGGCGATCGCGCAGAACCCCGACACGGAGCTGGTCGGCATCTTCACGCGCCGCGATCCGGAATCCGTGCGCCCGTTGTCCGCGGACGTGGGCGTGCACCCGCTCGACGGCATCGACGCCTTCGCCGATCGCATCGACGTGCTCGTGCTGTGCGGCGGCTCGAAGTCCGACCTCCCCGAGCAGGGGCCGGCGCTGGCGGCCCGCTTCAACACGGTGGACAGCTTCGACACGCATGCGCGCATCCCGCAGTATTTCGACGCGGTCGACGCCGCGGCGCGTGCCGCCGGCAAGACCTCGATCATCGCCATCGGCTGGGATCCGGGCCTGTTCTCGCTGGCGCGGCTGTACGGCGAATCGGTGCTCGCGCAGGGCGCCACCTACACCTTCTGGGGCCGCGGACTGAGCCAGGGGCATTCGGACGCGATCCGGCGCGTTCCCGGCGTGCGCGCCGGCGTGCAGTACACGGTGCCGGTGCCCGAAGCGATCGAACGCGTGCGCCGCGGCGAGAATCCTTCGCTGTCCACACGAGAGAAGCACACGCGCGAGTGCTGGGTGGTGCTCGAGGAAGGAGCCGACCCCCGCGCCGTCGAGCAGGCGATCCGCACGATGCCCGATTACTTCGCCGACTACGACACCGCCGTGCATTTCATCGACGAGGCGACGCTGCGGCGCGAGCACGCGGCGATGCCGCACGGCGGCTTCGTCATCCGCACCGGCACGACCGGAGAACGCACGTCGCAGACGGTCGAGTTCTCGTTGAAGCTCGACAGCAACCCCGAGTTCACGGCGAGCGTGCTGGTCGCCTATGCGCGCGCGGCGGCGCGGCTGTCGAAGCGCGGAGAAACGGGCGCGCGCACGGTCTTCGACATCGCCCCGGCGCTGCTGTCGCCGAAGAGTGCGGCGGCGCTGCGCGCCGAGTTGCTCTGAGCGGACGCGACGGGGCGATCGGGGAACCCCGCTTGCAGGAGCCTGCGCGATGACGATGAACCGCGATTACGCCGAGCGCGAGCCTTCGCGCGAGGAAGTCGATGCGCTGCCCGGCGCCACGCTGGTCGAGTTCGGCACGCCGTGGTGCGGCTACTGCGGCCGTACGCAGCCGATGCTCGAGGCGGCGCTGGCCGATCGGCCCGAAGTGCGCCACCTGAAGATCGAGGACGGCCCGGGGCGACGCCTCGGGCGCTCGTTCGGCGTGAAGCTGTGGCCCACGCTCGTCTTCCTCAGCGACGGGCGCGAGGTCGCGCGTCTCGTGCGGCCGCCGCGCAAGGAAGCGATCGTCGAAGCGCTCGAGCGGCAGCGCGAGGCCGGCTGAGTCTCAGAAGCTGTGAATGAATCCGGCGTGCCCGAGCGGGGCGCCCCGGCGCGCCCAAACAAGGCGCAAAGCGCAGCCCGAGCTCGGGCGACGGCGAGCATTTTCAACGCAGAGTGGGCGCGTCTGGGCGGAACGAGCGGGCATGGCGGATTCGTTCACAGCTTCTCAGCCGCCGCGGGCGCGAACCACCTCGATCAGCGCGTTCAGCGCGTCGGTCAGCGTGAAGATTCCCAGGAACGTGCCGTCGGCTTCGTGAACGAGCACGCTGCCGATCTTGCGGTCGGACATCGTCAGCGCGACCTCGTCCAGCGGAGTGTCCGCCTTCACGGAGACCGGGTCGATCGACATGATGTCGGCGGCGAGCACCTGGAGCTGGTGCGCGGCGCTCAGGCCCTGCGCGATGCGCAGATCGCGGTCGCTCACCAGGCCGACGACGTCGCCGTTGCGCACGATCGGCAGGTGGCGCACGCCATAGGTGGTCATCAGCGCGCGCAACTCGTCGATCGACGTGTTCTCGTTGGCGGTGACGGGATTGGGGGTCGTGTATTCCTCGACCGGCTTTCTTGGGCTCATCGGTTTTCTCCGTGGCGACTCGCCTCGCCGGCCAGCGGCGGACCAGTCCTGCGGTGGCTGTTCCCCGCCATTATCGCTGCAACGACGGGAACGGCGATTGCCGCAACCCGTCGATGAAGACAGACAACGTCGTCGTCGACGAGAATCCGCCGCTTCCCCGCTTCGCCCAGATCGAGCCCATCGGGCGCTGCAATCTCGCGTGCCGGATGTGCACGGTCAACGAGCGCATCGACGCGGTCGGCGAGATGTCGATCGACCGGTTCCGCTCGCTGCTCGACCAGTTGCCGGGACTGGAGACCCTGCACCTGCAGGGGCTGGGCGAGCCGATGCTGCATCCGGCGTTCTTCGACATGGTCGAGCTGGCCGCCGCGCGCGGGATCCGCGTGTCGGCGAACACCAACCTGACGCTGCTCACTCCGGCGCGCGCGGCGCGATGCGTGTCGTGTGGGCTCGCTTCGCTGTCGGTGTCGATCGACGGCGCGAGCCGCGAGGTCTACCAGGCGATCCGGCGCAAGGCGTCCTTCGACAAGGTCGTGCGCAACCTGGATCGGCTGATGCGCGCGCGCGAGGAACATCGAAGCCGCCTCGAAGTGCGAGGGGTGATGGTGCTGATGCGCTCGAACCTCGACGAGCTTCCGGCGCTGCTGCGGCTGCTGCACGCACACGGCGTGCCGGAGCTGCTCGTGCAGCGGCTGTCGAGCGACCTGGAGCAGGCAGGACTCGCGCCGGGCTACATCCCGATACGGGACTACGTGCGCGGCGCGCAGCTGCGCCCGAAAGACCTCGAACGCGCACAGGCGGTGTTCGACGATGCGCGCACGCTCGCCGATTCGCTCGGCCTGCGCCTGCACCTGCCGCGACTGGCGCCGAAGATGCGGGCATCGGCCTCAGTCTCGGCCTCGGCCTCGGCCGATGCCGCTGCGCCGCGCTGCCGCTGGCCCTGGGAGCAGATCTACGTCACCGCCGCCGGCGAGCTGCTGCCGTGCTGCATGGTCGCCACCGCCGACCGGGCGAGCTTCGGCAACGTCTTCGACGGCACCTCGGATGGCTTGCGGCGCCGCTGGCATTCGGAGGACGCCCAGGCCTTCCGCCGCGCACTCGCCTCCGATTCGCCACCGGACGTATGCCGCGGCTGCGCGCTGTATCGGGGAACGTTCTAGCTCCAGCCGATCGCAGGACCGTGCTACCGCACAATCACGCTCCGAACAGCCGTCCCCGCCAATCTTCGATCTGCCCAGACTCGATACGGCGTTCAAACAATCGCCGCCAGGACGGCACTATCGGCAGTTGCAGCGCAAGCACAAGATCCGGATCGGTCGGATCGCTGCGATACAGCAGCCGCATCAAGCGCTCGAGCGGCCATTCGGGATGCGGTCGCTCGAGCAATTCGATCGAATCTCCGGCACGCAACTCGCCGGGTTGCAGCACGCGGCAATACCAGCCGGGACGCGACCGCTCCTGCACCCGCCGCGCCATGTCGGCTACGCCGAAGCGGTGATTGAGCCTCCAGCACGGCTGGCGCGACTGCGACACCTGGAGAACGACGCCGCCGACGCGAACCGTATCGCCCAGGCACACGTCGTTCTCGAGCAGCCCCGCGGTGCTCAGGTTCTCGCCGAAGGCGCCGGGCGCGCCGAGCACCGGCAACGCACCCAGTTCGATGATCCACGGCTCGTAGTGCTCGCGCGGATACAGATGCACCGCCTTGTCGGGCCCGCCGTGCACGCGGCGATCGCCCTGCTCGTCGCCGTCGAGCCCTTCGGGGCCTGCCGCGACGGGCCCGAGGCGTTCCTGCTTGTCGATTCCCGTGACGAAGCCGGGGCGGACGGTCCTCGCCCGCCCCGTCAGCACGGCGCAAACGCTGCCGATGGTCTTCATCGACGCGCGCTCGCGGCGTCGAGCGCCTGATCGACGTCCCACAGGATGTCGTCGATGTGCTCGAGCCCCACCGAGATGCGCACCATGTCGGGCGTGACGCCTGCGGCGCGCTGCTGGGCTTCGTCGAGCTGTCGATGCGTGGTCGACGCCGGATGGATGATCAGCGTTCGCGTGTCGCCGATGTTCGCCAGATGACTCATGAACTGCGCCGCCTCGATGAAGCGCACGCCCGCCTCCAGGCCGCCCTTCACGCCGAAGGCGAGCAGTCCTGATGCACCTGGCTTCCCGTCCACCATGCGCATCTGCCGTCGCACCAACTCGTGCTGCGGATGATCGGGCAATCCCGGGTACGACACCCAGCTGACCTGCGGATGCGAACGCAGGTGCTCGGCCACGCGCAGCGCGTTCGCGCAGTGCCGCTCCATGCGCACCGGCAGCGTTTCGATGCCCTGCAGGATCTGCCAGGCGCTCATCGGCGCGAGCGACGCGCCGAACACGCGCAGCGATTCCATCCGCGCGCGCATCGTGAAGCCGAAGTCGCCGAAGGTCTCGTAGAACTTCACGCCGTGATAGCCGGGCGAAGGCTCGGTCATGCCCGGGAACCTGCCGTTGTCCCAGGGGAACCTGCCGCTCTCGACGACGATGCCGGCGAGCGTAGTGCCGTGGCCGCCGAGATACTTGGTGGCCGCGTGCACGACGAGATCGGCGCCGAAGGCGATCGGCGTGCACAGGAACGGGCTCGGTACCGTGTTGTCGACGACGAGCGGCACGCCGTGCGCGTGCGCCACGTCCGCCACCGCGGCGATGTCGAGCACCTGCAGGCTCGGGTTGCCCAGCGTCTCGGCGAACACGGCGCGCGTGTTCGGCCGCATCGCCTCGGCGAAAGCCTCGGGCCTCGTCGGGTCGACGAAGCTCGTCTCGATGCCGAAGCGGCGCAGGTTGACCGCGAGCATCGTCACCGTGCCGCCGTACAGCGCGCTCGCCGCCACCACGTGGTCGCCCTGCTGCAGCATCGTCGTGAGCGCGAGCGCTTCGGCGGCCATGCCGCTGGCGGCCGCCACCGCTGCGCGCCCGCCTTCGAGCGCGGCGACGCGTTCCTCCAGTGCAGCCACCGTGGGATTCGACAGCCGCGAGTAGACGTTGCCGAAGGTCTGCAGGTTGAACAGCGACGCGGCATGGTCGGCGCTGTCGAAGACGTAGCTGGTCGTCTGGTAGATCGGCAGCGCGCGCGAACCGGTCGCCGCGTCCGGAATCTGCCCGGCGTGGATCGCCAGCGTCTCGGGGTGGAAGCGTCGGTCGGCCATCGCTCGGGTCCGTCAGAGCGGCCGGTGCGCCGAGATCACGCCGGTGTTCACGCCGGCCCAGTGCAGGCCGCCGAACAGGCGCGCGTGCTCGATCTTCACGCAGCGGTCCATCACCGAATCCAGGCCCGCGGCGCGGGCGCGCGCGTCGGCCTCGACGTTGTGCACGCCGAGCTGCTGCCACAGGCACTTCGCGCCGATCGCGATCGCCTCCTCGGCGATCGGACCGACGTCGGCGGTGCGCCGGAACACGTCGACCATGTCGACCGGATGCGGGATATCCCGCAGCGACGCGTAGCAGCGCTCGCCGAGCACCTTGTCGTAGCGCGGGTTCACCGGAACGATCCGGTAGCCGTGCTCCTGCAGGTACTTCGCGGCGAAGAAGCTCGGCCGATGCCATTCGGCCGACAGGCCGACGACGGCGATCGTCCGGCACGACTTCAGGATCCTGCGCAGCGTCGGGATGTCGTCGTTCACGTCGTGGCCCTCCCACGACGAATGTAGCGCATCCGCGAGCCGCTGCCGGCGGCGGCTGAGACAATCCGTCCTCATGCAACGCCGCTACGCGTTCCCGATCGCCCTGCGGGTCGGCGTCAATCGCTGGGACCTGCTCGCCGCAGCGCTCGCGCTGGGCGCCGTCGCGTTCGTCGTCGCGGCGATGCAGCCGATGCGCGCGCCGCTCGCCGCGCTCGAGGCGGCGCCGGTGTCGCTGGACATCGCGAACCTGCCCGTCTATGCGCTGCGCACCACCTTCCGGATGTTCGCGGCGCTTGCGCTGTCGCTCGTCTTCGCGCTCGCCGTCGGCACGCTCGCCGCGCGCAACCTGCGGGCACGCGCGATCGTGCTACCGCTGCTGGACGTCGCGCAGTCGGTGCCGGTGCTCGGCTACCTGTCGTTCACCGTGGTCGTCTTCCTGCGCCTGTTCCCCGACTCGGTGCTGGGCGCCGAGCTGGCGGCGATCTTCGCGATCTTCACCAGCCAGGTGTGGAACGTCACGTTCAGCTTCTACCAGTCGCTGCGAACCGTGCCGGGCGAACTGCACGATGCGGCGCGCTCGATGCACATGTCGGCCTGGCAGCGCTTCTGGCACCTGGACGTGCCCTTCGCCACGCCGGGGCTGGTGTGGAACCTGATGGTCTCGATGTCGGGCGGCTGGTTCTTCGTCGTCGCCTCCGAAGCGATCTCGGTCGGCCCGTGGACGATTCCGCTGCCCGGCATCGGCTCCTACGTCGCATTGGCGATCGCCGAACGCGACCTCTCGGCAGTGGGATGGGCGCTGGCGGCGATGCTGGTCGTCATCGCGCTGTACGACGTCTTCGTCTTTCGTCCGCTCGTCGCCTGGTCCGACCAGTTCCGCCTCGGCGCGGCGCGCACGGGCGAGGCGCCGCGCAGCTGGGTGCTGTCGGTGTGGCGGCGCACGCAGGCGCTGCGCACGCTCGATGCGCGCATCCGGGCGCTGCTGCGCCATGCGACGCTGCATCGTGCGCCGGTCGCCGCGCTCGCACGCCGCGCGCGGGTGCGCGATCTGGCCCGGCGGTTCTCCGCCCCGTGGGTCGGCGCGCTCGCCTGGTGGACGGTGCTGGCGGCGCTCGCCGCCGCCTCGATCGGCTACGGCTGGCATTTCCTCTCCGGCATCGCTGCGCGCGAATGGCTGCAGGTGTTCCTGCTCGGCTGCGCGACGCTCGTGCGGGTGATCGCGCTCACGCTGCTCGCCTCGCTGGTCTGGATCCCGATCGGCGTGGCGATCGGACTGCGGCCGCGGTGGACCGCGCGCGTGCAGCCGCTCGTGCAGTTCCTCGCCGCGGTGCCGGCCAACCTGTTCTTTCCGCTGGCCGTCTTCGTGATCGTGCGCTGGCAGCTCAACCCCGACATCTGGCTCAGCCCGCTGATCGTGCTGGGCGCGCAGTGGTACATCCTGTTCAACGCGATCGCCGGCGCCAGCGCGATCCCGCAGGATCTGCTCGAGATCGCCCGCAGCCTGCACGTGCGCCGCTGGCTGCGCTGGCGCGAGGTGCTGCTGCCCGGCGTGGCGCCGTACGCGGTCACCGGCGCGCTCACCGCGTGGGGCGGCGCATGGAACGCGACCATCGTCGCCGAGGCGGTCCGCTGGGGCGACCAGCGGCTGCTCGCGCACGGACTGGGCGCCTACATCACGGTGCAGACCGAAGCCGGCGACTACGCGCGCATTGCGCTCGGCGTCGCCACGATGGCGGCATTCGTCGTCACCTTCAACCGGCTGCTGTGGCGTCCGCTGTACGACGCGATGGAACGCCGCTTCCGACTCGGCTGAGAACCTCGATGCCCGACGAACCGCTGCTGCGCGTGGAGAAGCTGTGCAAGAGCTTTCCGAAGGCTTCCGGAGAGGTGCTCGTGCTCGACCGGATCGATCTCGAGGTGCGCGCCGGCGAGATCGTCGGCCTGCTCGGTCGCTCCGGTTCGGGCAAGTCGACGCTGCTGAGGAGCATCGCCGGACTCGTGCAGCCGAGCAGCGGCAGCGTCGTCTTCGAAGGGCAGCCGGTGCGCGGCCCGGTGCAGGGCGTCGCGATGGTCTTCCAGGGCTTCGCCCTCTTCCCCTGGCTCACGGTGCTCGAGAACGTCACGCTCGGACTGCGCGCGCTGGGCGTCGACACCGAGACGGCGCGCCGGCGCGCCCTGGCCGCGATCGACCTGATCGGGCTCGACGGATTCGAGAGCGCGTATCCGCGCGAACTCTCCGGCGGGATGCAGCAGCGCGTCGGCTTCGCACGCGCGCTCGTCGTCGAGCCGAAGCTGCTGCTGATGGACGAACCCTTCTCCGCGCTCGACGTGCTCACCGCCGAGACGCTGCGCACCGACTTCCTCGATCTGTGGACCGAACGTCGGCTCGACATCCTCGCCGTGGTGCTCGTCACGCACAACATCGAGGAGGCGGTGTTCCTGTGCGACCGCGTCGTCGTGCTCGCGCCGAACCCGGGGCGGATCGCCGCGGAGATCACGATCGAACTGCCGCATCCGCGGGATCGGCTGTCGGCCGCCTTCCGCCAGGCGGTCGAAGACGTCTACGCGCTGCTCACCGAACGCGCGCCGGCGCCGGCCCGCGGGGTGGAAGCGCCGATCGCGCGCCACATCCGCCGCGTCTCGGTGAACCTGATCGCCGGCCTGGTCGAGACGGTCGCCGCGCCTCCGTACGACGGCGCGGCCGACCTGCCGGTGGTCGCGCACACGCTGCACCTGGAGCTGGACGAGTTGCTGCCGGTCGCCGAAGCGCTGCACCTGCTCGGGCTGGCGGAAGTCGCGCACGGCGACGTCGTGCTCACCGACGCGGGGCGCGCCTACGCCCGCGAAGACACGCAGCAGCGCAAGCGTCTGTTCTGCGAGCAGGCGCTGCGCGTTCCACTGATCGCGCACATCCGCGACGTGCTGCACGCGCGCCCGAACGGCCGCGCGCCGCGCCTGCGCTTCGAAACCGAACTGGAGGACCATCTCACCGAGCAGTACGCGCGCGAGACGCTCGACGCGGCGATCGAATGGGGCCGCTATGCCGAGCTGTACGAATACGACGACGTCTCGCGCGAGCTGCTGCTCGAGCAGCCGCAGACGGCAGCGCCGGCTTCGGACGCCGACGGGCCTGCCGTTCAGGCCACCGACAGATAGCGCTGCACGTCGGGGTCGTCGGCGATGCGTCGGGCGCTGCCCTCGTAGACGATGCGCCCCTTCTGCAGGATGTAGCCGCGCTGCGCGTGCCGCAGCGCGAAGCGCACGCTCTGGTCGGTGAAGAGGATCGTCGTCGTCTCGGCCAGCCGATCGATCAGCGCGCCGATCTGCTGGACGATCACCGGCGCCAGGCCCTCGTTCGGCTCGTCGAGCAGCAGCAGCCGCGGTTCGCCGGCCAGCGCACGCGCGATCGCGAGCATCTGCTGCTGGCCGCCCGACAGCGTCGCGCCGTCCTGGGCGCGCACTTCGGCGAGCATCGGGAACTCGTCGAAGATGCGCTCGACCGGCCAGCGCCGCTCGCGCGGCGTACGCGCCGGCGCCGCCACCTCGAGGTTCTCGGCGACGGTAAGCCCGGCGAAGATGCGCCGGTCCTCGGGAACGAGCGCCAGCCCGCGGCGCGCGATGCGATGCGCCGGCAGGCGCTGGATCTCCTCTCCCTCGAAGCGCACCGTGCCGCGCCTTGACGGCGTCAGCCCGACGATGCTGTTCAGCGTGGTGCTCTTGCCCGCGCCGTTGCGCCCGAGCAGGCAGACGACTTCGCCCGCGTCGACGCGCAGGCTCACGCCCTGCAGCGCGTGACTCTCGCCATAGTAGGTGTGCAGCTGGTCGACGACGAGCAGCGGAGTCGGTGCGGCTGTCGGGCGTTCCATGTCAATCGTCCGGCTCGCCGAGATACGCCTCGCGCACCTCGCGGCTTGCCCGGATCTCGTCGACGCTGCCCTGCGCGAGCACCGCGCCCCGGTGCATCACGACGATACGGTCGGCCAGCCCGAACACGACCTCCATGTCGTGCTCGGTGATCAGGAACGTGTATTCGCCGGTGCGCGCCAGCTGCCGCACCAGCTCGACGACGCCACGCGTCTCTTCGGGCGTCATGCCGGCGGTGGGCTCGTCGAGCAGCACCAGGCGCGGACGCGTCGCCAGCACGATGGCGATCTCGAGCAGGCGCTTGTCGCCGTAGCTCAGCGTTCCGGCGCGCGCCTCGGCGAGCGAGCCGAGCCCCAGGCGCTCGAGCAGCGCGCGGGCTTCGCCGTGCAGCGCGCGATCGCCGGCCGCGCGCGAGAACAGGCGCAGCGCCTTGCCGTGCAGTGCGGTGAGCGCGACCTCGACGTTCTCGCGTGCCGTCAGCTCCGGGAAGATGTTGGTGATCTGGAACGAGCGCGAGATGCCGAGCCGGCTGATGCGATGCGGCGGCAGGCCGGTGACGTCGCGTCCGCCGAAGACGACGCTTCCCGCGCTCGGCTGCATGCGCCCGGACAGCAGGTTGTAGAAGGTGGTCTTCCCCGCGCCGTTGGGCCCGATCAGCGCGACGGTCTCGCGCGGCGCCACGTCGAGGTCGACGCGATCGACCGCGCGCACGCCGCCGAAGCGCTTCGACAGCCCGCGTACCGACAGCAGCGCAGCCGCTTCGCTCATTGCCGCCTCGCGAAGCGGTCGAGGATCGTGCCGAAGATGCCGCGGCGAAAGAAGATCACGAGCACGGCGAGCACGATGCCGAGAAAGAGCATCCAGTGTTCCGTCCACGTGGTGATCCACGTCTCCAGCAGCACGAAGATCGCCGCGCCGAAGAACGGGCCGAGGAAATAGCCCGAGCCGCCGAGGATCGTCATCAGCACCGGCTGCGCCGACTGTGTCCAGTGCACCATGTCCGGATTCGCCACGCGGTTGAACGGCGCGAAGAGCGCGCCGGCCAGTCCGGCGAACAATCCGGCGATGACGAAGGCGATCAGGCGGTGGCGCCGCACGTCCACGCCGCAGAAGGCCACACGCTCGCCGTTCTGCCGTATCGCCGCGAGCAGCAGTCCGAAGGGCGAGCGCACGATCCGGTACAGCACGAAGGCCGCCACGGCGACGACGACGAGCACGACGCGGTAGTAGACCGCGGGATCGGCCAACTGCAGGTCCAGCCCGAGGCCGAGGTTGCCCAGCGGAAAGCCGGCGATGCCGTCGCTGCCGTTGGTGAGGCTGCGCCACTGGTGGATGATCGCGTAGACCATCATGCCGAAGGCCAGCGTGAGCATCGCGAAATAGACCTCGTCCAGCCGCACGCAGAACGCGCCGATCGCCCACGCGAGCAGCGCCGAGACGACCATCGCGACAGCCACGACGGCGAGCAGCGGCCAGCCGAAATGCAGCAGCACGAGCGCCGACGTGTACGCGCCGGCGCCGAAGAACGCCGCGTGCCCGAACGAAAGCATGCCGCCGTAGCCGAAGATCAGGTTGAAGCTCGCCGCGAACAGGCCCATCAGCAGGATGCGGGTGGCGACGAATACGTAGAAGTACGGCACCCACGCGGGCAGCAGCCAGAGCGCAACCAGCAGCGCGGCGAGCAGCGCGCCGACCAGCCAGGCGCCGCGCGCGCGGCCGGCATCGGCCGCAGCCGCACGCTGCGCCGGAGCAACGCTTTCGCCGGCACGGGCCATCAGGCGGCTCCCTTGCCCATCACGCGGCTCCCTTGCCCATCAGCCCGCGCGGGCGCAGCAGCAGCACCAGCGCCATGCCGAGGTAGGGCAGCACGAGATTGATCTGCGGCAGGTAGCGTCCGCCGAAGCCGTAGATCAGGCCGAGCACGAGCGCGCCGAGCAGCGTTCCCGGAAAGCTGCCCAGGCCGCCGATGACGACGACGATGAACGCATCGATGATCACGCGATCGCCCATGCCCGGCGCGATCGCGCGGATCGGTGCGGCAACGACGCCGGCCGCGCCCGCCATCCACGCGCCGAGCGCGAAGACGCCGGTGATCACGCGCGGAACGTCGATGCCGATGCCTTCGGCCATCCGACGATCGATCGCGGCGGCGCGCACGATGCGGCCGGCGCGCGTGCGCACGAAGAACAGCCACAACGCGAGCATCGCGACCAGCGCCGCGCCCATCACGAAGAAGCTGTAGACGGGATAGGTGATGCCGAACAGGTCGACCGTGCCGCGCAGCGAAGGCGGCGGCGCCACCACGTGGATACCCGAGCCCCAGGCGACGCGCACGGCGTCGTCGATGACGAGCAGCAGCGCGAAGGTGACGAGCAGGCTGTCGGAGACGTCGCGGCCGTACACCTGGCGCAGCACGAGACGCTCGAGGGCGACGGCGATCACCGCCACCGCCAGCGGCGCGAGCACGAGCGCCGGCCAGAACGGCAGGCCGAGATAGGCGACCACCGTGTAGGTGAAATACGCGCCCAGCATGTACAGCCCGCCGTGCGCGAAATTGATGACGTTCAGGACGCCGAAGACGATGTTCAGCCCGACCGCGATGACGAACAGCAGCAGCCCGATCTCGAGGCTGTTCAGCAGCGCGGCGAGGATTCCCTGCATGCGGGGATGCTCAACCGGCGGGCGGGCGTCGGCCCGCCGGCGCGAGACTCGGGGAATCGGCCGCAGCGATCAGAGCTTGCAGCCGGTTTCGGCGACCGTCGGCGTGACGTCCTCGCCCTTGAAGGTGCGCATCGCGTCGAGCATGCGGACCTTGTATTTCGAATCGAAGGCGCCCAGCTTGCCCCAGGTGGGGCCGACCACCGCCTGGTGGTCCCCGGCGCGGATGGTCAGGCGCCCGTTGGGCGCGTCGAAGGACATTCCGGCGAGCGCCTTCGCCACCGCTGCGCCGTCCACGCTGCCCGCCTTCTCCATCGCCGCCTTGTACAGATACATCGCCGCGTAGGCTCCTTCCGCGTTGTAGCTGGGCGGCGCGCCGAAACGATCGAGATACGACTGGACGAAGGCGTTGTTGATCGGATTGTCGTGCGCGGCGAACCAGTAGCGCGTGCCCGCCCACACGCCCTGCGGCATCTGCTCGCCGAGCGCCGACAGCACCTCGACGGCCGCGCCGAGCGTGAGCAGCACCTGGTATTTCTGCTCGAAGAAGCCGAGGTTCTTCGCCTGGCGGACGAAGTTCACCAGGTCGCCGCCCCACAGCGAGATCAGCACGCCGTCGGGCTTGCTCTGCATCACGCTGTTGATGAACGGAACGAAGTCCTCGGCGCCGAAGCGCGGGAAGGCAACCTCCTGCATCAGCTCGACGTCGGGCTTGCGCTGCTTCAGGTACTTGCCGAAGTACTCCCACGACTGGTGGCCGAAGGCGTAGTCGGGCCCGATCGTCGTCCAGCGCTTCGCGCCGCTCTCGGCGGCGATCTGCGCCGCCGCTCCCATGTTCTGGTTGACGTTGACGCTGACCCGGTAGGTATACGCATTGCAAAGCTTGCCGGTCACGTCGGGGGAGGCGGCATGGGTGATCACGAAGGGCTTGCGCAGTTCGGGAACGATCGGCGTCAGCCCGTTGGCCACGCCCGAGCTGTCGAGCCCCATCAGCGCGTCGGCGCCGCCCTGGAACACGAGCTTGCGCGCCGCCTGGATGGCGACGTCGACCTTGCCCTGCCCGTCCTCGAGCGCGAACTCCACCTGCCGGCCGAGGATGCCGCCCTTCTTGTTGATCTCGTCGGCGGCCAATTCGATGCCCTGCTTGGCGAACTGCCCGTAGGCTGCCGCGCTGCCGGACATGATGTAGATCGCGCCGAAGCGGATCGGCTTCTGTTGCGCCTGTACCGCCGGCGCGGCGGCGAGCAGCGCCGCACAGGCCGCGAGCGCGGCGGCGATGCGGACAGCGCCTGGCGAAGCGGTTCCGAAGATGCGCGGGCGCTTGCAGTGCATGACGTCTCCTTCTGTTCTCCCCTGACCACAGCGACGATAGCGCGCGGCGATCGACGGCGGCGAACGCCGGCACTGGGCACGGGGTCTTGCAGTTCCGACAGCCGTCCCGAGTTGGGAATTGCGAGTATCTTGCGCGCGAGGTTCTACCAACCGAACGAGAACCAGCCCCGATGAGACGAAACGACGATTCCCCCGACTGGATGTGGGCCGATGCGCTGGCCGCGCTCGGCCGGGTCGAGCGCCTGCATCGGCAGTTCTTCCGGCCGCGCCGGGCGTCGGTGCCCACCTGGGAGCCGCCGGTGGACGTGCTCGAGGACGAGCGCGAGGTGCTGATCTACGTCGCCCTGCCCGGCGTCGACCAGCGCGAGGTGCAGGCGGTGATCGACGGCGGGGCGCTCGTCGTCAGCGGAAGGCGCCTGCTGCCGCAGCAGATGGGCAGCGCCGTCATCCACCGGCTCGAGCTTCCGCAGGGACGCTTCGAGCGCCGGGTTCCCTTGCCGCCCGGGCACTACGCCGGCGTACGCGTCGGCTCCGAGCAGGGCTGTCTCGTGATCCGCCTGCAGAAGACGACCTGAACGACGCGACATGAACGACGACCCACGCAATTCCCCGGGCGGCGCCGGCGCCGAATTCGACGCGAACGACGCGGCGCGGTCGGCCGAAGGCGCACAACGGGCCGAGGCCGAGACCGAAGGCACACGACGCGCCGACGCCGAAGGCACACGACGCGCCGACGCCGAAGGCGCACGACGCGCCGACGCCGAAGGCGCCTTCGGGGCGGCGCCCGCACAGCAGGCCGGCGCTGCGCTGCCGACGCTGCCCCCCGAAATCCTGATCATCGTCCCGGTGCGCGACACCGTGCTCTTTCCCGGCACCGTGTTCCCGATCGCGATCGGACGCGAGTCGTCGATCCTTGCCGCCCAGCAGGCGCTGCGCGAAGAGCGGCCGATCGGCATCCTGATGCAGCGCGAGACCGACACCGCGCAGCCGGGCCCGATCGACATGCATCGAACCGGCACGATGGCGAACATCCTGCGCTACGTGAACGTGCCCGACGGCGGTCATCACATCGTCGTGCAGGGGCTGCAGCGCTTTCGCGTCGCCGAGTTCGTGCGCGAGCGCCCTTTCCTCGCCGCGCGCGTCGTGACGATCGACGAGCCCGACGAGCAGGGCCCCGAAATCGAGGCGCGGCTGCTGCACCTGAAGCAGCAGGCGATGGAGGCGCTGCAGCTGCTGCCGCAGGTGCCGCAGGAGCTGATCGCCGCCGTCCAGGCGGCGAGCGGGGCCGGCGCGCTCGCCGACCTGGTCGCCGCCTATCTCGACGTCAGCCGCGACGACAAGCAGGAACTGCTCGAGACGATCGACCTGCGCGCGCGCGTCGACAAGGTCTCGGCCTTCCTCGCCAGGCGCATCGAGGTGATGCGCCTGACGCAGGAGATCGGCAAGCGCACCAAGGCGACCTTCGACGAGCGCCAGCGCGAAGCGATCCTGCGCGAGCAGATGGCGTCGATCCAGCGCGAGCTCGGCGAGGGCGACGGAAAGTCGCAGGAGGTCTCCGACCTGTCGCAGGCGATCGACGAGGCGAAGATGCCCGACGAGGTCGAGGAGCTGGCGCGCAAGGAACTGCGCCGCTACGAGCGCATGCCCGAGGCCGCGCCCGAGGCGGGCATGGTCCGCACCTATCTGGACTGGCTGATCGAGCTGCCGTGGGCCGAGCCCGCGGAGCGGCCGATCGACATCGCCGAAGCGCGGCACGTGCTCGACGAGGACCACTTCGGCCTGGAGAAGATCAAGAAGCGCATCGTCGAATTCCTCGCGGTGCGCAAGCTCGCGCCGCATGGCAAGGCGCCGATCCTGTGCTTCGTCGGCCCGCCCGGCGTGGGCAAGACTTCGCTGGGGCAGTCGATCGCACGCGCGATGCATCGCCCCTTCGTGCGCGTGAGCCTGGGGGGCGTGCACGACGAGGCCGAGATCCGCGGCCATCGGCGCACCTACATCGGCTCGATGCCGGGCAACATCATACAGGCGATCCGCAAGGCGAAGGCGCGCGACTGCGTGATGATGCTCGACGAGATCGACAAGATGGGCCGTGGCATCCAGGGCGACCCGTCGGCGGCGATGCTCGAGGTGCTCGACCCCGAACAGAACTCCACTTTCCGCGACAATTATCTCGGCGTTCCCTTCGACCTGAGCCGCGTGGTGTTCATCGCCACCGCGAACATGCTCGAGACGATTCCCGGGCCGCTGCGCGACCGGATGGAGATCATCTCGCTCGCCGGCTACACCGAGAACGAGAAGTTCGAGATCGCGCGCCGCTACCTAATCCGCCGCCAGCTCGAAGCGAACGGCCTGGCCGAGGGACAGGCGACGATCGACGACGAAGCGCTGCACCGGATCATCCGCGACTACACGCGCGAAGCCGGCGTGCGCAGCCTCGAACGCGAGATCGGCCGCGCGCTGCGCCACGCCGCCGTGCGCATCGCCGAAGGATCGGCCACCGAAATGCACATCGGCGTCGACGAGCTCGTCGAGATCCTCGGAGCGCCGCGCTTCGAGAACGAAGTGGCGATGCGCACGAGCACGCCGGGCGTGGCCACCGGCCTCGCGTGGACGCCGGTCGGCGGCGACATTCTGTTCATCGAAGCGACGAGCCTGCCGGGCAAGGGCGCGCTGATCCTTACCGGACAGCTCGGCGACGTCATGCGCGAGAGCGCGCAGGCGGCGCTGTCGATCGTCAAGCATCGCGCGCGCGACCTCGGCATCGACGAGGAGCGCCTCGCGAAGATCGACATCCACATCCACGTGCCGGCCGGCGCCACGCCGAAGGACGGACCGAGCGCGGGCGTGGCGATGTACACGGCGCTCGTCTCGCTGCTCACCGGCCGCACGGTGCGCAGCGACACCGCGATGACCGGCGAGATCAGCCTGCGCGGCCTCGTGCTGCCGGTGGGCGGCATCAAGGAGAAGGTGGTCGCCGCGGCCGCCGCCGGCATCACGCGCGTGATGCTGCCGGCGCGCAACCGGCGCGACTACGACGAGATCCCGGCCGACGCGCGCGACAGGCTCGAGTTCGTCTGGCTCGAGCGCGTCGACCAGGCGATCGAGGCGGCGCTGGAGGCACCGAAGGAGCCGGCGGTGCGCTGAGGCGGAGGGGCGGGAGGCGTAAGCCGCAGCCTGTCTCTGTGCACGGGCCTGCCGCAGTCTCGATGCCGCGAAGCGCTGCATTTTTTGCTGCGGAAACTGCTTCGTACACGTGAACGCTGCTCTTCGCAGCCATCTGGCATCGAGACGGTAACCCGTGAACGCGAAGCGATCTCCGTCCGCCGCTGCTCACACAGTCGCCCGCTGTTCGAAATGCGCCGGCACGTCCGCCGCCGCCGCTTCCTCCACCTCGACGCGATCCACGCGTGCGGCGCGCGGCCCGCGCCGCGCCCAGACGAGCAGCGCGTCGAGTTCCTGCGCGTCGCCGTGCACCAGCGCCTCGACGGTCCCGTCGCTGCGGTTGCGCACCCATCCGGCCAGGCCGCGCAGGCGCGCCTCGTCGGCCAGCGATGCGCGAAAGCCGACTCCCTGCACGAGGCCCCGGATCCGAAGACGCTTCGTAAGCTTCATGCCTTCGATGGTCGCGCGCCGCCGCGGTGGAAGCAACCGCCCGGCGTCCTGCGCCGCTGCTACCCGCCGGGAGAAGGCAACCGGCCGCGTGGCGCGCGCAACCGCCGAACCCTTCGTCGGCGGCGCTCGCGCCCGCGCACATCCGATTAGAATACGATCCACATGGAGGAGATCTTCCGCGCATGGAACGCAAGACCGCCCGCCTGACAGTGCTGATCGACCCGGCGAAGAAGAAAGCCTTCGAGACGCTGTGCGCGCGGCAGGACGTCACCCCTTCGCAGGTGGTGCGCCAGCTGATCCGCGATTATCTCGCGCAGCACGGCGTCAGCTATCGCACGCAGCCCGGCGTCGCCAACCCGAAAGTGAGGTAGGCGCGCCGCCCGCGGCCGTCACGAATCCGCCGGCGGCTGCGAGAAGAACTGCCGGCTCGTTCGCAGCACGGCCTGCGCGGTTTCGCTGAGCACCGTCTGGCGCCCGAGCGCCGTGGTCGGGCCTTCGGGCGCCAGCGCGCGCGACGCCTCGATCGCATGGGCCAGGTCGTCGAAGAAGTTGTCGCGGCCGACCAGCTCGATCAGGCCGGCGCGTTCGAGCTTGCCGCGCACGCGCGCGTTCGCGCCGGCGAGCATCACCGTCACGCCGCGGCGCCGCAGGTCGACGACGACCTCCTCGAGCGTCTGCAACCCGGTTTCGTCGATGAACGGCACCCAGCCCAGGCGCACGATCAGCACGCGCGGATCGGTGTGCGTGGTGGCCAGCGCGCGCTCGAAGTTCTCCGCCGCGCCGAAGAAGAACGGGCCGTCGACCGAATAGACGAGCACGCCCGGCGGCAGCTGCTGGAAGCCGCGATGCGCGAACTCCTGGTGCAGTTCCTGGTGCGTGACGTTCTGCACCTCGACGCTCGACGCCATCCGGCGCATGAACTGCAGCGTGGCCAGGATGACGCCGATGTTCACCGCCACGACCAGGTCGGCGAACACGGTGAGGCCGAAGGTGACGAGCAGCACGACGACGTCGGCGCGCGGCGCGCGGCGCACCATCTTCAGGAAGTGCTTCGCCTCGCTCATGTTCCAGGCGACGACGAAGAGGATCGCCGCCAGCGCGGCGAGCGGGACGTTCACCGCCAGCGGCGCCAGCACGAGGACGATCAGCAGCAGCGTGATCGCGTGCACGACGCCGGCCAGCGGGCTGGTGCCGCCGTTGCGGATGTTCGTCGCGGTGCGCGCGATCGCGCCGGTGGCGGCGAAGCCGCCGAACAGCGGCGCCGCCAGGTTGGCGATGCCCTGGCCGATCAGCTCCTGGTTGGAGTCGTGGCGCGTGCCGGCCATTCCGTCGGCCACCACCGCCGACAGCAGCGACTCGATCGCGCCGAGCATCGCGATGGTGAACGCCGGACCGATCAGCTCGATCATGCGCGCCGCGCTCAGCTCGGGCAGGCGCAGCTCGGGCAGTCCGAGCGGAATCCCGCCGAATGCGCTGCCGATCGTGACGACGCCGTCGAAGCCGAACAGCGCCTGCACCGCGGTGGCGAAGACCATCGCGATCAGCGGCCCGGGCACGCGCCCGAGCCGCGGGATGCGGTTGCCGTACAGCACGAGCGCGAGCGAGGCGACGGCGAGCAGCGTGGTCGCCAGGTGCAGCTGCGGCAGCGCCTGCAGCAGCTGCCACAGCTTCTGGTGGAAATGCTCGCCGCTCACCGCCGGCAGCCCGAAGAAATCCTTCCACTGGCCGACGAAGATGATGACGCCGATGCCCGAGGTGAAGCCGACGATCACCGGGTCGGGGATGAACTTGATGATCGCGCCCATGCGCGCCACGCCGAGCAGCAGCAGGATGGCGCCGGCCATCATCGTCGCGATCTGCAATCCGTCGATGCCGTAGCGCGCGGTGATCGCGGCGAGGATCACGATGAACGCGCCGGTGGGCCCGGCGATCTGCACGCGGCTGCCGCCGAGCACCGAGACGAGGAAGCCGGCGACGATCGACGTGTAGATGCCCTGCTCGGGCTTGGCCCCCGAGGCGATCGCGAAAGCCATCGCCAGCGGCAGCGCGACGACGCCGACGATCGCTCCGGAGACGATGTTCGTCAGCCAGTGCTCGCGGCGCAGAAGGCCGGCGCTGCGCGCTTCGAGCAGTGCAATCATCGGCTTGGAACTCGCGGGGGAGGTGTGCGGCGGGATGTGCTTCGCATTATAACGTGGAGCACATGCCGGGCACCTGCCGCCGGCGCTACGCGTGGGCTTCGCGCATCAGTCGCCAGTAGTCGAGCTTCATCATCAGCGCCGCGCCGGCGACGATCGAGAAGAAGGTGATCACCGATCCGACCGCCAGCGTCGACAGCCCGCTCAGGCCCTGCCCGATCGTGCAGCCGAGCGCCGTGATGCCGCCGAAGCCCATCAGCACGGCGCCCGCCACGTGCCGCTTCAGGTCGGCCGCGTCGGGGAAGCTCTCCTCGTGGTAGGTGCGGCTGAGCAGCGCATAGGCGAGCGAACCGGCGACGATCCCCAGCGCGGTGGCGATGCCGAAGGTGACGTGCTTGCTCTGGTCGCTCCAGAACATCAGCAGTTCGAGCGTGTAGGCGAAGGGCGCGACCAGCGACAGCGATTCGGGACGGTTGCCGTTGGTGGCGATGAACGCCTCCTCGAGCGTCTCCGGATGCTCGGCGACGTAGCCGACGTGGCCGGTGACGTACCAGCCGCCGACGATCGTCAGGCCGACGACGATGCCGCCGAGCAGCGTGTCGAGGCCGCGCGCCTGCCGGTCGGAGAAGACGAAGACGAGCAGCGCCGCGGCGGCCAGCGGCGGCAGCCAGCGCGCGACGAGCGCAACCGGCAGCCCCCAGGCGGTAGCGACGAGCGTCGGCAGGTCCTGGGTGGACGGCAGCTGCACCGAGACGGTGTCGAAGGTGTTCACGCGCCAGACGCCGAACAGCCCCTTGAGCGTCACGTAGGCCGAGATCGCCAGCACGACGAAGACGACGACCGACTTCAGGTTGCCGCCGCCGATGCGGATCAGCGTCTTGCTCGTGCAGCCCGACGCGAGCGTCATGCCGATGCCGAACAGCAGTCCGCCGGCGAGGTTGGACAGCCACATCAGGTTCGGACTGGCGTACAGCGACTTGTGCGTGTCGACCAGCTCCAGCGCCTGCAACGCCCAGACGCCGAGCATCGCCACCGCGATCGCCAGCACCCACATGCGCATGCGCGTCCAGTCGCCCATGTGCACGATGTCGGAGACCGCGCCCATCGTGCAGAAGTTCGTCTTGTTGCCGACGAAGCCGAAGACGGCGCCGAGGGCGAAGCCCAGCCAGGCGATCGTCGCCGCCGAGGGCAGTTCCGTTTCCATCGAAGAGAGAATCCGCCGGAAAAACTTCCGATGATACGGCCGCGGGCCGTGCCCGCCCGCCGCTATGCGCGCTCGTGCGCGAGCCCGTGCTGCACGGCGAGCACCGCGGCCGCCACGCGCGAGCGGCAGCCGAGCTTGGCCATGATGTGGCGCACGTGCAGCTTGACGGTGTCGGGGCTGATGCCGAGCGTACGGGCGATCGTCTTGTTGCTCCGCCCGGAAGCGATGTGCGAGAGGATCTCGCGCTCGCGCGCGGTGAGCGTCTCGGGCAGCAGGCCGCTCGCGGAGCCGCGGCCGGCCGACTTCGCGGCCGGCGCGCCCGCGGTGCCCGACTTGTACGGCGCAGCGGGATCGTCCTGCGCGACCGCGGGCGGGTCGAAATGCAGCGTGAACAGGCCGAGCGTCCTGCCGCCGCTTTCGAGCGGCAGAACGACGCGGGTGGACGGGAGGCGGATCTGCTCGCCGAGTACGTTCGCGCGTTCCCACGACGCGAAGAAGTCGGGCTCGCCGTCGAAGGACGGCACCTGCAAGGTTCCGGCGCGCGCGCCCGCCAACTGGACGATCGTGGCGAGGAAGGCGTCGAGCATGGAAGGCGATGAGATCAACTGCGTACCTCCTGCCGCGCGACGCCGTTGCTGCCCGGCTGCGCGGCGCGACCTGCCGGTTTCGATCTTACGCGGGCGGCAGGCAGGCGCGTCGAATGCACCGACGGCATGCCCGTTTTTCCGCGACGTCATGGAACTGAAGAAGCTGCTCTCGTACCTGAAGGACAACCGCCTCGTGGTCGCCACTGCCGAGTCGTGCACGGCCGGGCTGATCGCCGGGCGCCTGGCCGACGCGACCGGCGTCGGCAGCTCGCTCGAAGTCGGCTACGTCGTCTATTCGCCGCAGGCGAAGTGCCGGCTGCTGGGCGTCTCGCCGCAGACGATCGATCGTTTCGGTCTCACCAGCGAGGAGGTGGCGCGCGAAATGGCGCTGGGCGCACTGGAACGCAGCGAGGCTTCGGTCGCGATCGCCGACACCGGCGTGGCCGACGAGCCGCCCGAGGGCAGCGACGTGCCCGCCGGCACCATCTGCTTCGCCTGGGCGGTGCGCGGCGAGGACGGCACGCAGCTGTTCTCCGAGACGCGGCACTTCGACGGTTCGCGCAACGCCGTGCGCCGCTCGGCGGCCGACTACGCGCTCGAACGCATTCCGCACTATCACGGCGGCGCCCGGCCGCGCAGCTGACACGGCGGTCAGGGCGGTGCCACCGGCCCGGTCGACGGCGCCTCGCCCTGCTTCAGCTCCGAGGCCTTCCAGATCGTGATCTGGCCGTCAGGCTCGAGCACGGCGAGCGCGAGATCCGGCAGTTCGCACTGCGCCTCGCGCAGCGCCTTCTCGATGTCGTCGCGACCGATGCGCTGGCGCCGCAGCACCTTCTCGAACAGCTTTCCGTCTCGGCCGATGACGACCGGCGCGCCCTGGATGAAGCGCTCGACCGAGCGGCTGCGCGCGGTCGCGTAGCCGACGGCGAGATTCAGGCCGATCAGCGTCGCTGCGCGGATGACGCCGCCGACGATCGACTGGTCGTTGCCCCCGATCGACGGGCTCACCGCCTCGCTGAGCAGCAGCATGACGAGCAGGTCGAAAGGCGTGAGCTGGCTGAGCGTGCGCTTGCCGGCCAGCCGCATCAGCACCATCAGCGACAGATAGACCGACGCCGCCCGGACGATCGCTTCCCACCACGGTTCGGCCGGGATCCACATCCGGACGGGTCGTTCGCTGCCGGCGACGTATCAGGACGCCGCCGCGCCGTCGCCCATTTCCTGCATCAGCTCCTGCTTGCGCTCGGCGAGCAGGTTGCCCAGCTCTTCCATGTCGACGCCGGCCTTCTTCGCCTTCGGGAAGATCTCGCCCTCCTCCTCCTTCACGTGGTGCTTCACGTATTCGCCGAGCACCGTCACCCTGGCGTCGTACAGCTCCTCGTCGGGCGACATCGACGAGATCTGCGCGATCAGGTCCTTCGCGCTCGCGTGCTCGACCTCGGCCTCGTCGAGCAGGTCGGCCATCTTGTCGCCGCCCGACTCGCGCATCGCCGGATAGAAGATCTCTTCCTCGATCTGCGCGTGCACGGTCAGTTCGGTGAGGATGCGGCCGACCAGCTCGATCGCCGCGTCGCGGTCCTTCTCCTTCTTCTTCTCGAACTCCTTGAACATCTTCTCGACTGCGCGGTGATCGGCTTCGAGCAACGCGATCGGATCGTTCTCCTTCTCCTTGCGCGAGCGGGAGCGGGTGGTCGTCTTGTGGGTCGCGGCACGGGTACCGGGCATGGCTGCATCTCCGTAGGGGCGCGGCACCATCGGCCGCGGCCGCGCCCCTGAAGCAACCGGCGTACCAGCCGCCTCTTCAGCAGCGCACGTCGCGCAGCTCGATCACCTCGGGGTCGTCGGCGTGCTCGAGCAGCAGCCTGCGCACGCGGTCCTGCCATGCGGCGCGAAAGGCGGCAGTCTCTTCTTCGCTCGCCTCGCCGTGCAGGCAGCGGCC
>JAJPEN010000002.1 GCA_021166835.1 Burkholderiaceae bacterium | reverse complement strand
ACCGCCGATGCCCGAGAACCGCCTGCTGGCCGCCGTCGATCTCGGCTCGAACAGCTTCCGGCTGCTGATCGCCCGGGTGGAGGTTTCGCCGCAGGGCCCTCGCGTCGTCCCGATCGAGAGCCTGCGCGACGGCGTGCGGATCGCCGACGGCCTGCGCAGCGACGGCACGCTCGACGAGGCGTCGCGCCAGCGCGCCTTCGTCGCGCTCGCCGCCTTCGGCGAGCGTCTGCGCTCCTTCTCGCCCGAGCGGGTGCGCGCGGTGGGCACGAGCGCGCTGCGCGTGGCGCGCAACGCGCAGCGCTTCCTGCGCACGGCCGAGGCCGCGCTCGGCTTTCCGGTCGAAATCGTCTCGGGGCTCGAGGAAGCCAGACTGATCTACGTAGGCGCCGCGCATGCGCTGCCCGACGACGGCGAAACGCGCCTCGTCGTCGACATCGGCGGCGGCTCGACCGAATGCATCGTCGGCATCGGCACCGAAGCGCTGGCGCTCGAATCGGCCGGCGTAGGCTGCGTCGTCCTGTCGAACCGCCGCTTCGCCGGCGGACGCATCACCGACGAGGCCTTCGACGCCGCGTATTACGAAGCGCGCGACGCCTTCGCGCAGACCGCTGCCTCGCTCGGCGCGCACCGCTGGCGCTACGCCGTCGGGACTTCGGGAACCGCGGAGTCGCTGTGGCGCATCGCGCGCACGCAATGGGGCGCCGATGCGCTCGATCGGGAGTCGCTGATGCGCACCCGGGCCGCGTTGCTGTCCAGCGGCGACGCATCGTCGGTGCAGCTCGCGGGATTGACGCCGGAGCGCCGGCCGGTGCTCGCCGGCGGCCTGGCGGTGATGACGGCGGTCTTCGACGAGCTGCGCATCGACCGGATGCAGTACTGCGACGGCGCGCTGCTGCAGGGCCTGGTGCATGACCTGCTCGATCGCGACGCCGACCGCGACGTGCGCGCGCTGACGATCAAGCGCCTGCTGCGCCGCCATCGGGTCGATACGGCGCGCGCGCGGCGCGTTCGCGACACCGCTCTCGCGCTGTTCGACCAGGCGGCGCCGGGCGCGCAGGAGGAGGTTCGCGCCCGGCGCGCGCTGCTCGGCTGGGCCGCCGAGCTGGCCGAGATCGGCCGCTCGGTCACGCACGAGGATTTCCACCGCCACTCGGCATACCTGCTCGCGCACGCGGAGATGCCCGGCTTCTCGCAGAGCGAGCAGGACCGTCTCGCGCTGCTCGCGCTGACGCAGACCGGCAGCCTCGAGGCGCTGCGCGCGCAATCCGACGACGAAGCTGGAAGGCTGGCGGTGCTCGCACTGCGCGTGGCGACGATCGTGCATCGCCGGCGCGACGCGTCGGATGCGCCCGCGCCGGCACTGTCGCTGTCACGCGGGACGCTGCGCCTGCAGACGACGCGCGAATGGGCGCAGCGCTTTCCGCTCGCCCACCAAGGCCTGGTCGCCGAAGCCCGCGCGTGGTCGCAGGCGGGCCTGTTCGAGCGCTTCGTCTACGAGACGATCGAGCCGGGAGCGGCCGACGCCGCCTGAGCCTCGGCCTGCAGCCGGCGGTACTTGTCCATCAGCTGCTGCGGCGTTTCCGGCCAGGAAGGATCCCGCGGGATGCAATCGACCGGGCAGACCTGCCGGCACTGCGGCTCGTTGAAGTGGCCCACGCATTCGGTGCAGCGCTGCGGGTCGATCCGGTAGATCTCCTCGCCCATCGAGATCGCGCCGTTCGGGCACTCGGCCTCGCAGACGTCGCAGTTGATGCACTCGTCGGTGATGATCAGCGCCATCGCGGCTCCCGCGTCAGGGCTTCGCCGGCAAGTCGGGGCTCCGCTGCACGTCGGGGCTCCGCTGCGCTTCGGGACTCCGCTGCGCTTCGGGGCTCCGCTGCGCTTCGGCTCGCAGCTGCGCGAGCTTGCGCCCGAGCCAGCGCATCACGGGCGGCGCGACGAACTGCGAGACGTCGCCGCCGAGCAGCGCGATCTCGCGCACCAGCGTGCCCGAGATGAACTGGTACTTGTCGGTAGGCGTGAGGAAGATCGTCTCGACGTCGGGCATCAGGTGCCGGTTCATTCCGGCCATCTGGAACTCGTATTCGAAGTCGGTGACCGCGCGCAAGCCGCGCACGACGACGTCGGCCTTCTGCTGTTCGACGAAATGCACCAGCAGCCCCGAAAAAG
Organism: Burkholderiaceae bacterium; assembly: GCA_021166835.1. The sequence goes on along the minus strand of JAJPEN010000002.1, from coordinate 83,243 downwards.
TCGTGACCTCGACGTTCGAATGATGGCCGAGCACTTCGCGCGCGATCGCCAGCCGCTCGTCGACGTCGAAGATCGGGTTCTTGCCGCGGCTCGCCGCGACGGCGACGACGACCGAATCGAAGAGCTTCGAAGCGCGCCGGACGAGGTCTTCGTGACCGCGCGTCAGCGGGTCGAAGGTTCCGGGGTAGATGGCGCGTGTCATGCGTCGGTTCCTGGCGATGCGTCGGCTGCAGATGCGTCGGCCTGCCTGCTCAGCAAATGATAGCGGACCTGCCCGGCGCGGCCTTCGCGCTCGATGCGCCAGCCGGCCGGCGCGTCGAAGGCTTCGCCCGACTCTACGTAGACGAGGCCGTTCTCCGCCAGCACCGGCGCCAGCGCGGCGAGTGCCCGCGCGTGCAGCGCCTGGTCGAAGGGCGGATCGACGAAGACGACGTCGAAGCGTTCGCCCGACTGCGCGAGGCGATTCAGCGCGTCGAAAGCGTCGCCGACGACGAGCCGGACGCCCGGCGCCCGCAGGCGCTCGATCGTCGCGGCGATCGCAGCCGCCGCGCGGCGATCGCGCTCGACCAGTACCACCTGCGCGGCCCCGCGCGAAGCGGCTTCGAAGCCGAGCGCGCCGGTGCCGGCGAACAGGTCGAGGCAGCGGCGTGCGTCGAGCTTCTGGCCGAGCCAGTTGAACAGCGTCTCGCGCACGCGGTCGGGCGTGGGTCGCAATCCAACGACGTCGGGCACCGCGATCGGCGTGCGCTTCCACTGCCCGCCAACGATGCGAAGGCGATGCGAGCGGGCGCCGGCAGCCGCGGAGGCGGCGCCCGGCGAACGCGTCATCGGGCCGACGCGCCGGCGCCGACGACGACGGTCGCCATGCGCTTCGCGTCGAGCACGCGCGCGAAAGCATCGCGCACCTGCGTGAGCGTCACCGCGCGGACCCGGTCCGTCCAGCGGTCGAGATAGTCGAGCGGCAGCCGGTAGAAGCCGATCACCGCGAGGTTGTCGACGATCTTCGCGTTCGAATCGATGCGCAGCGCGAAGCCGCCGATCAGGTTGTCCTTCGCCGCCTGCAGTTCCTGCTCGGTAGGCCCGTCGGCGAGGAAGCGGTCGAGCGTCTCGCGCACCACGCCGAGCGCGACGTCGGTCTGCTCCTTCTTCGTCTGCAGGCCGATCGTGAACGGGCCGGGCTGCAGCATCGGCGAGAAATACGAATAGACGCTGTAGGCGAGGCCGCGCTTCTCGCGCACCTCCTCGTACAGGCGGGAGACGAATCCGCCGCCGCCGAGCACGTAGTTGCCGACCAGCAGCGGGAAGAAATCGGGATCGCCGCGCGCGATCGCCGGCTGGCCGATCAGGATGTGGCTCTGCGTGGCCGGATGCTCGATGCGCCGCTCCTCGGCGCGCGCGAGCGTCTTCACCTCGGGAACGTTCCCGGCGCCGCTGCCCGCCGGCAGGTCGCGCACGAGCCGCTCGGCAATCCGCTCGGCGCGCGCACGATCGATGGCGCCGATCATCGACACCACCGCGTTGCCCGCGCCGTAGTGCGCGCGATGGAAGGCGACCAGATCGTCGCGCGTGATCGAGGCGATCGTCTCGGGCGTGGAGTGCGCGCCGTACGGATGCGAGCCGTAGATCATCGCGTCGAAGGTCCACTGCGCGATGGTCTCGGGCTTCGTCTCGGCCTCGCGCAGCGCCTGGATGATCCGCTGGCGCTCGCGCACCAGCACCGCCTCGGGAAAGGTCGGACGCGCGAGTATCGCGGCGAGCAGGCCGATCGCCTCGTCGGCCTGGCGCTCGCCGACCAGCGTTCGCAACGACGCGTTGGCGCGGTCGTCGCCCGCCGAGGCGCCGCGCTGCGCGCCGATGCGCGCGAAACGCTCGGCCAGCTGCGTCTCGTCGGCCTCCTCGATGCCTCGGCCCAGCATCGACGCGGTGAGCGAGGCGAGCCCAGTCTTGCCGGGCGGGTCCAGACGCGCGCCGGCGTCGAAATCGACGCGCACGTCGAGCATCGGGATGCTGTCGGCGCGCACGAAATACACGCGCGCGCCGTTCGAGGTCGTCCAGTGCTCGATGGGCAGCGCCGCCTGCGCGGCCGCGGCGACGAGCGCGAACGAAGCGGCGAGCAGCCAGCGCAGCGCGAGCCTTGCCTGCGCGTTCATCGGATCGGCCCTCCGTTCGCGCCGCCGGGCTGCGGCGCGGCGCCGCGGTCCCCCTCGGGCAGCGGCTGCGGCAGCAGCGTGGCGATGGTCAGCGTGTCGTCGGAGGAAAAGTATTTCTTCGCGACCGCCTGCACCTCGTCACTGGTGACGGCAGCGATGCGCGCGAGAATCCGGTCGGCGTCGCGATGCGTGAAGCCGGTGATCTCCAGGCTGCCGATCTCCATCGCCTGCGCCATGATCGAATCGCGCTTGTAGATCTCGCCGGCGACGTACTGCGTCTTGATGCGCTCGAGTTCGTCGGCGGCGACGCCGTCGCGGGCGATCTTCGCGATCTCCTCGCGCAACGCCTGCTCGACGTCGGCCGTGGTATGGCCCTCGGCGGGCGTGCCGTCGAGCACGAAGAGCGTCGGCCCGCGCGTGATCGAGTCGTAGCCCGCGCCCACCTGGTTCGCCACGCGCGAGCCGCGCACGATGTTGCGCGTCAGGCGCCCGTTCTCGTCGGCGTCGAGCACCGCGGCGAGCACCTCGAGCGCGTACGGCTCGGTGTCGCGCTCGACGTCGTCCAGGCGCGGCACGTGGAAGCCCATCGTCACGTAGGGGTTCTCGGCGGGCGCCTTCACCCAGGCGCGGCGCAGACCTCGCTGCTCGGGCTCGTCGAGCGGCGCGCGCTGCGGCAGCGCGTGCGCCTTCACCTGTCCGTAGGTGGCTTCGGCCTGCCGCCAAACCTCGTCGGCGGAGACGTCGCCGACCACGACGACGATCGCGTTCGACGGCGTGTACCACTGCGCGTACCAGTCGCGCAGCTCGTCGACGGTGAGCGCCCGCAGGTCGCTGAACCAGCCGATCACCGGATGGCGCACCGGCGAGGCGACGAAGGCCTGCGCGCGGAACTGCTCGTAGACCAGCGCCTGCGCGCGATCTTCGGTGCGCAGCCGGCGCTCCTCCATCACGACGCGCAATTCCTGGTCGAACTCCTTCTGCGCGAGCACGAGGTTCGACATGCGGTCGGCCTCGAGCTTCATCATCTCGGCCAGGTGCTCCCTGCCGATCTGCTGGAAATAGCCGGTGTAGTCGCTCGTGGTGAACGCGTTCTCGCGTCCGCCGAGCTGCGCGACCAGGCGCGAGAACTCGCCGGTGGGATGCCGCTCGGTGCCCTTGAACATCATGTGCTCGAGGACGTGCGAGATGCCCGTGCGCCCCTTCGCTTCGTCCACCGAGCCGACGCGGTAGAGCACGAGGTGCACGACGGTGGGCGCGCGATGGTCCTCGCGCACGATCACCTTCATTCCGTTGGGCAGCGTGCGCTCGAAGGTGTGCCGGGCGTCGTCGGCAGGCGCCGGGGGCGGCGCGGCGCTGGGCGCGGGAGCCGACTGGGCCTGCGCCGGCGACGCCAGCGCGCAGGCGGTGGCGAGCGCGACGAGCAGCGGAGCGATCCGCTGGAGCGGGGAAAGCGGCATGGGCGGGGCAGGTAGAATCGACGCCGAGTGTAGCCATGTTCGGATTCCTGCGTCGAAAGAGGCCCTCACAGGCCGAATCCCCCCCTTCCCCCGACGATCCGGCATCGTCCGGCACCGCTCCGCCGACGGCCGCAGCCGCGCCCCCGAGCCTCGGACTGCCCGCGCAGAGCCTGTATCCGCCGGAAATGCTCTATCCGGCGGAGGTGCTCCAGCCGGCCGCGCCGGAACCGCAGCCGAGCGGGCCGGAACCGAAGCCGGCCGCACCGGAACCGCAACCGCCCGCACCGGAACCGCAACCGCCCGCACCGGCACCGCAACCGGCCGCGCCGGAACCGAAGCCGGCCGCGCCGGAACCGGAATCGCCGCCCGCCGAGGCCGCCGAAGCCGCTGCACCGGAGCCGGAGAACAGGACCGAGTCGGCCGAGGCTGCAGCCGCGGCACTCAGCGCCGGCGAGCCCTCCGGGGAGGCGGCGGCGGAGCCCGTCCACGAGGCGGCCGCCGAAGCACCCGCCGAACCCGCTCCGACCGCCTTCTACGGCAGCCTCTATACGGCCGACGTGCTGGCCCGCCCGGAAGCGATCGTCCTTCCCTCGGGCGACGCGATCGTCACGCTGACGCAGGCCGAGCGGAACACCTGGGTGAAGCGGCTGCGCGAGGGAATGTCGCGCACGCGCGGCAACCTCGCCGGCCTGTTCTCGAACGTGCAGGTCGACGATGCGCTCTTCGACGAGCTGGAAACAGCGCTGATCGCCAGCGATGCCGGCGTGGCGACCACGCAGTGGCTGATGCAGCGCCTGCAGGAGCGCGTTCGCCGCGAGCGGCTGGCCGGCGCCGAGCAGGTGCGGCTCGCGCTGCGCGCATTGATCGTCGATCTGCTGATGCCGCTCGAGAAGCCGATGGACATCGACGCGGCCGAGCCTCTGGTGATGATGATCGCCGGCGTGAACGGCGCCGGCAAGACGACCTCGATCGGCAAGCTCGCGCACCATCTGCAGCGCGAAGGCAAGTCGATCCTGCTCGCCGCCGGCGACACCTTCCGCGCCGCGGCCCGCGAGCAGCTCGCCGAGTGGGGCTCGCGCAACCGGGTCGACGTCATCGCGCAGCAGGGCGGCGATCCGGCTGCCGTCGCCTTCGACGCCGTGCACGCGGGCCGCGCGCGCCGCACCGGCATCGTCATCATCGACACCGCGGGTCGGCTGCCCACCCAGACGCACCTGATGGAAGAGCTGCGCAAGATCCGTCGTGTCGTGGCCAAGGCGATGGAAGGCGCGCCGCACGAGACCCTACTCGTGCTCGACGGCAACACCGGACAGAACATGCTCGCGCAGGTGAAGGCCTTCGACGAGGCGGTGCCGCTCAGCGGCCTGATCGTCACGAAGCTCGACGGCACCGCGAAAGGGGGCGCGCTCGCCGCGCTGGCGTTCACTCGGCGCGAGCGGCCGATTCCGGTCTATTTCATCGGCGTCGGGGAAAAGATCGACGACCTGCAGGCCTTCTCGGCCGAGGAGTTCGCCGGGGCGCTGCTCGACTGAAGAGCGGCCGCGATCGCACCGGAGCCGGTCGACGATCGCAGCGTGACCAGGACGCTAGACGACCACCACCTCGGACAGCCCCGCGACCCTGCGCGACGGGTCGAACGGCACCCGCGGCATCGGACTGCGCGCCGCCTTGGCGCCGAGGGGACCGAGCAGGTCGATCTCCGGATGCCGCTCGACGAAGAAGAACTCGTGCAGCGGATGCCCGCTGTGCCTCAGCGCCTCGCGGGCCTCGAACACGCCCAGGCACATCAGCCGGTGAGTAGCGAGATCGCGACCGCGCGGAGCGAACAGCGCTCCGTCGGGCAGGACGTCGGTGAAACCGAGCGACTCGTACTCGCGCGCCGCCGCCTCGCGGGCGGCGACCAGCATGGTCTGCACCTGCGCCGCCAGGCAGTAGAGGTGGAAAGCCTTCCACAGCATCCGTCGCACCTGCGACTCGTGCGGACCTTCGCAGACCACCAGTCGCGAGCCCTCGGCCAGCGACCGGCTCTTCAGCGATGCCGGCAACTCGAGCAGGCCGTCGACCATCATCGGGCCCCGGTCACCCGTGAGGATGCGCAGCGTGCCTAGCGCCTCGCCGTCGAAGCGCGACTCCGCGAGCAGCAGCGTGGCGTTGGGCAGGCGATCCCAGGCATCGGAGAACGGCCCCGCTGCTCCGTAGCGGCCGCGGGCGCGCAGCGCGAACACGCGGGCGCGATCGTCTTCGCTGCGCGCCACGCGGACGGTCACGGCAGCGGAAGCGGCAACTTCGGCAGGCATCGGGGCACCTTGCAATGGCGGTCAGGAAGCCGGGCCGCGCGATGCGAAACAGCACGAAACAGCGTCGGCAGCGGTGCCCCATCGTATGCCGGGGCGACTGGCGAGCGCCATCCGCCGGTCGGGGTAGGCCACCCTTCGGTCGGGCAGCCGAAGGGGGCAGCCGAAGGGGGCAGCCGAAGGGGGCAGCCGAAGGGGGCAGCCGAAGGGGGCAGCCGAAAGGGGCAGCTGGAAGGGTCGGCCGGAAGGGGGAGGAGCCTCAGCCGCGCGACGCCTCGGCCTGCTCGGACGGCTGGGCCCTGCGGAACGCCTCGAGCTTCATGCACTCGTCGAAGATGCGCATCGTCCGCTCGTAGCGCTCGACCTTCGTCTCGAAACGCCGCGCGTTGAAAACCTGCGGCACCAGGCACACGTCGGCCATCGTCGGCGCGTCGCCGTGACAGAAGCGGCCGGTACGCGGATCGGCCAGTTCGCGCTCGAGCGCGGCGAGCCCCTCGTCGCACCAGTGGCGGTACCAGCGGGCGATCGCCTCGGCGTCGAGCCCCAGCGCGTCGCGCAGGTGGTTCAGCACGCGCAGGTTGTTCAACGGATGGATCTCGGCAGCCACCAGCAGCGACAGCGAGCGCACGCGGGCGCGCCCCAGCGCATCGCCGGGCAGCAACCGGGGCCCCGGCTTCGTTTCGTCCAGATACTCGATGATCGCCAGCGACTGGGCGAGCCGCTGCTCGCCATCGACCAGCAGCGGAACGAATCCCTGCGGATTTACCGCGCGGAACGGGTCGCCGCATTGCTCGTTCGAAGGGAGCCAGACGACCTTCGGTTCCCACGGCAAACCCTTCAGATTCAAGGCGATGCGCACGCGAAACGAAGCCGAACTGCGGAAAAAGGTATAGAGCTGGAGCATCGTAAATCCTCGAAAGCTGTCCATCCTGTCTGATGATCGTCTGGCGCTGGCACTCTCGACCCGAGAGTGCTAATCTCTCTTTTCAGTAAGGAGGTATCCGGATGACGAAGGGAAATTCCACCGCTCTCGTGCCCGCTTCGCCCAACGCGATGATGGCGCTGCCGGCGGTCGGGAATCTCGATGCCTATATTGCCGCGGTTCACCGCCTGCCGATGCTCAGCGCCGAGCGGGAATCCGAATTGTCCCGCCGGTACCGGGAGACCGGCGATCTCGACGCCGCACGCGAGATGGTGCTGTCGCACCTTCGGCTCGTCGTGTCGATCGCGCGCCAGTACCTGGGCTACGGGCTGCCGCATGCCGACCTGATCCAGGAAGGCAACATCGGCCTGATGAAGGCGGTCAAGCGCTTCGACCCCGATCGCGGCGTGCGTCTCGTCTCGTTCGCGCTGCACTGGATCCGCGCCGAAATTCACGAGTACATCCTGAAGAACTGGCGCACGGTGAAAGTCGCCACCACGAAAGCGCAGCGCAAGCTGTTCTTCAATCTGCGCTCGCGCAAATCGGGCCCGCAGGCGCTCACGGCTGCCGAGGTCGACGCGATCGCGCGCGACCTGAACGTGCGCGAGAAGGACGTCGTCGAAATGGAGACGCGCCTGGGCGGCCAGGACGTCGCGCTCGATCCGTCCCTCGACGACGGCGAGGAGAGCTACTCGCCGATCGCCTGGCTCGCGGCGCCGCAGGCCGAGCCCACGCAGGTGCTCGAGTCGCGCGACCGCGACCGGCTGCAGAGCGAGGGCATCGCCAGTGCGCTGGCCGCGCTCGATGCGCGCAGCCGGCGCATCATCGAGACGCGCTGGCTGAAGGACGAGTCCGAGGGCGGAACGCTCACGCTGCACCAGCTCGCCGACGAGTTCGGCGTCTCGGCCGAGCGCATCCGCCAGATCGAGGCGAAGGCGCTGCAGAAGATGAAAGGAGCGCTGGCCGAGTACGTTTGAGGCGGCGGGCTGCGCTCCGTGCCCGCCGCAGCCCTCGCCTGCCTGCTGTTCAACGCCTTCGTCTGGGGCGTTTCGTGGTGGCCGTTCCGGCAGCTGAACGCGCTCGGCCTGCACAGCGTCTGGGCGACCGGCTTCGCCTTCCTCTTCTCGACCATCGTCATCAGCATCTGGCGCCCGCTCGCCTGGCGCGGACTGCTGCGGCGACCCGCGCTGCTGTGGCTCGTGCTCGCCGCCGGCGCGACCAACGTCGCCTTCAACTGGGGCGTGATGATCGGCGAAGTCGTCCGCGTCGTCCTGCTCTTCTACCTGATGCCGGTGTGGTCGCTGCTGCTCGCGCGCTGGCTGCTCGACGAAGCGATCACGGGCGCGGCGCTCGCGCGGATGGCGCTCGCGCTCGGCGGCGCCGCGATCGTCCTGTGGCAGCCGGGCGCGGGCTTTCCGCTGCCCTCGTCGCTCGCCGACTGGCTCGGCCTGGCCGGCGGCCTGTGCTTCGCCTTCGTCAACGTGCTCGTCCGGCGCAACCGCGACGCGCCCGACGACGTGCGCGCGCTCGCGATGTTCGTCGGCGGCTTCGTCGTCGCCGTGACGATGGCCTGGGTGATGTCGCTCGGCGGAACGATGGCCTTTCCGCCCGCGCCGCACTGGCTGTGGATCGCGGGCACGATCGCGCTGGCGCTGGCGCTCCTCGCCGGCAACTTCGCGCTGCAGTACGGCGTGGCGCGCGTGCCGGCGGGCGTGACCGCGATCGTGATGCTCAGCGAGGTGCTGTTCGCGGCGCTGTCGTCGGTGGCGATCGGCGGAGAGACGCTGAGCGCGCGCACGCTGGCTGGGGGAGCGATGATCCTCGCGGCGACGGTGCTGGCCGCGCTGACGCAGCGGGCGGGCGTGGCCGCCGGCAGCGAGCGCAGCGCTTGAGCGGAACAACTGAGCGCAGCAACTGAGCCCGGCAGCTGAGCGGAACGACTGAGCGGAGCACCCGAGCGGGCCGCTCAGCCCGCCAGCAGCGTTCTCAGGTCCTGCGCGATCGGCTCCGGCCCGGCGCCGTGCTTGACGAACAGCCGCAGCCTGCCTTGCGGGTCGTAGACGTAGCTGCCGGCCGTGTGGTCCACCGTGTAGCTGCCCGGCGTCTTGCCCGGCACCTTCTGGTAGAAGACGCGGAACGCCTTCGCCGTGCGTTCGGTGGCCTGCTCGTCGCCGTACAGGCCGAGGAAACGCGGATCGAAGGCCGGCACGTAGCTGGCGAGCAGCTGCGGCGTGTCGCGCTCCGGGTCTACGGTGACGAACAGCACCTGCACACGATCGGCGTCCGGGCCGAGCAGCTTCATCACCTCGGCCAGCTCCGACATCGTCGTCGGGCAGACGTCGGGGCACTGCGTGTAGCCGAAGAAGATCACGACCGCCTTGCCGCGGAAGTCGGCGAGCGAGTACTGCTTGCCGTCATGGCCGGTGAGATGGAAGTCCTGCGCGAAATCGGCGCCGGTGACGTCGGTGTTGCGGAACTCGGGCTTCGACTGGCAGCCGGCCAGCCAGAGGGCGCCCGAGAGCATCACGGCCATTGCGGCGCGGCGCGTCCAGCGCCCGGACAGCGGCGCAAGCGCGTCGAGAGTCGTCATCGGGATCGGATCCTCCTCGATCAATTCATGAAGTGGTCGACGAGCAGCGCGCCGAACAGCGCGGACAGATAGAAGATCGAATAGCCGAAGGTGCGCCGCGCGAGTTCGTCGGAGTAATTGCGCCACATCCGCCACGCGTAGGCGAGGAAGATGGCGTCGAGCACGAGCGCGCACGCGAGGTAGAGCAGGCCGCTCATCTGGATCAGGAACGGCAGCACCGACGCGACGACCAGCAGCACCGTATAGAGCAGGATGTTCAGCCGGGTGAACTCCGGGCCGTGCGTGACCGGCAGCATCGGCAGCCCGGACTTGCGGTAGTCGTCGATGCGGTAGAGCGCGAGCGACCAGAAATGCGGCGGCGTCCAGACGAAGATGATCAGGAACAGCACGAGCGGCGCGGCGCTCACCTCGTTGGTCACCGCTGCCCAGCCGAGCACCGGCGGCATCGCGCCCGAGGCGCCGCCGATCACGATGTTCTGCGGCGTGGACGGCTTGAGCAGCACGGTGTAGATGCCCGCGTAGCCGACGAAGGTGGCCAGCGTGAGCCACATCGTCAGCGGATTGACGAACACGTACAGCACGAAGGCGCCGAGCACGGCCAGCACGGTGGCGAACAGCGTGTGACCCGGCACGCCGACCTCGCCGCTGGCCGAAGGCCGGCCGCGCGTGCGCGCCATGCGCGCGTCGATGTGGCGCTCGATCAGGCAGTTGAACGCGAAGCCCGCGCCGGCGAGCAGCGAGATGCCCAGCGTGCCGAACAGCAGGATCTGCCAGTGCACCTGTTCGCGGCTCGCCAGCAGCATGCCGATCAGCGCGCAGAAGGCCGCCAGCAGCACGATGCGCGGCTTCGTCACCGTGACGTATTGCGAAACGGCCAGTCGCCAGCCCGACGGCCTGACAGCGGGCATGTCCATCGCGTCGGAGCCCCGTTTCCTCAGACGCTCGCGCGCGCCTGGCGCGCGCGGAAGAGCAGCGCGACGAGCAGGCCGAGCAGCAGCGCCGCGCCGCCGTTGTGCATCACCGCCACCGGCAGCGGCAGGCTGAAATACACGTTGGACAGGCCGAGCAGCCACTGCGCGACGAGCACGACGAGCACCGCGGTGCCCAGCGCGCGCACGCCGTCGGTGCCGCGAACGCGCCAGGCGAGCCAGCCGACGTACAGCGCCACGATCACCGCGCCGAGCCGATGCATCACGTGGATCGCGGTGAGCGCCTGCTGCGACAGCAGTGCGCCGTCGCCGGTGCGACCCAGCTCGCGCACGAAATGGAAGGCGTTGGCGAAGTCCATCTCGGGCCACCACTGGCCGCGGCAGGTGGGCAGATCGGTGCAGGCGAGCGCCGCGTAGTTCGTGCTCGTCCAGCCGCCGAGGAAGATCTGCGCGGCGAGCAACGCGACGCCGAGCAGCGCGGGCGCGTACAGTGCCGCCACCGGCTCGGCATCGACGTAGCGCGGAACTTCGGTCTGGCGCAGCCACAGCCACAGCAGCAGCGACAGCGTGAGCAGCCCGCCGATCAGGTGGCCGGTGACGATCGCCGGCTTGAGCAGCAGCGTGACCGTCCACATGCCGAAGATGCCCTGCAGCACGACGACGCCGACCAGCGCGATCGGCAGCGCGGGCGACTGGCGCAGCTCCTCGCGCTTGCGCCACGCGACGACCGCGATGGCGATCACCAGCAGCCCGAGCAGCTTGGCGAAATAGCGGTGGATCATCTCGCGCCAGGCCTTGCCCATCGACACGGGCCCCTGCTCTCCGCCCTGCGCGGCGACCGCCCTGGCGATCTCGTCCTGCGCATGGAAGGGGCTGAGCGTGCCGTAGCAGCCGGGCCAGTCGGGACAGCCGAGCCCCGCGTCGGTCAGCCGCACGTAGGCGCCGAGCATGATCAGCGCGAAGGTCAGCACGAGCGTGAAGCCGATCATCCGCCGGTAGCGCAACGCCGTGCGCCCGCGGGGGCGTTCGCGCAGCAGGGAAGAACTCTCGATCGTTGCGCTCATCTTCTGGACTCTTGCTCTCTTGCTTCCTGACGCGACAACGGGCGCGTCATCCGATCCCGGAGGCCCGCAACACTTTTGCGAGGTCCTTCTTGATCCGGCTGGGATCGGCATCGCGCGGAAAGCGCATCATCAGGTGCCCCAGCGGATCGATCAACCAGATGTGGTCCGAAACGGAGGTCGTCTCGGTGGCCGGCAGGCTCGTCGCGATCGCCGGCGCGGGCGCGCGGATGACGAGCAGCCCTTCGTGCTCGGCGAGCAGGCCCGGGTCCGGCGTTCCCGCATCCGGCAGCAACCATACGCGCAGGACGCGGTCGCGTTCCTTGCCTGCGGTCAAGCGTACCTGACGCACATGGTACAGGCGCCGGCGGCAGCCATCGTCGCAGTCCGAAGGCGCGACGACGAGCATCACCCAGCGACCGCGCAGCTCGCCGAGCGTTCGCACGTCGCCGACCACCGGCGCTCCGCCGAGCGCGTCGACCGGCCGCTGCTCGACGAGCGTCCCGTAATTCGTGCGCCCGTCCGGCCGCAGCACGTAGTAGGTGTAGTACGACGCGGCGATCGGCGAGGCGAGCACGAGGAACAGCAGGAGCAGCTTGAGCCGGCTGCGGCCGCGCCCTTCGCCTGCGCGCGGTGCATCCCCGTGCCGGTGGCCCGTGCGCCCTTCGCCTGCGTTTCGATCCTGCGTGCGTTGGTGTGAAACCGTCGAATCCGTCACCTGCCTGTTCCTGCCCGTCATCTGCGCAACGCGTCGCTGTCCCTGCCGCTGTCCCTGTCGCCGTGCCCGTCGCCGTCGCGTGAACGCCTGCGCCAGCGCGCGAGCGCCACGAACCAGATCCACAGCCCGGCGGCGAGCGCTGCCATCGAGTACCACTGGAACGCATAGGCGACGTGCTTCTCGACGTCGCCTCCCGGCTGCGGCCAGTCGCGCACGAGCCCGTCGTCGAAGTCGCCGGCGGAGGTCTGCGGCGGCGCCAGCTCGCGCACGATCGGCTGCCGAACCGCGAGCTCCGACCAGCGACGATACCGATCGAGATCGACATTGAGCCAGATGCGGTCGTCGGGCCCGGGCTCGGGCGTGCGGCCCAGCTCCAGCGTATGCGTCAGCTCGCGCTGCGCGATGCCCTCGACCTGCACCTCACCCTCGGGAGTCGGCACCCGCGGAACGCGCCAACGCTCGCGCGGATCGGAAGCCACCCACCCGCGCAGCACCAGCACATGCGAATCGGAACCGGCGAGGCGCAATGGCGAGAGCACGTGAAAGCCGGCGACGCCCCGGTGGGTCCGATTGTCGATGAAGACCTCGAATTTTGACACGAAGCGCCCGCGAACCCGAACGCGGCGCCCGTCGAGCGCGTCGGCGTCGTTGCCCGAAGCGCTCAGGTCGATCGGCGCGTCGCGCTCGGCAGCGTCGCGCTGCGCCTGCAGTGCGCGCTTCTCGTCGGCGCGCCGCAGCTGCCAGTTGCCGAGCGAGACGGTGAGCACGACGACGACGAGCGCCGCGAGCGTCGGCGCCCAGGCGCGAAAACGGGCACGCGAATTCCTCGGGCCGCTGGTCACGCCGGCGTCGAACCCCGCTTCGTCAGCACGGGCCCGCTCGGAGCAGACCCGCAGCCGGTGGCGGAACTAGAATCGAAGGTCGGCCCTCGGAGCCTTCTTCCGTGAAATGGATCGTCGCCTTCGCCTTCGTACTGATCATCGGAAGCCTCGCGTCCGCGCTGTTCTTCCTCGTGCGTGACCGCGGGCGCACGCGCAACACGATGCGGGCGCTGGGCTTTCGCGTGGGGTTTTCGGTGGCGCTGTTCGCGTTCATCCTGTTCGCGCAGTATATGGGGTGGATCCACCCGACCGGCGTGCCGGTCGGTCGCTGAGGTTTCGTCGCGCGAAGCGCCTGTCTCTGTGTTCGCCGGTGCGAGCGTGGGGGACGGCAGTGCGGGCGGCGATGTCGCGGCCCCGCTTCGCGGGGCTTCCCTCGTCTTCCTCGTCAGCGGCGGGAGGCCGGCAAACTCGGCCCCTGCGGGGCCTCAAACATGCCGGCCTCCTTTTTCGCCGCTTCCTTCGGAAGCGCTCGGCGCGACAAAGCCGCCCGCACTGCCGTCCCCCACGCTCGCCCCTCGATGTCGCGGTGTTCGAATCGCTTCGTGCGCCGCGCCTCGGCGTCGAGCGGGACGCCGATCGTGTTCAAAGAATAAAAAGCATTCGGGAGGAGTCGGCTGCTGGCTGCGGCGGCCGAACACCTTGGCCGTGAGGGTCGCCGGGTTTCGGGCCGCCGAGGGGCGCACGGGCTGCGGCCAAGGCGGCCGGGCCGAAGCGCCGGCGGGCGGCTTTTGGCGCGCCGAGCGCTTCCGAAGGAAGCGGCGATCAGGAGGCCGGCATGTCTGAGGCCCCGCAGGGGCCGAGTTTGCCGGCCTCCCGCCGCTGACGAGGAAGGCGAGGGAAGCCCCCGCGAAGCGGGGGCCGCGACATCGCCGCCCGCCGGCGCTTCGGCCCGGCCGCCTTGGCCGCGGCCCGTGCGCCCCTCGGCGGCCCGAAGCCCGGCGACCCGGCGCGAACAGAGAAACCCCGCTACAACCAGTACACGACGACGTAGAGCCCGAGCCAGACCACGTCCACGAAGTGCCAATACCACGCCGCCCCCTCGAACGCGAAGTGGTGCTCCGGCGTGAAATGCCCCTTGATCGTGCGGAACAGCACCGCACTCAATGCGATCGCCCCCACGCACACGTGGAAACCGTGGAAGCCCGTCAGGATGAAGAAGGTCGAGCCGAAGATGCCCGAAGTGAGCTTCAGGTTCAGCTCTTCGTACGCATGCGCGTACTCGTAGACCTGGAAGCCGAGGAAGGTGAAGCCCAGCAGGACCGTGACCGCCAGCCAGAAGATGGTCGACGCCCGGCGCGCCTCCTTCAGCGCATGGTGCGCGATGGTCAGCGTCACGCCCGAGCTGAGCAGCAGCGCGGTGTTGATCGTCGGAATCGGCCACGGCCCGATCGTGCGGAAGGGTTCGACCGTGCCGGCGGGCCCCGCGTTGGGCCACACCGCCTGGAAATCGGGCCACAGCACCATCTTGTGGTCGAGGTCGCCCAGCCAGGGCATCGAGATCGTCCGCGCGTAGAACAGCGCGCCGAAGAAGGCGCCGAAGAACATCACTTCGGAGAAGATGAACCAGCTCATCGACCAGCGGAACGACACGTCGACGCGGTCGCTGTACAGGCCGCGCTCGGACTCGCGCGCCACGGTGCTGAACCAGCCGACGAGCATGTAGATCATGATCGCCACGAAGATCCAGAACAGGTACGGGCCAAAGGACGCGCCGTTGAACCAGCTCGCCAGCCCGAAGCCGAAGAAGATAAGCGCGAGCGCGCCCACCGCGGGCCATTTCGACGGATGGGGGATGAAGTAGTAAGGCGCCTGCGTGTGCGCACCCGAAGCCATGTCCTGTCTCCCGTGAAGATCCGTTGTTCCCATCAACCCGCGGCGAAGCGGGCGAGCATCACCAGCACCCCGACGAACACGGCCGCGAGCAGCAGGCCGACCAGCACCACGTGCACCGGGTTCAGGTGCACGTCGCGCTCGAAGGAGCGCCGCTTGCGCACGCCGAAGAAGGCCCAGGCCACCGCCCGCAGCGCATCGGCGAAGCCCCTCGCGCCTGCCGCGCGCTGCCCCTCGTCTTCCCGGCCGTCCCGCGAAATCGCCCCCTCTCCCCCGCTACCCGTCACGACCACCGCCCGCTGCCGGGACGCCGGCCGTCTTGCCGCCCCGGCCGGCCACTTCGAAGAACGTGTACGACAGCGTGATCGTGTTCACGTCCTTCGGCAGCTTCGGGTCGATGACGAAGACGACCGGGAACTTCTTCTGCTCGTGCGCGCCGAGCGCCTGCTGCTCGAAGCAGAAGCACTCGAGCTTGCGGAAATACGGCGCCGACTGCTGCGGCGCGTAGCTGGGCACGGCCTGCCCGACCGTCTCGACGTCGCGCGTGTTGACGAGGTCGTAGACGACGGTGACCAGTTCGCCCGGGTGCACCTCGAGCGCGTTCACCTCGGGCTTGAAGCGCCAGGCGCCGCGGCCGTTGGCGTCGAACTCGACGACGACCTTGCGCGTGAGGTCCACCTGCGTGTTGCGCGCGAACGATGCCGCACCGCGGTCGGCCTTCACCAGGTTGTTGATTCCGGTGACTTCGCAGAACGCGTCGTACAGCGGAATCAGTGCGAAGCCGAACGCGAACATCACGGCGCAGACGATGGCGAGATTGCCCACCATTCGCAGGTTCGCGCGGCCCGCTGCCGACGGCGGGGTTCCGCCGCCGGCACGCGCTTGCCCCTGCGGTTGATCGCCCTCCCGCGGCTGCCCGCCTTCCTCGTGCTGCTTCAGCTCAGCCTCCGTTCAGCCAGCGATCGACGATCACGCCGACGAACAACGCGATCGCGATCGACGCCAGGATCAACGCCGTGCGCAGGTTGCCGCGCGCGCTCACTTCAGCACCGGCGGGGTCTCGAAGGTGTGGAAGGGCGCGGGGCTGGGCACCGTCCATTCGAGGCCGTGCGAACCCTCCCAGACGCGGTCCGTCGCCTTCTCGCCCTGGCCGCGCAGGCACTTGATCACCACCCACGGCAGGATCAGCTGCGAGATGCCGAAGCCGAACGCGCCCACCGTGATGATCGCGTTGAAGTCGGCGAACTGCATCGGGTAGTCGGCATAGCGGCGCGGCATGCCGGCCAGCCCGAGGAAGTGCATCGGGAAGAACGTGAGGTTGAAGAAGAACATCGACAGCCAGAAATGCCACTTGCCGAGCTTCTCGTCGTACATGCGGCCGGTCCATTTCGGCAGCCAGTAGTAGGCGCCGGCGAACATCGCGAACAGCGACCCGGCCACCAGCACGTAGTGGAAGTGCGCCACCACGTAGTAGGTGTCGTGCAGCTGCAGGTCGAGCGGGGCCAGCGCGACGATGACGCCGGTGAAGCCGCCGATGACGAACACGAAGATGAAGCCCACCGCCCACAGCATCGGCGTCTCGAAGCTCATCGAGCCGCGCCACATCGTCGCCGTCCAGTTGAAGACCTTCACCCCGGTGGGCACCGCGATCAGCATCGTCGCGTACATGAAGAACAGCTGCCCGGTGACCGGCATGCCGGTGGTGAACATGTGGTGCGCCCAGACGATGCACGACAGGATCGCGATCGCCGCCATCGCGTAGACCATCGAGGCGTAGCCGAACAGCTTCTTGCGCGCGAAGGTGGGAATCACCTCGCTGATGATCCCGAAGGCGGGCAGGATCATGATGTAGACCTCGGGGTGGCCGAAGAACCAGAACACGTGCTGGAACATCACCGGGTCGCCGCCGCCGGCCGCGTTGAAGAACGACGTGCCGAAGTGCCGGTCGAAGAGCACCATCGTGACGGCGCCCGCCAGCACCGGCATGACCACCAGCAGCAGGTAGGCGGTGATCAGCCATCCCCAGCAGAACATCGGCATCTTCATCAGCGTCATGCCGGGCGCGCGCATGTTCAGGATGGTGGTGATGATGTTGATCGCGCCCATGATCGAGCTGGCGCCCAGGATGTGGATGGCGAAGATCGCGAGGTCCATCCCCGGGCCCATCTGCACCGACAGCGGCGCGTACATCGTCCAGCCCGCGGCGTTCGCCCCGCCGGGAACGAAGTAGGAGCTGATCAGCAGCAGCGCTCCGACCGGCAGCAGCCAGAAGCTGAAGTTGTTCATCCGGGCGAAGGCCATGTCGGAGGCGCCGATCATCAGCGGCACCTGCCAGTTCGCGAAGCCGACGAAGGCGGGCATGATCGCGCCGAAGATCATCAGCAGCCCGTGCATCGTGGTGAGCTGGTTGAAGAACTCGGGCTCGACGATCTGCAGGCCGGGCTCGAACAGCTCGGTGCGCAGCAGCAGCGCGTTGATCCCGCCCACCAGGAACATGGTGAACGAGAACACCAGGTACATCGTCCCGATGTCCTTGTGGTTCGTCGCGAACAGCCACCGGCGCCAGCCGTGCGGATGCTCGTGCGAGTGGTCGTGTGCCGCGCCGCCGTGCTGACCGAGGACTGCACTCATTTCTTCGTACTCCTGACTCGCTGCGTTCCGTTCGGCGCGCCGCCCGTGGCGGCCCGCCGTTCCTTTCGTTCGTTGCCGTGCGCTGCGCCGGTGCGCGTCATTTCCGCGCGGAGGCGATCTCGGCGGGCTGCACGAGCCCGTCCTTCGCTTCGTTGCCCCAGGCGTGGCGCGTGTAGGTGATCACCGCCGCGAGATCCGTGTCGGACAGCTGCTTGAACGACGCCATCGCGGTGCCCGGCCGTCCATGCAGCACGACGTCGATCTGCCCGTGCGGATCGCCGAGGACCACCTTCGATCCGGCCAGCGCCGGGAAGGCGCCGGGAACGCCCTTGCCGTTGACCTGGTGACACGCGACGCAATTGGATGCGAACACTTCCTGGCCGCGCGCCTGCAGGTCGGCGACGTCCCAGACCTTGTTCGGATCCTCGGCCTTCGCCCGCATCTCGGCCTTCTTCTCGTCGACCCACTTCGCGTAGTCTTCCTGAGAGCGCACGTCGACGACGATCGGCATGAACGCGTGATCCTTGCCGCAAAGCTCGGCGCATTGCCCGCGATAGACGCCCACCTTCTCGGCGCGGAACCAGCTGTCGCGAACGAAGCCGGGAATCGCGTCCTGCTTGACGCCGAAGGACGGCACCATCCACGCGTGGATGACGTCGTTGGCGGTGATGACGACGCGCACCTTCTTGTTCACCGGCACGACGAGCGGGTTGTCGACCTCGAGCAGGTACGCGTTGTTCGCCTCGCGCCGCTCCTTGGCGCCGGGGAACAGGCGGTCGTCGATCTGGTCGCGCGGCGTCTTCAGCGTGGACAGGAACGAGATGCCCTCGCCTTCGCCGTTCAGGTAGTCGTAGCCCCAGCGCCACTGGTAGCCGGTGGCCTTCACCGTGACGTCGGCGTTGGCCGTGTCCTTCTGCTCGACCACCATCTTCGTGGCCGGAATGGACAACGCGACGACGATCAGGAACGGGACGATCGTCCAGGCGATCTCGATCGCGGTGCTCTCATGGAAGTCGGCGGCGCGGTGCCCCTTCGCCTTCCGGTGATGGATGATCGACCAGATCATCACGCCGAACACGACGACGAAGATCGCCACGCAGACCCACATCACGAACCAGTGGATCCAGTGCAGGTCGGCCGCGACCTGTGTGACCGGATCCTGCAGGTTCAGGCCCCAGCGTTTCGGCCCGCCGGGCAGGTCTTCGATCGCGAATGCAACCGACGACGCTGCGCCGAGCCAGCCCGAGGCCAGAATGCCTGCGGCACGTTCGAGTCTCATCCGTACGCTCCGTCTCCCGTTCTTCGTTCTTCACCCGCCGCCCCGGGCCCATTGCCCTGCGCCGAGCGCCCCCCTCAACTGCTGGACCAGCACCGTCTTGCAATCGTCCGGCACGTACCGGCCGATCGCGATCGTCTCTGCGCCGGCGACGAGCCGGATCGGTTCGCGCGCCTTCGCGTCGTACTCGACGCGCACCGGGCGCCCGCCGTGCTCGAAGCGGTCGACGCGCGAGCCGTGGCCGCACTCGACCACCAGCCCGTCGCTCGTCGCCTCGATCCGCTCATAGTCGGCCGCGTGGCGCGCGTAGACCATGAAGGCCGCGGCCACCGCGATCGCCTCTGCGATGGCGAACGGAATCACGATCCAGGCCCCGCCTGCGGCGCAGACCGCAGCGATCGCCAGTGCGGCGAGCGAGACGGTGGAGAACCACGCAGCGAGTTGCCAGGGGCGCAATGCGCAGTTGCGCCTGAGCAACCATTGGTGTCGACCGGAGTCGACGATATACGACCAGCGGTAACCCATGCGCCGTTTCCTTAATCAGGATCATGGCGCCCCTTGGCGGCCCGCATTATAGGAGTCGGCCCGCAGGCCGGCAAATCATCCTGCTTCGGCATCGCGACGGCGCGGCTGGAATTCGATCGACGCCAGGCCGTCGCTGCGGCGTTTGCGCTGCGGACACCAGGCGTGGCCGAAGACGATCTCGACCGTGCAGCGGATCAGGCCGTCGCCGCCGCGCAACGACTCGATGGCGCGCAGCCATTCGTCGCGCGAGCGGCGCCCGAGCAGGCCGCGGAAACGGCCGCGCAACGCGTTTCCGCCGAGCGCGCGCACGTCGTCGAGCAGGGCCTGCGGCGTCTTCCACGACAGCGTCAGGCGCTGCATGTCCATCACCGGCTCGGAGAAGCCCGCTTCCATCAGCACGTCGCCGATGTCGTGCATGTCGTGAAAGGACATCGTGCGCGCGCCGAGCGCGCGCAGTTCGGCGAAGGTGTCCACGCCGAAGAAGGAGAAATCGAGCAGCGCGCCGGGCCGCATCACGCGATACCACTCGTCGATCGCGCTCTGCGGCGATTCGAACCAGTGCAGCGCGAGATTCGACCAGACGAGATCGGCGCTGCCGTTCTTCAGCGGCAGCGCATGCGCGTCGCCGGCGACCAGCGCGGCGATCGGGTCGGCGTCCGCACGCAGCATGCGCGCGAAGAATCCGCGCGACGGCGCCGCGAGCGACTCGCGGGCGCGCCGAATGGCGCCGAGCGAGGCATCGACGCCGACGAGCGCGGCCTCGGGATACTGGCGCTTCAGCGCGAGCAGGCCCTCGCCGCGGCCGCAGCCGACGTCGACGATGCGCTTCGGTGCGAGCCGCACCAGCGGCAGGCGCTCGAGCATTCTCGATTCGACTTCGCGCAACAGGAAATCGGCGCGCGGCGCCTGCCGCGCGCGGCGCGAGAACTGTCGTCGTACCGCCGCAGGGTCTATGTCGGGTGGGCTAAGCATCGAACCCAGTATAGGCGGCGGTCGGGTTCAATGCGCACATTCCGGCTTCGACGCAAGGCTCTTCGGTGCGCGCATTGCACGTCGTCTCCCGCCGCGTTGCGGCGCTCGCCGATGCCTGCCTGCCGGCGAGCTGCATCGTCTGCGGCAGCGACGAGCCCACCGGCCTGTGCGCCGCCTGCGAAGACGACCTGCCGGGCTCGCGCGCGCCTCGCTGCATCCGCTGCGGGATTCCGGTCGCCGCGCATCCCGAATGCGAATGCGGCGACTGCCTCGCGGCGCCGCCGCCCTGCGCGCGCACGGTCGTGCTCGCCGATTACGCCGCGCCGCTCGACCGCGTCGTGCACGCGCTGAAGTTCGGCCGCGATGCGTCGATCGCGCGACCGCTGGGTCGCCGCCTCGCCCGCCGGGCCGACGAAGCGCTCGATTCGCTGCCCGCGGGTTTGCGGTCTTGCGTCGTCGTCACCGCGGTTCCGCTCGCGGCGCGACGCCTGGCCGCGCGCGGCTTCAATCAGTCGCTCGAGATCGCCCGCGCATTCGCGCGCAGCCGCGCGCTTGCGCTGGAGCACCGGCTGCTCGCGCGGCGGCGCGAGAGCGCGCCCGCCTCCACGCTGCATGCGCGCGAACGGCGCGCGGCGCTGCACGGCGCCTTCGACGCGCCGATACGGCTCGACGGCCGCGCCGTGGTCGTCGTCGACGACGTGATGACGACCGGTGCGACACTCGAGGCCGCCGCCGAGGCGCTGCTGCACGCGGGAGCGGCATCCGTGATCAACTGCGTCGTCGCCCGCACACCCGATCGATGATCCACGTCGTCCTCGTCCATCCCGAGATTGCGCCGAACACCGGCAACGTGATCCGCCTGTGCGCGAACACCGGCGCACGGCTGCACCTGGTCGAGCCGCTCGGATTCGCGCTCGATGCGGCGAAGCTGCGCCGCGCGGGCCTCGATTACCGCGAACACGCGGCGATGCGCGTGCACCGCTCGTGGAGCGACTTCGCCGAACAGATGCAGCCGGCGCGGCTGTTCGCGTTCACCACCTCGGGTCGCCGCTCGCCCTACGAGACGCGCTTCGAACACGGCGACTGCCTGGTGTTCGGCAGCGAATCGAGCGGGTTGCCGCCGGAAGTTCTCGACGGCTTCGCGCCCGAGCACAGGCTGCGGCTGCCGATGCGCCCGGACAACCGCAGCCTGAATCTGTCGAACGCGGTGGCGGTGGCGGTGTTCGAGGCCTGGCGGCAGTTCGGTTTCGAAGGGGCGCTTTGACGAGGCCCGCGCGGATCGGCCGCGAGACCGCCCCGGTTCCGGGCGAGCCCGAACGGTCCGTCGCAAGCCCCGAGAGGTTCGGCGCGAGCCCCGAGCGGTTCGGCGCAAGCCCGAGCAGCCCGTCGCGAGCCTGGAAATATCCGCCGCGTCCGATGACGACGCGCCCGCCGACATCTTCGATTACATCGAGCGCTTCTACAATCAGCACAGGCGCCACTCGGTACTCGATTACGTCGACCCGATGGACACGAGGAAAAAATACAGCAGGAGCGTTCAGGAGTTTGCGATGGATCCAGATGAGCAGATCGAAATCGAGCTCGCCGACCTGGCCGAGCATCTGCGTACGCGGCGTGCGGCGATCCTCGCTGCCTGGGCCCGCGTAGCCCGGAACGATCCGAACCTCACGACCCCGGCGACGCTCTCACGGACCCAGTTCTACGACCATATCCCCGCCATGCTGGACGCGCTCGAGCGCAAATTGCGAGCAACGTACATTCGAGAGTCGCTCGAGGCGCAACAGGAGGAGACGGAGAACGCGGAAGGCCATGGTCTCCAGCGGTGGCAGCAGGGATACAACGAGCAGGAGGTGATGCGTGAGTGGATTTCTTTGAACGCATGTCTCGCCGATGAACTGACGGCGTACGTAACAGCCCGTCCGGGCCTCGATCCGGCTGCCTCGTCGGCGGCGTGGCGCCTGTTTTCCGAATTCTCGGTCGCAGGCATGAGCGAGAGCATGGCTCAGTATGTGCGGCTGCAGCGGGCACAGGCGGCCGGCCGCGTACGCTCGCTCGAGAATGCGCTGGCTCAGCTCGCCGAACTCGAACAACAACGCGCCGAAGCCTGGCGGGAGGCAACGCATGACCTGCGCGGCAACCTCGGTGTTGTGCGCAATGTGACAAGCGCGCTGCAGATGACGGCTTCGAGCGAGCCAGCCCTGGAGAAGTGGTTGCGCATGCTCGAAAGTGGCGTCGCCTCCCTGCATGCCTTGCTGAACGACCTCACGATGCAGGCGCGTCTCGACGCCGGCCACGAAACCCGGGAAGTCAGGCCGTTCGACGCCGGCAAGCTCCTCACGGACCTGTGCGCCAACGCCGAACTTGCTGCCGCAGGTCGGCAGCTCTTCCTGGAAACCGAAGGACCGAAGAGCCTGGTTGTCGAAGGGGATGAGGTGAAAGTCCGGCGTATCGCACAGAATCTGCTGCTCAACGCGCTGCGTTACACCGAGCGCGGCGGCGTAAGAGTGATGTGGCAGGAAGCGACGGAGGCCCCGAAAAGATGGGTAATGTGCGTTCAGGATACCGGCCCTGGGCTTGGAACGCAGGTCACCGCGCCCCTTTCTGCCGCGCTCGAGGCGGCTACGCGCGACGCCCAGGCGATCGAAACGGATGCACGGAGGGCTGGTGAATCCTCGGCGAATGCCGTCGCCGCGCCGACCTTGGCATCGCGATCGGTAAACGCCCGAGAACCTGCTGGCGAAGGCATCGGATTGTCGATTGTCAAGCGGCTTTGCGAATTGCTCGACGCGAGCCTCGAGCTGCAAACGGAGGCGGGCAAGGGCACGACGTTTCGCGTCACATTCCCGAGCACATATACGAGGGCCTAGTACGCCGACCCGGAGGTGTTGCGATACCTCCGGGTCGGCGTACTAGCCTGATTCCGCCTTCGGTTCCCGCGACAGCAGCGAGACCACCGCCTCGCGCGGCCCCAGCGCGCCGTGCAATACGGCGTTCACCGCTTCGACGATCGGCATGGCGACGCCGCGCGCGACGGCGAGCGCATCGGCCGCCGCCGCGCAGGCGACGCCCTCGGCAACGTGCCCGAGCCGCGCGACGATCGCTGGCAGCGGCTCGCCCGAAGCCAGCGCGAGCCCGACGCGCCGGTTGCGCGAGAGATCGCCGGTGCAGGTGAGGACGAGATCGCCCAGCCCGGTGAGTCCCATGAACGTCTCGGGACGCGCGCCGAGCGCCGCGCCCAGCCGCGCGATCTCGGCCAGCCCGCGCGTGATCAGCGCCGCCCGCGCGTTCTGGCCGAGCGCGAGGCCGTCGCAGATGCCGGCGGCGATCGCCATCACGTTCTTCAGCGCGCCGCCCAGCTCGACGCCGACGACGTCGTCGCTTCGGTAGATGCGGGCAGCGCCGTGATGAAAAGCCTGCACGACCGCGGCCTGCAGCGAAGCATCGCGCGAGGCGACGGTCAGCGCCACCGGCAGGCCGGCCGCCACCTCCTGCGCGAAACTGGGTCCGGAGAGCACGCCGCCCGGCACCGATCGCAGCGTCTGCGCCGCCACCGCGTGGGGCAGCAGCCCGCTGTCGGCCTCGAGCCCCTTGCACAGCCACACCGCCCCGGCACAGCCGGCGCCGGACAGCCGCCCATCGAGCGCAGCGAGCGTCGGACGCAGTCCGGCAACCGACGTGGCGATCACGGCGAGCGACGGGCCGGCCTCGCCCAGCCAGCGGCAGGCGGCGTCGAGATCGGCTTCGGCGCCGATGCGCTGGTCGAGCGCAAAACCCGGCAGGTAGCGCTCGTTGCGCCGCTCGCGACGGATCGCCTGCACGAGCGACGGCTCGCGGGCCCACAGCAGCACCTCGTGCGACGAAGCCGCGTGGCAGGCGAGCGCCGTTCCCCAGGCGCCGGCGCCGAAGATCGCGATGCGCACCCCTACCGGCCCCAGACCTCGATCGCCTCGACGTAGCCCGCCGCAGCGCCCGGATACCGCACGTGCAGCCAGCCCGCCGGCGCCTCGTCGTCGACGACCTCGAGCAGCACGCCGCGCTCGACCTGCAGCAGCAGCTCCGCGTTGCGCTGCGGCGCGCGCCGCACCGCGGCAAGAGTGCTCGCGATGACGTGACGCGCGGCGCCCAGCTCGCCGCGCTCGATCCACAGGACGTCGCCCGACAGATCGCGCACCTTCACCCAGCCGGCCACCGACGAGACCAGCTCGAGCGGAGTGCCGCGCGGCACGAGGAACAGCCTGCGCGCGTGCTCGGAGGGACCGTCGTACAGCACGCCGGCGGCGCTGGTCACCTCGCGGAACTCGGCGGCCCGCGCCCACTGCGGAAAGACCGCCTGCGCGAGGACGATCGCGACGAAGGCCGCGAGCCCGACGACGATCGGGCTGCGCCGCCGACGACCGCCGGCACGCCCCGGCGCAGCCTGCCGACGCGCGCTCATCGGCATTCAGTGGGCGGAGCCGCCCGATCCGTTGCCCGTGCCGGCGCTGCCCGCCCCCTGCCCGGCCTTCGCCTGGTCGGCCTGCAGCTGCTGCAGCCGCTGCTGGTACAGGCCTTCGAAGTTGATCTCGGCGAGGTGGATCGGCGGAAAACCCGTGCGCTGCACGGTGTCGGCGACGTTCGAGCGCAGGTACGGATAGACGATGTTCGGGCAGACGACGTTCACCAGCAGCGGCATCTGCTCGTCGGGCACGTTGCGGATCTCGAAGATGCCGCCCTGCTTGGCCTCGACCAGGAACGCGATCTTGTCGCCGACCTTCGTCGTGATCGTGATCGTGACCGTCGATTCGTAGATGCCGTCGGCTATCTGGTCGCTGCCGACGTCCATCTGGATCTCGACGCTCGGCTGCTGCGTCTCGAGAAAGATGCGCGGCGCGTGCGGGATCTCCACCGAGAGATCCTTCAGGTAGACGCGCTGGATGGCGAAGGCGGGGGCTTGCGCCGTATCGGTCATGAGTGGTCCTTCGAGGGCCGGCGCAGTCGCCGGCGGGGTGGAAAACCGCGAAGCGCGGCGCTCGCCGCGGTCGGCGCTTCAGCCCTGCAGCATCGGCACCAGCTTGCCGGCGCGGTCGAGCGCAGCCAGGTCGTCGTAGCCGCCGACGTGCTGCTCGCCGATGAAGATCTGCGGCACGGTTCGCCGGCCGGTGCGTTCGATCATCGCGTCGCGCTGCGCGGGATCCTGGTCGATGCGCACTTTCTCGATGTCCTCCACGCCGCGCGCGCGCAGCAGTTGCTCGGCTCGCTGGCAATACGGACAGACGGCGGTGCTGTACATCACGACCCTGGCGCTCATCGAAATCTCCCTTCGCGCGCCATGCGCGCAAACCTATTTGACGACCGGCAGCCCTGCCTGGCGCCAGCCGTCGAGGCCTCCGGAAAGGTTGAAAACCTCCGTTCGACCCGCCTTGCGCAGCACGCCGGCCGCCCGGGACGACGTGACCCCCGACGTGCAGCAGACGAGCACCGGCTTGTTCGCCGGCAGTTCGGCGGCGCGCTTGTCCAGTTCGGCCAGCGGAATGTTGCGCGCATTCGGCAGGTGACCGGCGGCGAATTCGGCCGGCGTGCGCACGTCGAGCACGACGGCGCCGGAATCGTTGATCAGCCGGGTAGCCCGCAAGGTGTCGAGCGAGGCGCCTCCCGAGGTGCCGCGCGTGATCAGGGGCCACAGCAGCATCGCGCCCGAGACGACGGCGATCACGATGAGGGCGATGTTGTCGAGAACGAAATCCACGGAAGACCGGTGCGCCGCGCGAGCCGAAAACCGCGGATTATAGAATAGCGGTCTCCCCCGGCCGCCCCGACCTCTCCCCATGACTCACCGGATCGTCCTCCTTCGCCACGGCGAGAGCCAGTGGAACCTCGAGAACCGCTTCACCGGCTGGACCGACGTCGACCTCACCGATACGGGCCGCGCGGAGGCGCGCCGCGCCGGCGAGCTGCTGAAGGCCGAAGGCTTCGATTTCGACCTCGCCTTCACCTCCGTGCTGCGCCGGGCGATCCGCACGCTGTGGATCGTCCTCGACACGATGGATCGCATGTGGATCCCGGTGGTGCCCGACTGGCGGCTGAACGAACGGCATTACGGCGCCCTGCAGGGCCTGGACAAGGCCGAGACGGCCGCGCGCTTCGGCAACGAGCAGGTGCTCGTCTGGCGCAGGGCCTACGCCGTCGCCCCCGATCCGCTGCCCGACGGCGACCCGCGGCTGGCGCAGAACGATCCGCGCTACGCTTCGCTGCCGCCCGACTGGATCCCGCGCACCGAATGCCTGCGCGACACCGTCGCGCGCGTGGTGCCGTACTGGAACGAGGCGATCGCCCCTGCCGTGCGCAACGGCCGCAAGGTGCTGATCGTCGCCCATGGCAACTCGCTGCGCGCGCTGGTGAAGCACCTCGACGGCATCAGCGACGAAGAGATCGTCTCGCTGAACATCCCCACCGGCCGCCCGCTCGTCTACGAACTCGACGACGCGCTGCGCCCGATCGGCCGTCGCTACCTGGGCGACGCCGCCGAGATCGAGGCGGCGATGGCCGCCGTCGCCGCGCAGGGCAAGGCGCGCTGAAACGGGAGCGTTTTCCCGAGGGAGATCGCGCCCAAAAAATCGCCTGCTGCCAGACGGGTGCGGTTTATACTCGTTCGCGGTCGCAGACGGCGTTTTCGCGTGCGTGTTTCTTGCGCCGGTCGCTCTGCCCGAAGGGAATCCAATGAAGGGTACGTTCAAGCCTCTAGGCCTCCTGTCGGCCGGCGCCATTGCCGGCGTGCTGATCAGCCTGGGGCTGACGGCCGTCGCGCAGCGCGAGCCTGCCGCGACACTGCCGCTCGAGGAGCTGCGCCAGTTCACCGACGTGTTCGGCGCCATCAAGGCCAATTACGTCGAGCCGATCGAAGACAAGCGGCTCATCACCGAGGCGATCGGCGGCATGCTGTCCGGCCTCGATCCGCACTCCGCCTATCTGGACGCCGAGGCGTTCAAGGAGCTGCAGGTCGGCACGCAGGGCGAGTTCGGCGGCCTGGGCATCGAGGTCGGCACCGAAGACGGCTTCGTCAAGGTCGTGGCCCCGATCGAAGACACGCCCGCGGCGCGCGCCGGCGTCAAGGCGGGCGACCTGATCGTGCGCATCGACGACAAGCCCACGAAGGGTCTGTCGTTGAACGACGCGGTGAAGCTGATGCGCGGCAAGCCGCAGACGACGATCACGCTGACGCTGTCGCGCAAGGGTGAGAACCAGCCGCTGATCGTCCCGATCGTGCGCGACGTCATCCGCGTGCAGTCGGTGAAGTCGAAGGCGCTCGACAACGGTGTCGGCTACGTCCGCGTCACGCAGTTCCAGGAGCACACTGTCGAGAACCTGGTCAAGGCGCTCGACGCGCTGTCGGCGAAGAACTCGCTGAAGGGCATCGTGCTCGACCTGCGCAACGACCCGGGCGGCCTGCTGCACGGCGCCGTCGGCGTGTCGGCCGCGTTCCTGCCGCCGAAAGCCACCGTCGTCACCACCGACGGACGCACCGAGGACGCGCGGCGCAAGTACGTCGCCAGCCCCGAGGACTACCTGCGCGGCATGCGCGAGGACGTCGTCGCCAAGGTGCCGGCCGCCGCGAAAACCGCGCCGATGGTCGTGCTGGTGAACGCGGGGTCGGCGTCGGCCTCCGAGATCGTCGCCGGCGCGCTGCAGGACCACAAGCGCGCGGTCGTGCTGGGCACGCAGACCTTCGGCAAGGGCTCGGTGCAGTCGATCCTGCCGCTGTCGAGCACCACGGCGATCAAGCTCACCACGGCGCGCTATTACACGCCAAACGGGCGCTCGATCCAGGCCAAGGGCATCACGCCGGACTACGTCGTCGAGGAGACGCCCGACGGCGACCTGAACGCGTTCCGCCTGCGCGAAGCCGACCTGAACCGGCACCTGAGCAACGACAAGGACACCGAAGTCCGTTCGGCGATCCCCGACCCGGCCGAATTCGCCGGGCAGAAGGATCGCAAGCCGATCGAATACGGCTCGAACGACGACTACCAGCTGCAGCAGGCGCTGAACTTCCTGAAGGGCGCCGACGTCGTCGTCGCCCGCAAGGACGATGCGGTTGCCGCGGCGCCGGCGCAGAAGGAGCCGGCACGCTGAGCGCGCTGCCGGCCTCCGGCTCGCTATCATCGAAGGCCGCGCATCGCGCGGCCTTTTTCTTTCGATGAACGACGAACAACTGCTCCGCTACAGCCGGCACATCCTGCTCGACGAGATCGGCGTCGAGGCACAGCAGCGGCTGCTCGACGCCACGGCGCTCGTCGTCGGCGCGGGCGGCCTGGGCTCGCCGGCGGGGCTGTATCTCGCCGCGGCGGGCATCGGGCGCATCGTGCTGGTCGACGACGACGCGGTGGACCTCACCAACCTGCAGCGGCAGATCCTGCATCGGCAGGATCGCGTCGGCGAGCCGAAGGCGCAGTCGGGCCGGCGCACGATGCTCGACCTGAATCCGGGCATCGAGGTCGAGCCGATCGTGCAGCGGCTCGACGACGCGGCGCTCGACGCGCTCGCGGCGCGCGCCGACGTCGTGCTCGACTGCTGCGACAATTTCCCTACGCGACAGGCGATCAACCGCGCCTGCGTCGCGCACGCCGTACCGCTCGTCTCGGGCGCGGCGATCCGCTTCGACGGGCAGGTCGCGGTGTACGACACGCGGCGCGCCGATTCGCCGTGCTATCACTGCCTGTTCCCCGAGGGCGAGGAAGTCGAGCCGGTGCTGTGCGCGACGATGGGCGTGTTCGCGCCGCTCACCGGCATCGTCGGCACGATGCAGGCGGCCGAGGCGCTGAAGCTGGTCGGCCGCTTCGGCGAGCCGGCGGTGGGACGGCTGCTGATGATCGACGCGCTGAAGATGCAGTGGCACGAGGTGCGGGTGCCGCGCGATCCTTCGTGCGCGGTATGCGGGGCGCGGGAGAGTCGCCGCACGACGCTCCAGCGCTAGGCCTCCCGCCGTAAGACGGCCTGCCGCCCCGCGCGCGGCGCTGCGCCGGTACACTCGACGCAGCATGGATACCGATTCGCTCCTCCTCGACGCCACGCACGCACGCGATCCGCGCGCCGTGCTGCGCGACGTCTTCGGCTACGACGCGTTCCGCGGCGACCAGGCGGCCGTCGTCGAGCACGTCGTCGCCGGCGGCGATGCGCTGGTGCTGATGCCCACCGGCGCCGGCAAGTCCTTGTGCTATCAGATTCCGGCGCTCGTGCGCGACGGCACGGGCGTCGTCGTCTCGCCGCTGATCGCGCTGATGCAGGACCAGGTCGAGGCGCTGCGCGAACTCGGCGTGCGCGCGGCGTTCCTAAACTCGTCGCTGGGCGGGCGCGAAGCGGCCGCGGTCGAACGCGCGCTGCTCGCCGGCTGGCTCGATCTCCTCTACGTGGCGCCCGAGCGGCTGCTCACGCCGCGCTGCCTCGAGCTGCTCGATCGTTCGCGCATCGCGCTGTTCGCGATCGACGAGGCGCATTGCGTATCGCAGTGGGGCCACGATTTCCGCCCGGAATACCTGCAGCTGGCCGTGCTGCACGAGCGCTACCCGCAGATTCCGCGCATCGCGCTCACCGCCACCGCAGACGCGCTCACGCGCACCGAGATCGTCGAGCGCCTGGCGCTCGGCGGCGCGCGCAGCTTCGTCT
The DNA here is from genome assembly GCA_021166835.1 of Burkholderiaceae bacterium. The sequence continues at coordinate 53,368 of JAJPEN010000002.1, read as the reverse complement.
CGAGTTTCGACCGGCCGAACATCCGCTACCGCATCGTCGAGAAGGGGGACGCGCGCCGCCAGCTGCTCGCCTTCCTCGATGAGCATCGGGGCGAGGCCGGCATCGTCTACTGCGCCACGCGCGCGAAGGTCGACGACACCGTGCAGTGGCTCGTCTCGCAGGGCATCGACGCGCTCGCCTATCACGCCGGCATGGACGCCGCGGTGCGCAGCGCGAACCAGATGCGCTTCCTGCGCGACGACGCCGTCGTGATGGTCGCGACGATCGCCTTCGGCATGGGCATCGACAAGCCCGACGTGCGTTTCGTCGCGCACCTCGACATGCCGCGCAGCGTCGAGGGCTACTACCAGGAAACCGGGCGCGCCGGCCGCGACGGCGAGCCGGCCGAAGCGTGGATGGCCTACGGCCTGGCCGACGTCGTGCAGCAGCGCCGCTTCATCGACCAGTCGGAGGCCGACGACGCGCACAAGCGCGTGTCCACCGGCAAGCTCGACGCGATGCTCGCGCTGGCCGAGACGATCGGCTGCCGTCGCGTGCAGCTGCTCGGCTATTTCGGCGAGGCGGGCCTCGGTTGGAGCAACTGCGGCAACTGCGACAATTGCCTCGAGCCGCCCGAGCCGTGGGACGCGACCGAAGCCGCGCGCAAGCTGCTGTCGTGCATCTATCGCGTGCGCCAGGCCAGCGGTTTCGGCTTCGGTGCGCAGCACATCGTCGCGATCCTGCGCGGGCAGGCGACGCCGCGCGTCGTGCAGCACCGGCACGATTCGCTGAGCACCTTCGGCATCGGCGCCGATCTCGACGAAACGGCCTGGCGCGCGGTGCTGCGCCAGCTGATCGCGCAGGGGCTGGTGTCGGTCGATTACGCGCGGCACCAGGTGCTGGTGCTCACCGAAGCGAGCCGCGCGCTGCTGCGCGGCGAATGCACGCTGCAGATGCGCCGGCCGCAGGCGCCCGAGCGCGCGCGCACGAAACGTGCACGGCGCGGCGCCGCGCCGGCGAACACGGGCAGCCCTGGCGCCGAGGCCGCTGCGCACTCTTCCGACCCGCGCGACGAGGCGCTGTTCGAGCGGCTGCGCGAATGGCGCCGCGCGCAGGCCGCCGAGCGGGGCGTGCCGCCCTACGTGGTCTTCCCCGACAAGACGCTGCGCGAGATCGCGCGCGAACGACCGCAGTCGGTGCACGGACTCGCGGGGATCAACGGCGTCGGCACGCACAAGCTCGAGACCTACGGGCAGGCCATCCTCGATCTCGTGCGCGACGAGGCGCCTCCGATGGCTGAACGGACGTGAGACGCAACGGAGAAGACCGATGCGAAGCGATCGCCGACGATGGGTTCTGGCTGCCGCGTCGATTCCGCTGGTGGGAGCCGGCCGCGCGCACGCACAGGCTGCGGCGGTGGTGCCGCAGGCGCTGCCGGTAGAGCGGTTGGCGGCCGAGCGGCTCGGCGAAGGCGCCGACACGCAACCGCTGCGCAAGCCCGTCCCCTCCACCGGAGAACTGCTCCCCGTCGTCGGGCTCGGCACCGCGCGCCGCTACGACGAGGCATCGCCGATGCTGCGCGAGACGCTCGAGCGCTTCGCCGGCGCGGGCGGCCGCGTGGTCGACACGGCGCCTTCGTACGGCCGCGCCGAAGCCGTCGTCGGCGAGATCGTCGAGGCAGCCGGGCTGCGCGAACGGCTGTTCCTCGCGACCAAGGTCGGCGCCGACGGACGCCAGGCCGGACGCGCGCAGATCGAGCAGTCGTTCCGCCGCCTGCGCACGACACCGATCGACCTCATCGCCGTGCACAACCTGCGCGACGTCGACACGCAGCTGAAGACGCTGCGCGAGCTGAAGGGCGAGGGACGCATCCGCTACGTCGGCATCACCACCTCGTTCGACTCGCAATACGCCGACTTCGAACGCGTGATGCGAAACGAGCGGCTCGATTTCATCCAGGTCGACTACGCGCTCGACAACCGCGCCGCCGGCGAGCGCATCCTGCCGCTCGCGCACGAGCGCGGAATGGCGGCAATGATCAACCTGCCCTTCGGCCGCGGCCGGCTGTTCCGCGCGGTACAGGGCAAGGCGCTGCCCGAATGGGCCGCCGACATCGGGTGCACGACCTGGGCACAGCTCTTCCTGAAATACATCGTCTCGCACGAAGCCGTGGTCTGCGCGATTCCCGGCACCGCGAAACCCGAGTACGCGCTGGACAACGCCGCCGCGGCGCGCGGCCCGATGCCCGACGCCGCCGAGCGTCGCCGGATGGAACGTTACGTCGACGCGCTCTGACGACGGGCGATCGGGCGTGAGCGGCGCGCTCTCCCGTCTGGTCGACGTGCGGCCCGGCGAGCGGGCGCCGCTTGCGTGGTCGCTGCTGCTCGTCTTCTCGCTGCTGGCGTCGTATTACGTGATTCGCCCGATCCGCGACGAGATGGGCGTGCTCGGCGGCGTCGAGAACCTGCAGTGGCTGTTCACCGCCACGCTCGTCGCGATGCTCGCGCTCAACCCGGCCTTTTCGGCGCTCGTGCGACGCATGCCGCGCGAGCGCTTCCTGCCGGCGGCGTACCTGTTCTTCGCGGCGAACCTGGTCGCCTTCGCCGTCGCGCTCGCAGCGACGCCGGCGGCGCTCGAGCCGTGGATCGGCCGCGTCTTCTTCGTCTGGACCTCGGTCTTCAACCTGTTCGTCGTGTCGCTGTTCTGGGCGCTGATGGTCGACGTGTTCGACAGCGAACAGGGCAAGCGCCTGTTCGGACTGCTCGCCGCGGGGGCGACCATCGGCGCGATCGCCGGCTCGTCGTCCACGGCCTCGCTCGTCGGCTCGCTGGGCGAGAGCCGGCTGATGCTCGCGTCGGCCGCGCTGCTGGGGCTCGCGTGCGCCTGCGTCCTGGGGGTGTCGCGATCGGCGAAGTCGGCGAACCGGCGTGCAGCGGGCGAACATCGCGCCGCTGCCGCAAACCAGGGCGGGAACCGGGCCGACGCTCGGGCCGACGACCGGCGCGGCAACCCGCCCGCCGACGAAGCGTCGATCGGCGGCAGCGCCTACGCCGGCCTCACGCACGTCCTGCGCTCGCCGTATCTGCTGGCGATCTGCGCCTACATGCTGCTGTTCTCGATCACGTCGACGCTGCTCTACTTCCTGCAGGCGGAGATCGTCGCGCAGCAGTTCCACGAGCGCGCCGCGCGCACCCGCTTCTTCGCCTCGATCGACCTGGCGGTGAACGCCGCGACGCTGCTCGTGCAACTGCTCGTCACCGGGCGCGTGCTGCATCGCTTCGGCGTCGCGCGCACGGCGTCGATCCTGCCGGCGTTGTCGGTCGCAGGCTTCGGCGCGCTGGCGCTCGCGCCGAGCGTCGCCGTGCTCGTCGCGGCCCAGTTCGGGCGGCGCGTGCTGAACTTCGGACTCGCGCGACCGACGCGCGAGCTGCTCTTCACGGTGCTGTCGCGCGAGGACAAGTACAAGGCGAAGAACGCGATCGACACCGTCGTCTATCGCGCCGGCGACCAGGTCGGCAGCTGGTCGTACGCCGCGCTCGCCTGGGCGGGCCTGGGCATCACCGGCATCGCGCTGGTGGCGGTGCCGTTGTCCGCGGCCTGGCTGGCCGTGAGCTGGTGGGTCGGGCGCCGCCAGGAGAGCCTGGCAGCGCCCGCCGCGGGATCAGCGCCCGCGCTGGGCGGCCCGTCCGCGAACCGCCGCACCGACGCCGCGTGAGGCCGGCGCCCCATGCGGGCTGCGCGGCTGCTGCGGCGCTGCGCCGCGTCGTTGCGCCGGCGAGCCGCCGCGAGGCGCGGCCGACGGACGGCGCTGCCCGCCGCGCGGCGGGCGCGGGGGACGGTCGTCGACCTCCGGTTCGTTGCGCGCGTTCGGATCGAGCTCGAAGCCGGGGATGGTCTCGCGCGCGATCTCGCGCCGCAGCAGCCGCTCGATGTCGCGCAGCAGCCCGCTCTCGTCGGGCGAGACCAGCGACACCGCCTCGCCTTCGGCCCCGGCGCGGCCGGTGCGGCCGATGCGGTGCACGTAGTCCTCGGAGACGTTCGGCAGGTCGAAGTTCACCACGTGCGGCAGCTCGACGATGTCGAGGCCGCGCGCGGCGATGTCGGTGGCCACCAGCGCCTGCAGCGTGCCGGCCTTGAACTCGGCCAGCGCGCGCGTGCGCGCGTTCTGGCTCTTGTTGCCGTGGATCGCGAGCGCGGGAATGCCGTCCTTCTGCAGCTGCTCGGCGAGCCGGTTCGCGCCGTGCTTGGTGCGCGTGAAGACGAGCACCTGGAACCAGTTGTGCTCGCGGATCAGGTGCGAGAGCAGCTCGCGCTTTCGCGCGCGGTCCACCGGCAGGACGCGCTGCGCGACGCTCTCGGCCGGCGCATTGCGCCGGGCGACCTCGATCATCGCCGGCCGGTCGAGCAGCGTGTCGGCAAGCGCGCGGATCTCGTCGGAGAAGGTGGCCGAGAACAGCAGGTTCTGCCGCCGCTGCGGCAGCAGCTTCAGCACGCGACGGATGTCGTGGATGAAGCCCATGTCGAGCATGCGATCGGCCTCGTCGAGCACGAGCACCTCGACCTTCGACAGGTCGACGGCGCGCTGGCCGGCGAGGTCGAGCAGACGGCCCGGCGTCGCGACGAGGATGTCGACGCCCCGGCGCAGGCGGTCGGCCTGCGGGTTGATGTTCACGCCGCCGAACACGACGGTGGACGTGAGCGGCGTGTGCTTCGCGTAGGCGACCACGCTCTGCTCGACCTGCGCGGCCAGCTCGCGCGTGGGCGTGAGGATCAGCGCGCGGATCGGCCGCGCACCGCGCGCAGCGATCGGGCTCGAGAGGAGACGCTGCAGGATCGGCAGCACGAAGCCGGCGGTCTTGCCGGTGCCGGTCTGCGCGCCGGCGAGCAGGTCGCCGCCGGCGAGCACGGCGGGAATCGCCTTCGCCTGGATCGGCGTGGGTGCGTCGTAACCGAGCTCGGAGACGGCGCGAACGAGGGCTTCGGACAAGCCCAATGCGGAAAAGGACATGGAACTCCAGCGACATCGGCCTGTCGGCACGACGCGCGGATTGCGCATCGGCATTGCGACGCCAGTCGCGGGCAGACGAATCGGGGTGGAACTTCGAACCGGCGGATGCCGGGAAGATGCGGCGCAGAGACTGGCGACGGCGCCGGCGAGGCGGTGATTCGCGAATCGCAATCGCCGCAACGGACGCGATGATAGCGCATGCCGGGTGCGAGCACCACGCACCGGCCGGCACTGTCGCTTTCAGCCGACCTCGAAGAACCTGCGGATCAGCGCGAAGACGACCAGCGCCATGGCGAGAATCAGCCCGAAGAAGATGATCGAGCGCTGCTCGAAGGGATGGCCGGCGCGACGCTCCATCACGACGAGGATGCGGTCGGCGACGAAGTAGAGCGCGATGCCGACCAGGGCGAGCCAGACGATGTCCACGGAGCGTCTCAGGCGATGAGAAACAGCGCCTGCTGCTCGAACAGCTCGCCGGGCGGGCGTCGAAAACCGCTCTTCGCGTAGCGCAGCCAGCGGCCGAGCACGTAGGCCAGCGCGATGCCGGCGCGCGCCGCCACGTCGGTGTCCTGCGGCAGGCGCCCCTGGGCGACGCTGACGCGGAAAGCCTGCTTCAGCGACGCTTCGAGGCGATCGATCAGCTGGTTGATGCGGTCCTGCAGCCGGCCGTCCTCGGTGACCAGCGCGTCGCCGATCAGCACGCGAGTCATGCCGGGGTTCTTCTCGGCGAAGGTGAGCAGCATCGCGACGATGTCGCGCAACTGGCGCACGCCGTCTTCGGCGTGCTGCGTGGTGATCTGGTTGATGAGGCCGAAGATCGTCGATTCGATGAACTCGATCAGGCCCTCGAACATCTGCGCCTTGCTGGCGAAGTGCCGGTACAACGCCGCTTCGGAAACCTGAAGGCGGCCGGCGAGCGCGGCGGTGGTGACGCGATCGCCGCCCGGTTCCTGGAGCATCGCCGCGAGCGTCTGCAGGATCTGCAGACGTCGTTCCCCCCGTTTCGGTCGCGCCTGTTTCGGTGCGACCGTCGTCGAATCGTTCATGTCGTCGATGCGCGACGCCGAGGCGTCAGGCTTCGCCCCGGCGTACCTTGCGCGGCAGATGAGCGACCGATTGTACTTGAAGGCCGATGCGCCGAGACGACCCGACGCGCAGGCGGTTGACGCCGTGGCGCGAGCGGCGGGTCGTGCCGGTGACGAGCACCGTCCGCATGCCGACGGCGCGCGCCGCGGCGAGATTCGCCGGCGTGTCCTCGACCAGAACGCAGCGTGGCGCCGGCACGCCCAGTCGTGCGGCGAGCCGGCGCAGCATCGCGCGCGAGGGCTTGGGCTGGAAGCGCCCGGCGAAGCGCATCGACTCGATCGAGACGATCGCCTCGACGCAGCGGGCGATGCCGAGCGCGCGCACGACGCGCACCGCGTAGTCGAGCGGCGCGTTGGTGAGCACGATGCGCCGCCCCGGCAGCCTTCGCAGCGCCTGCTCGAGGCGGCGGTCGCGGCGGACGATGCGCTCGAGATCGGGAAAAACATGGGTCTCGCGCAGGAAGCGATGCGCGTCGATGTCGTGGTGACGCACCATGCCGAGCAGGGTCGCGCCGTAGCGCTGCCAGTAGCGAAAGCGCAGCGCGTCGGCATCCGCGTGGCTCAGCGACAGTTCGGCGGCGACGAACTCGACCATCGCGCGGTGGATGCGCGGGAACACCTCGGACGAGGCGTCGTGCAGCGTGTTGTCGAGATCGAGCAGCCACACCGTCGAGTCGCGGCGCGCGCGGCTCGGCGCCGTCGCTCCGGGCGGGGGCGGCACCGACGGCGCGCGGCCGGCACGGGCGACGATCGCGCCGACTTTTCGCGTTCTCAACTGCTGCGGATCATCGTGCCGACGCCGTGATCGGTCATCAGCTCGAGCAGCAGGCAATGATCGACGCGGCCGTCGACGATGTGCACCGAGTGCACGCCGGCGCGTGCGGCGTCGAGCGCCGACGAGATCTTCGGCAGCATGCCGCCGGAGATCGTCCCGTCGTCGAACAGCGCGTCGATCTGCCCGGGCGTCAGGCCGCTCAGCAGCTTTCCGCTCTTGTCGAGCACGCCGGGGGTGTTGGTCAGCAGCACGAGCTTCTCGGCCTCGAGCACCTCGGCCATCTTGCCGGCGACGACGTCGGCGTTGATGTTGTAGGTCTCGCCCTCGTCGCCCGAGCCGATCGGCGCGATCACCGGAATGAAGCCGTTGGCGGTGAGCGTATGGATGATCGCCGGGTCGATCTTCGAGATCTCGCCGACCTGTCCGATGTCGATCGGCTCGTCGGGCTTGTCCTTCGACGGCAGCCGCATGCGGCGCGCGCGGATCAGCCCGCCGTCCTGCCCGGTGAGCCCTACCGCCCGGCCGCCGGCGGTGTTGATCAGCTCGACGATCTCCTTGTTCACCTGGCCGGCCAGCACCATCTCGACGATGTCCATCGTCTCGGCGTCGGTCACGCGCATGCCCTGGACGAACTCGCCCTTCTTGCCGACGCGCGTGAGCAGCTGCTCGATCTGCGGGCCGCCGCCGTGGACGACCACCGGATTGATGCCGACCAGCCGCAGCAGTACGACGTCGCGCGCGAAGCTCTGCTTCAGGTGCTGGTCGGTCATCGCGTTGCCGCCGTACTTGACGACGACGATGCGTCCGTGGAAGCGCCGGATGTAGGGCATCGCCTCGACGAGGATCGCCGCCTTCGTCGCCGGCGTGACGTCGCGGGTCGAAGGCAGGCCGGACGAAGCTTCGGATTTGGGGTCGGCGCTCATGCGGATTTCACCTGCCGTTCGGGGCAGGGCTCGGTTCGGACTCGCGTGGCATTCTAATCGGCGCACGCGCTGCGGCCCGGCGGTGGCATTACGCTCGCGCCCGGCGCTGGCGCCACGCTCGCGCCGACGCTCGGATACGATCCGCAACGATGAATCTTCGCCAGCTCGAATATTTCGTGCAGGTCGCCGAGCTGGGCAGCTTCAGCCGCGCGGCGCGCCTGCTCGGGCTCGCGCAGCCGGCGCTGAGCCGCCAGGTGCGCGCGCTCGAGACCGACCTGCGCGAAACGCTGCTGCTGCGCAACGGCCGCGGCGTCGAGCTGACCGATGCAGGGCGGCGGCTCTTCGAGCACGCGATCGCGATCCTGCAGCACGTCGCGCATGCGCGCGACGACATGGGCGCGCAGCGCGACGAGCCGGTCGGCCGCATCGTCGTCGGACTGCCGCCGAGCCTGGGCCGGCAGCTCACGCGCCCGCTGATCGATGCGTTCCGCACCGGGTTGCCGCGTGCGCGGCTGGCGATCGTCGAAGGGCTGACGGCGCACATCGCCGAATGGATCGCCACCGGCCGCGTCGACCTCGCGCTGCTGCACAACCCCGACGCAGCGCCCGAACTCGACATCGTGCCGGTGCTCGAGGAGATGCTGTGCCTAGTGCAGCCGGCGCCGCGCCGGCCGGGCAAGCGCTCGCCGGCACGCGAGCGCACGCCGCTGCCGCTCGCGCAGCTGTCGAACTTCCCGCTCGTCGTGCCCGATCGCATGCACGCACTGCGCCGCCTGATGGAGACGCAGGCCGCATTGGCCGGCGTGCAGCTGGACATCGCATGGGAAGTTTCGAGCGTGCCGTCGATCGTCGATCTCGTCGCCGCCGGCTACGGCAACGCGGTCCTGCCGCGCAGCGCCGTCGCGGCTTCAGGCCGCGCGGCGCAACTGACGATGCGTCCGCTGGGCGACCCGCCGCTGCACAGCGTGCTGTGCATGGCGGCGTCGGCGCACCGGCGCGCGACGCCGCTCGCGCGACACGTGGCGGGTCTGTTGCGCGAGCTGGCCCGCACGGTCGAGACCTGAGCTATGCGCCGTCGAGTAAACTCGGGCCCTACGTCTTCGCAGTGGGACGCTCGCCCTTTCCGTGACCAACAGGACCTCACCTCGCGCCACTCGACGCGCCGGACGGCCGCGAAGCGAGGCCTCGCGAGCACAAATCCTCGCTGCAACGTATCGGCTGCTCGAAACGCAGACGGTGCAGACGGTCAGCATAGAGGCGATCGCCCGCGAAGCCGGCGTGGGCAAGTCGACGATCTACCGCTGGTGGGATTCGAAGGCAATGGTCGTGATCGACGCCTTCGTCGAGCACCATGTCATGAAGACCCCGATGCGGCACGATCTGCCGCCCAGCGACGCGATCGCCTTCCACATCGTTTCGTTGATCCGGGAGTACGCCGGCTGGTCCGGGCGCATCGTTGCCCAGATCATTGCGGAAGGCCAGTCCGATCCGGCCGTACTCCGCGAGCTGCGCGAGCGCTTTCACTACGGCCGGCGCGCAATGGTGCGCGAGATGCTCGAACGCTGGCGAGCCAGCGCTGCCATCCCGACGCCGCCGAACATCGAGCTCCTCGGCGAAGTCCTATACGCCCCGATCTATATGCGGCTGCTCCTGGGATTCGGAGCGCTGGATGACGCGTTTGCGCGTGAGCATCTGGAGTTCACCTTCGCGCTGCTCGGTGCGGAGGTTCCCGACCTTCGCGAGTTGAACATTCCGAAGGCGCCTGCCCCCGCCTCTCGGCGATCCGTTCGCCGTTCGCACTACGAGCTCGCCTTGAATCCGGTGCGGCGAACGACGTCCGCCCAGCGCTCGTAGTCGGCCTTGATCACGCGATCCAGCCACGCGGCGTCGTGTACCACGGGCGTGAAGCCCATGGCCCGCAGCTGCGCGGCGACATCGTCGCGCGCTACAACCGTGCGAACCGCACTCGCCAGCTGATCGAGCACGGGCTGGGGCGTTCCGGCGCGGCCGAAGAAGCCGAACCATTCGACGCTCTTGAGCGCCGGGTAGCCCGCCTCGATGAACGTGGGCACGTCCGGAAATGCCGTGGTGCGGGCTTCGCCCGTCGTAGCCAGAACCCGCAGCTTGCCGCCACGAACCAGCTCGATGAAGAGTGGCGAAGCCGCGATCGATGCGGCAACCTGTCCGGAAGCGGTCTCTTGCGCCATCTGCGGCGTGCTGCGATACGGCACTGCCTCGATCTCGATGCCCGCATCACGACCGAACAGCCAGCCGAAGAAGTGGTGCGGGGTCCCGAGCCCCGGATTGCCGAGACTCGCTTTTTTCGGATTGGCCTTGCACCAGTCGACGAATTGCGCAAGGGTGCGGGCAGGGTGATCCGCTGCAACAGCCAGGCTGAAGTCGAAGGTGCAGGCAGTCGCGATCGGCGTTACATCGGCCGCTTCATACGGCAACTTGCTGTAGATGAGCGGGAAGGTCGTCAGCAGGTTCGACGGCACGAACGCGAACAGGGTTCCGTCCGCAGACGCCTGCCTGAGCGCGGCGAAGGCCAGTTGTCCGCCTGCTCCCGGTCGATTGTCGACGATGACATTGCGCCCCCCGAGTTCGGGCGAAAGATGCGGCACGAGAAAGCGGAGCGCCACGTCGGGCGCTGCTCCTGCGCTGAACCCCACGACGACGGTGACGACGTGGGACTGTGCCCGTACATGGATGGCCGCCGCTCCCGCGAGCACTGCTGCGGCTTGAAGGACTTGCCTGCGTTGCATGTCGGTCTCCTTCTTTTCGTTATCCCGCCCCTGTACCGACGATGTCGAGCAGCACGAACGCCATTCGACAGTTCCGTCCGGAGCGGTTGGACCAGCTGTGACTGGTGGCACGCTGAATCAGCACGTCGCCTGCTCGCATCAGAGTCTCGTCGTCGTCCATCAATGCATAGATCTCGCCTTCGAGAACGATCGCGTAGTCGAGCGAGGGCGTCTTGTGGAACCAGAAGTGCCGGGCGCTCGATGCTCCGCGCACACCGTGCTCGTCCAGGAATCGTGCGAGCTGGTTCGTGTCGCAGGCTTCATCAGGCGGAAAGTCGACGATGCGCAGCAGCGAGCCGCCCCGCGAGTGAAAACCGAACCTGAAGCCTGCCGGTGCCGGATCCTCGCTCGGCGCGCAGTCTTCTCCGGTCGCCCACAGGACCTGCGCGGGCGGCAATCCCGCCTCCACAATGCAGTTCGGCGCAGGTCCGTCCGATACGAAGATGGATCGTCCCTGCGCGTTCTCGCCGGTGACGATGCGCCGCACGGGTCGAATACTCGCTGCGCATTCGGCCGGAACGCCGTTATCGGTCTTGTCGATCATCGGGTGGCCGGTGGCGGGATCACATGAAGGGCTCGCGCGTTCGAGGCCACCACAGTCCCTGCTGCGGCTGCCCGAGTCGATTGCGCAAGGTGCCGACGCCACCGACCTCGAGCTCGATGACGTCGCCCGGCGAGAGCCTGCGGTCGAGCTCCAATGACGAGCCTCTGCCCATCGTGCCCGAACCGATGATGTCTCCCGGCTCGAGACGCTCGCCCAAGCTCGTCCACGCGAGGAGCTCTTCCACCGTCCACAGTTTGTCGGCGCTCGTACCCCGTGCCCACGTTTCTCCGTTGACGCGCACCTCCATCGGTATCGCATCGAGGTCGGGGAATTCATCGATGGTCGTGATCCAGGGTCCGACGCCGTACGCGAAATCCTTCGACTTGGTCGGTCCCATCTGGATGGACATCTCCTCTTTCTGTCGGTCCCGCGCGCTGAAATCATTGAAGATCGTGATGCCGAAGAGATAGTCGCGCGCCTGCTCGGGGTGCAGGCTCGCTCCGCGGCGGCCCACGACGTAGCCGAGTTCGAGCTCGTAGTCCATGCGCTCGATGTAACCGGGCCAGGGGACTTCGGCATCGTGGCCGATGACGGTGTGCGGCGTTCCCTTGAAGTAGCCCGGCATTGCGAGAATCGCCGGTGGCGGGGTGGCGCCCATCTTTTGATGGAAGCCCCTAATATGAGCGACGAATGTGAGCCCATCGCGAACGATGGATGGGTCGCACGCGGCGAGCCAACGCACGTCGTCGAAGGTGATCGACGCTTCGTCGGGGCGAGATCGATCGATCTCGCGCGCCGCGTCGAGGAACCTCGGCCCGAGCGCGATGGCTGCCGACATGCTCCCCGGAAACAAGGCGCCCGAAACGCGTGTGGCCGCTTCGTGAGTCGCGCCTTCCGCGACCAGGATGCCCGTCGTTGCCCGCTTGAGGTCGACGACGCGGCGCTCCTCCGGAACCACCAGGACCAGGCGCGCGACGGTGCCGTCCGGACCCTCCATTGCAATTCGGCCGAGCTTCATTCCTTACTCATCAGATAATACAGGACGTAACGGATCGTATCGTAACCTTGCTCACCGCTTTTGAATAGCAAGACGCCACGCTCGTTGCGTCGTCCGTACCCCGGCGCTATCAGCAGGCCAGTTCAGCGAGTTGCGCTCGCCCCGGGGCGGTCCTGCGCCGCCTGAGCTTTTCGTATGCGCGCTTCCTCAGCGTGGTCACCGTCGATGTGCTCAACTCGAGCTCTGCAGCAATGCCCTGTGCGGTCACGCCGCAAGCGATGCGAGCGCAGACGTCCGTCTCCCGGGTCGACAGGTCGGGAAACCGCTCGCGCAGCCTCCGGGTTACTCGTTCCAGCCGATCCACGTACGCGGACCGGCCCGTGAAACCCGACAGCCGCAGACGATGAATTTCCCGCACGAGGGGCGCTGCAGCGACGACGCGATCGATCTCGTTACGGCCGAAGACGCCGCGGCGGCGTCCGCGATACGCGTTCAAACCGAATACTGCTCCCGGCGCGGGCGCATACAGAATCGAGAGACGATCGTCGATGTGCATGCGCCGATACACATCGCGACGCCAGCGCGGCGCGTCGAGGTCGCCCGGAGTGAAACGAACTATTGCGATGAAGCCGTCGTCGTGCGCGAGGCGCTGCGCTATCGATGTGCATTCATCGTGGCGCCAGAACCGTTGACGATAGATGGCGAAGCACTGGGCGGTGACATTTAGCAGATCGGGCGCCGAGAGACCGGCCACCAGCTCCGGAGGCGCCGGGCCACGGTTGCGACCTTGTACGTAACGCACGTAGGTCAGGAATTCGAACGGCGCGAGCGCGTCGAGAAATGCGCGAAGGCTCGCGGCCAGGTCTGCAGCCGTGAGCGCACCCAGAAGATGCGCGGTCGCCGAGATCGGCAACTGACCGTCGTTGAGGTCACAGCGGGTTGCAACGTTCCAGACTTCCATCATCCGCCTCGTCGATTTCCGTTCTTGTACCCCTTTTGAAGGGTACGCGACCCGAAAGATGACGACCGGACTTGAGTCGAGACGATCCGTATCGAAAATACGACTGTTCGCCCGCGCGGTTTGCAGCGGCGCCGACTCGGCACGGCGGCCCGCGGCTACCGATCACGACACCGAGGAGAGAAGGGAGTCGACATGGAGCAGCCACTTGTCATCATCGTCGCCGTCAACGGCGGCGCCCGTAAGAGCAGCGGGGACGTCTTCGTGCCGATAACGCCGGCGGAGATTGCCGGCGAGGCCGCGCTGTGTGCGCAAGCAGGTGCGAGTGTCCTGCACTTCCACGGCAGGGACGCGAACGGCAACAACACCGGCGAGCCCGGCGTCTATAGCGACATCATCCGCCGCGTCCGAGAGAAGTCGGACATCCTGCTGCAGTCGACGAACGGCATCGGCGATCGGATCGACCCGGCCACGGGCGCGCGAGTCTTTCCGGACGATGAGGAGCGGCTTGCCCTGATGCGTCTGAATCCGCCGCCCGATTTCCACGGCGCCGCCACGGCATCGATCGACTTCTTCAACCCGGACGGCGGCTACGAGGGCGAGTCGTCATTTCCCAACTCGGCGCGCTTCCTGAAAGAGACGATACGGATCGTCTATGGCCGGGGTTCGATCATCGAGTTCGAGGTGCCGCACGTGACGGCGCTTCACCGGCTGCACCGTATCCTCGTCGAGGAAGGCGTGGATCCGGCTGCGAAGCACATAATGATCGTCGCCCCCATTTTCGGTGGCTTCGTTCCCAACTTCCGCAGCTTCATGTTCCTGCAGGAGGAGGCGCGATGCCTCTTTCCGAACGCGATCCGCAGTGGCGGCGCCACCGGCAGGATGGCATTCCCGGCCGTGACTCTCGCTCTGGCGCTCGGCTTCGAGTGCGTACGCGTCGGCTTCGAGGACACGATCTACCTGCCGGACGGGCGCACGGCACGGCGCAATCACGAGCTCGTCGAAAAGGTCGTCGAGATCGCCAGGATCTACGGTCGGCGCCCCGCGACTCCCGCAGAGGCGCGCAGGATTCTTCAGCTGAACCGCAACCGCGCCGGCGCATGAGCCGGCAGGGATCAGCCGACGCGAGTGCATCTCTGCCTGCTCGATGATGGATGACCTGCTGCTGATCCTCGTGGCCGGGCTGCGCACCGGCTGCATCTATGCATCGGTCGCCCTGGGCTACTACGTCATCATCCGCGCCACTTCCATTCTGAATTTCGCCCAAGGCGAGTGGCTCATGCTCGCGGCGGTGTCCGGTGCAGCGCTGCTCGGAACGGGGGTTCCGCTGCCTTTCGTGCTCGTCGCATCCATCGCGATCGCAGCCCTGGGGTCTGTACTCGCCGAGCGTCTCATCATCGCGCCGTTGCAGGCGCGCAAGGCACCCGAGGACGTGCTCGTCGTCGCGTTGCTCGGCATCATGATCGTGGTCCGATTCGGTACCGGCTCCTGGTACGGGCGACTGGATGCGCCGCTGCCCTCGCCGGCAGGAAGCGCCATCGTCGTGATCGGAGACTCGCTCGTGTTCACTGCGCAGACGCTGTTCGTCTTCGCGGTTACCGCGACGCTATACGGTGCCTTCCTGCTCTTCACCCGCTTTACCTGGCATGGCTTCTGCCTCCAGGTCACGGCGAGCGACCGGCTAGGCGCACAGCTCTGCGGGATGGACCCGGGGCATGTAAGGCTCACGGCCTTCGCGATCGCGGGTGCCATCGCCGGCATAACCGGCTGGCTCGTGGGGCCTCTATTCGCGGCCGGCTACATGATGGGCGTCCTGCCCGGCATCAAGGGCTTCATCGCGCTCATCGTGGGCGGGGTCGCTACGCCGTTGGGAGGCCTCGTGGGCGGTCTCCTTCTCGGAAGCATCGAAGCGATGAGCTCCTACTACCTCAGCTCGCTGTATTCCGAAGCCATCGCTTTTGCCTTCCTGCTTCTCGTACTCGCCCTGCGCCCGCAGGGACTCCTCGGCCCCGGGCGGGAAACGACGTGACCGGGATCCGACGTTCTGCCTGGTCACCCCGATCTCTGGTGACGCTGTTTGCTGCGGGCGCGCTCATGATTGCGCTGCCGGTCGTGGGGAACGCCCCCTACTACGCATCGCTGGTATTCAGCACGTGCGTGCTTCTCATCCTCACGCTCAGCATGAATCTGCTCGTCGGTACTGCGGGGCTATTCTGCCTGTCGCACGCGGCGTTCTACGGGCTGGGTGCCTACGTCTCCGCGCTCATGTCGTTGCACGCGGGAT
Source organism: Burkholderiaceae bacterium (assembly GCA_021166835.1). The sequence continues at coordinate 38,011 of JAJPEN010000002.1, read as the reverse complement.
GGCCTGTGTGGGCTGCCGGAATCGCATCGCTCGCGGCTGCCGCGTGCGTCGCGGCGCTGGTCGGCCGCCCGCTGCTTCGGTTGCACGGCTACTTCCTTGCTACCGCGAGCCTCGCGTTCTCGCTTTTCGCCGAGGTGCTCGTCCGCCAGTCGGGCGGAATCCTGGGCGGCGTCAACGGCATCCACGGCCTTCCGGCCCTGGAGCTCTTCGGCATTTCGATTACCGGTTCCCGCTTTCTGGCAGTGGCGGTGCTTTCATGTCTCGGCGTGATCGCAGGTCTGGTGAGCCTGCGCCGGTCGCCGCTCGGGCGCGCAATGCTTGCCGCGAAGGACTCACCCCAAGCGGCCGAAGCGGCAGGCATCGACGCGCAGGCCGTGCGTCTTTCCGCGTTCACCCTGTCGTCGACTCTCGCAGCCCTTGCCGGCTGGCTGCACGCGTTCCATTTCCGAAGCGTCGATCCGCACCTCTTCAACGTCGAGCTTACGTTCACATGGCTGTTCATCATCGTCATCGGTGGACTGGGTAGCGTTGCGGGTGTCGTGGCGTCGACTCTCCTGCTCGGGGTCGTCCCCCAGGTATTGGGCTTTGCCAACATCCAGCAGGTCCTCGTGCTCGGCGTGCTGATCCTCATGGCCGTGATGTTCGCACCGCAAGGTCTCGCCGGCCTTGCGGAAGCTGCTTTCGCGCGCTCGAGAAACGGGGTCCGGACGTGAGCGAGGCGGCACTGCGGGTGCATCGGGTCACCAAGCGCTTCGGCGGCCTCGTCGCAGTGAACGAAGTGTCCTTCGCCATCAGTGGAGGCGAAATCTGCGCGCTGATCGGTCCCAACGGTGCCGGCAAGTCGACCCTGTTCAATCTCATTGCGGGCGAAGCCAATCCGACCTCGGGTTCGATCCGGCTGTTCGGCCGGGAGATCGCAGGTCTTCCCGCACACGCGATTGCACGGCTCGGCCTTGGCCGCACGTTCCAGCTCGTTCATCTTTTTCCGAGCCTCTCGGTGGGCGAAAACGTGCTCGTCGGCGCGGAGCGCGGTTCGCGAATGGGCTGGCTGGAAAACTTGGTGCACGCGCGTGGTTTTCGAGCACGCCTGGGCTGCACCATCGCGGGAGTCGAACGAGCGCTCGATCTCGCCGGCATCGCGCACCTGGCAGGCCGGCCCGTGCACACCCTTTCATACGGCCAGCAACGGCTCGTCGCCGTGGCGCGCGCGATGGCTGCAGAGCCGCGGCTGCTTCTTCTGGATGAGCCCGGGGCGGGTCTGAGCGAGATCGAGCTCGGGCAGTTACGCACGGCGATTCTCGGTGCTCGCGAAAGGGGGATGACGGTACTCGTGGTCGAGCACAACGTGCCGTTCGTGATGGCGCTCGCCGACCGGGTTGTCGTCCTCGACGGGGGCATCACGATCGCGGCCGGGGAGCCCCGAGACGTGCAGGAAAACCCGGCGGTGCTGGAGGCGTATCTTGGCCGGTGAAGAGCAATCAATCCTTTCCGCTCGGGAACTCGGAGCCAGCTACGGCTCCGTGGAAGTGTTGCACGGCGCCAGCTGGAATCTCCCGCGAGGTGCGTGCCTTGCGCTGCTCGGCGCGAACGGCTCCGGGAAAACGACGCTTCTTCGCAGCCTCGTCGGAGCGCTCGTGCGCCGCACCGGGCAGGTTCTTTTCGAGCAACGGGAAATCACGCAGCTCCCGGCTCACAAGATCGCTCGTCTCGGCTTGGCTCTCGTTCCCGAGGGCAGGCACCTCTTCGGTGCGCTCACGGTCGAGGAGAACCTTCGGGCGGGAGCCTTCATCCTGCGCAGCCAGGGCCGTTATGCGAATCGTGCTGCGGCCGAGGGCCTCGCGCTCGAACTCTTTCCACGCCTCGCGCAGCGGCGTCGCCAGGTGGCCGGCACGCTTTCGGGAGGCGAGCAGCAGATGCTTGCGGTGGCCCGGGCGCTCATCGGCCGGCCGAAGGTACTGCTGCTCGACGAACCGACCGTCGGCCTTGCGCCGAAGGTCGTCGACGAGATGTTTTCGGCTCTTGCCAGGCTCAAGAGCGAGGGCCTCACCATAGTCGTCGCAGAGCAACGCGTACCGCCGGCGCTCGATCTTGCCGACCGTGCGCTCGTGCTTCGTTCAGGCACCGTCGCTCTGGACGCTCCGAGTTCCGAGTTGAAGGAATCGAATGCGTTGAAGAAGCTTTATCTCGGAGGGTGACGCAGGCCCTCGCTTTCTGCTTGTCGCAGTGAAAGACCGAATCCGGAGGAGATTCCGATGACCATTCATGCAAGCAAACGAACGTTTCTTCTCGCCTGCGCCGCAACCACGGCTTCGATGGGCGTTTTCGCTCAGACACCGGAGCCGATCCTGATCGGCGCTCACCTCGACGTGGCAAAGCAGGCGTCGTATTACTCGCTGCTGCAAAAGGACGCTATAGAAGCTTTCGTCAAGCTGAAAAATGCCGAGGGCGGCGTGCGTGGCCGCCCGATCCGCATGCTGTACGAAGACGACGAGCTCAATCCGGCGATCGCCACGCAAAAGGTCGAGAAACTCGCCTCACAGGGAGTCGTGGCGCTCCTGTCGATCAGCGGCTCCACCACGGGGCTTGCGGCCCAAGCCAGGGCGGAGGAGCTTCGCATCCCGATCTTCAGCGGGAACACCGCCGAACGGTTGAGCACGACTCCACCCAAGCGCTATTACTTTCGCATGGCCATGCGAGACAGCATTGCCGGGCGGGCGATCGCGGACTTCATCAAGCGGAAGAACGCCGACGCCAAGGTAGCGGTGGTGCGGGACGCGACGGAAACCGGTCTTCTCGTATCCGACGCGTACATCGAATCCCTCAAGCGTGCGGGCCTGGCGGTCGTCGCAATCGAGCAGGTGACCCCTGGGTCCGGGGAGGTCACGGCGCAAGCGCTCAATGTGCGTCGCAGCGGAGCCGATTTCGTCCTCCTCGCCGGCGCCTCGGTCCCCGACCTGGCCAACTATCTGAAAACGCACCGGCAGCTTGGCGTAAAGGCTCAACCCCTCGGCAGTTTCGTTCTCGCGGCGCCCAGCTTCATGGGGCTCGTTGGGGACGCGGGCAACGGCTTCATATTTCCCGATGCCGTGGACTTTAACCGCCCGGAAGTGAAGGCGATCGTCGAAAAGTTGACGCCTGTAATGGGTGACAAGGCAAAGCTGGGGTTCTCCGTGCAGACGTGGGAACTCATGCGTCTCATCGTCGAAGCGCTCGAGCGCGGGGGACCGATGCGCGAGGGACTTCGGGATGCGGCTGAAGCCACGCATGAATGGCCTACCGCCGTCGGGACTCCGGGGACCAAGGTGAACTTCAGCCCGGACGTGCACGACGCGTTTACACGGACCAGAGAGGTCGTGATGCGCCAGATCCGGGGCAACGCTTACCACACGTACGAGCCGTGAGGAAGCTGCTGCGAAGTGCGGCGATAATGCCCCGATCTGCGATAGTCAGCGAGGCGGCGGCATTCCGCTCCACAGCCAGGATCGTCGTGCCGCCGCTCCGCACGCGTGAAAGTACAGCGAAGATCTGATTGATCACCAGCGGCGCGAGTCCCAGGGAGGACTCTATGCGCCGGCGAACCGCAGCCGCACCGACCCACCGTAGGGGAGCGGCGCCGGCCACTGCCTGGCGCCGGGCAGGTTCCCAGGCTTCAGCTGCGCGGCCTGGATCCATCCGGCATGTCCTACGACGAGCACGGCGCCGGCGCGACGGAGCGTCGCGCGGTCGCGCAGGAAGTCGCGCACGCGCGCTGCCAGTGCCGCCAACGACTCGCCGCCGCCCGGAGCAGCGTGCGCGAAATCGGCTTCCCAGCGGGCAACCTCGGCCGGAGAGATCGCGCTCCAGGTCAGGCCGTCCCATGCGCCGAAGTCGAGTTCGGCGAGCCGGGGGTCGATGCGGTGAACGAAGCGATGACGACGTGCGAGCACGCGACCGACGTCGGCGCAACGCGCCAGCGGCGAAGTCCATATCTCGCGCGGGAGATGTTCGCGCCGCGCGGTGGCTGCGACGCGGTCGGCGAGCCGGCGCGCGCGCCGCGGATCGACGCGCAGGTCGGTGCGGCCGATGCAGCGCCCGGCGGCGTCGATCGGCCTGGGGTGGCGCCAGACGAGCAGCTCGGCGTCGACGCTCACGGCGTGCCGGCGCCCGGCAGTGCGCAGAGCGCCAGGTACATCGCCAGCTCGCTGAGTTGCTGGACGGCGCCGAGCGTGTCGCCCGTGTAACCGTCCAGCCGGCTGCGCAGCCAGGCCGCGCAGCCGAGCACCACCGCTGCCGCACAGCCGAGCGCGAGCGCGATACGCGCGGGGGTGAAGCGATCCGGCATCGCCAGCCACGCCGAGACGACGAAGGCCGCGATCCACGCCAGCGCCGCCAGCGCCAGCTGCATGCCGGCGCGCTGCGCCATCGGCAGCGCCTTCGCCTGGCGGGGATCGCCGCCGTAGGGCAGCAGGGCCATCACGGTGACCGCGCCCGCGCGCGAGACGCCATGCGCGAGCACCAGCGCGCCGGCGGCGAGCGCGACGGACTCGGTGGACAGCGTCCACAATGCACACGCCTTCAGGCCGAGCACGAACAGCAGGCCGAGCGCGCCGTAGGTGCCCAGCCGCGAGTCCTTCATGATCGCTAGCGCCTTCTCGCGATCGACGGCGCCGCCCAGGCCGTCGCAGGTGTCGGCCAGGCCGTCCTCGTGAAAGCCGCCGGTGATCCAGGCCGTGGCTGCCATCGACAACGTCACCGCGAGCGGCAGCGGCCACAGCGTCGCTGCGCCCCACAGCGTGGCGGCGCCGAAGGCGCCTACCAACGCGCCCACCAGCGGAAAATGGCGCGCGCTGTCGGCGAGCCACGACGGCTCGAAGCGGCCGACGCGCACCGGCACGCGCGTGAGGAACTGCAGCGCGATGCCGAGCAGCCGCAGCTCGTGCAGCGCACCGCCGCCGGGCGGCCTTCGCGTCGATCGCTCGGTTCGCATCCCGGTTCGCATGCCGGTTCGCGTCTCAGTTCGCACCTCAGTTCGCACGATCCGACACTCCCGCCGACTCGAAGCTCGCCATCTCGGCGAGCATGCGCGCCGCCGCGTCGACGAGCGGCCAGGCCAGCGCCGCGCCCGAACCTTCGCCGAGTCGAAGATCGAGCGCGAGCAGCGGCTGCGCGCGCATCGCCGCCAGCATCGCCGCGTGCCCGTGTTCGGCGCCGTGGTGCGCGAACACGCAGTAGCCGCGAATCGGCGGCGCGATCGCCTGCGCGACCAGCGCCGCGGCGCCGACCACGAAGCCGTCGAGCACGATCACGCGGCGCTCGTGCGCGGCCTGCAGCAGCGCGCCGACCATCATCGCGATCTCGAAGCCGCCGAAGGCCGCCAGCGCCTGCAGCGGCTGCATCGCATCGGCGTGACGCGCCAGCGTTCGCGCGAGCACCGCGCGCTTGCGCGCGAGTCCGGCGTTGTCCAGGCCGGTGCCGCGACCGACCGCGTCGGCCAGCGGCACGCCCGCCACGCGCGACAGCAGCAGCGCGGCGCTGGACGTGTTGCCGATGCCCATCTCGCCGAAGAGCACGACGTTGCCCGGCGCGTCGCGCACCACGTCGATGCCGGCGCGGATCGCCTGCGCGCACTGCGCGTCGCTCATCGCCGGCTCGACGCTCGCGTCGCGCGTGCCGTGTGCGACGCGGCGCGAAAGCAGGCCGGCGCGCGGCGCGATGTCGGCGGCGATGCCGGCGTCGATCACCGTCAGCGCGAGCCCCATCTGCCGCGCGAACACGCTGATCGCGGCGCCGCCGGCCAGCATGTTCTCGACCATCTGTGCGGTCACGTCCCGTGGGTAGGCCGAGACGCCCTGCGCGGCGATTCCATGGTCGGCGGCGAACACCAGCATTTGCGGCGCATGCAGCAGCGGCGTTTCGCTGCGCAGGATCAGTCCGAGCTGCAGCGCGAGGCTCTCGACGCGGCCGAGCGCGCCGCGCGGCATCGTCTTGCGCTCGATGCGATGCGCAATGCGCGCCTGCAGCGCGGGATCGGTGATCGGCTCGATCGCGGGAAGCACGGCCGGGCCGTCCTGCACGGTTGCGTTCATCAACGGGTCTCCATCAGCGACAACAGGAAGCCGGGATCGAAATGCGCGTCGACGTGCTCGGCGAGCGTGTCGAACACCGCATCGAGCGGACGCGCGCCGCGGCCGAACAGCGCGCGCACGACCTCAGGGTTCTCGAAGATGCCGTGCAGGTAGATGGCCAGGATCGGGCCGAGCTGCCAGCCGAGCGGCGATGCGCCGCCGGCGCCGTTCAGCGCGACGCGCAGTGCGGGCTGACCGGCGCCCTCGGCGTGCAGTGCGTCGCCGAGCGGTGCGCTCTCGCCGTGGTGGATCTCGTAGCCGTCGACTTCGAGACCCGACAGTGCGGCCCACGGGCCATCGAGGCGGGCGAAGCATGCCCGCGTGCGCGCGAGCGTCTTGGCCGGCGCGAAGCGGGTGGCGATCGGCAGCAGGCCGAGGCCGTCGTCGCAGCCCGGCGGCGCGCTCTTCGAGCCGCCCTCCACGCCGAGCGGATCGTCGATGCGCACACCGGCGATCTGCAGGCCGCCGCAGATCGCCAGCAGCGGCTTGCCGCGCGCGACGTGCGCGCGCACCGATGCATCGAGGCCGCTCGCGCGCAGCCACGCGAGATCGGCGCGGCTGTGCTTGCTGCCCGGCAGCACCAGCCAGTCGGCCTGCGCGACCGCGGTCGCGTCGCGCGAGAAGGCCAGCGAGGCGCCGGCGGTGCGCAGCGGCTCGAACTCGTCGAGGTTGCTCGCGTGCGGGCCGGCGAGCACGACGATGCGCACTCCGGTTCCGGGGGCGGAGTCGGGTACGGCGTCCTCCTCGGGCAGTCCGTGATCGCGCAGCATCGGCAGCACCGCCACCGTCGGCACGCCGGTGCGCTGCTGCAGCAGCTGCGGCGCCGGCGCGAGCAGCGCGGGATCGCCGCGAAACCGGTTCAGCACGAAGCCGCGCAGGCGCTCGCGCACGGCCGCGTCCATCAGCGCATGGGTGCCGTACAGGTGCGCGAAGGCGCCGCCGCGATCGATGTCGGCCACCAGCAGGCATGCGGCATCGGCGGCCAGCGCGGTGCGCGTGTTCACGAAGTCGCTCGCCGCGAGATTGATCTCGGCGGGCGAGCCCGCGCCTTCGACGACGAGCAGGTCGAAGTCCTCGCGCAGGCCGGCCAGCGCATCGGCCGCGTGTTGCCACAGCAGCGCGCTGCGCTCGCGCCACGGCACCCCCGCCAGTGCGTGATCGACGCGGCCCATGACGACGACCTGGCTGCGCGTGTCCGACTCGGGCTTGAGCAGTACGGGGTTCATGCGCACCTGCGGCGTGGTGCGCGCGGCGAGCGCCTGGAAGTACTGCGCGCTGCCGATCTCGCCGGCCTCGCCGGGGTTGCCGGGCAGCGCAACCACGCGCGCATGGTTGCTCATGTTCTGCGCCTTGAACGGCGCGACGCGCAGCCCGCGATCGGCGTACCAGCGACACAGTGCCGTGGCGAGCCAGCTCTTGCCGGCGCCGCTGGTGCAGCCGAGCACCATGATCGCGGCGGCGGTCATCGTGCAGGCTCCCCTGTGCAGCGGCGGCAGGCCTTGCGCAGCGCGGCCGGCGGCTGGCCGACGATGCGGTCGAGCGTCATCGCCACCCGCATCGCTGCGGGGATCGCGATCGCGGCCGTCACGGCGACGCGTTCCCCGCGTGCGCCGCCGGCGCGTCGAGAACGAACTCCTGGAACACGTGCACCGTGGGTGCGAAGGGCGGCGACGATGCCGCTTCGCGCCGCGCGCCATCGCGGATCGGCAATGGCGCACTCATGCCGGGCGCATCGAACACGAAGGTGTGGAATTCGCCCTCCTCCCCGCAGGGACAGACGCCGGCGGGCAGGCGCGCGAGCAGCGCGGCGTCGTAGTCGGCACCGGCGAACGATGCATCGAGCCAGCGGGTGTCGACGACGACCACGCGCGCGCGGATGCCGCGCGCGATCACCTCTTTCGCCAGCGCGTCGCGCGCTTCGCTCCACAGCGGAAACAGCGGCTGCAGCCCGGCCTTCGCGCAGGCGGCCTCGATCCAGTCGCGATGCGCCTGCAGGTCGACGTCGCCGAAGGCCATGCGTGTATACCCGGTCTCGCGCAGCGTCCGCAGCGTCGCGTCGAAGGTCGCGGCGTATTCGCCGGGCGGCACGCGCACCGGCAGCCAGCGGCCGCCGAAGGCCGCGACCTGCGCCGCCACCAGTCCGGCCGGCAGCGCGTGCGCCTTGCTGCGGCCGTCGGGCTCGCACATCGTGACGAAGGTCTGGACGTCGATGCCGCGCTCGCGAAGGCGCAGCAGCGCGAGGCAGCAGTCCTTGCCGGCGCTCCAGGCGATGGCGGTCCTGCCGGCTTCGGGCAGCATGCGGGTCGGCACGTCAATCCTCGATGCCGCGCTGCACCGGCACCAATCCGCGCCGTTGGCCGTCGGAACACGGCGAGCGGCGTTCGGTAGTCGGGGCTTCGATCTTCATGATGGTTTCCTCGCGATCGCAATGCAGTGGACGTTTCTAGAGGGCCGGCAGCACCACCCAGCGCGGGGCGCTCTCGCTGCCGATGCGCTCGATGCTGAACGCGCCGCCGAACACCTCGACCAGCGCGCTGCGCACGCCCGTGTCGGCGGCCGGACCGTCCGCTTGCAGACGGCCGCCGGACATCACCAGCAGCCGGTCGGCGGCGAGCGCCAGCGTCAGGTCGTGCATGACGACGGCGGCCGCCGCGCCGGCGCGCGCCCGCGCGTTCAGGCTGCGCACCAGCGCCCGCTGGTGCGGCGCGTCGAGATGGGCGGCGGGTTCGTCGAGCAGCAGCACCGCCGCCCGCACGGTCAGCGCGCGCGCGAGCAGCGCGCGCTGGCGTTCGCCGCCCGAGATCTCGCTCAGGCGGCGATCGGCGTACTCGCTGCATTCGGTCTCGGCCATTGCCGCCTCGACGGCCGCCTCGTCCTGCGCGGTGATCGCGCCGAACAGCCCGTGGCGCGGCAATCGTCCGATGCGCACCGCGTCGCGCACGGAAATCTCGCCTTCGGCTTCGCCCTGTTGCGACAGCCAGGCCAATTCCTGCGCACGCCGGCGCGGATTCCAGTCGTGCAGCGAAGTGCCGTGCAGCCGAACCGAACCGGCATCGGGCCGGCGCAGGCCGGCGAGCACCGACAGCAGCGTGCTCTTGCCCGCGCCGTTGGGGCCCACGACGGCCGCCCACTCGCCGGCGCGCAACGACAGCGACACGCCGTCGAGCGCACGGCACGCACCGCGCAGCACGACCAGCCCGCTGGCCTGGAGCGGGGGCACGATCGCGGCGGACGCGGTCGCGGCGCCGTCCGTCCCTGCCTCGGACAATGCGCGCGTCATGCCGTCATCCCCCGGCGCAGCAGCGCCAGCAGGTAGGCGCCGCCGAGCACCGCGGTCAGCACGCCCACCGGCAGTTCCTGCGGCGCGACGACGATGCGCGCGGCGACGTCGGCGGCCTGCAGCAGCACGCCGCCGGTCAGCGCCGACAGTACGAGCAGTGCGCCATGCGTGACGACGACGCAGCGGCGCACGAGGTGCGGCGCCACCAGCCCGACGAAGGCCACCAGGCCGGTCTGGGCCACCGCGCTGCCGGTGCACAGCGCCGTCACCGCGACCAGCAGCAGCCGCACGCGCGGCAGGTGCACGCCGAGGCTGGCCGCGCTGCTCTCGCCGAGCACCAGCGCGTCGAGCGCGCGCGCGAAGCCCGCGGCCAGCGGCAGCGACAGCATCAGCGTGACGCCGAGGATCGCCGCCTCGCCCCAGCCGAGGAAGCCCGTCGTGCCGAGCAGGAACACCTGCCTGCCGCGCAGCGCCTGCGGCGAGAGCAGCATCAGCAGGTCGGACAGCGCTCCCAGCAGCACGCCGACCACCACGCCGGACAGCAGCAGCACCATCGGCCGCGCCGCGCCGCGCGCGAGGATCAGCGCCAGGCTCACGCCGGCCAGCGCGCCGGCGAAGGCCGCGCCGACCAGCCCGAGTTGCGCGAGGCCCTCGGCGGCAGCAACCGGCATCGCCGACCCGGCGATGCCGGCGGCCGACAGCACGAGCACCACGCCCAGGCCGGCACCGGCGGCCGAGCCGAGCAGGTACGGATCGGCCAGCGGATTGCGGAACAGTCCCTGCGCGACGGCGCCGGCCAGTCCGAGCAGCGCTCCGGCGAGCAGCGCACCGAGCGTGCGTGGTGCGCGGATCGACCACACCAGATTCCATTCGCCGGCCCAGGCGAAGGACCAGCCCTCGCTGCCGACGGCCAGGCCGCACAGCGCCAGCAGCAACGCCGCGACGGCGAGTGCGCAGCCCAGCCGCCAGGCGGTCCGGCGCGGCCTCCGAGCCGATCGCGCGCACGCGGCGGCGGCCGTCGGAACCGGGACCGTACGAGAGCCGCCGGAGATCGCCGTCGTCCTCACCGCCGCTTCCTCGTCGGGTGGCGACTGCTCATCGCCGATCACTGCCTCGTCGCTCGTCCGCTCCGGCGAGGCAGGCAGCGATCGCCTCGGCGCCTTCGCCCAGGCGCGGACCGGGCCGCAGCAGCAGCGGGAAGAACTCTTCGGAGAACACGCAGTGCCGTCCGCCGCGCAGCGCTTCGAGGTGCTCCCAGCCCGGACGCCCGGCCATCGTCGCGAAATCGCGCTCGGAGGCCATGATCCAATCGGGACGCGCACGCACGACGAACTCGGGATTGAGCTTCGGAAACGGGCCGAGCGCGGCCGGCACGATGTTGCCCAGCGCCAGCCGGGCCAGGATCTGGCCGACGAAGGAGCTCTCGCCGGCGGCGAACGGGCCGGGCGCCACCTCGAAATACACGCGCTGCCCGCGCAGTTGCGCCGGCACGCGCGCGGCAGCCGCATCGATGCGCTCGTTCAGGCTTTGCCACAGCCCCTCGCCGGCGCCCGGTGAACCGAGCGCGCGCGCGGTCGCCTCGAGCACGCGGTGCACGTCAGAGAGGTCCTTCGCTTCCAGCACCAGCACGGCGACCCCCAGCGCCTCGAGCCGGTCGACCGCGCGGGCGAAAGGACCGGCCAGCACGAGGTTGGGCTTCAATGCGACGACGCGCTCGAGCTGCGCGTCCTCCAGGCCGCCGACGCGCGGCAGCTCCCGCACCTGCGCCGGCCAGTCCGAGAAGCGATCGACGCCGACCAGCCGCTCGCAGGCCTGCAGCGCGCATACCGTCTCGGTGGCCGAAGGCAGCAGCGACACGATCCGCATCGGCGGCCGCGGCAGCTCGACTACCTGGCCGCGATCGTCGCGGACCGCAATGCCCGCCGCCTGCGCAGCCAGCGATGCGCCGAGCAGCAGGGCGCACAGCCATCGATTGCCGCGCGGCACGGCGCGCCGCCGTCGACCGCCCAGCCGTCGGTGCACGCGCCGCTTCATGCCCGCGCCTCCTTCACGCGCAGCTCGCACCCGGCCACCATCAGCGTCACGCGGTCGCAGACCTCGGCGAGCGCCTGATGCAGCCGGCCCAGCGCGTCGACGAAGCGGCGCGTCCCGGCCGACGGCGGCGTCACGCCGAAGCCGATCTCGTTGGAGACGAGCACCACCGGGCCCGCCGCCGCGCGCAGCGCGAGCAGCAGCTGCTCGATCTCCGCCGCCAGCTCGACTGGATCGGCTCCCGCTCCGGACGGCGGCATCGCGAGCTGGGTGAGCCACAGCGTGAGGCAGTCGACGACGACGAGGCGATGCGCCGCGCATCGGCGGTGCAGCGCCGCCGACAGGTCGCGCGGCTCCTCGACCGTAGCCAGCCCCGGCACGCGTAGCGCCCGCTCGCGGCGATGGCGGGCGATGCGTTCGCGCATCTCGGCGTCGGCGCCCAGCGCGGTGGCGATCAGCACCGCCTCATGGCCGTCCACACCCAGCCACTGCGCGGCGCGCGCTTCGGCCGTGCGCGACTTGCCGCTCTTCTGCCCGCCGAGGATCAGCTCGTGCATTGCGGTGTCGATCGTCCGTGCGCGCTGCGCCGCTGCGCTTCAGCGCGGCTCGTAGCGCACGACGAGGAAGGCCTCGCGCCGCGGCTGGTCGTAGCCGAACACGGTCTCGTAGGCCTTGTCGCCGACGTTGTTCAACCGCGCACCGACGCTCCAGTCGCAGGTGAACCGCCAGTCGGCGCGCAGATCGATCGTGCCGTAGCCCGGCAGCGGACGCGTGTTCGCGTCGTCGTCGAAGCGATCGGAGTACGCCGCCCAGGTGGCGCCGAGCGACCACGGACCGCGGATCCAGTCGGCGTGGGTCTTGAACGCGACTTTGGAGCGCCGCGGCAGCTGCCTGCCGAAGCTCGCTCCGCGGGTCTCGTTGCGCGGATCGATGCGATCGAGCGAGGCGCCGAACACGAAATCGCTCCAGCGTCCTTCGTACGACAGCGTGACGCCGTCGATGCGGGTGCGCGGAATGTTCACCGGCGCCGGCCCGCTGGAGATGAAGCTGCGGATGCGGCTGTCGAACCATGCCGCTCGCACGGCGTGGCCGCCGGAGCGCCACGCGAGGCTCAGTTCGGCCTCCTTGCCTTCCTCGGGCTTCAGGTTCGGATTGCCGAATCCCGGGTAATACAGCTGGTTGAAGCTCGGCGCGACGAAGCTGGTGCCGTACGAGGCACCGACGCTCCAGGCCGGCGTGAACGCATAACCCCATCCGAGCGAGCCGGTGGTCTGGTTGCCGAACTGCGAGTTGCGATCGTTGCGCACGCTCGCCTGCCAGCTGTGGTCGGCAGCCGAGCCCGACAGCCCGAGCGCCACCGCGTCGATCCTGCGATCGCTGAGTGCGAACGGCGCTGCCGGGCGGCTGACGTCCTGGTCCAGACGCTCGAGCAGCGCGAGCGCCGTTCCCAGCGGCGTGGCGAAAGTGTTCTCCCAGGTGAACTGCTTCTGCGAGGTTTCGATCACGCCGAGGTCGTAGAACGGGTTTGCCGTAGCCACCGTGTCGTAGCTGTCGACCGAGTGCGCGGCGATCAGCTTCGTGTGCCAGCCGTCGAGCACGCGTCCGCCTGCCTGCAGCGACTGGACCGCGGTGCGCAGCCTGGCCCGCGAATCGACGCCCGGGCCGTCGTCGTACTGCACCTTGCCGCGCGATTCGAGCAGCAGGCCTTCGAGCCGCCAGCTCTCGCCGAGCTTCGTGCCGAGGCGAAGGTTGGCAGCATCCTGCTCGAAGCCGTCGCGGTCCGGGTTGAAGTTGCCGAACGGAACGCGCGCATTGGTCGCCGAGAACCCGTCGGTGTCGAGCGTCTGCACCTGGACAGCGCCGTCGAAGCGGCCGTCGCCGAAGGCCGCGCCGCCGCCGAGGCGGCCGTAGCGATGGGAGCCGACGGCCGCCTGCGCGTTCGGGTGGAATCCTTCCTGTCCGCGCCGCGTGAAGACCTGGATCACGCCGCCTACCGCGTCGCTGCCGTACAGCGACGACAGCGGTCCGCGCACGATCTCGATCCGGTCAATCGAGTCCAGCGGCAGGTTGTCGATCGACGGCATGCCGGCAGTAGCCGAGCCGACGCGCACGCCGTCGATCAATAGCAGCGTATGGCGCGGTTCGTGCCCGCGGAGGAACAGCGAGCCCGTCGTGCCGAGGCCGCCGCTGCTGCTGAACTGGATGCCGGGTTCTCGCGCCAGTACCTCGATCAGCGACTGGCCCTCGCTGCGTTCGATTTCATCGCGATCGATCACGGTGACGTCGGCGATCGCTTCGTCGACGCGCATTGCACTGCGCGTGGCGGTGACGACGACCGCGTCGAGGGAGGGGGCCGCGGCAAGCGGCGACTGGGCCCGGGACGGTGCCGCGGCGAGGCCGAGGGCCGACAGTGCTGCGGCGAGCAGGGAGGAACGGGAAAGGAGGAGAGCGGGGAACGGCGACGGAGCGGACGAACGCAGGCAGGCTGCCGCAACGCACAGCGCATGCCCGTTGGGGGCCCGAGGAGTCATGGGAGAAGGAACCCGACAAGGAGCGCGCACCCTCCGCTTCCCCGCGGGAGTGCACCACAAGACGCGCGGCTTTCGCCGCGCATCACCCGTTGGCCGGTATCCGGGCTGGCGGAACGACCCGTGCGGCCTTCCCGGAGAACTGCTTCTCCAGTGGCCGGAAGCACAGGCGGAGGCGAAGACGCCTCGTCCGCTTACCGTTGCGGGGGCAGCTCAGGTCAGGAGCGGGCCACAGCGGCCGTTTCCATCCTGATTCCCGTTTAACCGTCGTGGCGGAACGCCCCGACGAGCACCAACTGGGCAACTATACCGTACAGGCTCGCGGAAAGAACAACGCTGCCTGGGGAGGTTCGCCGCGGCCCGGTCGAAGACTGGCTGCGAGTGGCCTTCGCCTTCCTCCGCGAGGCATGCCGTTTCGGCATAGCTGGTATCCCCCTGTTCTGCGCAACTTCGCAGAGCCTGCGTGCGAGAATCGAAGCTCCTCCCCCCGCTTCCGGAGCCTCGCGATGCAAACCGCCATCCCGTGCTGCTTTATGCGCGGCGGCACCTCGCGCGGACCGTTCTTCGTCGAGGACGACCTGCCCGCCGACGTCCCCACGCGCGATCGCGTGCTGCTCGCCGTGATGGGCTCGCCAGACCGGCGACAGATCGACGGCCTGGGCGGCGCGCATCCGCTGACGAGCAAGGTCGGCATCGTGCGCCGCAGCCGCACGCGCGGCGTCGATCTCGACTTCCTCTTCGCGCAACTGCAGCCAGACAAGGACACGGTCGACACGACCCCGAACTGCGGCAACATGCTCGCCGCCGTCGTGCCCTTCGCGCTCGAGAGCGGACTCATCGAGGCGCAGGGAGAAACGACCACGGTGCGCGTGCTTACGCGCAACACCGACATGCAGTGCGACATCACCGTACGCACGCCGACGACGCCGGCCGGCCGGCGCGTCGAATACGAGGGCGACGCGCGCATCGACGGCGTGCCCGGCACCGCGGCGCCGATCACGATCAACTTCCTCGACACCGCCGGCTCGGTCTGCTCGGCGCTGCTGCCCACCGGGCGTCCGCTCGACTCGATCGAGGTCGAGGGGCTCGGTACCGTCGAGGCCACCTGCATCGACAACGGAATGCCGATGGTTCTCGTGCGCGCGGCGGACTTCGCGCGCACCGGCTACGAGGACGTCGCGCAGCTCAATGCCGACGACGAACTGAAGGCGAAGCTCGAGGCGCTGCGCCTGGCCGCCGGACACGTGATGGGGCTGGGCGACGTCTCGGCGAAGAACTTCCCGAAGATGTGCCTCGTTGCCCCGCCGCGCGCCGGCGGTGCGGTTTCCACGCGCTGCTTCATTCCGCACGTCTGCCACG
Source organism: Burkholderiaceae bacterium (assembly GCA_021166835.1). Next base: position 22,709 of record JAJPEN010000002.1, on the reverse strand, counting down.
ACGCGATCGGCGTGCTCGCCGCAGTGACGGTGGCCACCGCCTGCGTGCTCGACGCAACGGTTGCCCGCGGCCTCGCGCAACTACCCGAGGGCCGCGTCAAGACGGTGTCGGTCGAGCATCCGAGCGGGGAGTTCAGCGTCGAGCTGGAACTGGACCCGAACGACGCGCAGAAGGTCGTGCGCGCGGCGCTGCTGCGCACCGCGCGGCTGCTGATGCGCGGCGAAGCGATGATTCCCGCTTCGGTGTGGGCGGGATCACAGGAAAGTGCGCAGGAAGGAGCGAATCGATGATCATCGACTGTCACGGCCACTTCACCACGGCGCCGAAGGCGCTCGAGGAATGGCGTAATCGCCAGATCGCCGCGCTGAAGGATGGGAGCGCCGCGCCGAAGGCCTCCGAGCTGCGCATCGGCGACGACGAGTTGCGCGAGGCGATCGAGAAGAACCAGCTCGCGAAGATGGACGAGCGCGGCAGCGACCTGACGATCTTCTCGCCGCGCGCGAGTTTCATGGCGCACCACATCGGCGGCTTCGAGACGAGCGCCACCTGGTCGGCGATCTGCAACGAGCTGATCCACCGAGTGGCGGGCCTGTTCCCCGAGCGCTTCATCGGCGCGGCGATGCTGCCGCAGTCGCCGGGCGTCGACCCGAAGACCTGCATCCCCGAGCTCGAGCGCTGCGTGAAGGAGTACGGCTTCGTCGCGATCAACCTGAACCCCGATCCTTCGGGCGGGCACTGGACCTCGCCGCCGCTGTCCGACCGCCACTGGTACCCGATCTACGAGAAGATGGTCGAGTACGAAATCCCGGCGATGATCCACGTGAGCACGAGCTGCAACGCGTGCTTCCACACGACGGGCGCGCACTACCTGAACGCCGACACCACCGCGTTCATGCAGTGCCTCACCTCCGATCTCTTCCGCGACTTCCCGACGCTGAAGTTCGTCATTCCGCACGGCGGCGGCGCGGTTCCCTATCACTGGGGGCGCTTCCGTGGGCTGGCGCAGGAGCTGAAGAAGCCGCTGCTGTCCGAGCACCTGCTGAAGAACGTCTTCTTCGACACCTGCGTCTATCACCAACCGGGCATCGACCTGCTGACGAAAGTGATCCCTGTCGAGAACATCCTGTTCGCCAGCGAGATGATCGGCGCGGTGCGCGGCATCGACCCGGAGACCGGTCATCATTACGACGACACGAAGCGCTACATCGAGGCGTCGGCGATCCTCGGCGAGGCCGAGCGCAAGGCGATCTACGAAGGCAACGCGCGTCGCGTGTATCCGAGGCTCGATCGCGCGCTGAAGGCGAAAGGACTCTGACGCGGCACGTCCCGGCGTCCCGTCCCGTCGCAACGAACGAGGAGCAGAGCATCATGTCCCTGAACGAACTGGGCATCGTCCGGCGCAACATCGAACGCGCCGACGCGGCCGCCGTCGAGAAGCTGTCGCGCTTCGGCGTGGCGACCGTGCACGAGGCGATGGGTCGCGTTGGTCTCGCCAAGCCGTATCTGCGGCCGATCTACGCCGGCGCCCGGCTGTGCGGAACCGCGGTCACCGTGCTGCTGCAGCCGGGCGACAACTGGATGATGCACGTCGCCGCCGAGCAGCTGCGCGACGGCGACGTTGTCGTGGCGGCCTGCACCTCCGACTGCGAGGACGGCTTCTTCGGCGACCTGCTGGCGACGTCGTTTCGCGCGCGCGGCGCGCGCGGCCTCGTCATCGACGGCGGCGTGCGCGACGTGCACGATCTCACGCAGATGAAGTTCCCCGTCTTCTCGCGCGCGGTGAACGCGAAGGGGACGATCAAGGCGACGCTCGGCTCGGTCAACGTCCCGGTGGTCTGCGCGGGTGCGTACGTGCGGCCGGGCGACGTGGTCGTCGCCGACGACGACGGGGTCGTCTTCGTGCCGGCGGCGGTGGCGCAGCAGGTGGCCGACGCGTCGGAGCGGCGCGAGGCGAACGAGGCCGAGAAGCGCGCGAAGCTGGCGTCCGGCGTGCTCGGGCTCGACATGTACAAGATGCGCGAGCCGCTCGAGCGGGCGGGGCTGAAGTATGTCGACTGAGGTTCGCACGAGAAGCGCGACAGACGCGGCGTGCCTGCGTTCGGAGCGCGTCGGGCCGAGGCTGCGCGCGGTGCGGCTCCGACTGCGGCGGTCGGCGCTGCGCGCCGACTCCCCTGCGCTGCTCGTCTCGGGGTCGCGCGGCGAAACTCACTGCGCGAGCTTCGCTCGCTCCGTTCGGACATTCGCCGCGAGTCAGAGGTACGAAGCGCGCTTCGCGCGCCGACCCCGAGACTGCGCTGCTCGGCGCCGCAGAAGTCGCCGCACCGCGCGCAACCTCGGCCCGACGAGAACCGTCGTGGCGTGCGCGATACCGCCCTTTGCACCGGAGGTGTCGCGATGAACAGCGACGCAATCGGAGATGCGCCCGGCAACGATCCACTGTCGTGGCACGTGGGGCTCGTCGGGTACGGGGAGGTCGGGCGCATTCTCGCCGAGGACCTGCGGGCGCGCGGCGTCGAGCGGGTGGCGGCCTACGACATCAAACTCGATGGACCCGATGCTGCGCCGCTGCGTGCGCACGCGGCCGAGCACGGCGTCGCACTCGCCGACTCGCACGCTGCGCTGGTCGCCGATGCGGATCTCGTCGTCTCCGCGGTCACGGCGAGTCAGGCAGTTGCGGTGGCGGCGGCCTGCGCGCCGGCGCTGCGAAGCGGCGCATGGTTCCTCGACTTCAATTCGGCCTCGCCGGGCGCGAAACGCAATGCCGCGGCGAAAGTCGAACAGGCGGGCGCACGCTACGTCGAGGGCGCGGTGATGACCTCGGTGCCGCCCTATCGCATCCGCGTGCCGCTGCTGCTGGGCGGACCGCACGCCGCGGCGCTGGCGCCGCTGCTCGCGGTGCTCGGCTTCGACGCGAAGGCCGGGCCGAAGGAACTGGGCATCGCGTCGGCCACGAAGATGTGCCGCAGCGTGATGATCAAGGGCCTCGAGGCGATGGTCATCGAAAGCTTCACCGCCGCGCGCGCCTGGGGCGTCGAGGACGAAGTCCTCGCATCGCTCGCCGAGACCTTCCCCGGCATCGACTGGGAGAAGCAGGCGAGTTACTTCTTCGAGCGCGTGATCCTGCACGGGCGGCGGCGCGCGGAGGAGATGCGCGAATCGGCGAATACCGTGCGCGAGGCCGGGCTCGAGCCGTGGTCGGCGGCCGGCACCGCGAACCGCCAGGCGTGGGTCGCCGATCTCGGCGAACGCGGGATCTTCGGGAAGCCCCGCCAGGCGCGTGCAGACTGGCGGGTGCAGGCCGACCGCATCCTCGCCGCGCGGGAAGAAAAGCCCTGAGGGGGCAATGAGGGAGCAATGAGGGAGCAATGAGGAAACGATGAGCGCCTTCGAGATGACGCCCGGGTGGCTGTGCTTCCACCCCGATCCCTCCGTGCCGCGCTTTCGCGTGCCGCCCGGCTCGGTCGATGCGCACTGCCACGTATTCGGCCCCGGCGATCGCTTTCCCTACGCGCCCGAGCGCAAGTACACGCCGTGCGACGCGTCGAAGGAGCAGCTCTTCGCGCTGCGCGACCGGCTCGGCTTCGCGCGCAACGTGATCGTGCAGGCCACCTGCCACGGCGCCGACAACCGCGCGCTTCTCGACGCGCTCGTGCACTCGGACGGCCGCGCGCGCGGCGTGGCCACCGTGCGCCGCGACGTCTCGGACCACGAGCTGCAAGCGATGCACGAGGCCGGCGTGCGCGGGGTTCGCTTCAATTTCGTGCGCCGGCTCGTCGACTTCACGCCGCGCGAGACGCTCGAGGAGATCGCGCAGCGCATCGCGCCGCTCGGCTGGCAGGTCGTCGTCTATTTCGAGGCGCGCGACCTGCCCGAGCTGTGGGAGTTCTTCACTTCGCTGCCCACTACCGTCGTCGTCGACCACATGGGCCGGCCCGACGTGTCGAAGCCGGTCGACGGACCCGAGTTCGAGCTTTTCGTGCGGCTGATGCACGAGCACCCGAACGTGTGGTCGAAAGTGAGCTGCCCCGAGCGGCTGAGCGTCTCGGGACCGCCCGCGCTGAACGGCGAGCGCGACGCCTATCGCGACGTCGTTCCCTTCGCGCGGCGCATCGTCGAGACCTTCCCCTATCGCGTGCTGTGGGGCACCGACTGGCCGCATCCGAACCTGAAGGACCACATGCCCGACGACGGCCTGCTGGTCGACTTCATCCCGCACATCGCGCGCACGGAGGAGCTGCAGCGCCGGCTGCTGGTCGATAATCCGATGCGCCTGTACTGGCCCGAGGAGAGCAACGATGGCACTCGATAAACCGTACAAGGACGTTCCGGGCACGACGATCTTCGACGCCGACCAGTCGCGCATGGGCTATCACCTGAACCAGTTCTGCATGTCGCTGATGAAGGCCGAGAACCGCGCGCGCTTCAAGGCGAACGAACGCGCGTATCTCGACGAGTGGCCGATGACCGAGGAGCAGAAGCAGGCCGTGCTCGCGCGCGACCTGAACCGCTGCATCCAGCTCGGCGGCAACATCTATTTCCTCGCCAAGATCGGCGCCACCGACGGCAAGAGCTTCCAGCAGATGGCCGGCAGCATGACCGGCCTGAGCGAGGAGGAATACCGCGACATGATGGTGCGCGGCGGCCGCAGCATCGAAGGCAACCGCCGGGTGGGCGGGCAAAGCGGAGAGAAGCGATGAGCGCGCGCATCACGGCGAGCGTCTACACCTCGCACGTGCCGGCGATCGGCGCGGCGATGGATCTCGGCAAGACGCACGAGCCCTACTGGCAGAAAGTGTTCGCGGGCTACGAGTTCTCGCGGCAGTGGATGAAGGAGAACACGCCCGACGTCGTCTTCCTCGTCTACAACGATCACGCCAACGCGTTCAGCCTCGAGATCATTCCCACCTTCGCGATCGGCACCGCCGCGGAATTCGCGCCGGCCGACGAGGGCTGGGGGCCGCGTCCGGTGCCCGGCGTGGTCGGAGATCCGCGGCTGGCTTCGCACATCGCGCAGTCGGTCATCCAGGACGACTTCGACCTGACGATCGTCAACCGAATGGACGTCGACCACGGGCTCACCGTGCCGCTGTCGCTGATGTGCGGACAGACCGATCGCTGGCCGTTCCGCGTGATTCCCTTCGCCGTCAACGTGGTGCAGTACCCGGTTCCCTCGGGCATGCGGTGCTTTCGCCTCGGGCAGGCGATCCGGCGCGCGATCGAGTCGTACGACGAGCCGCTGAAGGTGCAGATCTGGGGCACCGGCGGAATGAGCCACCAGCTGCAGGGGCCGCGCGCGGGGCTGATCAACCGCGAGTTCGACAACGCCTTCCTCGACCGGCTGATCGCCGACCCCGAGGGCTTGGCGAGGATGCCGCACATCGACTACGTGCGCGAGGCGGGCTCCGAGGGCATCGAGCTGGTCATGTGGCTGATCGCGCGCGGCGCGATGGCCGACACGGCCGACGCCGCTTCGAACGGCAGTGCGCATCGCGCGGGGCCGCGGCCGAAAGTCGTGCACCGCTTCTACCACGTCCCGGCGTCCAACACCGCGGTCGGCCACCTGATCCTGGAGAACCCGCAATGACGAAGCCCATCCGCGTCGCGCTCGCCGGCGCCGGCGCCTTCGGCGTCAAGCACCTCGACGGCATCCGCAACATCGACGGCGTCGAGGTCGTGTCGCTGGTGGGACGCGAGCAGGCGAAGACCGAGGAGGTGGCGAAGAAATACGGCATCGACCACGTCACGACGAATCTCGCCGACAGCCTCGCCCGCGACGACGTCGACGCGGCGATCCTGTGCACGCCCACGCAATTGCACGCCGCGCAGGCGATCGAATGCCTGAAGGCGGGCAAGCACGTGCAGGTCGAGATCCCGCTGGCCGACTCGATCAACGCCGCCGAAGCGGTGGTCGCATTGCAGAAGGAAACCGGGCTCGTCGCGATGTGCGGTCACACGCGGCGCTTCAATCCGAGCCACCAGTATCTGCACCGGCGCATCGCCGCCGGCGAGCTGAACGTGCAGCAGATGGACGTGCAGACCTATTTCTTCCGCCGCACGAACACCAACGCGCTCGGCCAGCCGCGCAGCTGGACCGACCACCTGCTGTGGCACCATGCCGCGCACACGGTCGATCTCTTCGCATACCAGGCCGGCGGGACGATCGTCGCCGCGCATGCGCTGCAGGGGCCGATCCACCCGCAGCTGGGCATCGCGATGGACATGTCGATCCAGCTGAAGGCGAGCACCGGTGCGATCTGCACGCTGAGCCTTTCGTTCAACAACGACGGGCCACTGGGCACTTTCTTTCGCTACATCTGCGACAACGGCACCTACGTGGCGCGCTACGACGACCTCTTCGACGGCAAGGAGAACCGCGTCGACGTCTCGCAGGTCGACGTCTCGATGAACGGCATCGAGCTGCAGGACCGCGAGTTCTTCGCCGCGATCCGCGAGGGGCGCGAGCCGAACGCCAGCGTCGCGCAGGTGCTGCCGTGCTACCGCACGCTGGCGCAGCTCGAGCGGCAGCTCGCGCAGACGCCCTGACGAGTACGCGGGCCGACGCACGCACCGCAGGCCCAGCGCATGCACACGCGCCGCATCGGCTCGCTCGAAGTCTCGGCCCTCGGCCTGGGCTGCATGAGCCTGAGCCACGCCTACGCGCCGCGCCCGTCTGCCGCGACCGCAGCCGCGCTGCTGCGTGCGGCGCTCGATTCCGGCGTCACGCTCTTCGACACGGCGATGCTCTACGGCAACGGGGCGAACGAGGAACTGATCGGGCGCACGCTGGGCGCCGATCGCTCGCGCTTCGTGCTCGCCTCCAAGGGCGGCATGGGAGTCGTCGACGGCAGGCGCACGATCGACGGGCGCGCGCAGACCATCCGGCAGAACTGCGACGAGAGCCTCGCGCGGCTCGGCACCGACGTCATCGACCTGTACTACCTGCACCGGCTCGACGCGAAAGTGCCGATCGAGGAGAGCATCGGCGCCATCGCCGGGCTGGTGCGCGCCGGCAAGGTGCGCGAGATCGGGCTGTCGGAAGTATCGGCGGCGACGCTGCGCCGCGCCCACGCCGTGCACCCGATCGCCGCCGTGCAGAACGAATACTCGCTTTGGTCGCGCAACGTCGAGATCGCGGTACTCGACGCGTGCCGCGAACTGGGTGTGTCGCTCGTCGCCTTCAGTCCGCTGGCGCGCGGCTTTCTCACCGGCACGCTGCACGACCCGTCCACGCTCGCTGCAACCGACATTCGCCGCGACATGCCGCGCTTCGGCCCGCTGCACTGGGAAGCGAACCTGCGACTGCTCGACCCCTGCCGCCTGCTCGCCGGCGAGGCCGGTTGCACGATGGCGCAGCTCGCGCTGGCCTGGCTGCTCGCGCAGGACGAAGCGATCGTGCCGATCCCCGGGACGACGGACATCGCGCATCTGCACGAGAACCTGGGTGCGGCCGACCTTGCGTTGTCGGCCGATCTCGTCGCGCGCGCCGGTGCGGCAATCAACCAGCGCAACGTCTCCGGACCGCGCTACGCGCCGGAACGCCAGAGGGACATCGACACCGAGGAGTTCGAGTAGCTGCTACAGGATGTAGCGCGCGAGATCCTCGCTCTTCGCCAGCGTGCCGAGCCGCTCGTCGACGAAGGCCGCGTCGATCGTGACCGATTCGCCGCCGCGCTTCGTTGCCTCGAACGAGACCTCCTCGAGCAGCTTCTCCATCACGGTGGAGAGTCTGCGCGCCCCGATGTTCTCGGTCTTCTCGTTCACCGACGACGCGATCTCGGCCAGGCGCCGCACGCCGTCGCCTTCGAAGCGCAGTTGCACGCCTTCGGTGGCGAGCAGCGCCTCGTACTGCTTGGTGAGGCTCGCATCGGTGTCGACGAGGATGCGAACGAAGTCGTCGGCCGACAACGACGCGAGCTCGACGCGGATCGGCAGCCGGCCCTGCAGTTCGGGAACCAGGTCGGACGGACGCGACAGGTGGAACGCGCCGGAGGCGATGAACAGGATGTGGTCGGTGCGCACGACGCCGTAGCGCGTGTTCACCGCGGTACCCTCGACCAGCGGCAGCAGATCGCGCTGCACGCCCTGGCGCGAGACGTCGGCGCCGTGCATCTCGCCGCGCGTGGCGACCTTGTCGATTTCGTCGATGAAGACGATGCCGTTCTGCTCGACGTTGGCAATCGCCTGCGACTTGATCGCATCGTCGTCCACCAGCTTGGCGGCCTCCTCGTCGGCCAGCAGCTTCATCGCGTCGCGGATGCGCAGCTTGCGCGGCTTGCGCCGGCCCGGCAGGCTCGAGAACAAGGACTGCAGCTGCTGCGTCATCTCCTCCATGCCGGCCGGACTCATCAGTTCCATCGTCGGCAGCGGTGCGGCGAGTTCGATCTCGATCTCCTTGTCGTCGAGATCGCCCTCGCGCAGCTTCTTGCGGAACTTCTGCCGCGTGGCCGAATCGGCCGACTCGCCCGACTCGCTGGTGAAGCCCACGTTGCGCGGCGGCGGGAGCAGCGTATCGAGCACGCGATCTTCGGCGGCGTCGAGGGCGCGCTGGCGGAACTTCGCGGTTTCCTGCTCGCGCGTCTGCTTGACGGCGATTTCGGCGAGGTCGCGGATGATCGTGTCGACGTCGCGCCCCACGTAGCCCACTTCGGTGAACTTGGTCGCCTCGACCTTGATGAACGGCGCGTTGGCCAGGCGCGCGAGCCGTCGCGCGATTTCGGTCTTGCCGACGCCGGTGGGGCCGATCATCAGGATGTTCTTCGGCGTGATCTCCTGGCGCAGCGGCTCGGCCACCTGCTGGCGCCGCCAGCGGTTGCGCAACGCGATCGCCACCGCGCGCTTGGCCGCGTCCTGGCCGACGATGTGCTTGTCGAGCTCGGAGACGATCTCCGACGGGGTCATCTGGGTCATCGTGTCTCGCGCGAGGCGTTCGGCCGGATCAGCCGAGCGTCTCGACGGTGTGCTGCTGGTTGGTGTAGATGCAAAGCTCCGCGGCGATGGCAAGCGACTTGCGCACGATCGTTTCGGCGTCGTGCTCGGTGTTGTCGAGCAGCGCGAGCGCGGCGGACTGCGCGTAGGGGCCGCCGCTGCCGATCGCGATCAGGCCACGTTCGGGCTCGAGCACGTCGCCGTTGCCGGTGAGGATCAGCGAGGCCTCGCGGTCGGCCACGGCGAGCATCGCCTCGAGCCTGCGCAGCATGCGGTCGGTGCGCCAGTCCTTCGCGAGCTCGACCGCCGCGCGCACGAGGTGGCCCGAATGCTTCTCGAGTTTCGCCTCGAAGCGCTCGAACAGCGTGAACGCATCCGCCGTGCCGCCGGCGAAGCCGGCGAGCACGCGGCCGTCGTGCAGCCGGCGCACCTTGCGCGCGCCGGCCTTGATGATCACCGAACCGAGGGTGACCTGTCCGTCGCCGCCCAGCGCGACCTGCGAACCGCGCCGTACGGAAACGATCGTCGTACCGTGGAACTGTTCCATGCGGATCGATATGAGGCCGATTCCGGCCGCCACAAGACCCGAGAGTGTAGGGCCGCGTCCGCTGCGAGGTCGCGACGGCGGTCGCCGAAACGCCAGGCGCGGCCGGGGGCCGCTTCAGACGCGGCGGCGCCGGATCTCGGCCAGGTCGTGGATGCCCATGACGAGCATCAATGCATAGACGAGGTAGTTCGGCTCGACGAAGAGCACCTGGTGACCGGCCGAGCGCATCGTGGCCACCTCGTTGAGCAGGTCGCCGGCAGCAACGAACTCCATCCGGCGCAGCGAGCGGCAATCGACGACGACATCGCCGCGCCCCGCAGCGAAGCTGCGCAGCGCGTGCAGTTCGTCCTGCATGCGTCCGAGTACGTCGCCCTGCAGGACGAAGGCGCCGGTTGCCGCAGCCGGCGCGCGCGCGGCCGGCGCGGCAGTCGGCGGCGCCGAGGCAACTGCGCCGCCGGCCGGCGACGCCGGCTCCACGGGCGGCTCCTGCGCGCAGAGCACGCGGAACGCACCCGCGGGCGGCTCCCACGAAGGCGGGGATACCTCGTAAGTGACGCAATACTCGATGCCCAGGTCATCGAAGTCCTGCTGCCGCCCGAGCAGACGCAAGGCCTGCAGCGCGAGCATCCAGCATGCTTCCGACGGGTCGCGCCGACCGGGTTCGATCGCTGCGCGCGCCAGTGCAAGCATCCGCTCGGCGCCGACGATGGACAATCCGGTTCCCGCCCGCTCGAAGCGACCGAGCAAGCCGAGCAACGCCTGCGCGCCGAGTGCGTCCAACGAGGTGGCCTGCGAGCAATCGAGCGATGCCTCGCCCTCTCCCTGCTCGCCGAACGTGCGCGCACGTTCGGCGATCGACGCGTCGATCGCGCCCGACAGCAACAGTGTCCGGGCCGAAGACGCGGTGGCCGCCCTGGGTGTCGAGACGGCGGCTGCCTGCGCGGCCGACAGCGCATCGCTCCATCCGGGCGGAGACGATTCGAATTGCGCCGCGTACCGCAGCGCGAGCGCATCGAAACCGGCGCGATCGCCGACGCACTGATGCAGGTCGAGCAGCATCAGCCACGCGAGCGGCTGGAATCCGGCAAGTTCCGGATCGTCCAGCGCCTGGCGCAGGACCAGCGCGGCCGGTTGCGACTGCCCGTTCGAGTACAGGATCGCCGCCTCCTCGAGGATCGGCGGCAAGGCCGGACCGGTGACGTCGATCGCCATCGCGCCGGCGACGTCGCCGAGCACGAGCGAGGTGCCGCCTTCCACTGTCGCGGCCGCCTTCGTCTCGATCGCGCCGCCGGTACCGGCCGGCTTGGTCGGCAGCGACGACTGGCCGGCGCGCGCGACCGCCTCGGCGGCGATCATCTCCGACTCGATCCGGTCGATCTTCTCCTTCGTTCGACGCGCCGCCTCGCGCTGCGCGGCAGGCGTGGACGACGCGGGAGTGCCGCGCGGGCCGGCAGGCGCGTTCTTCCTCGAGTCGAACTTGTCTTTTCGAGCAAAAAGGGAAAAGACCACGGCGCCTTCCGATGCGGGAGCAGAGAACCGGCGCCGTAGAGGGCGCCGGAATGCCGATCCAGCATAGCACCGGGTTCGCGCCGCAAGCGCGGCGCGACGGCCGCGCGTCGGGGGCCGCAGGCCTGCGGTCGGCCCGCGGCCGGCCGCAGCGTCGACTGCCCCGCAGCGCGCGGCAGCGATCAGCTTCTTCAGTCGCCGTACAGCTTCTGGCGCAGTTCGCGGCGCTCCTGGGCCTCGAGCGACAAGGTGGCGGTCGGACGGGCGAGCAGGCGCGGGATGCCGATCGGCTCGCCGGTTTCCTCGCAGTAGCCGTAGTCGCCGCTGTCGATGCGCGCCAGCGCCTGCTGCACCTTCTTCAGCAGCTTGCGCTCGCGATCGCGCGTGCGCAGTTCGAGCGCGTGCTCTTCCTCGATCGTCGCGCGGTCGGCCGGATCGGGTACGACGACCGTCTCGCGCAGGTTCTCGGTGGTTTCGTCCGCGTTGGCGAGGATGTCGCGTTCGATCTGCTGCAGCCGGTCGCGAAAGAAGGCCAGTTGCGCATCGTTCATGTAGTCGGACTCGGGCATCTTCAGCAGTTCTGCCTCGGTCGGAATTCTCTTTTCCCTGGTCGCTGCCATGATGTCTCTGCCTGCGCCACGCCGAGCGCCTTGGTTGCTTCAGGAAACCGGGATGCGGAAACCCGGCGCGAACTCGCGTCGCGCTCCCGCGCGATGCTGCGAGCCGTAGGAGCCGGCTCCGGGAACGGAGCCGCGGGGGATCATGCCAGACATTGCTCGAGGCCTTTCACGATGGTGTCCTGCGGCAGGTTCCGGCCGATGAAAACCATCCGGCTGCCGCGCTTCTCGCCCGGCTGCCAACGCCGCCCCGCGTCGGCGCCCATCATCATGTGCACGCCCTGGAACACCGTCTGGCGATCCGAGCCCTTCATGAAAAGGACGCCTTTATACCGCAAGAGGTCGGGACCGTAAACCTGGATGACGCCCGAGAGAAAATCCTCGAGCTTCACCGGATCGAAGGCCTTCGCCGAGCGGAACACGAAGGACGACACCGCATCGTCGTGTTCGTGATCGTCGTTCTCGAGGAACGCCGGATCGACTTCGAGCACGGCGTTGAGGTTGAAGCCGCGGATGTCGAGGATCTGGTCGATCGGCGCGTCGCCGAAATGCACCGGGCGCACCGGAGCCCGCGGATTCATGCGACGCAGCCGCGCGGTGAGCCGCTCGCGCGTCGCCTCGTCGACGAGGTCGGTCTTCGACAGCAGGATGCGATCGGCGAATCCGACCTGCTCCTGCGCTTCGCGGTGCTCGTCGAGCTGGCGCTCGCCGTGATGTGCATCGACGACGGTGATGACCGCGTCGAGCAGGTAATGATCGGCGACGTCGTCTTCGACGAAGAAGGTCTGCGCCACCGGACCGGGGTCTGCCATTCCGGTGGTTTCGACGACGACGCGATCGAAGGCCAGCTCGCCGGCGTCGCGCCGACGGTGCAGGTCGCCGAGGATGCGAACGAGATCGCCGCGCACCGTGCAGCAGATGCAGCCGTTGTTCATCTCGACGATCTGCTCGTCGCGCTCCTGCAGCAGCAGGTCGTTGTCGACGCCCTCCTCGCCGAACTCGTTCTCGATGACCGCGATCCGGTGGCCGTGCTGCTCCTTCAGGATCCGGTTCAGCAACGTGGTCTTCCCGCTGCCGAGAAATCCCGTGAGGATCGTCACCGGGACCTGCCTGTTCGCCATCGACCGCTACTCCTTCGTCTACCGTTTCGCGGCAGGAGGGATGGGGCGCCGCGCACCGGGGAGGGCGAAGTGTACAGCCGATCCCGGCCGCGCAAGCGATACCCTCGCAACGCGCGGAAATCGCGCCCGGCGCAGGGATCAGCTGCGGCGGCGCGCGCGCGGGTGAGCGGCGTCGTAGACCGCAGCAAGCCGCTGGAAGTCGAGCGACGTGTAGATCTGCGTGGTGGAGATGCTCGCGTGTCCGAGCAGTTCCTGCACCGCGCGCAGGTCGCCGCTCGATTGCAGCAGGTGGCTGGCGAACGAGTGGCGCAATACGTGCGGATGCACGTTGGCCGGGATTCCCCGCAGCAGTGCGCGTCGCTTCAGCCGCAGCTGCACGGTGCGAGGAGAGATGCGCGCGCCGCGAGCGCCGAGGAACAGCGCACGCTCGTCGCAACCCGGATGCAGCGAACGCCACTGGGTGCGCCGCGCGAGCCAGCGCGCGAGCGCCTCGCGCGCGGCGCTGCCGACCGGCACCGTTCGCCGGCGCCCGCCCTTGCCGAGGACCGTCGCCTCGGCTTCTTCGAGATCGATCCAGCCGATCGACGCCGGCGGTTCGGCGAAATGGCGCACGTCGAGCGAAACGAGCTCCGACAGGCGCAACCCCGACGAATAGAAGAGCTCGGCGATCGCGTCGTCGCGTGCCGTGGAGAAATCGTCGTCGCCGTCGGCCGATGCCTGCGGCTGGACGAGCTGCACCGCGAGGTCCGGGGCGAGCGCCTTCGGCAGCCGACGTGGCGCGCGCGGCGCACGCAGTCCGCGCGCCGGATTCGCCGGCACCAGCCCTTGCGCGGCGAGCCAGTCGAAGAAGCCGCGCCATGCCGACAGCCGCCGCGCGATCGTGCGCGCCGACGCGCCCTCGCGCGCGCTTGCAGCCACCCACCGGCGAAGATGCTGTTGTTCCACCGCGGCCCAGTCGGGCTCGTCGCCGGTATCGCCGCCGCCGCGCACGAGCGCTGCCAGTGCGCCGAAATCGATGCCGTAGCTGGCGATCGTGCGCGGCGAGAAGCCGCGCTCGCCGGCGAGCAGCGCGAGATAGCGCTGGATTGCCGGCGTGGTCATCGCGATGCTATTCGGCGAGGCGGGACAGCGCCGCGCCGGCCGTCCCGGCGATTCGCTCGAGGAACGCCGTTCCCATGCCGGAGCGGAATCGCTCGGGGTCGGACGAGCCGAGCACGACCAGTCCGAAAGCCTTCGGATCGACGCCCTTGCGCAGCGGCAGCAAGGCGATCGAATGCGTCGAAGCGCCGCCGTCGGGCAGCCAGGTGGCCGCGTGGAAATCGGAGTTCGGCCCGCAGAACGGCTGCTTCATGCTGTTGGCGAGCGTGATCGCGTCGACCGCCACCGGCTGCGCCCATTCCAGTCCGACGAAGTCGTCGCGCAGCCCCCACAGCCGCATCGCCACCTGCGGCACCGAGAAGATGGTGCACAGTCCGTCGACGACAATCTCGGGCAGCCGCTGCGGCTCGGTCGCGAGCAGCAGTTGCCGGGTCCAGCGATGCAGCTTCTCGGCGATCGCGTCGTTCTCCTGGCCGATGCGAACGAGCTCGGCGAGCTTCATCTCGTGCGCGCGCAACTTCTCGCGCAGCACTTCGAGCTGGCGTTCGTGCAGCGAAATCGCCCGCCCGCCGTGCGGATGCGGCACGGTGATCGACGCGAGCAGCTCGACGTGCGATTCGAAGAAGTCGGGGTTCTCGTGCAGGTAGTTCGCGACGTCGTCGGCGTCGCAGGTATTTCGGGTCATTCGCAGTCCGTGTCGAAGAGCGTCGCGCAGTCGATCTCGCCTTCGTAGACCGTGCGCGCAGGGCCCGTCAGGGCAACGCGGGTTCCGTCCCAGTCGATGCGCAGGCGGCCGCCGCGCGTTCGTACATCCACCGGCGAGCGGGCGCGCCGCTGGCGTATCGCCGCCAGCGCCGCCGCGCAGGCTCCGGTGCCGCAGGCGAGCGTCTCGCCGGCGCCTCGCTCGAAGACGCGCAACCGCAGTTCGTGCGGCGACACCACCTGCGCATAGCCTGCGTTGACGCCGCGCACGAAGCGCGGCGAGGCGCCCAGGCGCGCGCCTTCGTCGTTCACCGGTGCGCGATCGACATCGTCGACGAACTGCACCGCGTGTGGATTGCCGATCGAGACGAGCGACACCGGTGCGCCCGCTTCGACTTCGTCGAGGATCCAGACGGTGTCCTCGCCGATCGTGCGCGACGACAGCCCCGTTGCATCGAAGCCGACGGACTGCGCGCCGAAGGCGGGCACGCCCATGTCCACGCGCACGCGTCCGTCGTCTTCGATCGTCGGCTCGATGATGCCGCCGAGCGTCTGTACGCGGATCGCACGCCGGTCGGTGAGGCCGTGCTCGAGCACGAAGCGCGCGAAGCAGCGCGCTCCGTTGCCGCACTGCTCGACCTCGTCGCCGTCCGCATTGAAGATCCGGTAGCGGAAATCGATTCCCGCCCCGGGCGAGGGCTCGACGAGCAGGATCTGGTCGGCGCCGACGCCCAGATGTCGATCGGCGAGGCGGCGCCATTGCTCGCGTGCGAAGCGCACCGATTGGCGAACGCCGTCGACGACGACGAAGTCGTTGCCGGCGCCGTGCATCTTCGTGAAGCGAAGCGTGGTGCTGACCATCGGCCGATTATCGCCGATCGACGCCGTCGTACAGGCTCGGCTCGCCGGGCGGCCGCGTCTTGAAGCGGCGATGGCTCCACAGGTACTGCGCCGGCATCTCCAGCACACGCTGCTCGATGAATGCGTTCATCCGGCGCGTGGCTTCGTACAGGTCGTCGCCGGGAAACGACTCCCACGCAGGATGCAACTGAACGAGGTATCCGTCGTCGGTCATCCGCGTCACGCACGGAACGACGACCGCGCCGGTGAGCCGCGCCAGGCGCGCGACCGACGTGACGGTGGCTGCCGGCACGCCGAAGAAGGGCACGAAGAGCGCTTCGCGCGCGCCCAGGTCCATGTCGGGAAGGAAATAGAACGGCGTGCCCGCGCGCAGCGCGCGCACCGCCGCGCGCAGACCGTCGGTGCGCAGGACCATCGAGGCGCCGGGCAGGCGCGTGCGTCCGCGCCTCATTGCCGCATCGAACACCCGGTTCTTCTGCCTGGCGTACATCGAGACGATCGGCGTCTCGAAGAACATGCGCGCACCGCCCGCGTCGCAGCCGGCGAAGTGCGGCGCGAGCAGGATCACCGGATGACCGCGATGCTTTTCGTAGTGCTCGGCGCCTTCCAGGCGGCACAGCGCGCGTACACGGGACACGGGTGCGTACCAGAGGATGAATCGATCGAGAAGGCTGCGCACGAAGTAGCGAAAGTGTGCGCGGGCGACCGCTTCGCGCCGCGCACGGCTCCATTGCGGAAAGCACAGCTCCAGGTTGCGCAGCGTGACGCGGCGCCGATCGCGCGCGACGCGCCAGGCGACGGCGCCGCCGACGCGGCCGAGCCCGCGCAGTGCCGGATACGGCAACTTCGAGACCGCGCGCAGCAGCGCCAGCGCCAGGTACGTAAGCGCGTCAACCAGCACCGTTGCTTCCACCAACGGACGTCGCGCCGGCCTCGTCGCGCTGAGCTGCCCCCGGTGGCCTGCGATAGCGGTTGTACCCCCACAGGTACTGCTCGGGACGGCGCAGGATCGACTGCTGCAGGCGGGCGTTCAACGCCTCGGCACTCGGCGCTTCACGCATCGCCTCGAGGCGCAGCCGCCATCCGGTCGGACGCGCGACGCGCTCGCAGACGGCGACGACGACGCGTGCACCGGTCTGCTGCACGAGCCGCTCGGGCAGAGTC
This sequence comes from Burkholderiaceae bacterium, assembly GCA_021166835.1. The sequence continues at coordinate 6,168 of JAJPEN010000002.1, read as the reverse complement.
ATCGTGTAGGCGGGCTCGCCGAAGAACGGCGCCCAGCGACCCTCGCCTGCGCTGGGCACCTGGTCGGGCAGAAGGCCGACCGCCTGCCTCGCTTGCAGCGCCCGCAGCAGCGCGCGCAGGCCGCCGAGCGTCGGCGGCACGGCCCGCATCGCGTCGCGATCGCGCGCGAAGGCGACCAGCGGGCGCAGCCAGGTCTTGTGCGGCGGCTTGAACAAGACAGTGATCGGAGCGCGCGTCGCGTACCAGCGGGCGGCGACGTCGAAGGCACCCAGGTGCGGGGTGACGAACAGCACGCCGCGTCCGGCGCGTTCGGCGTCGTCGAGCACCCGGACGTCGTCGGGACGGCAATCGACGCGCGCCGCGACCTGCGCCAGCGGGCGCGTCCACACCCAGGGCAGTTCGCCCATCGTGCGACCCGACTCGCCTGCGACCCGCCAGCGCATGACCGGCGAATCGAGGCCGGCTCTTCGAAGATTCGAGCGGATCTTGCGCCGGTAGCCGGACGACGCTGCATATGCGATCCAGCCGAGCAGCGCGCCCAGCGCGCGCGACGCGCGCAGCGGCAAGCGACCGATGCCGCGCAGCACGAACAGCGCGACGCCGCCGCGGTGGGCGCCGGAGGGCATCGGCAATGTCGTCATGGATCAGGGCCTGGGGCCGTCGGCGAGGCGCGAGCCTACCCTATAATCGGAGCGTCGCCGAGTTAACGACAACTTGCGGGGCGACGGACGGCGCATCGGGCGCCGGCCAACAAATCCGCTAAAGCGTCGCTGCTTCTCGAAGGGTCGGCAGCGCGCCGACAGGAGAGAAGCCTTGACCAGCGAATATCTGTTCACCTCGGAATCGGTCTCCGAAGGCCACCCCGACAAGGTTGCCGACCAGATCTCCGACGCCATCCTCGACGCCCTGCTCGAGCAGGACCGCCTGTCGCGCGTTGCCGCCGAAACGCTGTGCACCACCGGTCTGGTCGTGCTCGCCGGCGAAATCACGTCGACGGCCAACATCGACTACATCCAGGTCGCGCGCGACACGCTGAAGTCGATCGGCTACGACAACACCGAGTTCGGCATCGACTACCGCGGCTGCGGCGTGATGGTGGCCTACGACAAGCAGTCGCCCGACATCGCGCAGGGCGACGACCACGCCGGCGACGACAACCTCGACCAGGGCGCCGGCGACCAGGGACTGATGTTCGGCTACGCCTGCGACGAAACTCCCGAATACATGCCGGCGGCCATCTATTACGCGCACCGGCTCGTCGAACGGCAGTCGCAGCTGCGCAAGAGCGGCAAGCTCGGATGGCTGCGCCCGGATGCCAAGTCGCAGGTCACGCTGCGCTATGCCGACGGCCGTCCGCAGTCGGCCGACACCGTCGTCATCTCCACGCAGCACTCGCCCGACATCAGCCAGGCGCTGATCCGCGAAGCGGTGATCGAGGAGCTGATCAAGCCGGTGATCCCGGAATCGATGCGTCGCAACGAAGTGCGCTACTTGGTGAACCCCACCGGCCGCTTCGTCGTCGGCGGACCGCAGGGCGACTGCGGGCTCACCGGACGCAAGATCATCGTCGACACCTACGGTGGCTCGGCGCCGCACGGCGGCGGCGCGTTTTCCGGCAAGGACCCGTCGAAGGTCGACCGCTCGGCGGCGTACGCCGCTCGCTACGTCGCGAAGAACATCGTCGCCGCCGGGCTGGCGCGGCGGTGCCTCGTGCAACTGTCCTACGCGATCGGCATCGCGAAGCCGACGTCGATCATGGTCACCACGCAGGGAACCGGAGCGGTGTCCGACGAGCGGCTGTCCGAACTCGTCGCGCGTCATTTCGACCTGCGCCCGCGCGGCATCGTCCAGATGCTCGACCTGCTGCGCCCGGTGTACCGGAAAACGGCCGCCTATGGTCACTTCGGCCGCGACGAGCCCGAGTTCTCCTGGGAGCGCACCGACAAGGCCGAGGCGCTGCGCGCCGAAGCCGGCGTCTGAGGCAGGCGCGCCGCCGGCGTGCGCTGCCCGACGGGCGGCGGCACCGGCGTGCGCGACACCGCCCCGATCGTGACGTCGATCAAGCCGGCGCGCTGCCGGCTCTGCTCCAATGAGCCCATGTCGCCCGCACTGCACGAGGTCGCCCGCCTGATCGAATGTCCGCGCGCTCGCCCGGGGCTCGCCGCACGCCTGAGCGACGCGCTGGCCGACGAAACCGAGCTTCCGATCGCCACCCGACTGCGCCTGGTCGCGCTCGCCGTCCGGCTCGAAGCGGGCGAGCGCTGCGATTGCAGCAGCCGCGACGGGTCCGAAGCCGACACCTGGGTCGCCGCGCTCGCCCAGGCCCTGCTGCGCGACGACGAGGGCACGCTGGAAGCGCTGATCGCCTACGCCCCGCGCCTACGCGAGGTCGTCGCCCGCGCCGGCAACTCCGCCTGCCGCCTGCCCGCGGCGGCGTTGCTCGCTGTGCTGGGGCGGAAGATGCATTAGCACTACGCGGGGGAAAAAACCGGGGTCAGACCACGGTTCTGTTGGACAGAACCGTGGTCTGACCCCGGTTTTTTCCCGGTTTTTTCCCTTTTCCCCCTTCCCCCTTCCCCCTCCTCAGAGTCACGGCGCCAACCGCTGCATGCCCCACCCGCCCTCGGGCATGCGACGGTACGAGAGCCGGTCATGCAGGCGCGACGGTCGTCCCTGCCAGAACTCCCAGTAATCGGGCGCGAGCCGGAAGCCGCCCCAGTGCGGCGGCCGCGGCGGGTGCAGGCCGAACTTCAGGCCGAACTCGGCCGCGCGCGCGACCAGCGCCGCGCGTGAGGCGAGCGGACGGCTCTGCTCCGAAGCCCAGGCGCCGATACGCGAGGCCAGCGGCCGCGACGCGTAATAAGCGTCCGAGTCGGCCGCGTCGACCCGCGACACATGTCCCTCGATCCGCACGACGCGCTCGAGTTCGACCCAGTGGAACTGCAGCGCCGCATATGGATGGGCGGCAAGCTCGCGACCCTTGCGACTTTCATAATTGGTGTACCAGACGATGCCGCGTTCGTCGAAGTCCTTGATCAGCACGACGCGCGTCGACGGACGGCCCGAATCGCCGACGGTGGCGACCGTCATCGCATTCGGCTCGGGCACGTTCGCGCCGACCGCCTGACCGAGCCATTGCCGGAACTGCTCGAAGGGATCTCGGCAGGCGTGGTCCTCGTCGAGTTCGCCCCGCTCGTAGCTCTTGCGCAGGTCGGACAGTCTCGTCATCGGCGCGAGTGTAGCGCGCGGCCATCCATCGACGGACGCGTTCCGACCTTCCGTCGGTCCGGACGAAAAGCGCCGTTGCTCCGGCGCTCATCTCGGTGGTCGAGACCGCCCGCCGCCGCTAAGCTCGGGCGATCTTCACCGGTTCCCGCGCACCCATGTCCACGACCTTCGTTGCCGATCTCGAGGAAATCGTCTACCCGGCGTCGTTCGATGGCGATGACGAGACCGAGCTGCCGCGCATCGAGGCGAGACGCGTGCTCGCCGGCATGTTCGTCGCCGAACTGGATCGCCCGTGGAGCGACACGCCGCTGCCGCAGGGAGGCCTGCTGGTGGAGGGCGACGACGAGCTGGCCGCGATTCGGGCGCATTGCCGGCAGGTGCGCGTCGACCCATCCCGCTCGGCCCCCGAGATGCGCGACGCGATACGCGCGGCGGCGGTGCTGTCGAGCCCGCAGACGCTGTCGCTGATGGGCGAACCACTCGGCGGATTCGAGGCGCCGGCCCCCGGTCCGGCCGCGGTCGACGACGCGGGCGACGCAGCTGCGCGCGGCACTGGCCGCGATGCGAGCCGACACGCCACATTGCTTGCCAAGCCCGCCGAACGGCGCGACGACGTTCATCCGAGCGAAGCGGCACGGATCCGCTTGCGTGCACTGTTGCGAACCAGCGAAGGCCAACCGCTTCGCGAGCGCAGCAGCGCCATCGGACGATTGCGCAACTGGTTCTTCGCCGAACCGGGAAGCGCGCACGAGCGCGAGCGCCCCTGCGCGCTCGCAGAGTTGCGCGCTCGCTACGGCGAGAGCATCGGCGCCGTCGAGCCCGCGGCGTCGGCACCGATCCGCGAGAGTTTTGCGCAGGCCCGCATCGTGCACTCGCGGCTGGTCGGCGCAGCCGACGCGCTCGTTGCGCAGGTGCGCCAGGGGAGCACGCCTGCCCTCGACTCGCTCGAGCCGGTGATCGACAACTTCGTCTGCACCGTGCAGCACGCGCCCGAAGCGATGCGCTGGGCCGAGGCGGTCTACGTGCAGAACGCCGCACGCCCGAACGGCGCCACCGCGGTCGCGCTGAACCTCGCCGTGTTCGGCCGGTCGCTCGGCATGCCGGCGCAGTCGCTGCGTGAGCTAACGCTGATCGGGCTGCTGCTCGATCTGGGCAAGGCGCTGCTGCCGCGCGAACTGCTCGAGCACCCGGGCATGCTTGCTACGCACGACTACGCCCTGATGCAACAGCACGTGGCCATCGGCCGCGACCTGCTCGAGCGCACCGGGGCGCTCGAACCGGAGGTCCTGCGCGCCATCGGCGAACACCACGAGCGGCTCGACGGCTCCGGCTATCCGCGCCGCCTGCGGGGCAACGACATCGGGCTGCTCGGACGGATGGCAGCGATCGTCGATACGTTCAGCGGTCTCACCGCGCTGCGTGCCTACGCCAATCCGCTGTCCGCCGAGGATGCGCTCTCGGCGCTCAACGAATGGGCGAAATCGCTGTTCTGCCGCGACCTGGTGGAGCATTTCGTGCTGTCGATCGGCGTGTTCCCGGTCGGCACCCTCGTCGAACTGCGCGCAGGAGAAGTGGCGGCGGTGGTCGATCGTCCGCGCGACGAGCGCGTGCTGCCCAAGCTCGTGGTGCTCACGGGCGCCGACAAGGGACCGCTGCGCGTGGTGCGCGACCGAACCGGCCGCCAGGAGCCCGACGAGGTCTACAGCGGCGCGCAGGTCCGGATCGCGCGCGGATTGCCGGCCGGCGCCTACGGGCTGCGCTTGCCCGACTACTACGGTCGGACGGGCGTGCGCTCGCTATAATCTGCGCGATCCCGAGGAGCGCTGCAACGGCCCGTCCTTCGGCGGCCGCCAGGCTCGGGAACCGATTCAACGGCGCTCGTCGAACCGTGATCCGTCACGGCAGACGGGCGCACCCCGGTCGCGTTTCGCGCGATCCTCTCCCCCGCTTCTGTCGCGTCGGCACCCTTACGAATTTCGAGGAGTGACGATGTCCGCCGTACCGAAACCCGAAGCCGTCGCCGATTTCCGCATTGCCGATCCCGCGCTCGCCGACTGGGGGCGCAAGGAGATCCGCATCGCGGAAACCGAGATGCCGGGCCTGATGGCGATCCGCGAGGAATACGCCGCTGCGCAGCCGCTCGCGGGCGCGCGCATCTCGGGCTCGCTGCACATGACGATCCAGACCGCGGTGCTGATCGAGACGCTGGTCGCGCTCGGCGCAAAGGTTCGCTGGGCCTCGTGCAACATCTTCTCCACGCAGGACCACGCGGCGGCCGCGATCGCCGCCGCCGGCGTGCCGGTGTTCGCGGTGAAAGGCGAGTCGCTCGACGAATACTGGGACTACACGCACCGCATCTTCGACTGGCCCGGCGGCGGCACGTCGAACATGATCCTCGACGACGGCGGCGACGCGACGCTGCTCGTCCACCTCGGCGCGCAGGCGGCGAAGGATCGTTCGCTGCTGGCGAACCCGAAGAGCGACGAGGAGCGCGCGCTGTTCGCCGCGATCCGCCGCCAGCTCGACAAGGACCCGCAGTGGTACGAGCGCCAGCGCGAGTCGATCGTCGGTGTCACCGAGGAGACGACCACCGGCGTGCACCGCCTGTACCAGATGTCGGCGCGCGGCGAACTCGCGTTCCGCGCGATCAACGTCAACGACTCGGTCACCAAGAGCAAGTTCGACAACCTGTACGGCTGCCGCGAGTCGCTGGTCGACGGCATCAAGCGCGCCACCGACGTGATGGTCGCCGGCAAGATCGCCGTCGTCGCCGGCTACGGCGATGTCGGCAAGGGCTCCGCGCAGGCGCTGCGCGCGCTGTCGGCGCAGGTATGGATCACCGAGATCGACCCGATCTGCGCATTGCAGGCGGCGATGGAGGGCTATCGCGTCGTCACGATGGAATACGCCGCCGACAAGGCCGACATCTTCGTCACCGCC
>JAJPEN010000084.1 GCA_021166835.1 Burkholderiaceae bacterium | reverse complement strand
CGTCGGCAATCTCGGCCGCGATCCCGAAACGCGCTTCGCGCCCAGCGGCAGCGCGATCTGCAACGTGCGCATCGCCACCACGCGCAACTGGAAGGACAAGGCCTCGGGCGAGAAGCGCGAGGAAACCGAGTGGCACAGCGTGGTCTTCTACGACCGGCTCGCCGAGATTGCCGGCGAATACCTGAAGAAGGGGCGCTCGGTCTACGTCGAGGGGCGGCTCAAGACGCGCAAGTGGCAGGACAAGGAAGGCCACGACCGCTACACCACCGAGATCATCGCGGAGTCGATGCAGCTGCTCGGTTCGCGCGACGGCGGGGGCTCGGCTCCGTCCGACGACGGCGGCTATGCGCGCGAGCGCGAGCCGATGGCGGCGCGCGCGCCGAGCGGCGCGGGAGCGGGTGCGGGGAGCGGTGCAGCGCCGGCGGCGCGCAAGCCGGCGCACGACTTCGACGACATGGACGACGACATTCCGTTCTGAGCGGAGCTGCGGCGCCGGCGCGCAGAAGCGTTGCCGACGCCGGCCTCCCTGCCCGGACCGCCGTGCCTACAGCGGCCGGCCCAGTCGCTTCTCGACCTGCCGCCGCTCCCATTCGGGCCCCAGGATCGGCAGCCCGAACGCGCGCAGGCCGTGAAGGAGAATGCCCAGTCCCCAGCCGAGCGCGACGAACAGTACCCAGGGGAAGCGCGGCGCGAAAAAGTAGTTCACCAGCGCGAGACCGGCGACGACCAGCGCGTATTGCATCAGATGGACATAGAAGCCCCTGATGCGGCGCACCTGTTCGAGCGCCAACGCTTCCTCCGCCGCCATCGACGGTTCGGATCGTTGCGGGACGGGCGATGTCTTGCCGGGCATGTCGGCCTCCGTTTGCAGGGTTTGCAGGGACTGGAAGTCGACTTCGAAGACGGCGGCGAGCGCCTTCAGCGACTCGGCGCTGGCGCTCTGTCCCGACTCGATGCGCTGGATCGTGCGAACACTGAGCCCCGAGAGCGATGCGAGCTGCTCCTGCGACCATCCGCGTTGCAGCCTGAGCTTGTGAACCAGCATCGAATCGGGCTCCGTCTCGTTTCAGTCGACAGGCTACAGCGTGACGCGGCGGTCGCAGGCTTTCCACGCCGGCAGCCCGTCAGTTACCCGCCACCGGCCCGACAGTCGGGCCGGCAGTCGGGTCGCGGACCCATGCGCCGGCCACGCAGCACCGCCTCCCCGCGCTCGCTGCAAGACGCTGCAATTTCGACCACGAAAGCTGTTTCAGGTGCGGGAACGCTGTCTTTCGCAGCGCGTCCTTTTCCTGCTGGCTGAGCTTCAGTCCGAGCACGAGGTTGAAGAACTCGACGGTGTCGGCCAGCGTGGGTAGGCGTCCGTCGTGCAGATAGGGCGGCGAGTCCTTGATGCCGCGAACGGCCCGGAGCATCAGCAACCCGGATACCAGACTCACGTCGTGCTTCGCCGTCCGCCCCGATGCGCGGCTCGCGCCGGACTTTCTCGCCGATTCGCAGGATCAATAGAATCGCTCGCATGGGATACCCGAACACTCGCGAATACGGAGGAGACCGATGCAGTTGATCGAAATCCCCAGTCCCGGGAACCGTGCGCCGGTTTCCGACGAAGCATCGCAACAAGCGCTTGCCGGACTCATCTCGTCGATCGGGACTCCGTCGTTCGGGCCGGACGGTCTTGCATTCCTGAATCTCTGGATGCCGTTCTGCTGGTGGTCGATCTATCGACTCTCGGACTGCGCGCCCCCTTCGGTGCATGCGCTGGGGAGCTTCCGGGTTCACGACGGCACTGTCCGTTCATGGCGCGTATACCGGGAGTCCCTGTATCGTCGTGACGAAACGTTTTGCGCAGTCCGCGAGCCGTTGCAACGGAAGGCGCTTCTTCTGATGCACTGGCACGCCAGGGAGATCCCGCTTCCGCATCGCGCGGAGATCTATAGCCGCAATGGATTGCAGGAGCGGCTCTCGATCGTCACGCGTGACGCCGACGACGGACTGCTCGCCGTGAACCTGTATCGACACGAGTCGCAGCGTCCGTTTCGCGACGGCGAAATCGATGCCATCGGGCGGCTGAGCCAGCCGCTGATGGCCTGCGTCCATCGGCACATCGCTCTGGCGCATGGCCGTCCGCCGCGACGAGACGTGATGCAGGCGCTGACGTCGCGCGAGCGCGAAGTCTGCGAGCGGCTGCTGAAGGGCTGGACGCACGACGGAATCGCTGCCGACCTGGGTCTGTCGCCCACCACCGTGAAGACCTACCGGGATCGGGCGTTCGAACGGCTGGGCATCCGGCACAGGCACCAGCTGTTCGCCCTCGTGCTGGACGACGCGCAAGACGAGATTGCCCCGCGGCCGGCTTGCGGTTCACCATCGGCTCGCCGAAGGCTGCGGTAATCGCCTGCGACTCTGCGGTTCGCCCGCGCCCGGATTCGGCGCGGCCGCGCGGAGAACCGAACCCGGGCGCGCCTTGTCCTCAACGCGGAGGACAGCGAAAGTCGGGCGGCGTCGATATCGTGTCCCCTTCCACGTTGCTCTCGGCCAGGCTCGTTCGCGCCTGCGTCGCGGCATGGTCGATCGGAGGGGACATGAGAATTCGCTTCGTGTTGGCGCTGCTGCTTTGCCTGGGGTTCTTCGCTGCGCCGCATACGGCTCGCGCCGCGGATCCGTATCGCATCGGTGCCGTGTTTCCGCTCAGCGGATCCCTTGCCTGGCTGGGCGAGTACTACCAGAAGGCAGCCCAGCTGCAGGTGGACCTGATCAACGGGCAGGGCGGGGTCGATGGCCGACCGCTCGAGCTGGTCGTCTACGACGATCAATCCAGCCCCGAGGCGGCGGCCAGGGCCGCGCAACGTCTGATTTCCCGCGATCGAGTGATCGCGTTGATCGGAACCGCATCGGTGCCGCTCTCGGGTGCGCTCGCCACCGTGGCGCGAGAGCAGAAAGTGCCGACCATCGTCGCTTCCGGGTACACGGTGAATCCGGCTAGGGATCCGTTCGTGTTCAACACCGCGCACAAGACGGACTATGCGGTCGAGCGCCCGTTCGCGTACTTCTCGCAGAAGGGTCTGAAACGTGTCGCGATGCTGATGCCGATCGGCCCGCTGGGCGACGTCGGCATCGCATCGGCCGAGAAGGCGGCCGCGAAGCACGGCATCGAGCTCGTCGGTACCGAGCGTTTCAATCCGCAGTCGCCCGACCTGACGACGCAACTCGCTCAACTGCGGGCGAAGAAGCCGGATGCCCTGTTCTCGTTCGTGACCGGCGAGGCGGCCGCGATGGTCGCGCGGAACATGAAGCAGATCCGCTTCGACGTCCCGCTTCTCGTATCGCACGGAAACGCGACGCCGGGCTTCCTGAAGATGATTTCTTCGCTGGACGCCGACATCCTCGTTCCTTCGGGCCGCCTCGGCGCACCGGATGCGCTGGACGGCAGCGAGCCGAACGCCAGGATGATCGCCGAGTTCAACCGCCGTCATGTCGAGCGATACAAGGAGCCTGCCAATTACTTCTCCGGACTGGCCGCCGACGCGGTGCTGCTCGTGGCCGAGGGCCTGCGGCGGTCGAAGACGGATGAAGGCGAGAAGCTGCGCGCGGCGATCGAGGGCATCCACGAGTTTCCCGGCTACAGCGGGGTGTTCCGCCTGAGCGCGACCGATCATCACGGAACGTCGGCGGACGATCTGGTGCTGTTGCGGCCCACGTCGTCCGGCTGGGCGCTCGTGAAGTAGCCGCCTCCATCGGTCGCGATCCAGGCACGGGTCACCGCGGCGGAGCTCGACGATGCCGGATGCAGCTCTCCTGCTTCAGATCGCCTTCGGCGGACTGAGCATGGGCGCCGTCTATGCGCTTCTCGCAGTCAGCCTCGTGATGGTCTACAAGGTCTCGAGGATCGTCTGCTTCGCGCAGGGCGAGTTCTTCGTCATCGGGGGCCTGACGCTGTCCGCCCTCACCAACGAGGCTGCGATGCCGCTGTGGGCGGCTTTCCTCGCGACGCTGGCGCTGGCGGGCGTACTCGGCGTCTTCGCCGAGCGCATCGTCATCCGGCCGGTTCGTCATGAAGGCGTGGGAACCGTGATCGTGATGACGATCGCGCTTTCGATCAGCCTTCAAGGCATCGCATTGCCCGTCTGGGGCAGGGAAGCGCACGTGGTAGCGCCGTTCGTCGCGACGCCGCCGTGGGAGTTCTTCGGCGCCTTCCTTTCGGCGCAGGTCCTGCTCGTCATCGGGGCTTCCGTCGTCGTGTTCGTGCTTCTTCGAACCTTCTTCGAACGCACGACCCTTGGCCTGGCGATGCGCGCCGCGGCGGAGACGCCGACCGGCGCGCGTCTGGTCGGCATCAGCGTCACCCGGCTCACGCAGTTCGGATGGGCGTCGGGCGTGGCGCTCGGAGCCCTTGCCGGGATGCTGATCGCCCCGGTCGTCTTCCTCACCTACGCATCCGGCACGATGCCGATGGTGAAGGCCTTCGTCGCAATGGTCGTGGGCGGACTCAGCAGCACCGCCGGAGCGCTGGCAGGCGGATTCCTCGTCGGCCTTCTCGAAGCCTGTGCAATCGGTTTCGTTTCCTCGGAGTTCGCCGACGCGATCGTCTTCCTGTTCCTGATCGGATTTCTGCTCGTCAGGCCCGGCGGGTTGTTCGGCAACGATGCAGGCGGGGGCATGTAGTGCCGATCCGACCGCTGGTCCACGTCGTTGCCTACCTGCTGCTCGCGGCGGCGCCTTTCGCCTTCGGGCAGCTCTCGAACTACTACGCCGAAGTCCTCACGACGGTGGCGGTGTTCGTCATTCTCGCGGCCAGTGTCGATCTGGTCGTCGGCGTGGCAGGCCAGATCACTCTCGGCCATGCCGCCTTCTTCGCGATCGGTGCCTACAGCTCCGCGATTCTCACGGCCCGCTATGCGGTCGCTCCCGTCGTGGCGATCGCGGCCGGCATGTTCCTGTCGGCCCTCGCGGCATACCTGATCGGGCTCGCCGTCCTTCGCCTGAAGGGCTATTACCTGGCCATGGCGACGCTCGGGTTGACCGCCGTGACCTTCACGCTGCTCGTCGGCGTCCGCGAGTGGACGGGAGGGGCTGCGGGCTTCGGCGGAATTCCGCGCTTCCGGCTGGCCGGTTTCGAGTTCAGCGATGGTCGGCACTATTACCTTCTCGTGCTCGCGGCTGCGTTTCTTGTGGTCGTCGCCGCTCGCACGCTGCTGGAATCGGCGTACGGCCGGGCGCTGATCGCCGTTCATGCCGACGAAGCGACCGCGACCGCGCTGGGTGTCGATGCCTCGCGCTACAAGGTGTCCGTTTTCGTGTTCGCCTGTGCGCTGGCGGCGCTCGCCGGGTCGTTGTTCGCGCACCATCTGCGCTTCATCGCTCCCGACGACTTCACGATTGCGCAGTCGATCCACATTCTCGTGATGGCGTACCTCGGAGGGATCGGCACGATCTACGGCGCGGCGCTGGGCGCCTTCACCCTGCAGGTGCTTCCCGAGTTCGTTCATCACTTCAAGGACTATGAACGGCTCGGAACCGGCGTCGTGCTGATCCTCGTGCTGGCCTTCTTCCCCGGCGGCCTGTATGGCCTGGTGAGAGGCGTCGGCGAGCGGATGCGCCTGCGAAGAGCGCGGCTGGGCGAGGCGGCGATCGGGCGATGACGAGGATCGAATCGAACCGGCCGGCCCGGCCGCTGCTCGAGGTGGTCGGCCTGTCGAAGTCGTTCGGTGGCGTCTCGGCGATCGAGGACGTGAACTTCGCCGTTTCGTCGGGCCACATCAAGGGCGTCATCGGACCGAACGGCGCCGGCAAGTCGACGCTTCTCAATCTGGTGGGCGGATCGCTGCGGGCCGATCGAGGCGCGATCACGATGGACGGAGTCCGGCTGGACCGGTTGCCAGCATACGACGTGCCTCGACATGGAGTGGCCAGAACCTTCCAGCTGGTAAGGCTCTTCAACAACAACCATGCCACCGTGCTCGACAACGTCCTGCTCGGCGCGCACCTTCGCCTCGCCCCGTCGATCCTCTCGACGCTGGCCGGACGCAGCGGCAGGCAGGAGGAACGGCTGCGCGCGAAGGCGCGGGAGTGGCTCGACTTCTTCGGCCTGATACGAACCGAAGACCGCGCACCGCGAAGCCTCGCCTTCGGGCAGCAGCGCTACGTCGAGCTGGCCCGGGCGATGATGCTCGAGCCGAAGCTGCTGCTGCTGGACGAGCCGGCATCGGGCCTGAACGATGCCGAGGTCGGCGTCTTCGCCGGCGTGTTGCGCAAGATCCGCGACGAAGGCGTCACGATCGTTCTCATCGAGCACGACATGAAGTTGATCATGAGCATCAGCGACGAGATCCTCGTGCTCGCGCAAGGCAGGAAGCTGGCCGAGGGCACGCCCGAGGCAGTGCGCAGCAACCCGGAAGTCATCGAGGCCTACCTCGGAACGCCGCACGAGACGAATTGAGCGATCGATGCTCGAAATCCGCGGCCTGCGGTCCGGTTACGGACCGATGAACATCCTCCACGACGTAAGCCTGCGCGTGGACCGGGGAGAGGTCGTCTGCATTCTCGGGGCGAACGGCGCCGGCAAGAGCACTCTGTTGCGCACCGTCTCGGGGCTCCTTCCGGTCCGGCAGGGCGAGATTCTGTTCGACGGGTCGTCGATCGGAGGGCAGGCCCCGGAGAGGATCGTGCGGCTCGGTCTGGCGCACGTGCCGGAAGGGCGCGAGATCTTCGGCGCGCTCACCGTTGCTCAAAACCTGCGTCTCGGAGCGTATGCCGGCAGGCTGCGCGACAGCGAGCGGGACGAGAGGAAAGCGCTCGTCTTCGAGCTTTTCCCGGTGCTCGAGGCGAAGCAGGCCTGGAAAGCCGCGTCGCTCAGCGGCGGCGAACAGCAGATGGTTGCCGTGGGCCGCGCGTTGATGAGCGGACCGCGTCTCCTGCTGCTCGACGAACCGTCGCTGGGCCTTTCGCCGCGGATGACGATGAACATCTTCGCGGCGATCGGGAAGCTGCGCGAGCTGGATGTTCCCGTGCTGCTCGTCGAGCAGAACGCGTCCGCGGCGCTGCGCCGCTCCGACCGGGCCTACGTTCTGGAGCACGGAAAGGTCTCAATCACCGGTACGGCGGACGAGCTGCTGCGCGACGACGCAATCCAGCGGAACTACCTCGGACTATAGGAGCCTGAAGTGTTCGACATGACCGTGGGCGACCTGCTTCTGCGCGCTGCGCGTCTGTATCCCGGAAAGGTGGCGACCTGGTACGAGGGCAGGTCGCAGACCTTCGCCGAATTCCACGCCGACGTCAGAGACTACCAGTCGTACCTTTCCCGCTCGGGTCTCGCGCGCGGCGACCGCGTCGCCGTTCTGAGCCGCAACAACCCCGAGCTGCTGAAGCTGATGTTCGCCGCGTCGCTCGGCGGCTACGTCTTCGTCCCCATCAACTTCCGGCTGACCGCGAAAGAGATCGCGTTCGTGGTGGCGGACTCCGGCGCTTCGCTGGTCTTCGCCGATCGCTTCTTCCTCGACACCGCCCGGTCCGCCGTCGCCACGGTGCCAGCCTTCTCCGCGGAGCGCCTGGTGGAGCTGAATGGGGACCTTTCTTCGTCCGTCCTTTCTTCGTCGATGAGGGGCCCTGTGGGCAGCACGCCTTCGAGCCCCGTGGCCGGCGAGGACGTCTTCGGCATCTACTACACGTCGGGTACCACCGGCAATCCGAAAGGCGTGGTGCTGAGCCATCGCAACATGGTGGCGGGCGTGCTGAACCACACCATCGCGTACGGCCTGGGTCCGGCGGACGTCTGCCTGCACATCATGCCGCTCTACCACACGATGGAAGCCTCCATGGCGCTCTGCCAGTTCTTCGTTGGCGGAAGCAACGTGATCGAAGATCACTTCGACCAGGAACGGTTCTGGTCCCTTGTCGATGCATATGGCATCACGCACGTCACCGCCGTCTTCACGATGCTGTCCGGAATGCTCGCATGCGCTCCCGCGCCGGGCGCCGGCAGCGGCAGCAGTCTGCGGACGATTTCGCTGGGCGGGCAGGCGGTTCCTGTGGAGCTCCTCAAGGAGGCTGTCCGGCAACTCGGAAATGATCGATTGATCCAGGTCTACGGGCTGACCGAGGCGTCGCCGCTCGTCACCTGGTTGCCACGCGAGGAGATCCGGCTCGATTCCGGGCGCGTCCATCGACTCGGCTCGGTGGGCAAGGACCTGTTCCTCACCACGACGCGCGTGATCGACGATGCGGGCAACGACGTGGGCGTCGACGAGGTCGGCGAGATCATCGTGGCCGGACCCAACGTCATGCAGGGCTACTGGAAACGGGAAGAAGAGACGGCCAGTACGCTGAAGGGCGGCTGGTTGCATACCGGAGACGTCGGTCGACGCGACGCGAACGGATTCCTGTACATCGTGGACCGGAAGAAGGACCTGATCATCAGCGGCGGAGAGAACATCTCCCCGCGCGAGATCGAGGAAGTCCTCTTCGCGCATCCCCGAGTCCTGGAGTGCAGCGTCTTCGGGATTCCCGATGCGCGTTGGGGCGAAGCGGTGGGGGCGGCGGTACGGGCTGAAGGAGAGCTCGGCGAGCAGGAGCTCATCACCTACTGCGCGCAAAGCCTGGGGAAATACAAGATCCCCCGCAAGGTTTGGTTCCTCGACGAGTTGCCGAAGGACCCGGTGGGAAAGATCCAGAAGCGATTGCTGCGAGCACGGCTGGCGGACGAGGGAACGGGGCGGGGCAAAGCTTGAACGAATTGCGGGAACTGCGATGACTTCGAGTGTTCGCTTCGAGACGGATGGCGCGGTCGCCACGGTCACGCTGAACCGGCCGCAAGCACGCAATGCCTTGACCCCGGAAATGCTCTGCCGGCTGACGGACGCATTCGACGCCTATGAAGCCGACGATGCGTTGCGCGCGCTGATCATCACCGGCGCCGGAGAACACGCGTTCTGTGCGGGCGGTGACCTGGGCAGCACGATTCCGCTTCTTACCGGCGCCCGGGAGCCCGTCGACGAATGGGATCGGCGGGTGCTGGGCGATGCCGCAGTGATGGCGACCTCGGGCCTGCGTGAACGGCCGGGCGTGAAGCCCATCATTGCCGCGATCAACGGTGCCTGCATGGCCGGCGGCTTCGAGTTGCTGCTGGGCACCGACATCCGCATCGCTGCCGATCATGCCCGGTTCGCGCTGCCGGAGGCCAGCCGCGGCGTGCTTCCGTTCGCCGGCTCGATCGCGAGATTGCCTCGGCAGATCCCGCACTGCGCCGCGATGTATCTGATGCTCACCGGAGACCCGATCGACGCAGCCGAGGCTCTTCGGATCGGCCTGGTGAATCAGTGCGTTGCCGCCGATCGGGTCATGCCGGCCGCGCGCGCGATCGCGGATCGGATCGCCGCGAACGCGCCGGTCTCCGTTCGCGAGATCAAGCGTGTCGCCATCGCGGGCAGCGGCGTGCCGCTCGCGCAGGCCTACCGCCTCGAGGACGAGGCGCGGTCCCGCGTGCTTGCCACCGAAGACGCGACGGAGGGGCCGCGGGCGTTCATGGAGAAGCGTTCGCCTCGATTCCGGGGGCGGTAGGCGGCATTCCGGGGCGAAGAGCATCGGGGAGAGAGCGTTGAAGCTGCAAGGGAAGGTCGCGCTGGTGACGGGGTCGGCACGCGGCATCGGGCGGGCCGTCGCAGACAAGCTCGCCGCCGATGGCGCTCGGCTCGTGATCAACGATGTCGACGAACAGCCGGCGGAGGAAGCGGCTGAGGCTTTGCGAGCACAGGGCGCAGAGGTTGCGGTTTGCGCGGGCGACGTGACATCTGCCGACTTCGGCGATCGCATCGTGCGAACCGCGATGGAAGCGTTCGGCGGAATCGACATCGTCGTCAATAACGCCGGCTATACGTGGGACGGTGTCATACAGAAGATGAGCGACGAGCAGTTCGACGCAATGCTCGACGTCCATCTGAAGGCTCCGTTCAGGATCCTCAGGGCAGCAGCCGGTCCTCTTCGCGAGGCGGCAAAACGCGAGGCGGCCAGCGGCCGCATCGTTCATCGAAAGATCGTGAATGTTTCGTCGGTGGCCGGGATCTGGGGCAATGCGGGTCAGGCGAACTACGCAGCCGCCAAGGCCGGCATCGTCGGGATGACCAGAAGCCTGGCGCGGGAGTGGGGACGGTACAACGTGAACGTCAATGCCGTCGCGTTCGGTCTGATCGGTACACGCATGACGCAGCCGGTCGGCCCGGAAGGCGCCCGAGTCGATGTCGGAGGTCGTCCGCTGCCCGTCGGCATCCCGGAAGCCGCACGTCGATCGATCGAGGCGCAGATCCCGCTTGGCCGCGCCGGAACGCCGGAGGAAGCGGCGGGCGCGGTCTACCCGTTCTGCATTCCCGAGAGCGACTACGTCAGCGGTCAGGTCCTGCTCGTCACCGGGGGGCAGTGAGCAGCGGAAAGCGGGTTGCCGGGGCACTATGCGCCCGGCCGCTTCGAGCGGATCCTTCGCAGCTTCCCGCTGGTTCGATCCACCTGCGGCGCCTCTTCGTCGAGGCGCACGCGCACCGGCCCCGCGCCCTGTTTGGCGAGGAACTGCGCCAGCGCGTGATGGGCGCGATCGAAGGCGTGCCGCCGTTCGCGCTCGTCGTCCGACTCGATGCGCAGGCTCAGTTCGTCGCGCGCCGTCTGCGTGAGCTGGAAGCGCTCGAGGCCGCCGTGCTCCTCGAGCACGGTCTCGAGCGCGAGCGGCAGCACGCGCACGAACTCGCCGTGGTGCGCATCGAACTCGAGCACGTCGTCGGCGCGTCCGCTGACGTGCAGCGTGGGGCGCTCGTCGCCGCAGTCGCAGGGCTCGGCGTCGATCGTCACGCTGTCGCCCAGGTCGTAGCGCACGATCGGCTGCACGCGATTCGCCAGGTTGGTCAGCAGAACGGTGAACGAAGCACGACCGGGCGGTACCGCCTGCATGCGTTCGTCGACCGGCTCGAGCACGACCCAGCCCTCGTTCAGGTGCAGCCGGTGCTCGCGGCAGCTGTGCGCGATGTTCATGCACTCGGAGGCGCCGTAGTCCTCGACGACCAGACAGCCGAACGTCTCCTCGATCGCGCGCCGTTCGCCGTCGCACAGCGCCTCGCCGCCGCTGAGCAGCGTGCGCGGCGCGATCCGCAGCCGTCCGGCGCGCTGCTCGGCGGCGAGCTGCTTGAGCACGGTCGGGTAGCTCGCGATCGAGGTGGGGTTCCATTCGGCGAGCGCCTCGCGAAGGGTGTCGAGCGGTTCGAGGATCGAGAACACGCGCGCCTGCGCCGCGAGCATCGGGTACATGCGGCACAGCCGCTGCCACCAGACGACGCCGGCGAAATGCCCGCCGGTGGCCGCCACGAGCGCGAGGCGCGCCGGGCCGCCGACGAGCGTGCGCGGATCGGCGGCGGGCGCGAAGTCGGACTGCGCACTGAGCAGTGCGCCGTAGATCGCCAGCGCTTCCTCGTCCTGCACGTAGATGCCGGGCACGCCCGTAGTGCCCGAGCTCGTCCACACCGCGTAGCGGCCGAGGAAGGCTTCGCCGACGCGGCTCGGATCGGCGACGAAGCGGCGCACGTCGTCGAGGCGGATCGCCGGGTCGGTGACCCAGTCGTCGAAGTTCTCCATCAGCGCCCCGCGCGTGACGGGCGGCAGCGCCTCGAGCGGTGCATCGGGGGCGACGCCGCGCCAGTGCCGTGCGTAGAAGCGCGAGCACGCGCGGGCGTCGGCAAGCAGCGACGCAATGCGCGCGCGGCGTTTCGCGCGACGGGACTCGGCGTCGCCGAGGCGCTCGATCCACAGCTCCTGCAGCCGCGCGCTGCAGCGCACCCATTCACAGCCGCCGCGCCACCAGTCGAGCGGATCGGATGCGACGAAGGATCCGGGCGGAAACGGGTCGGTCATCGCTGCAATCTAGCGCGCAGGGTGTGCGGGGCATTGATGCGGATCATTGCCGGCGGGGTCGCGGCGACCTTCGAGCGCGCTTCGTGGCAGGGCGGGGCGATGCTCGGCGGCTGCTGATGCAAGCGGTGTGGCGCGCGCGGTGCGCGACCTGCGCGGCGTCCGGTTCCCGGCGCGCGACCCGCTGCCGTTCGGACGCTGCGCTACCATGGCGCCCGCGCGACGCCGGCCGGCGTCGGAAAAGTCGGAGCCGTGCGATGCAGGTGGTTTGCCTCGATCTGGAAGGCGTTCTCGTTCCCGAGATCTGGATCGAGTTCTCGCGTAGGACGGGCATTCCCGAGCTGTCGCGCACGACGCGCGACGAGCCCGACTACGACAGGCTGATGGGCTTTCGCATCGAGCTGCTCGCGAAGCACCGCCTCGCGCTCGCCGACATCCAGCGCGTGATCGAGCGCATGGGGCCGCTGCCCGGCGCGCGCGAATTCCTCGACGACCTGCGCGCGCGCTATCAGGTCTTCATCCTGTCGGACACGTTCTACGAGTTCGCCGATCCGCTGATGCGCGCGCTCGGCCGTCCGACGCTGCTGTGCCACCGGCTCGACGTCGACGAGGCCGGCTTCGTGCGGGGCTGGCGGCTGCGCATGCCCGAGCAGAAGCGTGCCGCGGTGCAGGCGCTGCAATCGTTGAACTTCCGCGTGATCGCCGCCGGCGACTCGTACAACGACACCGGAATGCTCGCGGCGGCCGACGCCGGGTTCTTCATCCATCCGCCCGAGGCGATCGCGAAGCAGTTCCCGCAGTTTCCGGTCACGCGCAGCTACGAGGAGCTGCGCGCGGCGATCGACGAGGCGGCGCAAGCGCTGCGCGGCTGAGGCGCAGACGGGTCGGGCGAGCGGCGGCGGCGGCCTGCACGGGCAGGGCGGGCGCCGTGGACGCCGTGTGCACCGGCCACGGTGCAGAGCGTTTGAAAGCCGGGCGTTCCGTGCGCCGCAATCTTTTCGGGCAACTGTTCGTTGCGTTCTCGCTCGTGGAATGCATTCCACAGCGGAAAACGCTACGTTCGGTAGCTCGACTTTCGGTGCTCCGGAGTTCCGGCGCTTCGGTGCTTCGGCGCACAGGGGGCTCGGTGCACAGGAGGCTCAGCGCACAGGAGGCTCAGCGCACTGCATATAACCGCGCCTACGGCAATGGGGACGCGCCTCTCCTACTCCCCGATCACCTCCCCGAACCGCACCCACGATTTCCCGTCGAAGCGCATCAGCTGCAGCGACTCGAAGGGCGCGAAGTCGTCCTCTCCGGTCGCCACCGTGATCCCCGGCAGCATCATCGCGGGCGCGAAGCGCCGCAGGCTCGACGCCTGCCGCATCACGTTCTCCCGCGTCAGCTCGTCGCCTGCCTGCCGCAGCACCTGTTCGACGAGCTGCGCGGTGACGTACCCGTACACGTTCAGGTAATCGGTCGTGTCGCCCTCCGGGTAGTACTTCGCCATCCAGTCGCGCCACTGCCGCATCGCCGGCGCGTCGGCCCATTCCGGATCGCCGGGCGTCATCAGGTAGGCCGACGAGACGATCCCCACGCCCTTCTCGAGCCCCGCGGCGCGCATCACCGAGTTCACGCTCACCGAGACGCTGGCCAGGTACTGCAGGGGGCGCCAACCGATGTCCCAGGCCTTGCGGATCGCCTGCGCGGCGAACTTCGTCGTGGTCACGTTGACGAAGACGTTCGCGCCGGCGCCCTGCAGCATCACGATCTGCGAATCGACGGTGGGGTCGCTCACCTGGTACGACGCCTCGGCGACGATCGCCGCGCTCGCGCGCGCGCCGAATCCCTCGCGCAGTCCGGCGAGGTAGTCCTTGCCGAAGTCGTCGTCCTGGTACAGCACGCCGACGCGCGCGTCGGGCTTCGTGCGAAGGATGTGCTGCGCGTAGATCCGGGCTTCGGTGCGGTAGTCGGGCTGTCCGCCCATCGTCCACGGGAAATGCCGCGGATCGTTCCACTTCGCCGCGCCGGTCGCGGCGAACAACTGCGGCACGCGCCGGTCGTTCAGGTACCTGCGGATCGCCGAGTTCGACGGCGTGCCTAGCGTGCCGAACACGAACAGGACTTCGTCGCGTTCGACCAGCCGGCGCGTCATCTCCACCGCCTTCGGCGGGCTGTATCCGTCGTCGAGCGACAGGAACTCGATGCGTCGCCCGCCGATGCCGCCGCGCTCGTTGAGCATCCGGAAGTACGCCGCCTGCGCCTTGCCGATCGTGCCGTAGGCCGACGCCGGCCCGCTGTAGGGCATCGTCTGGCCGATGCGGATCGTGGTGTCGGAAGCGCCCGGGTCGTAGCGCTTCTGCGCGAGGCAGGCGCTGCAGGCGAGGGAAAGCGCAAGTGCGCCGGCGAACGATGCGAATGTCGGATTCAAGGGAGCCCTCTCGTACCGGCGGCTCGAAGATGCCGCCGGCACGGATTATCCCGTCACTTCGCCACGTCCCCCATCACGTCGCCGAATCGAACCCACGACTTGCCGTCGAAGCGCGCGAGCTGCACCGACTCGATCGGCGCGAAGTCGGCGGCCGAAGTGTTGATCCGGATCCCCGGAATGATCGTCGTCGGCGTGAAGTCCTTCAGGCTCGCCGCCTGCTTCATGACGTTCGCGCGCGTGAGGTCGTCGCCCGCCTGGCGCAGCACCTGGACGACCGTCTGCGCGACGGTATAGCCGTAGACATTCGTGTTGTCGTTCAGGTTGCCTTCGGGGTAATACTTCTGCATCCACGCGCGCCAGTCCTTCATCGCCTGCGTGTCCTTCCATGCGGGGTCGGTCGGCTCCATCAGGTACGCCGACGAGATGATGCCGACGCCTTTCTCGGGGCCCGCCGGCTGCATCACCGAGCCGACGCCGACCGAAACGTTGGTCAGGTATTGCACCGGTTTCCAGCCGATGTCCCAGGCCTTGCGGATCGCCTGCGCGGCGAACTTGGGCGTCGTGACGTTGATGAAGACGTCCGCGCCGGATCCCTGCAGCGATACGATCTGCGAATCCACCGTCGGGTCGGTGACCTCGTACGAGACCTCGGAGACGATCATCGACTTCGCCTTGTCGCCGAGCCCCTCGTGCACGCCGCTGACGTAGTCCTTCCCGAAGTCGTCGTTCTGGTACAGGATGCCGATCTTCGCGTCGGGCTTCGTCTTCAGGATGTGCTGCGCGTAGATCTTCCCTTCGGTGTGATAGTTGGGCTGCCAGCCCATCGTCCACGGGAAGTGCTGCGGGTCGTTCCACTTCGCCGCACCGGTGGCGACGAAGAGTTGCGGCACCTTCTTCGCGTTCATGTATTTCTGGATCGCCGTGTTCGACGGCGTGCCCAGCGGCCCGAACAGGAACAGGACCTGGTCCTGCTCGACGAGGCGGCGCGCGCCTTCCACCGCCTTCGGCGGGCTGTAGCCGTCGTCGATCGAGATGAACTCGATCTTCCGGCCGTTGATGCCGCCCTGGTCGTTGATCATCGCGAAGTAGGCGGCTTCGGCCTTGCCGATCGTTCCGTAGGCCGAGGCGGGGCCGCTGTACGGCATCGTCTGGCCGATCTTGATCGTGGTGTCGTTCGCTCCGGGGTCGTATTTCTTCTGCGCCCACGACGGGGTCGCGGCAACCGACAGACAGACCACGGTGGCGAACGAAGCGAGCCAGGCTTTCATGTCGACCTCCTGCGGAGATGCGCCTTCGCGCGGCCGCGGCGGGGCGCCACGAGCTTCGCGCGAAGCAGGGCGATGCCGCCGGCTACGCCGCTCGGCATCAAATAGACGAACGCGAGCATCGCCAGGCCGTAGATCGCCCACGGCGCGGCTTTCGAGATCCGGTCGGCGACGTTGGGAATGAACTGGATGAACAGCGCTCCCCAGATCGCGCCCTGGATCGACGCGACGCCGCCGATGACGCTGCCGACGAGGAAGATGATCGACAGGAAGAAGCCGAAGCTGTCGGGCGCGACGAACTGCACGGCGATCGCGCCGAGCGCGCCCGCCACGCCGGTGAAGAGGGCCGACACGCCGAAGGTGAGCGACTTGAACAGCGCGGTGTCGATGCCCATTGCCTGCGCGGCGATCGGATGGTCGCGGATCGCGACGATGGCCCGACCCACACGCCCGCGCAGCAGGTTGTACGCGACGGCGAACAGCACGATCGCGATCGCCAGCGCGAAGAAGTACAGCCACTGGTCGGCGTTCAGCGGCAGCCCGAAAGGCGCGTCGGGCTTGAGGATGACCAGGCCCTGCACGCCGCCGGTCCAGTCCTCGAAATGCTTGTACTTGAGCAGCTGCGGCAGCGCCAGGCCGAGCGCGAAGGTGGCGAGCGCGAGGTACACGCCCTCCAGGCGCAGCGCCGGAAGCCCGAACAGGAAGCCGGCGACGCCGCAGACGAGACCCGCCAGCGGGATCGTCGCCCAGTACGGCAGCCCCGCGTGTTCCATCGCGATCGCCGCGGTGTACGCGCCGATCGCGTAGAAGGCGCCGTGACCGAGCGAGATCTGCCCGTTGAAGCCGGTGAGCACGTTCAGGCCGAGCAGCGCGATCGCGTAGACGAGCACCATCGTCAGCTGGAACAGCCGGTAGTCGCTCACGACGAAGGGCAGCGCGCAGGCGAGCGCAACGACGGCGAGGGGGACGAGCGCGACAGGGCGGTAGGTCATACGCGGGTCACCTGCCGCGAGCCGAACAGGCCGGTGGGCCGCACGAGCAGCACGCCGACGATCAGCGTGAGCGCCACCGAGAACTTCAGCTCGTTGCCGATCACGTAGGCGCCGAGCAGGTTCTCGAGTACGCCGACCACGAAGCCGCCGAGAACGGCGCCCGCCGGGCTGTCGATGCCGCCGAGCAGCGCCGCGGCGAACGCGTACAGCAGGATGCCGCCCATCATGTTCGGCTCGAGGTAGACGATCGGCGCGATCATCATGCCCGCGACCGCGCCGATTGCGCCGGCCAACCCCCATCCGAGCGCGAGCATCGCGCCGACACGGATACCGACGAGGCGGCTGGAGCTCGGGTTCTGCGCGACGGCGCGCATCGCCAGGCCGAGCGGCGTCCAGCGGAAGAACGCGTAGAGCAGCACCAGCACGATCAGCGTCACGCCGATCGCGCCCAGCTCGTGCGCCGAAACGAGCGTCTGGCCGAATACCGGCGTCGCGGGGAAGGGACTCGGAAAATTCTTGATCGTGTACGACCAGAGCCAGCCCGCCACGCTGTTCAGGATCAGCAGCAGCGCGATGAAGACGACGACGACGGTGAGCACCGGCGCGTTCTCCACCGGCCGGATCACGAAGCGCTCGATCGCCGCGCCGAGCACGAAGGCGGCGAGCAGCGTGATCGAGAACGTCGCCCAGTACGGCACGCCGGCGTCGATCATCGTCCACGCGAGATAAGTCGAGAACATCGCCATCTCGCCCTGGGCGAAGTTCACCAGGTGCGTCGTCTGGTAGATCATCACCAGCGCCAGCGCGAGGCTGGCGTAGATCCCGCCGGTGGCCAGACCGGCGAACACCTGGTGCAGGAAGCTCTCCATCGGCAGTTCCTCGGCTCGGGCTCGGGCGCCCGCTCAGTTACCCACTCAGTTGCCTGCTCGGTTGCCCGCTCGGTTGCCCGCTCGGTTGCCCACTCAGTTGCCCAGATATGCGCGGCGCACCGTGTCGTCGCGCCGCAGATCGTCGGCGCGCCCGGCGAGCACGATGCGCCCGGTCTCGAGCAGATACGCGTGATCGGACAGCTCGAGCGCCATCGACGCGTTCTGTTCGACGAGCAGGATCGACACGTCTTCGTCCTCGTTGATCCGACGCATGATCGCGAAGATCTCGCGCACGACGCGCGGCGCCAGCCCGACCGACGGCTCGTCGAGCAGCAGCAGCCGCGGCCGCGACATCAGTGCGCGCGAGACGGCGAGCATCTGCTGCTCGCCGCCGGAGAGCGTTCCCGCCTGCTGCTTTCGCCGCTCGCGCAGCCGCGGAAAGTACCCGTAGACGCGATCGAGATCGGCCGCGACGGCGTGCCGGTCGCGTCGGATCCAGGCCCCCAGCCGCAGGTTCTCCTCGGTGGTCAGTCCGAGGAAAGTGCCGCGGCCGTCGGGAACATGCGCGACGCCGAGCCGGGCGATGTCCTCGGTGGCCCTGCCGTCGATGCGCTCGCCGTCGAGCCGGATCTCGCCGCTGGTGCGCACCGTCATCGAGCACAGCGCGCGCAGCGTCGTCGTCTTGCCTGCGCCGTTCGCGCCGAGCAGCGCCGTCACCGATCCGCGCGCCATCTCGAAGCGAAGGCCGTGCAGGACGCGCGTGGGCCCGTACGACGCGACCAGGTCGCGTACGGCGAGCAGCGGAGCCGCCTGCGTTTCGTCCGTGCTCAATTCGCACCCGCTCCGAGATACGCCTCGACGACCTCCGGGTGCGCCCGCACCTGGCCGGGGCTGCCTTCGGCGATCTTGCGTCCGAAGTTCAGCGCCACCACCTTGTCGGAGACGTTCATGACGAGGTTCATGTGATGCTCCACGAGCAGGATCGTGAGGCCGAGCCGGTCGCGCAGCGCGCGGATCGAGCCGGCGAGCGTTTCGATCTCCTCGTGGTTCAGCCCGCTCGCCGGCTCGTCGAGCAGCAGCAGCCGCGGTTCGGCGGCCAGCGCACGCGCCAGCTCGACGCGCTTGCAGGTGCCGAAGGGAAGCTCGGCCACGGGCACGTGCATCACCGCGTCGAGCCCGAGGAGCTCGAGGCGCTGCGCAGCGCGCTCTCGCGCCTCGCGTTCCTCGGCCGCCACGCCCGGCAGCCGCAGCGCGTTGGCGAGAAAGCCGCTGCGCGTGCGGCTGTGCGTGCCGACCAGCACGTTGTCGAACACGCTCATCGTGCCGAACAGCGCGAGGTTCTGGAAGGTGCGCCCGATGCCCAGCGCAGCGATGCGGTGGCGCGGCAATGCGCCGAGGTCGACGCCGTCGAAGCGGACCCGGCCCGCGTCGAACTCGTAGAGTCGCGACAGGCAGTTGAACAGCGTCGTCTTTCCGGCGCCGTTCGGGCCGATGAGGCCGCACACGATGCCGCGTTCCACGACGAAGGAGACGCGATCGAGCGCGACGATGCCGCCGAAGCGCACGCCAAGGTCTTCGACGGAAAGCAGCGGATCGGCGGGGATGCTTTGAGTTGTCATCTCTCCCCCCCGGGCGTCGGCACGGCAGTGGGCAGCGTCGCTTCGGCAGGCTGGGCAGCGGTACGAGACGATGCGGCCCGTGCGGCGCCCGTCGATGATCCGCGTGCCGCCGCGCCGGGCAATGCTCGCATTCCCGCAGCCGCGTGCGCAAGGCGCCGTCGGAGGCGGCAGCGTTTCCCTTTATAATTCAAGGTTTTCCGTATTTTCACGCTGCCGCGTTGCGGCAGCGGATTTCGAGCCGAAGAAATGCCGATCTACGCGTATCGCTGCGATTCCTGCGGCGCCGGGAAGGACGTGCTGCAGAAGTTTTCCGACGCCCCGCTCACCGTTTGTCCCACATGCGGGGCCGAGTCCTTCCACAAGGTGCTCACCGCGCCCGCCTTTCAGCTCAAGGGCAGCGGCTGGTACGTCACCGATTTCCGCGACGGGAACAAGGCGAAGCAGTCGGGCTCCGGCAACGGTGGCGATGCGTCGAAGTCCGACGATGCGGGCACGAAGGTCGGCGGCGCGAAGGCCGACGGCGCGGGGAGCGGCGGCGCCGGGAGCGGCGGCGCCGGGAGCGACGGCGCGAAGGCCGACGCCCCCGCGAAGAGCACCGCGTCGCCCGCCGCATCCAGCGGCAGCGCGTCGGCCGGCTCGACGGCGGATTGAGCGTCCCGCCCGGGACGCCACGCGATGAGCCCTCCGATCCTTCGGCCGCAGCGAAAGCGGACGGCCGAAGCCGACGAGCCCGCGCCGCGCCCGGGACAGCGAGCACGAATGCGCAAATACCTCGTCACCGGCCTGCTGATCTGGATTCCGCTCGTCATCACGCTCTGGGTGCTGAACCTGATCGTCGCGACGATGGACCAGAGCCTGCAGCTGCTTCCGGCGCAGCTGCATCCGCGTAGCTGGTTCGGCCACGACATCCCGGGCCTGGGCGCGCTGCTGTCGATCGCCGTCGTCGTGCTCACCGGGATCGCCGCGCGCAACATCATCGGCGAGCGTCTTCTGCTCTACTGGGAAGGGCTGCTCGGGCGCATTCCGATCGTGCGCTCGATCTACTCGAGCGTGAAGCAGGTGAGCGACACGATCCTGTCGCCCAGCGGGCAGGCCTTTCGCCAGGCATTGCTCGTGCAGTACCCGCGCAGCGGCGTCTGGACGATCGGCTTCCTCACCGGCGTGCCGGCCGACGAAGTGCGCCGGCACATCGACGTCGACATGATCTCGGTCTACGTGCCGACGACGCCGAACCCGACCTCGGGCTTCTTCCTGATGATGCCGAGGTCGGAGACCGTCGAGTTGAACATGAGCGTCGACCAGGCGCTGAAATACGTCGTTTCGATGGGCGTCGTCGCGCCGCTCGACCGGGGCGCGCCGGTCCCTCGCCCGCCCGGCGCGCAGCCCCGATCCGACGTCGAACCCGTCGTGCCCACCGTGGCGCCGCCGCTGAACCGGAGAACCTGATGCGGACCTGCTATACCGGCGAGATCTCTGCCGAGTACCTGGACCGGACCGTCACGCTGTACGGCTGGGTGCATCGCCGGCGCGATCACGGCGGAGTGATCTTCATCGACCTGCGCGACCGCGAGGGCCTGGCGCAGGTCGTCTGCGACCCCGACCGGCCCGAGGTGTTCGCCACGGCCGAGCGCATCCGCAACGAATACTGCGTGAAGGTCGTGGGCCACGTGCGCCGTCGCCCCGAGGGAACGGTGAACCCGAATCTGCGCAGCGGCGAGGTCGAGGTCGTGTGCGACCAGCTCGAGATCCTCAACGCTTCGGTCACGCCGCCGTTCCAGCTCGACGACGAGAACCTCTCCGAGACCACGCGCCTGACGCATCGCGTGCTCGACCTGCGCCGTCCGCCGATGCAGCAGAACATGATGCTGCGCTACCGCGTCGCGCGCGAGGTGCGCCGCTATCTCGATGCGCAGGGCTTCGTCGACATCGAGACGCCGATGCTCACGCGCTCCACGCCCGAGGGCGCGCGCGACTACCTCGTGCCCTCGCGCGTGCACGCCGGCGAGTTCTACGCGCTGCCGCAGTCGCCGCAGCTGTTCAAGCAGATGCTGATGGTGGCGGGCTTCGATCGCTACTACCAGATCGTCAAGTGCTTCCGCGACGAGGACCTGCGCGCCGACCGCCAGCCCGAGTTCACGCAGATCGACTGCGAGACCTCGTTCCTCGGCGAAGGCGAGATCCGCGCGATCTTCGAGGAGATGATCCGCATCGTTTTCCGCAACGCGATCGGCGTCGAGCTGCCCGATCCGTTCCCGACGATGAGCTACGCCGAGGCGATGCGCCGCTTCGGCTCCGACAAGCCCGACCTGCGCGTGAAGCTCGAGTTCACCGAGCTGACCGACGCGATGCGCGACGTCGATTTCAAGGTGTTCTCGACGCCGGCGAACGCGAAGGACGGGCGCGTCGTCGCGCTGCGCGTGCCCGGCGGCGGCGCGCTCACGCGCGGCGAGATCGACGCCTACGGCCAGTTCGTGTCGATCTACGGCGCGCGCGGCCTGGCCTGGATCAAGGTCAACGACGCCGCGCGCGGACGCGAGGGCCTGCAGTCTCCGATCGTCAAGAACCTGCACGATGCGGCGATCGAGGCGATCCTCGCGCGCACCGGTGCGCAGAACGGCGACCTGATCTTCTTCGGCGCCGACCAGGCGAAGATCGTCGACGCGTCGATCGGCGCGCTGCGCACGAAGATCGGCCACTCCGACTTCGGCCGGCGCACCGGCGCGAGCGTCGCCGGCTGGATGCCGCTGTGGGTCACCGACTTCCCGATGTTCGAGTACGACGAGGAGGCCGAACGCTGGGTCGCGATGCACCATCCGTTCACCTCGCCGAAGGACGGCCACGAGGACATGCTCGAAAGCTCGCCCGGCCAGTGCCTGGCGAAAGCCTACGACATGGTGCTCAACGGCTGGGAGATCGGCGGCGGCTCGGTGCGCATCCACCGCGAGGCGGTGCAGAGCAAGGTGTTCCGCGCGCTGCGCATCGAAGCGGAGGAGGCGCGCGCCAAGTTCGGCTTCCTGCTCGATGCGCTGCAGTACGGCGCCCCGCCGCATGGCGGCATCGCCTTCGGGCTGGATCGCATCGTCGCGATGATGGCCGGCGCCGACTCGATCCGCGACGTCATCGCCTTCCCGAAGACGCAGCGCGCGCAGGATCTGCTCGTGCAGGCGCCGTCGCCGGTCGACGAGCAGCAGCTGCGCGAGTTGCACATCCGGCTGCGCAAGGCCGAGGTTCGCCCGGCCTGAGCCGGCGGGCGGCGAGCGGGCAAGCCGGAAGCAGGCGGACGGGAAGCGGTCGGATGGGCGCGAAGATTCCCGAGTCGGTGCTGGTCGTCGTGCACACCGACGACTTGCAGGTGCTGCTGCTCGAACGCGCCGACCATCCGGGCTACTGGCAGTCGGTCACCGGCAGCCGCGCCACGCTCGACGAGCCGCTCGCGCAGACCTGCCGGCGCGAGGTGCTCGAGGAAACGGGCCTCGACACGAGCGATTTCGAGCTGTGCGACTGGCGGTACGAGAACCGCTACGAGATCTATCCGCACTGGCGCCATCGCTATGCCGACGGCGTCACGCACAATCTCGAGCACGTGTTCGGGCTGCGCCTGCCCGCGCCGCGCGAGGTGACGCTCGCGCCGCGCGAACACCTGCGCTTCGAGTGGCTGCCGTGGGAGAGCGCCGCCGGGCGCTGCTTCTCGTGGAGCAACGCGCAGGCGATCCGCGAACTGCCGCAGCGCATCGCGCAATGCCGATGAAATTCCCCACACCTCGCAAGGCAGCGCAGGCGAAGGCCTCGCGGCTGCGCGAGACCGCGCGCGGAACGCGCTCGGCCGCGCAGGTCCAGCGGCGCGCGGCTCCCGCTGCGAAAGCGGCGCCGGCGGTCGCGCCCGCCGCAGCCGGCGCCGAACGCCGGCTGCGCGTCTCCACCTACAACATCCACAAGGGCGTGCTTCGCGACTTCACCGGGCTGCGGCGCGTGGCGCGCATCCACGAGCTGCGCGCGCGGCTGCACGAGCTGGACAGCGACCTCATCTTCCTGCAGGAAGTGCAGGGCCAGCACCAGCGCTACGCGCGCCGCTTCGCGCAGTGGCCCACCGAATCGCAGGAGCTGTTCCTGTCGAAGTCGCCGACGGCGCAGCAGGCGTTCCAGACGGCCTACGGGCGCAACGCGAGCTATCTGCACGGTCATCACGGCAACGCGCTGCTGTCGCGCTTTCCGATCGTCGGGCTCGAGAACCGCGACGTCTCCGATCACGCGCTCGAGAAGCGCGGCGTCCTGCATTGCACGGTCGACGTCGCCGGCCGGCAGGTGCACTGCTTCGTCGTGCATTTCGGACTGCTCGCCGCCAGCCGCGAACGACAGCTCGACGCGCTGCTCGAATGGATCGAGGCGGCGGTCCCCGGCGACCAGCCGCTGATCGTGGCGGGCGACTTCAACGACTGGCGCAACACGCTGTCGCAGCGGCTGTGCGCGCGCGCCGGCGTCGTCGAGGTGTTCGACGCCGTGCATCCGCGCATGGAATCGCTGCAGCGCGCTGCGTACTTCGTGCGCGATCGCCTGGCCGAGGTGGCCGCACTCGAGCCGCCTCCGATGTCGCGGCTGCCGCGCATGGTGCGTACCGCGCGCACCTATCCGGCGCTGGTCCCCTGGTTCCGCATGGACCGGATCTACCAGCGCGGCTTTCGCGTCACCGCCGCGCGCGTGCTGCGCGGGCTCGAATGGGCGAGGCTCTCCGACCACAGCCCGCTGGTCGCCGACCTCGAGCTGTCCGAAGACGCATGAGCGAGCCGCGCGCGGCCGCGTCGGACACGGCGCCGTCGCGCGACGTCGAACTCGCGTTCGCACCGCTACCCGGCGCCGGGGACGAGGTCTCGCTGCGCTGGTACGAGAGCCTGAAGCCGCGCATGAGACGCGGCCACGAGATCGAACTGCTCGAGTCGGGCGCCCAGTACTTCCCTGCGCTCGAGCGGGCGATCGACGAGGCATGCGCGAGCGTCTATCTCGAAACGTACATCTTCGAGGACGACCCGACCGGCCGGCGCATCGGCGCCGCGCTCGGGCGTGCGGCCCGCCGTGGCGTGCGCGTGCACGTCGTCGTGGACGGCTTCGGCACGGCGCACGTCGATCCGCTTCGCGCGCAGGCGCTGCGCGAAGCGGGCGTGCTGCTCGAGGTGTACCGACCGGAACTGCGGCGCTATTCGCTCGATCGCCAGCGACTGCGCCGCATGCATCGGAAGATGGCCGTCGTCGACGGAGCGGTCGCCTTCGTCGGGGGAATCAACATACTCGACGACTACCACGACCCGAATCACGGCGCGCTCGAGCATCCGCGGCTCGACTACGCGGTGCGCGTGCGCGGGCCGCTGGTCGCGCACGCGCACGTCGCCGCCGCGCGGCTGTGGTGGGAGACGGCGACCGTGAACCGGCTGGCGCACGGCGGCAAGGAGGCGTCCGCGCGCGAACTGCTGCAACTTCCGGAGAAAGTGCGCAGCGACGTCGCTTCGTCGGGGCACGTGCGCGCGGCGCTGATGCTGCGCGACAACCTGCGCCATCGGCGCACGATCGAGCGGGCGTACCTGCGCGCGATCGGCCGAGCGCGCACCGAAGTGCTGATCGCCTGCGCGTATTTCTTCCCCGGCGGGCGCTTCCGCCGCGCGTTGAGGTCGGCCGTGCGCCGCGGCGTGCGCGTGCGCCTGCTGCTGCAGGGGCGCGTCGAGTATCGCCTGCAGTACTACGCGTCGCAGGCGCTGTACGAGCCGTGGCTGCGCGAAGGCATCGAGATCGTCGAGTACCGGCGCAGCTTCCTGCACGCGAAGGTCGCGGTGATCGACGACTGGGCAACGGTGGGCTCGTCGAACATCGATCCGTTCTCGCTGCTGCTCGCGCGCGAGGCGAACGTCGCCGTCGAGGACGCGGGCTTCGCGCGGCAGTTGCGCGAGCGGCTGAACCGCGCGATCGACGAGGGCGGCGAGCGCGTGGCGCTCGACACCTATTCCCGTCGGCCTTTGCCGGTACGCGCGATGAACCGGATCGCGCTGGCGCTGGTGCGGATCGGGGTGGCGTTGACGGGGCAGGGCGCGGAGTATTGAGGGCGTTCCACAGCCGGAAACGCATCATCGCGTAGCGCGCTGCTGCTACTCCTCCCTCATCCTCTCCGCCGCCGCCAGGAAATCGAGCAGGATCGGCGAGCCGTCGAGCAGCGGGTCTTCCGCGCCGCGGTGGAACTCCGGGTGCCACTGCACGCCGAGCGCGTAGCCGGAGCCGCGCCAGCGAATCGCCTCGACGATGCCGTCGGCGCTGCTCCAGGCGTCGACGACGAGGTCACCGCCGAGGCGATCGACAGCCTGGTGATGGATGCTGTTCACGCGAGCCACGGCCAGCGGCTCGTAGAGCTGCGCCATGCGCGAGCCGGGCTCGAAGCGGATCTCATGCGACAGGCGGTCGTAGAGGTCGGCGTCGACGTGCGGGACCGAATCCGGGCGCTGCGTGGCGATGTCCTGGATGAGCGTGCCGCCGAAGGCCACGTTCATCAGCTGCGCGCCGCGGCAGATGCCGAGCACGGGCCGGCCCTGCGCCATGAACTCGTGCAGCAGTTCCATCTCGTAGCGGTCGCGGATGATGTCGCCGGCCCATTCGCCGCGGAGCGGTTGCGTGCCGTAGGAACGCGGACTCACGTCGGCGCCGCCCTGCAGCACCAGGCCGTCCAGCTCGCGCACGTAGCTGCGCAGCGAGATTCCTCGGCGCGAGACCTCGGCGCTCGCGCCGATGGTGGGAATCATGAAGACGAGCGCGCCGTGCGAAAGGATCCAGTGCGCGATCGACTGTTCGAGGTACTGCAGCACCTTGTTGCGGAAGCCCAGCTCGCGGGGCGGCGCGTGCAACAGGCGCGCCGACAGGCCGATTTTCAGCGGCCGCGGGGGCATCTCATTTTCCTGCTAGCGGCTCCAGCGCAGGCACTGCTGTCGCACGACTTCGGGCAACAGGTTCTCGCGCTCGAAGGTCTGGCGGATCCAGGTCGCGTCGTTGCCCAGCGCGCCGATGTCGTCGCGCACGCGCCGGCACGCGTCCTCGGCGCCCAGCTCGATCGCGTGCTGCTCGACCTCGGCGAGCGTCTCGGCGATGTCTTCGCGGATCGTGCGGTGCTCGCCGGTCTGCGGATCGACGAAGGTGCCGTCGAAGCCGAAGCGGCATGCCTGGAAACGGTTGAAGGTGTAGACGAGGTAGTCGTCCTCCGCCGGCCGGAACGGCTGCTCGAACGACAGCCAGCGGGCGACGCACTGGATGTACGCCGCCAGCGCAGCCGCCTTCTCGATCGTCAGCGGCGTGTCGAGCACGCGCACCTCGATCGTCCCGAACTCCGGCTTCGGGCGGATGTCCCAGTAGAAATCCTTCATGCTCTGCACGACGCCGGTGCGCGCCATTTTCTCGAAATAGCGCGAGAACTCCTCCCAGGTGAGCGTGAACGGCGCCCGGCCCGACAGCGGGAACGCGAACACCGAGTTCAGCCGCGCCGAATGAAAGCCCGTGTCGGTGCCCTGCACGAAGGGCGACGACGCCGACAGCGCGATGAAATGCGGGATGAAGCGCGACAGGCCGTGCAGCAGCACCAGCGCTGCATCGGGTCCGGCGCAGCCGATGTGCACGTGCTGGCCGAAGATCGTGAACTGCTTCGACAGGTAGCCGTACAGCTCCGAGAGCATGTGGAAGCGCGGCGTGTCGTAGATCCGCCGCTGGCTCCAGTCCTGGAACGGGTGCGTGCCGCCGCCCGACAGCCCGACGTTCAGCCGGTTCGCGCAGTGCACGAGCACGTCGCGGATCTCGGACAGGTGCGCGAGCGCTTCCGCGTAGTCGCGGCAGATGCCGGTGGACAGCTCGATCATGCTGCCGGTCATTTCCGGCTTCACTTCGCCCGGCAACTTGCGTTTGCCGACCAGGCGCAGCAGGTCGTTGGCGCCGTGCGTCAGGTCGAAATCGTGCGTGTTGACGATCTGCAGTTCGAGTTCGACGCCGAGCGTGAGCGCGCGCGATTCTGCGAAAGGTTCCAGCGCCATCGGTTTCCTCAGCGGAGGTTTTCCTCGTGCACCCAGCGCAGCGCCAGATGCACGGCGATCGGCCCGATCAGCTCGAGAAAGGCGATCGCGCTGAAGACGACCGCCGTCAGCTGCGACGCGAACTCCGGGTACAGGTTCTGCAGCTCGACCATCATCACCAGCGCCGCCCCCGACATCGGCATCAGCGTGACGCCGAGCGCCAGGCCCTGGCGCAGCGAGATTCCGCTGGGCGCGGCGAGCAGCGTCGTGGCCACGAGCTTGGCGACGACGCGCGCGACGATGACCGCAGCGCCGAGCACGGCGCCCTCGAGCAGCGTGTCCACCGACCAGACCGACCCGGTGACGACGAACAGCATCAGCACGAGCGCGCCGCCGGCGGTGCCGAAGTGGCGCGGCCAGATCCACGGCCGCTCGGTGCTGTTGCGCAGCATCACGCCGGCCAGCAGCGGAACGAGCAGCGTCGAGAGGTTGGCCATCTTCGTGATCGACAGCGCGAGCAGGATCATGCCGAGCAGCAGCAGCGTGGAGTTCTCGTTGCGCAGGTCCAGGCGCCGCGCGATCATCGACACCGAGAAGGCGAGCAGCGCCGCGACGATGGCCGAGCCGGCGAGCAGGTACAGCGGATGCGCGAAGGCGCGCACCAGGCTGCCGATGTATTCGGCGTGCAGCCAGCCGAAGACGAACTTGCTGGCGAGCACCGCGTAGAAGGTGTTCAGCCCGGTGAGCACGATCATCCGCTCGGTCACCTGGCCGGAGGCCTCGAACTCCGAGGCGACCCGCATCACCACGGCCGGAGAAGTGCCGATCGCGATGGCGGCGATCGCGGTCGCCGTGCGTGCGTCGGTGCCCACCGCGCTCAACGCGAGGTAGACGGCGCCGAAGGCGAGCGCCGCTTCGGCCAGACTGGTCGCCAGCAGCCACGGATTCGTACGCAGCCAGCGAAGGTTGATGCGGCTGCCCAGCTCGAAGAGCAGCAGCGCGAGCGCGAGGTCGACGATCGACCGAAGGCCGGGCTTCAATCCCGGCCCCAGGCCGAGATCGAGGGCCGAGACGATCGTGCCGACTGCCGCGTAGCCGACGACTCTGGGCAGCCGCAGCCAGCGATAGACGAACTCGCCGAGCAGCGCGGCGATGACGAGCGTCAGCGACACCCACAGGACCGCGTCGGCCGACGGCGGCCACGCGGGCAGGAAGAACAGGTCTGAGCGCGTGTCGCCCGTCATCGAGGCCTCCCGGTCGAACTTCTTCTTGCGATGGCGCGCGGCGTCATCGGGTCGGCGTCGCGCGCAGCGCTCCGGCGCCTTCCTCGTGCGCGGCCTTGCCGACGACGATGCGCACCCCGTTGGCGGCTGTCGCGGTGGGCGCTGCATCGGTCGCCGCATCGGTCGCCGCATCGGTTGCCGCGCCGGCCCCCGCCCCGCCCTCGCGTTCGAAAACGATCTTCAGCTGCCTGAGCAGTTCGCGTCGCACCGACCACTGCTCGAGCGGTGCGGTCTTCACGCGGGCGCGCACGACGATCGAGCCCTCCTGGAGCTGCTCGATGCCGGCGATCTCCAGCTCACCGATCATCTTCTCGGCGCAGCCGGGCGAGGCGCGCAGATCTTCGGCGGCCTGTCGCATCAGCTGCATCGCGCGGTCGACGTCGAGGTCGTACGGCACCTGCACGTCGACGACGGCGTAGGAGAATTCGGTCGACAGATTGGTGACGGTGGTGATCAGGCCGTTCGAGATGTAGTGCACCGCGCCGTCGTAGGCGCGCAGCTTCGTGCGGCGCAGGCTCAGCTCCTCCACCGAGCCCGCCTTGCCGGCGATCTCGACGACGTCGCCCACGCGGATCTGGTTCTCGATGAGCAGGAAGAACCCGCTGAACACGTCCTTGACGAGACTCTGCGCGCCGAAGCCGATCGCGATGCCGACGACCCCCGCCGCGCCGAGGATCGGCGCGATCGACACGCCCAGCTGGTTCAAAACGAGCGTGCCCGCGACGACGACGATCAGCGTGGACAGCGCCTGGCGCGCGAAGCGGCCCACCGTCTGCAGGCGCCGCCGCTCCTCGATGGTCGCGGCGCGCTGCGCGATGCGTCCGAAGAACGGGGCGACCAGCCGCCAGCCGGTATAGCGCAGCAGCGCGGCGATCAGCACGATGCCGACGATCGACGCAAGGACGCGCAGTTCGTCCTTGTAGGGCGATATCGCCCAGAGGAATTGGTTCCATTGCTCGCGCATCAGCTCTCTTCGCTCAGGGTTCCTTGCTTGCGGTCGGCCGGCGCGGCGTCGGCCGACACCTGGGGTCTTTGCCGGCTCGCCGGCAGAGTGCGCGTCTTGTTACAGGTTCCGGCCGGTCGGTGTCGAGTGGGCCCGGACCGTGCCAGCATGCCGCTTGCCTTCGCGAACAGGGAAGGCTCGAAATACCGGATTGCGAGCCTGCGGCTCGACCGTGATGCGCCGGCAGGATGACCCGGTTGAAGCGAGGGTCGATGTGCCGGAAGCGGTGCGGCGGACGTCGCCGGTCACCGGCGCGCCATTATACTCATCGCATCCTCATGACAGCGCACGGCCTCGCGGTTCTGCTTTTCACGATCGCGATCTTCGCGGCGTTCACGTCGCGGCGCATTCCGATCGAGGTGACGAGCCTGGTCGTGCTCGTCGCGCTCCCGCTCGGCTTCACGCTGTTTCCCTACGAGGGGGCCGACGGCCGCGTCGACCCGCTCGCCTTCTTCCAGGGCTTCTCGCACGAGGCGCTGATCGCCATCTGCAGCCTGACGGTGCTCGGACGCGCGCTCGTCGAGACCGGCGCGCTGCGACCGGTCACGCGCAGGCTCGCCGCACTGTGGCGCAAGCGGGGCTCGAACGCCGGGCTCGGCGTCGTCCTCGTCGCCGCCATGCTGGTCAGCGGCCTCATCAACGACACGCCGATCGTCGTGCTGCTGATTCCGGTGCTGGTCGCGCTCGCGCGCGAGACCGGCGATTCGGCGCGGCGCCTGCTGATGCCGATGAACTTCGCCGTGCTGATCGGCGGCATGGCGACGACGATCGGCACGTCGACGAACCTGCTCGTCGTATCGATCGCCGCGCGGATGCAGGCGGCGGATTTCGGCATCTTCGATTTCACGCCGCTCGTTGCCGGCGCCGCAGTCGTCGCGCTGCCCTGGCTGTGGCTGGTCGCGCCGCGGCTGCTACCCGCCGGCGCCGACGACGCGCCGCCCCCGGCCGAGCGCGTCTTCGACGCGGTGCTCGAGGTGGGCGAGGACTCGGAACTGGTCGGCACTGCGCTGGGCAAGCTGCTCGAGCGCTCGCGCCAGGATCTGCACGTGGTCGAGGTGCGACGCGGCGACGTGCAACTCGTGCGGTTGCCGAACCTGAAGCTCGCTGCCGGCGATCGACTCGTCGTGCGCGGCGCGGCGCCCCGGCTGAAGGAGTTCGAGACGCGCCTCGGGATGAAGCTGTACGCCGAGGGCGAGAAAGGCGAGAAGGACGAGAAGGACGGGAAGACCGGGAAGCGCGGCGACGGGCCGAAGGACGAGCAGCGCGACGACGGCGACCGGGACGATGCGCAGCGCACGGGCGAGGGCGACGCTTCGCGAAACGCCGCCGACGAGGTGCTCGCCGAAGTCATCGTCCTGCCGAACTCCTGGCTCAACGGCGCCACGGTGCGCGAGCAGCGCCTGAGCGACCGCTTCGGCATCGCGGTGCTCGGCGCGTATCGCTCCACCGGTCGCGCGATGCGCCGTGAGCGCGACGTCGCCGACGTGCGCCTGGCCGCCGGCGACGTCCTGCTCGTGCAGGCGTCGCCCGACAGGCTGGACACGCTGCGCGCCGAGCACGGACTGGTCGTCGTCGACGGCGAGATGGACGCCACCACCGGCGGCCGCGGCGGCCTTGCCGCCATCATCATGGCGGGCGTGATCGTCGTCGCAGTAGCGAAGATCCTGCCGATGTATCTCGCGGCGCTCTCGGGCGTGCTCGCGCTGCTCGTCACGCGCTGCGTGCGCCCGGCGGCGATCGGTCGTGCGTTGAAGACCGACATCGTGCTGCTGATCGCGGCCAGCCTCGCGCTGGGCAGCGCGCTGCTCTACACCGGCGCGGCCGCCGCGATCGCGCAGGCCTTCGCGCAGAAGGTTTCGTCGTGGCCGACGCTCGCGGTACTCGGCTCGATGGTCATTTTCATGGGCCTGCTGACGAACTTCGTCTCGAACAACGCGGCGGCCGCGATCGGCACGCCGATCGCGATCGAGGTGGCGCGCAGCGTCGGCGCGCCGGCCGAGCCCTTCGTGCTCGCGATCCTCTTCGGCTGCAACCTGAGCTATGCGACGCCGATCGGCTACCAGACCAACATGCTCGTGATGAGCGCGGCGCGCTATCGCTTCGTCGATTTCGTGCGCGTCGGCGGGCCGCTGCTCGTGCTGATGGCGGTCGCCTTGACCGCGATGATCGGCTGGCGCTATTCGCTCTGGGGCTGAGCTGAGAAGGCGAAGAGACCGGTTTCCCGTTTTCGAAGCGGGGCCATCGCGGCATGGTCCGGAAATCGGGTATAGTCGATCGTTTACGAACGGTCGTTCGCAAAATCCCACGATGAGCATCCTCCCCGCCGAGCCTGGTCCGTCCCCGAAGCCGATGCGCAAGCCGAGGAAGGGCGAACTGACGCGTGCCGCGATCGTCGATGCGGCGCTGGAGCTTGCCGCGCGCGACGGGCTCGAGGGGCTGACCATCGGCGCGCTCGCCGCGCGCATGCGCATGTCCAAGAGCGGCGTCTTCGCGCATTTCGGCTCGCGCGAGGATCTGCAGATCGCGGTGCTGAAGACCTACGAGCGCCGTTTCGTCGACGATGTGCTGCTGCCCGCGCTCGGCGCGCAGCGCGGACTGCCTCGCCTGCGCGCGATCTTCGAGCGCTGGCTCGCGCACACGGCCGCCGAGGCGGAGAGCGGCTGCGTGTGGATCTCGGCGGCCACCGAATACGACGATCGCAGCGGGCACGTGCGCGACGAGCTGGTCGCGATGATCCGCTCATGGCAGCGCGAGTGCACGCGCGCGATCGAGCAGGCGATCGACGCCGGGCACCTGGTGCGCGATGTCGATCCGCAGGATCTCCTCTTCGCGATCTACGGCATCGTCCTCGTCGTTCACCACGATGCACGGCTGCTCAACAGCGCCGACGCGGTGACGCGCGCGCGCCGCGCCTTCGATCGCGTGATCGCGGCCTACTCGCCGCGCTTGCCTGTTTCCGCCCCTGAAAAGTACGAACGTTCGGTCGCGCTCGATTAGCGCAAAACACCCCTCAGGAGTTGACGCCATGGCCCGCTACACCCCGCCGCTGCGCGACATGCAGTTCGTGATGCACGAGCTGCTCGACGCCGAATCGACGCTGAAAACCCTGCCTCCCTACGCCGATACCGGTCGCGAGCTGATCGACCAGGTACTCGAGGAAGGCGGCAAGTTCTGTTCCGAAGTGCTGTTTCCGTTGAACCGCTCCGGCGACGAGGAGGGCTGCCACTGGAACGACGGCGTGGTGACCACGCCGGCCGGTTTTCGCGAGGCCTGGGAGCAGTTCAAGGCCGGCGGCTGGCCCACGCTCACCTGCGACCCCGAGTACGGCGGGCAGGGATTGCCGATGACGGTGGGCATCGCGTTCCAGGAAATGATGAACTCGGGCAACCAGGCGTGGGCGATGTACCCGGGCCTGACGCACGGCGCGTACGACGCCCTGCGCGCGCACGGCACGCCCGAGCAGAAGTCGCTGTACCTGCCGAAGATCGTCTCCGGCGAATGGATGGCGACGATGTGCCTGACCGAGCCGCAGTGCGGCACCGACCTGGGCATCCTGCGCACGAAGGCCGAGCCGCAGTCGGACGGCACCTACCGCATCACCGGCAACAAGATCTTCATCTCGTCGGGCGAGCACGACTGGGCCGAGAACATCGTGCACCTGGTGCTCGCGCGGCTGCCCGATGCGCCGTCGGGCACGCGCGGCATCTCGCTCTTCATCGTGCCGAAGTTCATGCCGAACGCCGACGGCTCGCTCGGCGCGCGCAACGCGGTGCGCTGCGCGCGCATCGAGGAGAAGATGGGCATTCACGGCAACGCCACCTGCGCGCTGGACTTCGACGGCGCCGTCGGTACGCTGGTCGGCGAGCCGAACAAGGGCCTGCAGGCGATGTTCGTGATGATGAACGCGGCGCGCATCGGCGTGGGCATGCAGTCGCTCGGCCTGATGGAGGTCGCCTACCAGAACTCGCTCGACTACGCCAGGGAGCGGCTGCAGATGCGCTCGCTCACCGGAGCGAAGGCGCCCGACAAACCGGCCGACCCGATCATCGTCCACCCCGACGTGCGCCGCATGCTGCTCACGCAGAAGGCCTGGGCCGAAGGCTCGCGCGCCTTCGCCTTCTGGCTCGGACTGCAGGCGGACATCGCCACCGCGCACCCGGACGAGGACGAGCGCGCCGCCGCCGAGGAACTGCTCGCGCTGCTCACGCCGGTGGTCAAGGCCTTCCTCACCGACAACGGATTCGCGTCGACGAACCTCGCGCTGCAGGTCTACGGCGGGCACGGCTACATCCGCGAATGGGGGATGGAGCAGTACGTGCGCGACGCGCGGATCAACATGATCTACGAGGGCACGAACACGATCCAGTCGCTCGACCTGCTCGGTCGCAAGGTGCTGCTCGACAACGGCGCGAAGCTGCGCAGGTTCGGCGCGCTGGTCGACGCCTTCGTCGAGGAGCACGGTACCGACGAGGAAATGGCCGAGTTCGTGAATCCGCTGTCGGAGCTGCGCCAGAAGGTCGAGAAGCTGACGATGGAGATCGGCATGAAGGCCTTCGGCAACGCCGACGAGGCGGGCGCGGCGGCCGTCGATTACCTGCGCGTGATCGGCCACCTCGTGCTCGGCTGGTTCTGGGCGCGCATGGCGCGCGTCGCGCTCGATCGGGCCGATTCCGGCGATCCGTTCTACCGCGCGAAGCTCGCCACCGCGCGCTTCTATTTCGCCAGGCTGCTTCCCGAGACGGCGGGCCTGATCCGCAGCGCGCGCGCCGGCGCGGCGCCGCTGATGAACGTCGAAGTCGACTGGTTCTGAGGAGGCGAAGACAATGACGACGGTTCCCGCACTCTTGCGCGCGCCGCTGCGCGCTTCCCGCGCGATGCCCTTCGCGCGCATGCTCGCCGTCGCGGCCTTCGGCGCCGCGGTCGGCGCCCTGGCTCCGGCGGCGCACGCGCAGGCGCAGGGGCAGGCGCAGGCGCAATCGTCGGTCGACGCGCGCTCGCCGGTCGGACTGTGGCGCAACATCGACGACGAGACGAAGAAGCCGAAGGCGCTCGTGCGCATCACCGAGCGCGACGGCGTCTACTACGGCCGCATCGAGAAGATCCTCACCGAGAGGACCGACGGCGTGTGCGAACTGTGCACCGACGAGCGCAAGGACCAGCCGATGCAGGGCATGCAGATCATCGACGGCATGCGCGCCAGCAGCGACGAGCCCGGCCTGTACGAAGGCGGGCGCATCCTCGATCCGAACAACGGCAAGGTCTATCGCAGCCGGATGCGCGTCATCGACGGCGGCGAGCACCTCGAGGTGCGCGGCTTCATCGGCGCGCCGCTGTTCGGCCGCACGCAGACCTGGGTGCGCGAGCGCTGAAGCGCGCGCCACTCGCAGCAAACCCGCAACGAGGACAGCAAGTGGACAAGTTCATCGTCAGGAAGGCAGCGGTGCTCGGCGCCGGCGTCATGGGTGCGCAGATCGCCGCGCATCTGGTGAACGCGAAAGTCGCGGTCGTGCTCTACGACCTGCCCGCGAAGGAAGGCCCGAAGAACGGCATCGCGGCCAAGGCCGTCGAGGCGCTGAAGAAGCTCAATCCGGCGCCGCTGGCGCGCGCCGATCTCGCCTCGGAAATAGCGGTCGCCAACTACGAGGACGACCTCGAGCGGCTGCGCGACTGCGATCTCGTCATCGAGGCGATCGCCGAGCGGTTCGACTGGAAGCACGACCTGTATTCGAAGGTCGCGCCCGCGATCGCGCCGCACGCGATTCTCGCGACGAACACCTCCGGGCTGTCGATCGGCCGGCTTGCCGAGGGGCTGCCGGCGGAACTGCGCGCGCGCTTCTGCGGCGTGCACTTCTTCAATCCGCCGCGCTACATGCACCTGGTCGAGCTGATTCCGACGCGCGACACCGCGCCCGCAGTGGTCGACCAGCTCGAATCCTTTCTCACGACGACGCTCGGCAAGGGCTGCATTCGCGCGAAGGACACGCCGAACTTCATCGCCAACCGGATCGGCATCTTCGGCATCCTCGCCACGGTGCGCGAGGCCGAGCGCTTCGGCCTGGGCTTCGACGTGGTCGACGACCTCACCGGCTCGAAGCTCGGCCGCGCGAAGTCGGGCACTTTCCGCACGGCGGACGTGGTCGGCCTGGACACCGTCGGGCACGTGATGAAGACGATGCAGGACAATCTGCGCGACGACCCTTTCCATCCGCTGTACGAGACGCCGGCCGTGTTCTCGACGCTGATCGGGCGCGGCGCGCTCGGCCAGAAGTCGGGCGCGGGCTTCTACCGCAAGGACGGCGGGAAGATCCTGCGCTTCGATGCGGCGAGCGGCGACTACGTCGCCTCGGGCGCGAAGGCCGAC
The DNA here is from genome assembly GCA_021166835.1 of Burkholderiaceae bacterium. The sequence goes on along the minus strand of JAJPEN010000084.1, from coordinate 45,423 downwards.
GAGACCGTCGTGCGCATGCTGAAGAAGAAGACCTGGGGCGAGCGGCTCGCGCTGCTGCGCGAGTCGAAGAACCCGCAGGCGCAGTTCGTCTGGTCGCTGCTGCGCGACGGCTTCCACTACGCGGCGGCCAAGCTCGAGGAGATCGCCGACAACGCGCGCGACGTCGACCTCGCGATGCGCTTCGGCTTCGGCATGGAGCAGGGGCCCTTCGAGGTCTGGCAGCAGGCCGGCTGGACGAAGGTGGCCGAGTGGATCCGCGAGGACATCGACGCGGGCAAGGCGCTGGCGAAGGTGCCGCTTCCGGCATGGGTGTTCGCCGGCAAGGTCGCCGAGCGCGGCGGCGTGCATCAGGCCGAAGGTTCGTACTCGCCGGCGCGCGAGGCCTTCGTGCCGCGCTCGGAGCAGCCGGTATATGCGCGGCAGATTTTCCGCGCATCGGTGGCGGGCGAGAACGCGCTCGACCCGCGCGCGGCCGGAACGACGGTCTACGAGAACGACTCGATCCGGCTGTGGACGCTCGATCGCGACCCGTATCGCGAAGTGCTGATCGCGTCGATCCGCTCGAAGATGCACGCGATCGGCCCCGACGTCATCGAAGGGCTGATGCGCGGCGTCGAGCTGGCCGAGACGAAGTATCGGGGGCTGGTCGTCTGGTCGCCCGACGAGCCGTTCTCGGTGGGCGCCGACCTGCAGGCGATGCTGCCGGTGTTCATGAGCGGCGGAGCGAAGGCGGTGGAGCCGCTCGAGCGCAGGCTGCAGGAAGCGATGCTGCGGCTGCGCTACGCGCAGGTGCCGACGGTGGCAGCCGTCTCCGGCATGGCGCTGGGGGGCGGCTGCGAGCTGCTGCTCTATTGCGCGCGCCGTGTCGCGCATCTCGAGAGCTACATCGGCCTCGTCGAGGTCGGCGTCGGGTTGGTGCCGGGCGCCGGCGGCCTCACCTATGGCGCGCGCCGCGCGACCGAGGAGCAGCAGGCCGCGCCCGAGGCCTATTCGCTGCACTTCCTGAAGAAGTACTTCACGGCCGCCGCGATGGCCGAGGTGGCGAAGTCGGCGCTCGAGGCGCAGGCCACCGGGTGGCTGCTCGACTCCGACGTCGTCGTCTTCAACCGCTACGAGCTGCTGTACGTCGCGTTGAACGAAGCGCTCGCGATGAGCGAGGCGGGCTACCGCGCGCCGCGCCGCGCGAAGTTCGCCGTCGCCGGCCGCTCGGTGCTGGCGACGATCCAGGCGCAGCTGGCGAACCTGCGCGACGGCGGCTTCGCCAGCGCGCACGATTACCACCTCGCGCGGCTGATCGCCGAGGCGATGTGCGGCGGCGACGTCGACGAGGGAACGATCGTCGACGAGGAATGGATCCTCGGCTTGGAGCGCCGCGCGTTCCTGTCGCTGCTGAACCATCCGAAGACGCAGGAGCGCGTGATGGGGATGATGCAGACGGGCAAGCCGGTGCGGAACTGAAGCCGCGCACGACGATGAATGAAGCAGGAAGCACGCGCTTCCGGCATCGATGAATTCGAGGAGCACTCGATGAGTAAGCAGATCCAGGACGTTTTCGTAGTCGCCGCCACGCGCGCGCCGATCGGCAAGGCCCCGAAGGGCGTGTTCCGCCACACGCGACCCGACGACCTGCTCGTGCATTCGCTGCGCTCGGCGCTGGCGCAGGTGCCTTCGCTCGACCCGGCCGCGATCGAAGACGTCATCGCCGGCTGCGCGATTCCCGAAGCGCAGCAGGGATTGAACGTCGCGCGCACGAGCGCGCTGCTCGCCGGCCTGCCCGACACGGTCGGCGGCGTCACGGTGAACCGCTTCTGCGCGTCGGGCCTGACCGCCGTGGCGATCGCCGCCGACCGCATCCGCGTCGGCGAGGCCGAGGTGATGATCGCCGCCGGCACCGAGTCGATGAGCATGGTGCCGATGATGGGCAACCGGCCGTCGATCAACCCGCGCGTGTTTCTGCGCGACGAGGACGTCGGCATCGCCTACGGCATGGGGCTCACCGCCGAGAAGGTCGCGCAGCAGTGGAAGGTCTCGCGCGAGGATCAGGATGCGTTCGCGCTCGAATCGCATCGCAGGGCGATTGCCGCGCAGCAGGCGGGCGAGTTCGCCGACGAGATCAGTCCGATCGAGATCACCGAGCGAATCGCGCATCTCGACAGCGGCGAGCTGGAGCTGCGCGCGCGCACTGTCGCGCAGGACGAAGGCCCGCGCGCCGATACCTCGATCGAGGCGCTCGCGAAGCTGCGCCCGGTGTTCGCCTCGCCGCGCGGCGTCGACGGCAAGCCCACCGGCATGGGCAGCGTCACCGCCGGCAACAGCTCGCAGACTTCCGACGGCTCCGGCGCGCTGATCCTGGTTTCCGAAAGTGCGTTGAAGCGCTTCTCGCTGACGCCGCTGGCGCGCTTCGTGTCGTTCTCGGTGCGCGGGGTTCCGCCGGCGATCATGGGCATCGGGCCGAAGGAGGCGATTCCGGCGGCGCTGAAGACGGCGGGCCTGTCGATCGACGACCTGGGCTGGATCGAGCTGAACGAGGCCTTCGCGGCGCAATCGCTCGCGGTCATTCGCGAACTGGGTCTGGACCCGGCGCGCGTGAACCCGCTGGGCGGCGCGATCGCGCTCGGCCATCCGCTCGGAGCGACCGGCGCGATCCGTTCGGCCACCGTCGTGCACGGCCTGCGCCGGCGCAAGCTGAAGTACGGGATGGTGACGATGTGCGTGGGCACCGGGATGGGCGCCGCGGGGATCTTCGAGCGGGTGTAGCGGCCGGCCGGATGTGGGTACCTATCCTTGTCATCGATTGGCATTAAATGCCAATCGATGCTATCTTGCGCATACTGCTCGACGAGGAGGACGGCGACGATGCCTACGCGCAACGTGGTGCTCACCGAGCATCAACACGAGTTCGTCGAAGAGTTGGTAGAGACCGGGCGCTACCAGAACGCCAGCGAAGTCCTGCGCGAGGGATTACGTCTGGTCGAGCAGCGCGAGCGCAGGGAAGCGGCACGGATCGCCGCGCTGCGCGATGCCGCCGACAGCGGATGGGACGACATCGATGCTGGCCGCTATGTGGATGTCGGCGATGAACAGCTCGAAGACTTCATTGCACAACTTGGCCAGCAGGCCGCCGAACGGGTGACCGCCGGAAATCGATGAGGCGGTATCGACTGTCCGTCGCCGCGCAGCACGATCTCATCGCCATTCTGGCCTGGACCCACGAGCACTTCGGCGCTGCAGCGCGCAAGCGCTACGAGAAATTGATCGTCACCGCACTTCGCGATGTAGCTACGCAGCCGGATCGACCCGGCAACGTAGTGCGTGCCGAGTTGGGCGACGGGGTGCGCTCGTGGCATTTGCGCCTGAGCCGCGGGCGCGCCCGCCCGATTGCGGGTATCGTGCGGCGTCCTCGGCACTTCCTGATCTACCGCATCGAAGGCGACATCGTCGCTGTCGCGCGCGTGCTGCACGATGCCATGGAACCGGCGCGGCACCTGGACCCCGACGAATCCTGGGAATAGTTATCGAGCAGACGCGTCGGATACACAGGCGGGCAACGCCCGTCGCCTCGATTCGCTGGAGAACGAACATGAACATCGTCATCGAAAACCTCGATTCCATGCGCGTGCTGCGCTTCGCGCGTCCCGAACGCAAGAACGCGATCACCGCGGCGATGTACGGCGCGCTCGCCGACGCGCTCGTGCAGGCGACGGAGGACGCCGCGGTGCGCGTCGTCGTCGTCACCGGCAGCGAGAATGCCTTTACCGCGGGCAACGACCTGTCTGACTTCCTGAACGAGCCGCCGACGAAGGACGACGCGCCGGTGTTCCGCTTCCTGCGCGCGATCGCGTCGTTCCCCAAGCCGCTCGTCGCTTCGGTCTGCGGCCCGGCGATCGGCGTCGGCACGACGATGCTGCTGCATTGCGACCTCGTCTATGCGGGCGAGAACGCGACGCTGTCGCTGCCTTTCGTGCACCTGGGCCTGTGCCCGGAGGCGGCGTCGAGCCTGCTGCTGCCGGCGGTCGTCGGCTATCAGCGTGCGGCGGAGAAGCTGCTGCTGGGAGAGCCTTTCGGCGCGGCCGAGGCCAGGGAGATCGGCATCGTCAACCGCGTACTGCCCGCCGGTGAGGTCGAAGGCTTTGCGCTGGCGCAGGCGGCGAAGCTCGCGTCGCGTCCGCTGTCGTCGCTTCTGGCGACGAAGGCGCTGATGAAGCGTTCGTTTACCGGCGCGGTGCGCGAGCAGATGATCGAGGAAGGCCGCTACTTTGCGCGGATGCTGGGAGAGCCGGCTGCGCGCGAGGCTTTCAGCGCATTCCTGGAGAAGCGGCCGGCGGATTTCTCGAAGGTCGGGGTGTAGGCTCTGCGGCGCCCGCTACGGAAAGTAGCGTTTCTCGCCGTGGAATGCGTTCCACGGGCCAGAACGCAACAGGCGGTTGCGCGGCCGGAACTGGCGTGCGCGCGGGCGGCAATGGCACGTCAGCCGCGCAGCAGGCGGACGCCTCACCCCCGCCCCACCTCCGGCACCACCCGCGGCCTTCGCTGCTCGTCCGTCGCCACGTAGGTGAGCGTAGCCTCGGTCACCTTCACGCATTCGTCCTCGAGCCGGTTGCGCTGCGCGTAGACCTCGACGAACACGGTGATCGACGTGCGCCCTACGCGCACGATGTCGGCGTAGAAGCTGAGCAGGTCGCCGACGAACACCGGGTGCCGGAACAGGAACGAGTTGACGGCGACGGTGGCCACGCGGCCGTTCGCCCGTCGCATCGCCAGCACGGCTCCCGCGATGTCCACTTGCGACATGATCCAGCCGCCGAAAACGTCGCCGTGCGCGTTGGCGTCGGCCGGCATCGGCATCACGCGCAGATCGGGAATGCGATCGGCCGGCAGCGGGGTCTGCGGATGTTCCACGTCGATCTCCGTCGGTCGGATGCCCGAGAATAGCGGTTTCGTTCCGTTGTTCCGCGATGCGACGTTCCGCCACCGTTCTCGATCCGCCGCCCGCGCCCGGCGCTGCCGCGCCGCGCGGCGACTGGCGCACGCTCGCGCGCCTGCTGCCGTATCTGTGGGCCTACCGCTGGCGCGTGCTGCTCGCGCTCGTCTGCCTGGTGTCGGCGAAGGTGGCCAACATCGGCGTGCCGCTGATCCTCAAGCGCATCGTCGACGCGCTCGACCTGCAGCCGGGCGACGCGCGCGTCGCGCTCGTCGTGCCGGTGGCGCTGCTCGTCGCCTACGGCCTGCTGCGCATCGGCGTGACGCTGTTCACCGAACTGCGCGAAGTGATCTTCGCGCGCGTCACGCAGGACGCGTCGCGCACGATCACGCTGCAGGTGTTCCGCCATCTGTTCTCGCTGTCGCTGCGCTTTCACCTCGAACGCCAGATGGGCGGGATGTCGCGCGACATCGAGCGCGGTGCGGGGGGTGTATCGAGCCTGATCTCGTACACGCTCTACAGCATCCTGCCGACGTTGGTCGAGATCGCGCTGGTGATCGGCTATCTCGTGCTGCACTACGACGCGTCCTTCGCGTCGATCGCGCTCGGCGCGATCGCGCTGTACGTGATCTACACGGTGCGCGTCACCGAGTGGCGCACGCAGTTCCGGCGCCAGGTGAACGAGGAGGACTCGCGGGCGAACACGAAGGCGATCGACGCGCTGATCAACTTCGAGACGGTGAAGTACTTCGGCAACGAGGAGTTCGAGGCGCGGCGCTACGACGCGAACCTGCTCGCGCGCATGCGCGCTGCGATCCGCTCGCAGACCTCGCTGTCGGTGCTGAACCTCGGCCAGAGCCTGATCGTCGCCTGCGCCGTCACGCTGCTCGTCTGGCGGGCGACGGTCGGGGTGGTCGGCGGCACGATGACGCTCGGCGACCTCGTCCTCGTCAACGCATTCATGATCCAGCTGTACGTGCCGCTGAACTTCCTCGGCGTGCTCTACCGCGAGATCCGGCAGGCGCTGATCGACATCGAGCGCATGTTCGGGCTGCTCGGCGAACAGCGCGAGATCGCCGACGCGCCTGACGCCCGGCCGCTCGCGCTCGACGCCGATTCGGCGCCGCGCATCCGCTTCGAGCACGTGCATTTCGCCTACGACGCGAGCCGGCCGATCCTGCGCGACGTCGATTTCACGATGGAGCCGGGCACGACGACCGCGGTGGTCGGCGCCAGCGGCGCCGGCAAGTCGACGCTGGCGCGGCTGCTGTTCCGCTTCTACGAGGTGAACGCCGGGCGCGTGACGATCGACGGACAGGACCTGCGGGAGGTCACGCAGAAGAGCCTGCGCGCGGCGATCGGCATCGTTCCGCAGGACACCGTGCTGTTCAACGAGACGATCCGCTACAACATCGGCTACGGCCGGCCCGGCGCCTCACAGGACGAGATCGAGGCCGCGGCGAAGGCGGCGCAGCTGCACGCTTTCGTCGCTTCGCTGCCGCAGGGCTACGACACCAACGTCGGCGAGCGGGGGCTGAAACTCTCCGGCGGCGAAAAGCAGCGCGTGGCGATCGCGCGCACGATGCTGAAGGATCCGCCGATCCTGATCCTCGACGAGGCGACCTCGGCGCTCGACAGCCGCAACGAGCAGGCGATCCAGGACGCGTTGCGCCGCGCGGCGCTCGATCGCACGACGCTGGTCATCGCGCATCGACTGTCGACCATCGTCGACGCCGAGCAGATCCTCGTGATGGCGGGCGGGCGGATCGTCGAGCGCGGCAGCCACGAGTCGCTGCTGCGCGCTGGCGGCGAATATGCGCGGCTGTGGTCGATGCAGCAGGCGGACGACGAGGCGGCGATGGCGCCGCTGCGGTAGCGGCGCGGCACGGCACGGCAGGGGTCGGGCGCTCAATCCACGCTGCGGCGATCGCGCACCGCGCCGGGAGCCGGCCCGCCCGTGCCTCCCGGCGAGACGCGCGGCGATCCGCCGGGCGAGACGCGCGGGGAACCGGCCGGAGAACCGCCGGGTCGGATCGAGCTGCCGGCCCCCGGCGCGCCGCCCGGCGGAGTGGGCGACATGCGTGGAGTCTGCCAGTTCGGCGGCGGCGGACGCGAACCGCCGCGCCGATCGTCGCCGGGACGCCAGCGATCGGGCCCCGGGTGATCGGGTCGATAGTGCGGCGGCCGGTAGCGCGGAGTGTCCTGGTACCAGAGGCCGAAGCCGAACGGCACGTAGGGGGCGTAGGGATACCAGCCGTAGCCCGGATAGACCGGAGGCGGCGTGACGATGACCGGCGGAGAGACCGTGCCCGGCGGGACGACGGTGACCGGCGGCGAAGCCGGACCCCGGCCCGCCATCGCCGAGGCCTCGCGAACGGCGTCGATCAGTTCGGCATCGGCGCCCGATTGCAGCAGCAGGTCGATGTCCGCGCTGGTGGCGGGCGCGAGCAGGCCGTCTTCGTCGATGTCGTCGGCAATATCGTGCGACGAGCGGCCGGAGCGCAGCGCGGCGACGATCTCGCCCAGGCTCAGCGGCTGGCGCACGGCGTAGGGGGACGGATCGTAGGCGCCCGGCGTGGCCACGACGTTGCCGTAGCGGACTTCGTCGGTGGCGGCGCAGCCGGCGCCGGCGAGCGCAACGAGCGCGAGCGGGAACACGACGCGCACGAAGCGCGCGTGAGCGGGCGGTTGCGGCGCGCGCCGCGATGCGGGGTTCGGCATGTCCTCTTCAACGCGCGATTGCATGGCGTCGTTGACGCAAGCGGGCTGCCCGGTCGGGCACGCGGGCCCGGCTACGCGGCGGAGCGCGCGAGCCTTTGTGCGAAGATCTACGGTTCGGCTCGCGCAGCGTCGAGCGGCCTTACCGCCGGGAGGAACGACACAGCGCGACGCAGCGCCCGCCTCGCGAAGGAGTCCCGCATGTCGGTTCATCGCATCGCAGTGCTTCCCGGCGACGGGATCGGCAAGGAAGTGGTCCCCGAGGGCCTTCGCGTGCTCGAGGCGGCCGCGAAGCGCTTCGACATCGGGCTGCGCTTCGATCATTTCGACTTCGCCAGTTGCGACTACTACGCGCAGCACGGCCGGATGATGCCCGAGGACTGGAAGGCGCAGATCGGCGGGCACGATGCGATCTTCTACGGCGCGGTCGGCTGGCCCACGACGGTTCCCGATCACGTCTCGCTGTGGGGCTCGCTGCTGCGCATCCGCCGCGAATTCGACCAGTACATCAACCTGCGCCCGGTGCGGCTGATGCCCGGCGTGGCTTCTCCGCTGGCCGGCCGCGGCCCCGGAGACATCGACTTCTACGTCGTGCGCGAGAACACCGAAGGCGAGTATTCGTCGGTGGGCGGACGCATGTTCGAGGGCACCGACCGCGAGTTCGTGCTGCAGGAGTCGATCTTCACGCGCATCGGCGTCGATCGCGTGCTGCGCTTCGCCTTCGAGCTGGCGCGCAGCCGGCCGCGGCGCAGGCTCGCATCGGCGACGAAATCCAACGGCATCTACGTGTCGATGCCCTACTGGGACGAACGTGTCGCCGCGATGCGCGAGCAGTATCCCGAGGTCGTCGTCGAGCAGTACCACATCGACATCCTCACCGCGCATTTCGTGCGCAATCCCGACCGCTTCGACGTCGTCGTCGCGAGCAATCTGTTCGGCGACATCCTGTCCGATCTCGGCCCCGCCTGCGCCGGCACGATCGGCATCGCGCCGTCGGCGAACATCGATCCCGAGCGGCGCTTCCCGTCGCTGTTCGAGCCGGTGCACGGCTCGGCGCCCGACATCGCCGGCCGCGGCATCGCGAATCCGATCGGACAGATCTGGTGCGGCGCGATGATGCTCGACCACCTCGGTCATCGCGATGCGCACGATGCGATCGTCGTCGCCATCGAGCGCGTCACCGCGAACGGGCCGCGCACGCCCGACATGGGCGGCGATGCGAAGACCGTCGACGTCGGACGCGCCGTGGCCGAAGCGCTCGCATGATGCTCGACGCGCGCCGCCTGCTGCTCGACAGCTTCGAGGCGGCGGTCGCCGCGGCCGATCCGCTGCGCGTGCTCGACGCGGCCTTGCCGTCCGCCGAAGAGATCGGCCGCTTCGCACGCACGCGCGTCGTCGGCGCGGGCAAGGCAGCGGCGAGCATGGCGATGGCCGTCGAGCGGCACTGGCCCTCCGACGCCCCGCTCGACGGCCTGGTCGTCACGCGCTACGCGCACGGCCTGCCGTGCCGGCGCATCGAGGTCGTCGAAGCCGGCCACCCGGTGCCCGACGAGGCGGGAGAGAGGGCGGCGCGGCGCATGCTCGGGCTGGTCGGCGAGCTCGGCGAGAACGACCTGCTCGTCGCGCTGCTGTCGGGCGGAGGCTCGAGCCTGCTCAGCCTGCCGGTCGACGACGTGCCGATCGACGACCTGAAGAAGGTCACGCGCGCGCTGCTCGCCAGCGGCGCGCCGATCCAGGACATCAACGTCGTGCGCAAGCACCTGTCGCGCATCCAGGGTGGGCGGCTGGCGCAGGCCACGCGCGCGCGCGTGCTGCTGCGGATGATCTCCGACGTCGCCGGCGACGATCCCAGCTCGATCGCCAGCGGTCCGTGCTCGCCCGATCCGAGCCGCTACGCCGATGCGATCGCCGTGCTCGAACGCTGGCGCGTCGATGCGCCGGCCAGCGTGAGCGCGTGGCTGCAAAGGGGAGCGCGCGGCGAGGTTTCCGAGACGCCGAAGCCGGGCGACGACGCCTTCGATCGGGTCGATTCGCGGATCGTCGCCACCCCGCACGCGAGTCTCGAGGCCGCGGCCGCCGTGTTCGAGCGCGCGGGCGTGCGTCCGGTAATCCTCGGCGACACGATCACCGGCGAGGCGCGTGACGTCGCGCAGGTGATCGGCGCGATCGCGCGCGAGATCGTCCGCCACGGGCAGCCTTTCGCACGTCCGGTCGCGCTGCTTTCGGGCGGCGAGTGCACGGTGACGATTCGCGGCGGCGGCACCGGCGGGCGCTGCACCGAGTTCCTGCTCGCGCTCGCGCTCGAATTGCGCGGGATCGACGACGCCTGGGCGATCGCTGCCGACACCGACGGCATCGACGGCTTCGGCGAGAACGCCGGTGCGCTGCTCGCGCCCGACACGCTCGCGCGCTGCGCTGCGGCGGGTCTCGATGCGCGAGCCCGGCTCGACGACAACGACGCCGGAGGCTTCTTCGGCGCACTCGGCGATCTGGTCGTCACCGGGCCGACGCGCACCAACGTCAACGACTACCGCGCACTGCTGCTGTTGCGCAGCGACGCGCGCGAGGCGCAGGCATGAACGCGAACCAGACAACGACACTGAGGACGACACTGAGGACTACACCGGGGACGACACAGCGAACCACGCTGCAGTTGACGCGCCCCGACGACTGGCATCTGCATCTGCGCGACGGCGATGCGCTGCGTGCCGTCGTCGGCGCGAGCGCCGCGCAGTTCGCGCGCGCAATCGTGATGCCGAATCTTCGTCCGCCGGTAGCGACGGTCGAAGACGCGCTCGCGTATCGCCGGCGCATCCTCGATGCGCTGCCGCCGGATGCGCGCTTCGTGCCGCTGATGACGCTGTACCTGACCGATCGCACGTCGGCCGACGAAATCCGGCGCGCGCGCGACAGCGACTGCGTGCACGCGGTGAAGCTCTATCCGGCCGGCGCGACGACGAACTCCGACGCCGGCGTCACCGACCTGCGCCGCACCTGGCCGGCGCTCGACGCGATGCAGGCCGCGGGGATGCCGCTGCTCGTGCACGGCGAGGTGACCGACCCCGAGGTCGACGTGTTCGATCGCGAGGCCGTCTTCATCGACCGCGTGCTGATTCCGCTGCGACGTGACTTCCCGGCGCTGCGCGTCGTCTTCGAGCACGTGACGACGCGCGAGGCGGTGCAGTACGTCGAGCACGCCGAGGGCGACATCGGCGCGACGATCACGCCGCAGCACCTGCAGTACGACCGCAACGCGATCTTCGCCGGCGGGCTGCGTCCGCACCGCTACTGCCTGCCGGTGCTCAAGCGCGAGACGCACCGCCGCGCGCTCGTCGAAGCGGCCACCGGCGGCAACCCGCGCTTCTTCCTCGGCACCGACAGTGCGCCGCACGCCGCACGCCTGAAGGAGCACGCGTGCGGCTGTGCCGGCTGCTATACGGCGCCGCACGCGATCGAGTCGTACGCGACGGTATTCGAGGAAGCCGGCGCGCTCGAGCAGCTCGAAGCTTTCGCGAGCTTTCACGGGGCCGATTTCTACCGGCTGCCGCGCAACGTCGAGCGCATCGAATTGCGTCGCGAGCGATGGGCGGTTCCCGAGACCCTGCCGTTCGGGGCCGACTCGATCGTCCCGCTGGCCGCGGGTGAAACGCTGCAGTGGAAGCTGGTTGGCTGACGCCGTGTGGCGCCGCCGGTAGAATGTCCGGCGGAGCGGGTCGGACGGTCGCCGCCGCGCAAGCGGCGGAGGAAGGTCCGGACTCCACAGGGCAGGATGCTGGCTAACGGCCAGGCGCAGCAAGCCGCGAGGCCCAAGGCGACGGAAAGTGGAACAGAAAGCACACCGCCCAAGCGGCGCTCGCCAGAGCGCCGACGGCAAGGGTGAAAAGGCGAGGTAAGAGCTCACCGCGCGCGTGGCGACACGCGTGGCACGCCAAACCCCATCCGGAGCAACATCGAATAGGCACGCGCGCGAGCCTCGCGGCTCGCACAGGACGGCCCGTCCGAGCGTGCGGGTGGATGGCTCGAGCGGCCGGGCAACCGGCCGCCCAGACGAATGACCGTCGCGCCGCTTCGGCGGCGCACAGAATCCGGCCTACAGACCCGCTCCCCTTTCTGCGCAGCGCATTCTCGCCACCCAGGCTACAGCCCGATCCCGCAGCGCCCCGGCGCGATCAGGTTCTCCGGATCGAGCGCCCGCTTCAGCCGCCGCTCGACGTCGCGCTTCACCGGTCCGTAGGTGGCGGCGACCTTCTCGGCAAAGGCCGTGCTCGCGCGGTACACGCCGTAGCCCTCCTTCGCGAAGGCGTGCAGCAGCTCGTCGTAGCAGGCATAGGCCTTCTGCATCTCCGCCGGATCGGTGCGGTCGTAGAGCAGGTCGATCACGTGATGCATGTCGCGCCAGCCGACGATGAATTCGCCGACGTAGTCGAAGCCGTATTTCGCGAGGATCGACTTCGCCATTCGCATCTGCTTGAGCGTCTCGCTGCCCTTCGCCTGCGACACCGGCGCGAACCACATCGAACCGCCGCCGCCGCGCCAGTTGTACAGGCCGAACTCGCCGAGGTTCGGCTTGCCCTTCATCAGGTCGAAGCGGTATTCGACCGCCTTGCTTCCTTTCGTTTCCTCGGCGGGCACGATCCGTCCGCCGCTCGCCGCCGCGACCGCCTCGATGATCTTCCAGTTCGCGTCGTTCGTTTCCTTCGTGCCGTACAGCGCCGCGTAGACGTTCCACGCGCCGATGCGGTGGTCCTTGCGGATGCGCTCGACCGTCTCGTCGCTGATCGCGCCCGGGCCCGTGTGGTACTGCGCGCGCTGCACCGGCGTGCACGGCGCCTCCCACAGCGTGTGCGCGATCACGACGGCGTTCGGGATCACCATCGCGATGCGAAGCGGCCGCAATGCGTCGACGATCTTCGTGATGTCGGTCTCGTTCGGGTACTGGATGCAGAACGGCCGGAAATCGGGCGGCGCGGGCATCAGCCACATGCCGAGCTTGGTGACGATGCCGTAGTTCGACTGCGTGAACAGCCCGTCCAGCGTCGGCCCGTAGCCCCACTTGAATACCTGCCAGGTGTTCGAGCCCGGCATCGAGCCCATGCCGGTGCGAAGCACCTGGCCGTCGGCGAGCACGACCTCCATGCCGCTCGAGAACAGGAAGTGCTCGCCGTACGGCGTGTAGCCCACGCCGCGGTCGACCGTGTTGCCCAGCGGCCCGGCGATCGCCGACGGCGCCGGGCACGAGAACCACAGCGGCAGCTTGTTCTCCTGCAGATAGTCGTAGAGCTGCTGGTAGGTGACGCCGGGCTCGACCAGCGCGGTGCACAGGTCGGCGTCGACCGAGAGGATCCGGTTCATCCGCCGCAGGTCCATCACGATCTGTCCGCGCCGGACCGGCGCAGCCGAACCGTAGCCGAGGTTCTTCCCGGTCGAGATCGGATAGACCGGCAGCTTGTACCGGCTCAGCACCTTCATGATCGCCTGCACCTGCTCCACGTCGGCCGGCGTGATCGCCGCCGACGGTGCGTGCTGCTCGTCGGGCACGGGAAGCATGATCTTGTTGTACGAGGCCAGGCGCTCGGCCTCGGCGACCACGTGCTCGCGGCCGACGATCGAGCGCAGTTCGTCGAGCGCCCTGGCGAAGGCCGCTGCGGTGCTGCCCTGGGGCAGAGGTGTGCCGTTGGAACTCATCTGCATTGTCTCCGTTGTGTGCTGTGCATTCAGAGCGCGATCACGAGCGAAACGATGCCCGCGGCCCCCGGTCGACGCGGTGCGATCGCGTCGCCCGCGGCGAGCGGTTGTGCGCCTGTGCCCGAGAGCCCTTCGGCGTGGCGGCGGGCCAGGCGCTGTGGCCAGCCGGCGAGCGGCTCCGACCACATGCGGGCCGCGCCCTCGCCGGCGCGCCGCGCGCAGTGGCGCACGAACTCGCCGTCGAAGCGAAGCTGCGCCTCCTCGAGGCAGACGCCTCCCCGCGCGGCGGCGACCTGCTGCAGCAGCACGGCGCCCGAGTCGTCGAGCAGCGCGACGAGGCGCGTGCCGATCGACCCGGCGACGATCGAATCGATGTAGGCGAAGCGGGCGAAGGCTGCGGCATCGATGGCGATCGAGGTCGCAGCGAGCCCTACGGCGCTCAGTTCGCGCTCCAGGCTCTCCGCGGCCGCGACACACGGCGCAAGATCGGCGCGATGCACGATACGAACCGGCGTAGCCGCGGGCAGCACGCGCTGCGTTGCATCCGCCTCCGGCGGCACGAGCGCCGCACGCGCGACGAAGGGCGCGCCGGCGAGTGCGCCGGCGACCGCCACGGTTTCGAGGAAACGGCGCCGATCCATCACTGCACCTGCCTGCCCGAGACCAGCCGCGCGATCTGCGTCAGCGTCTCGTCGTCGATCTCGGTGGGACGGAAGCTGGGCATCGCGCGGTTGCCGTAGCGCACCATGTGCCGCACGTAGTCCACTTCGAGGTTGCGTCCCTTGATCACCGGGCCCACGTTGGCCTCGTGACAGTAGGCGCAGACCTTCGTATAGGCCTCCTGGCCGTTCTGCCATTTGCCGCTGCTGTCGGCGAGGGCGCTGGAAGCGATCGCCGCAAGAGCGAGGGCGGCGAGCCGCCCTGCCGTGCGGTGGTGGCGGTTTGCGTTGTGCATGGTTCTCCTCCGGGTTGTCCGTTCCCTGGTTCCAGGTTCGCAAGTTCCATGCCGGAACGGATTCCGCCGCGGCTTCAGAGGGCGGCGAACGAACTGCCGCAGCCGAAGCGCGGGGGCGGACATCGATCAAATGGTCAATTCGCCGCCGCTTCGATCAATTGATCAACGCGGCTGCGTACCGGATCGACGCGGTTCCTGCGGGTCGGATCGATGCCGCCGCGAGCGCCGGATCGACGCGGCGCAGGGCTGGCGTGCACCGCACGCCACCGGGCAGGCGCTGCGCTACAGTGACAGCGCCATGTCCGTGCAGCAGATGTCCGACCCCACGCAGTTCCAGCAGCGGCTGAGCGAGCTCGCTTCGCGCCTGCGCTTCTCGCTCGAGTCCGGTCACATCTGGCTCGGCGAACAGCGCATGCTGCTGATGCACGGGGCTTCGATCGAGGCGCTGCGCAAGGAGCTGATCGACTCGCTCGGCATCGTCCGCGCACGCGGCGTGCTGACGAGGATCGGCTTCGCCTCCGGCGCACGCGACGCGGCCTGGGCGCGCGAGCTGTATCCGCAGGCCTCCGACACCGAGCTGCTCGGCATGGGACCGATGCTGCACACGCTCGAAGGCATCGTCCACGCGCGCGCCGATGCGATGACGATGGACATCGCGCGCGGCGTCTTCGACGGCGAGTTCACCTGGGAGAGCTCGTACGAGGCCGACGTGCACTGCCATCTCTATGGCATCGCCGACGAGCCGGCGTGCTGGATGCAGGTCGGCTACGCCTCGGGCTACTCGACGACGCTGATGGGCCGGCTCGTGCTGTTTCGCGAGACGACCTGCCGCGCCGCCGGCGCGGCGTGCTGCCACATCGTCGGGCGCACGGCCGACGAGTGGCCCGATGCGGCCGAGCAGATCCGGCTGCTCGAGCCCGATTCGATCGCCGAGGCGATCCTGCGGCTGCAGGCCGAGGTGCGCAGCCTGCGCCGCTCGCTCGATCGCGATACGGCAAGCGAGGAGATCGTCGGCCGCGCGCCGGCCGTCGTTCGCGCCTGGGAGCTCGTTCGCAAGGCGGCGCCGAGCCAGGTCACCGTGCTGCTGCTCGGCGAGACGGGCGTCGGCAAGGAGATGTTCGCGCGCGCGCTGCACGCGGCGAGCACCCGCGCACAGGCGCCCTTCGTGGCGGTGAACTGCGCCGCGCTGCCCGAGCCGCTGATCGAATCGGAGCTCTTCGGCGTGGAGAAGGGCGCTTTCACCGGCGCGCACCAGTCGCGCCCGGGCCGCTTCGAGCGCGCGCACGGCGGCACGCTGTTCCTCGACGAGGTGGGCGAGCTGCCGGCCCAGGCGCAGGCCAAGCTGCTTCGCGTATTGCAGGAAGGCGAGTTCGAGCGGGTCGGCGACCTGCGCACGCGCAAGGTCGACGTCCGCGTGGTGGCGGCAACGAACGTCGATCTCGAACGCGCCGTCGCGCAGGGCACCTTCCGCCGCGACCTGTACTACCGGCTGAACGTCTATCCGGTCGTCGTTCCGCCGCTGCGCGAGCGCCCGGAGGACATTCCCGGGCTGGTACGGCACTTCGTCGATCGCAGCTGCGCGCGGCACGGCAAGCACGTGCTGGGCGTCACCGACCGTGCGCTGCACGCGCTTCGCCAGTACGCGTGGCCGGGCAATGTCCGCGAACTCGAGAACGTCATCGAGCGCGGCGTCATCCTCGCCGCGCAGGGCGCGCACATCGACCTGGACGATCTCTTTCCGTCGATCACCGCGGTCGCCCGGGGTCGTCGCACCGCCGGGCTCGGGCCGGACGGCCGCATGCTGCGACCCGACGAGGATGTCGTCAGCGCTTTCCTCGACCACGTCGCGCAGCGCCACGTGGGACTCGACGAGGTCGAGTCGCTGCTGATCGACGCGGCGGTGGCGAAGGCCGGCGGCAATTTGAGCTCGGCCGCGCGCGCGCTCGGCATCACCCGGCCGCAGCTGGCGTATCGGCTGAAGAAACGGGCCGCTCCTGTCCGATAGGCGCCGGTCTCGGCCTGCTCTTCATGTTTTACGTTGCAAGTAAGCTTCAACGCGCTGATTCCGCAGCGATTGTCCGATCACCCCGCGCTTGAACTCCCGCGCCTAAGTCCCTGTTGCGACAAGAAAAATGCCGATTCCGCCGGCTTGCCTTGGCGTTCGCTTTTCCGTAGAGTGGCGCCAGGTGCAAATAAGTGGGTTTTTGTGGGAAGAGAGCGGCTGAAAAGCCGGTTTTCGTCCCACGCGAGGTCGGGTCGGAAACCGCATGTTCCAGGGAAGCTCTGCGCTGCTGCTCGATGCGAAGGGCCGGATGACGGTCCCGACGCGTCACCGGGATGCGCTTTCCGAGCAATGTGAGGGCAAACTCACACTGACGCGCCATCCCGACGGCTGCCTGCTGCTCTTTCCCCGGCCGGTGTGGGAGACGCACCGCGAACGGCTCGCCTCGATGCCGATCGGCGCGCGCAACTGGACGCGCATCTTTCTCGGCAACGCGCTCGACGTCGACATGGACGGCACGGGCCGCATCCTCATTTCGCCCGAATTGCGTACCGCCGCCTCTCTGACTCGCGAAGTGATGATGCTCGGCATGGGCAGCCACTTCGAGATCTGGGACAGCGCGCTGCTGGCGGCGAAGGAACGCGAAACGATCGAGGCAGGCATGCCCGAAGCGATCGCGAACTTCAATTTCTGAACCACGAACACCGTGAACGGCGCGAACGCGTGCAGTCAGGACTCGGTCACGAGACGGTCTTCCTCGACGAGGCAGTCGACGCGCTCGCGATCCGTCGCGACGGCTGCTACCTCGACTGCACCTTCGGCCGCGGCGGGCACAGCGCGGCGATCCTCGCGCGCCTGGGGTCCGATGGCCGGCTGCTCGCGCTCGATCGCGACCCCGAGGCCGTCGCCGTCGGCCGGGCATGGACCGATGCGCGCTTCGCGATCGAGCATGCCCGCTTCTCCGCGCTCGATGCGGCGCTCGATGCGCACGGCATCGCGTTCGTCGACGGCGTGGTGTTCGATCTCGGCGTTTCCTCGCCGCAGCTGGACGACCCGGCGCGCGGCTTCAGCTTTCGCGCCAGCGGCCCGCTCGACATGCGGATGGATCCGACGCGCGGAATCCCGGCTCGCCAGTGGCTGCTCGAGGCGAGCGAAGACGAAATCGCGAAGGTGGTGAGCGACTATGGGGAAGAACGGCTTGCTGTTCCGATTGCAAAGGCGATTGTTGCTCGCCGCAGCGAACTCGGGGCCGACGCGTTGCGCACGACCGGAGAGCTTGCCGCGCTCGTCGCCGCTGTCGTCCGCCGCCGCGGGCGGGCGCCGATGGGCAAGGACCCGGCCACACGCACGTTTCAGGCTCTACGGATTCACGTCAATCAGGAACTCGAAGAACTCCCGGTAGCGCTGGACCGGGCCGTCGGGCGCCTGAAGCGAGGCGGGCGCCTCGTCGTCATCAGTTTTCATTCGCTGGAAGACCGGATGGTCAAGCAGTTCATTGCCGGGGAATCGGGGCGCGACGCGGCGCGCGATCCGATCACCGGCGCTTCGGTCGTCTCGCGTGCTCCGCGCCTGCGCGCGCTCGCGCGCAGGCTCGCTTCCGAGGCGGCGGGCGGATCGTCGGCCGGCCCGGCTGCGCTGGACGCCGCCGCGGGCGATGCGCGTCGGCCGCGGCGGCGCCGTCCCGACAACCCGCGCGCCCGTTCCGCGGTGATGCGCGTGGCCGAAAGGATCTGAGGCCATGCTCCGGCTCAACCTCGTGCTCGTCTTCCTGCTGGTGGTCTGCGCGCTCGGCCTCGTCACCTCGCAGGATCGTGCGCGCAAGCTCTTCGGCGACGTCGAGCGCGCGCACGCACAGGCCTCGCGCCTCGAGGTGCAGTGGGACCAGCTGCAGATCGAGCAGACCGTGCTGGCCAAGGCTTCGCGCATCGACACCAAGGCGCGCCGCGAGCTGTCGATGGAGTCGATCTCGCCGCAGCGCACGCTGCACCTGGTCGTCGATCCGGTCGAGCGCGTCGTGCGCCTCGGCTCCACCGCGCCGGCCGAAGCCGCGGGAGCCCGCTGATGGCGCGCAGGACCCGCCGCAACGTGCCGATCGCGTCGAACCCGCTGCTGCAGGTGCGGTTGCCGGCATATCGCTCGCAGCTCGTGATGCTGTTCGTCGCGGTGGCCTTCGTGGCGCTCGCCGCGCGCACTGTCTGGCTGCAGGTGTTCTCGCAGGGGTACCTGCAGCAGCAGGGAGAACTGCGCTACGGCCGCACGATCGAACTGCCGGCTTCGCGCGGCAAGATCTTCGATCGCAACGGCGTCGTGCTCGCGTCGAGCCTGCCGGCGCGCGCGGTGTGGGCGATCCCCGAACAGGTCGAGGCCACGCCGCAGCAGTTCGCCCAGCTGGCGAAGCTGCTCGGCACCAGCGAACGCGAGCTGCGCGGGCGGCTCGCCCAGGCGGCCGACCGCAGCTTCGTTTACCTGAAGCGCCAGGTGGATGCCGACGTCGCCGAACGCGTCGCGGCGCTGCGCATCGCCGGCATCCACCAGCAGCGCGAGTACAAGCGTCACTACCCGCAGGGTGAGACGATCGCGCACGTGGTCGGCTTCACCAACGTCGAGGACATCGGCCAGGAAGGCGTCGAGCTGGCGAAGAACCCCGATCTCGCCGGCAAGCCGGGCAGCCGGCGCGTGATCCGCGACCGCTACGGCCGCGTGGTGGAGAACGTCGAGGCGGTGCGCGAGCCGCACAACGGTCGCGATCTCGCGCTGTCGATCGACAGCACGATCCAGTTCCTCGCCTTCGATGCGCTGCGCGACGCGGTCCACGAACACAAGGCGAAGGCCGGCGCCGCGGTCGTGCTCGACGTGCACACCGGCGAAATCCTCGCGCTGGCCAACTGGCCGACCTACAACCCGAACGAGCGCGGCCAGCTCACCGGCGCGCAGCTGCGCAACCGCGCGATCACCGACACCTTCGAGCCGGGTTCGACGATGAAGCCGTTCACCGCGGCGCTCGCGCTCGAGCTGGGCCAGGTGCGTCCCGATACGGTGATCCAGACCGCTCCCGGCCGACTGAAGATCGGCAGCGCGACGATCGGCGATGCGCATCCGCACGGCCTGCTGACGATCGAGCAGATCGTGCAGAAGTCGTCGAACGTCGGCACCGCGAAGATGGCGCTGGCGATGCCGGCCGAGCGCATGTGGGAGATGTTCTCGTCCGTGGGCCTCGGGCAGGCGCCGCGCATCGGCTTTCCGGGCGCGGTCGCCGGCCGGCTGCGGCCGTATCGCAGCTGGAAGCCGATCGAGCAGGCAACGATGTCCTACGGCTACGGCCTGTCGGTTTCGCTGCTGCAGCTCGCACGCGCCTACACGGTGTTCGCCACTGACGGCGAACTGCTGCCGGTGTCGATGTTCAAGCACGACGACGCGGTCGGCGGCGAGCGCATCGTCACGCCCGCTACCGCGCGCGCGGTGCGGCACATGCTCGAGCTGGCAGCAGGCCCCGGCGGCACTGCGCCGCAGGCGCAGATCTCCGGCTACCGGGTGGCCGGCAAGACCGGCACCGCGCACAAGCGCGACGGCCGGCAGTACGTGAACAAGTACATCGCCTCCTTCGTCGGCTTCGCGCCGGTGTCGGATCCGCGCGTGATCGTCGCGGTGATGATCGACGAGCCGACCGCCGGCAAGTATTACGGCGGAACCGTCGCCGCGCCGGTGTTCGCGCGCATCGCCGGCGACACGCTGCGCACGCTGCGCGTGCCGCCGGATTCCACCGTCGTGAAGCTGGAAGTGCCGACCTCGGCTGTCGGGCACGATGCGGGGGCGGCGCTGTGACCGGCAACGCTGTCGCGGACGACGAGGCCGAACGTGCCGCACCGCTCGGCGACTGGCTGCGATCGGCGCTGGCGCCGGGGGCGGCGCTCGTCTCCGACAGCCGTGCGCTGCGTCCGGGCGACGCCTTCCTCGCCTGGCCCGGGGCGCACAGCGACGGACGCCGCTTCGTCGATGCGGCGCGCGCGGCCGGCGCGGCTGCCGTGCTGTACGAGGCAAGCGGCGCCGAGGCCTTCGGCCTGCGCGACGACGACGCGTCGTCCGTGCCGGCGATGCGCGCGGTAGACGGCCTGCGCGAACAGGCCGGGCCGATCGCCGCGCGGTACTACGGGCATCCGGGTCGGCGGCTGCGCGTCGTCGCCGTCACCGGAACGAACGGCAAGACGACGTCCACGCAATGGATGGCGAGCGGATTCTCCGCCGCCGGCCGGCGCTGCGCGGTGATCGGCACGCTGGGCAGCGGCATCGTCGACCCCGAAGGTTCGCCGCGGCTGGAAGCTTTCGGGTTGACCACGCCCGATGCCGTGGGCCTGCAACGCATGCTCGCTTCCTTCGCCGATGCCGGCGCGGAACTGGTGGCGATGGAGGCGTCGTCGATCGGCATCGACCAGGGGCGGCTGAACGGACTGCCGATCGAGACCGCGGTGCTGACCAACTTCACGCGCGACCACCTCGACTATCACGGGAGCGAAGAAGCGTACCTGGCGGCGAAGCTGCGGCTCTTCTCGTGGCCGGGGCTGCGCCATGCGCTGGTCAACGGGGACGATCCGGTCGCGCCCAAAGTGCTCGATCCGTTGCCGTCGTCGATCGCATCGCTCGCCTTCGGTCATCTGCCCGGCGAGCACGGCTGGCGCGCGAAGAAGAAGCTGTCGGCGTATCGCATCGTCGAGCACGCGAGCGGCTCGCAGGTGTCGATCGGCGGCGACTACGGACGCGCCGAGATCCGGCTGCAGACGATCGGCCAGTTCAACGTCGTCAACGCGCTGGCGGCTGCCGGCGTCTGGCTGATGCACGGCATGCCTTTCGACGAGGCGATGCGGCGGCTCGAGGCGCTGCAGCCGATTCCCGGCCGCATGCAGCGCATCGTCGCCGACGGGCGTCCGCTCGTCGTCGTCGATTACGCGCACACGCCCGATGCATTGATGAACGTGCTGCACGCGCTGCGCCCGCTCGCGGAGGCGCGGCGCGGCGCGCTGTGGTGCGTGTTCGGCGCCGGCGGCGACCGCGATCCGGGCAAGCGCCCGATGATGGGGATGGTCGTCGAGCGCTATGCCGATCATGTGGTCGTGACCAGCGACAACCCGCGCAGCGAGACGCCCTTTCGCATCGTCTCCGACATCCGCGCCGGCTTCATGCGCGAGCCGCGGCTCACCGAACTCGATCGCGAGCAGGCGATCCGCAAGGCGCTGGAGGCGGCGTCGCGCGACGACGTCGTCCTGATCGCCGGCAAGGGGCACGAGACCTGGCAGGAAATCGGCGCCGAGCGGCTGCCGTTCTCCGATCTGGCGGTCGCGCGCCGCCTGCTCGGCCTGCCGCAGGCGGACGACGATGCTTGAGCTGCGCGAGGCCTTCGGCTGGCTCTCCGGCGCATGCCTGTACGGCGAGCCGTCGGTACGCGTGAGCGGCGTGTGCACCGACACGCGCTCGATCGCCCCTGGCGAGCTGTTCGTCGCGCTGCGCGGCGAACGCTTCGACGCGCACGCGTTCATCCCCGCCGCGCAGGAGCGGGGAGCAGCGGCGGTGATCTTCGATCGCTGGGTCGAGGGGATCCGCACGCCGGCCATCCGCGTGGCGGACACGCGTCGCGCGCTCGGCGAGATCGCGCGCGGCTGGCGCTCGCGCCAGCCGGTGCGCGTGGTCACCGTCGCCGGCGCGAACGGCAAGACGACGGTCAAGGAGATGCTCTCGGCCGTGCTCGCGCAGGCCTTCGGTGCGGACGCGCGCCTGGCCACGCAGGGCAACCTGAACAACGACGTCGGCGTTCCGCTGACGCTGCTGCGGCTGCGCAGGCAGCACCGCGCGGCGGCGATCGAGCTGGGCACCAACCATCCCGGCGAGATCGCCTGGCTGGCGCAGGTCGCGCGGCCCGACGTCGCGCTGGTGAACAACGCGCAACGCGAACACCAGGAGTTCCTCGATGGCACCGAAGGCTCTGCACGCGAGAACGGCGCGTCGATCGCCGCATTGTCCGGAGAGGGCGTCGCGGTCTTTCCGGCCGACGATCCGCAGGCACCGCTGTGGCGAGCGCTTGCCGGGTCGCGGCGGCGGATCGAATTCGGCCTCGATGACGACTTGCAGCGCTTCGAGGTCGCCGCGGCCCCGAACGCCGAGTCCGCGCGGTTCGAGATGAAGGTCGGCGAGGCGCGTGCGACGGTGCGGCTGCCGGTCGAGGGGCTGCACAACGTGCGCAACGCGCTGGCCGCCGCCGCCTGCGCGCATGCGCTGGGCATCGATGCCGCGACCATCGCCAGCGGCCTCGAGCGGTTCGCCCCGCCGCCGGGGCGCCTCGTGCGCCGCCGCGCCGCCGCCGGAGCGGCGCTGATCGACGACACCTACAACGCGAACCCCGACTCCGTGCGCGCGGCGATCGACGTGCTGGCGCGCTGCGCGGGCTTGCGCGTGCTCGTGCTCGGCGACATGGGCGAGGTCGGCGAGCGCGGCCCCGAGTTCCACCGCGAGGTCGGCGCCTATGCGCGCGAGCGCGGCATCGAACGCCTGCTCGCGATCGGCGCGGCCAGCGCGGCGGCGGTGGAGGCCTTCGGCGCGGGCGCCGTGCACCACGACGACGTCGACTCGCTGGTCGCCGGCGTTGCGGCGCTGGCCGGCGAGGGCGCGACCGTGCTCGTCAAGGGTTCGCGCTTCATGCGGATGGAGCGCGTGGTCGCTGCGCTCGCGCAGGCGCCGGTGGCGGCCTGACGATGCTGCTCGAACTCACCCAATGGCTGGCGAAGGACACGCGTTCCTTCGCCGTGTTCGGCTACATCACGCTGCGCGCGGTGCTCGCCGCGCTCACGGCGCTGGCCATCGGGCTGCTCTTCGGTCCGTCGCTGATCCGCAAGCTCGTCGGAATGAAGATCGGGCAGGCGGTGCGCAGCGACGGTCCGCGCACGCACCTGACGAAATCCGGCACGCCGACCATGGGCGGCGCGCTGATCCTGATCTCGGTGGCCGCGGCCACGCTGCTGTGGGCCGATCTGTCGAACCGCTTCGTCTGGATCGTGCTGATCGTCACGCTCGGCTTCGGCTGGATCGGCTGGATCGACGACTACCGCAAGATCGTGCATCGCGATCCGCGCGGAATGTCGGCGAAGCAGAAGATCTTCTGGCAATCGCTGATCGGCATCGTCGCTTCGGTCTATCTCGCGTTCTCGGTTCCGGCGCAGTCGAACGCGGATGCCTTCGCGCTGTTCGCCGACTGGGTCTCGCACGGCTTCACCGACCTGCCGGCGCGCGCCGACCTGATCGTTCCCTTCTTCAAGAACGTCGCGTATCCGCTGGGCGTCTACGGCTTCATCGTCCTCACCTGGTTCGTCATCGTCGGCTCGAGCAACGCGGTGAACCTCACCGACGGCGCCGACGGCCTGGCGATCCTGCCGGCGGTGATGGTGGGCTCGGCGCTCGGCCTGTTCGCCTACGTGACCGGCAACGCGGTGTTCGCGAAGTACCTGCTGATCCCGCACATTCCCGGCGCGGGCGAACTCACCGTCTTCTGCGCGGCGATCGCCGGCGCGGGCCTGGGCTTCCTCTGGTACAACGCGTACCCCGCGCAGGTGTTCATGGGCGACGTGGGCGCGCTCGCGCTCGGCGCCGCGCTCGGCACGGTGGCGGTGATCGTCCGCCAGGAGATCGTGCTGTTCATCATGGGCGGCGTCTTCGTCGCCGAGACGCTGTCGGTGATGCTGCAGGTCGGGTACTTCAAGTACACGAAGCGCCGCTACGGCGAGGGGCGCCGCATCCTGCGGATGGCGCCGCTGCACCACCACTTCGAGGTGGGCGGCATCAAGGAGAGCCAGGTCGTCGTGCGTTTCTGGATCGTCACGATGATGCTGGTGCTGTTCGGCCTGTCGACGCTGAAGCTGCGCTGATGAGCGGAAGCACGCTGCCGCAACCCGGGCTTTTCGACGTCGCAGGCCGCACTGCGCTCGTGCTCGGGCTGGGCGACTCGGGCGCGGCGATGGCGCGCTGGCTCGCGCGCCAGGGCGCGCGCGTGCGCGTGGCCGACACGCGCAGCGCCGACGGCACCGGCTTGCCCGCGTGGCCGGCGTTGCGCGATTCGATCGCCGATCTGCGCTACGTCGGCGGCGCGCCGTGGTCCGACGCCTGGCTCGACGGCGTCGACCTCGTCGCCTGGAGCCCGGGGCTGTCGATCGAGCAGGGCGCCCCGGCGCAGTTCCATGCGCGCGCGCTCGCGCGCGGCGTCGCGGTGGCGGGCGAACTCGAGCTGTTCGCGCAGGCGCTCGCCGACCTGCGCGAGAACGGCTACGCGCCGAAGCTGATCGCGATCACCGGAACCAACGGAAAGACGACGACGACCGCGCTCGCCGCGCATCTGTGCCGCGAGGCGGGCGTGGACGTCGCCAGCGCGGGCAACATCCGCCCGCCGATGCTCGACGCATTGCGCGAGGCGCTCGACGCCGGCCGCCTGCCGGCCGTCTGGGTGCTCGAGCTGTCGAGCTTCCAGCTCGCGCTCGCGCGCAGCCTCGCGCCCGACGCCGCCGCGATCGTCAACGTCGACGAGGACCACCTCGACTGGCACGCGTCGATGCGCAGCTACGTCGAAGCGAAGCAGCGCATCTACGCGCACGCGAAGCTCGCCGTGTTCGATCGCGGCGACGCGCGCGCGGCGCCTTCCGCGCCCGGCCCCGCGCTGAAGCTGGTCTCCTTCGGCGCCGACGCGCCCGCCGGCGCCGGCGATTTCGGTATCGTGCGCGAGCACGGCATCGACTGGCTCGCGCATGCGCAACCGGAGGAAGACCCCTCCGCCGGCGCATCGTCGCGCCGTCGCCGCGTGCCGGCGGGTTTCCACGTGCGGCGCCTGATGCCGGCCGACGCGTTGCGCATCCGCGGCACGCACAACCACCTGAACGCGCTGGCGGCGCTCGCGCTGTGCGATGCGATCGGCGTGCCGATGGCGAAGATGCTGCACGGCCTGCGCTCGTACGCCGGCGAGCCGCACCGCTGCCAGCTGGTGGCGACCCTCGACGGCGTCGAGTACTACGACGACAGCAAGGGAACGAACGTCGGCGCCACCGTGGCCGCGCTGCGCGGGCTCGGCAAGCGCTGCCGGCTGATCGCCGGCGGCGACGGCAAGGGCCAAGACTTCTCCGCGCTCGTCGAACCGGTGCGCGCGCATGCGGCGTCGGTATATCTGATCGGCGTCGACGCTCCCCGGCTGCAGCAGGCGCTCGCCGCGAGCGGAGTGCCGATCGTGCGCTGCGACTCGCTCGAGGAAGCGGTGCGGCGTGCGCACGACGACGCGCGCGAAGGCGAGGCGGTGCTGCTGTCGCCGGCCTGCGCGAGCCTCGACATGTTCCGCAACTACGAGCACCGCGGCCGCTGCTTCGTGCAGGCGGTGCGCGCGCTCGATCCCTCGGAGGCCGCCGCGGGCGAAACGACAGGAGGCGCCGCCGGCGAAGCAGCGCACGACCGCGCCGGGGAGTCGCCGTGCTGAGCCTGCGTCTTCCCGGTCGCCTGCGCGTCGGGCAGGATGCCGCCGCTGCCGCCGGCGCGCTGCGCTTCGAGCGACGGCGCGCGATGCGCGCGGCGCCGTCGCGTGCGGCGCACAGCATCGACCACGCGCTGCTGTGGGTGGTCGGTGCGCTGCTGCTGCTCGGCCTGGTGATGGTGTACTCGGCGTCGATCGCGCTGCCCGACTCGAATCGCTTCTCGAGCTACTCGTCGACGTATTTCCTCGTGCGGCACGGCTTCGCGCTCGCCGTCGGCGGCGTCGCCGCGCTCGCCGCGTTCTCGGTTCCGGTCGCGCGCCTGCATGAATCGGCGAAATGGCTGTTCCTGCTCGGGCTCGTGCTGCTCGTCGTGGTGCTGATTCCGGGCGTCGGCAAGGAGGTGTACGGGGCGCGCCGCTGGCTGTCGCTGTACGTGCTGAACCTGCAGCCTTCGGAGCTGATGAAGCTCTTCGTCGTGCTGTATGTGGCCGACTTCACCGTGCGCAAGCAGGACTCGATGCAGAGCGTGCGCAAGGGCTTCCTGCCGATGGGCGCGGCCGTCGCGCTGGTCGGGCTGCTGCTGCTGCTCGAGCCTGACCTGGGTGCCTTCATCGTCATCGCCGCGGTCGCGATGGGGCTGCTCTTCCTCGGCGGCGTGAACGGCCGGCTGTTCGCCTCGCTCGTCGTCATCGCGGCGACGACCTTCTCGCTCCTGATCTGGCTGTCGCCGTGGCGGCGCGAGCGCATCTTCGCGTATCTCGATCCCTTCGACGCGGCCAACGCGCTCGGCAAGGGCTACCAGCTGTCGCATTCGCTGATCGCCTTCGGCCGCGGCGAGCTGTTCGGCGTCGGGCTCGGCGCATCGGTCGAGAAGCTGCACTACCTGCCCGAGGCGCATACCGACTTCCTGCTCGCGGTGATCGGCGAGGAACTCGGCCTGGCCGGCGTGCTCACCGTGGTCGTGCTGTTCTTCTGGTTCACGCGGCGCGCCTTCGAGATCGGCCGGCAGTCGATCAAGCTCGAGCGCACTTTCGCCGGCCTGGTCGCCAAGGGCATCGGCCTGTGGATCGGCGTGCAGGCCTTCATCAACATGGGTGTGAACACCGGGCTGCTGCCCACCAAGGGCTTGACGCTACCGCTGATGAGCTACGGCGGCAGCGGCATCCTCGTGAACTGCGTCGCGGTCGCGATCCTGCTGCGCGTGGATTTCGAGAACAGGAAGTTGATGAGGGGGCTCGCATGACGGGCCGAACGATCCTCATCATGGCCGGCGGCACCGGCGGCCACGTGATGCCCGGGCTCGCCGTCGCCGCCGAGATGCGCGCGCGCAACTGGAGCGTCGTCTGGCTCGGCAATCCGACCGGCATGGAGGCGACGCTCGTGCCGAAGCACGGCATTCCGATGCAGTGGGTGCGCGTCGGCGGCGTGCGCGGCAAGGGGCTCCTCACGCGGCTGCTGCTGCCGCTGACCCTGCTGCGCGCCTTCGCGCAGAGCGTGCGCGCGCTGCGCACGACGCAGCCGGCGGTGGTTCTCGGCATGGGCGGCTACGTCGCCTTTCCCGGCGGCATGATGGCTTCGCTGCTGAACCGCCCGCTCGTCGTGCACGAGCAGAACTCGGTCGCCGGCCTGACGAACCGGCTGCTCGCGCGCCTGGCCGACCGCGTGCTCGAGGCCTTCCCCGGCACGCTGCCCGGTGCGCGCTGCTGCGGCAATCCGTTGCGCGCGGAAATGATCCGCCACGACGATCCGCTCGAGCGCTATGCGAGGCGCAGCGGAGCGCTTCGCCTGCTCGTCGTCGGCGGCAGTCTCGGCGCGCAGGCGCTGAACGAGGTCGTTCCGCAGGCGATCGCGGCGATGCCGGAAGCGGCGCGTCCGCAGATCGTGCACCAGAGCGGACGCGACCGGCGCGAAGCGCTCGAAGCGCGCTATCGCGAACTGGGCATCGCCGCGCACGTCGTCGAGTTCGTCGAAGACATGGCGGGCGCCTACGAGTGGGCCGACCTCGTCATCTGCAGGGCGGGCGCGATGACCGTCGCCGAGATCGCCGCCGCGGGCGTCGCGAGCCTGCTGGTGCCTTTCCCGCATGCGGTGGACGACCACCAGACCGGCAACGCACGCTTCCTGTCGGACGAAGGCGCGGCGCTGCTCGTGCCGCAGGAGCAGCTCGACGCGGGCTCGCTCGCCCAGCGGCTGGCTTCGCTCGACCGCGAGTCGCTCGCGCGCATGGCGGTGCGCGCGCGCTCGCTCGCGCGCCCCGACGCGACGCGCGAGGTCGCCGACGTCTGCGAGGAGGCCGCGCGTCTGCGCGGCGTGCGCTCATGAAGCATCGCGTCAAGCACATCCACTTCGTCGGCATCGGCGGCTCGGGGATGAGCGGCATCGCCGAGGTGCTGCTGAACCTCGGCTACCGCGTCAGCGGCTCCGACGTCGCCGCCGGAACGACGACGCGCCGCCTCGAGGCGCTCGGCGCGACGGTGCGCGCCGGGCACGACGCGGCTCACATCGAAGGTGCCGACTGCGTCGTCGTCTCCACCGCGGTGCGCGGCGACAACCCGGAAGTGATCGCCGCCCGGCAGCGCCACGTGCCCATCGTGCCGCGCGCGATGATGCTCGCCGAGCTGATGCGGCTGCGCCGCGGCATCGCGATCGCCGGCACGCACGGCAAGACGACGACGACGAGCCTCGTCGCGTCGGTGCTCGCCGCCGGCGGCCTCGACCCCACCTTCGTGATCGGCGGACGCCTGAACAGCGCCGGCGCCAATGCGCGACTCGGCGCCGGCGAGTACATCGTCGTCGAGGCCGACGAGTCCGACGCGTCGTTCCTGAACCTGTCTCCGATGATCGCCGTCATCACGAACATCGACGCCGACCACATGGAGACCTACGGCCACGACTTCGCGCGGCTGCGCCAGGCCTTCGTCGAGTTCACGCAGCGCCTGCCCTTCTACGGCGCGGCCGTGCTGTGCGTGGACGACTCGCACGTGCGCGAGATCCTGCCCTTCGTCTCGCGACCGGTGCTCGGTTACGGGCTGGGGGCCGACGCGCGCATCCGCGCGGTCGACGTCCACGCCGACGGCTCGCGGATGCGCTTCACCGTGCTGCGCGAGGGCGCCGAGCCGATGCCCGTCGTGCTGAACGCTCCGGGCGTGCACAACGTGCGCAACGCGCTGGCGGCGATCGCCGTGGCCGACGAGCTGGACGTAGACGACGCGGCGATCCGCGCGGCGCTCGAGCACTTCACCGGCGTCGGGCGGCGCTTCCAGTCCTACGGCGACGTCGCGATCGACCCGGCACACGGGGGCGGGCGCTTCACCCTGATCGACGACTACGGACATCACCCCGCCGAGATGGAGGCGACGCTGGCTGCCGCGCGCGGCGCGTTCCCCGGGCGGCGCATCGTGCTCGCCTTCCAGCCGCATCGCTACACGCGCACGCGCGACCTGTTCGAGGACTTCGTGCGCGTGCTCTCGGGCGCCGACGCGCTGCTGCTCGCCGACGTCTATCCGGCCGGCGAGGCGCCGATCGTGGCGGCCGACGGCCGCGCGCTCGCCCGCGCGCTGCGCGTCGCCGGCAAGGTCGAACCGGTGTTCGTCGACGACATCGCCGCGATGCCGCGCGCGATCCTCGATGCGGCGCGCGACGGCGACGTGGTGCTGACGATGGGCGCGGGCTCGATCGGCTCGGTCGCGCAGGCGATCGTGGAGATGCGGTGATGGAAGCGACGGCTATCGATCCGAAGACGATGGGCAAGGTCGCCGTGCTGTGCGGCGGGCGCTCGGCCGAGCGCGACGTCTCGACGATGTCGGGCACGGGCGTGCTGAACGCGCTGCGCGCCTGCGGCGTCGATGCGCACGCTTTCGATCCGGCGCAGCGACCGCTCGACGATCTCGTGCGCGAGGGCTTCGCGCGCGCGTTCATCGCGCTGCACGGCCGCTACGGCGAGGACGGCACGGTGCAGGGCGCGCTCGAGCTGCTCGGCATCCCGTACACCGGCAGCGGCGTCATGGCCTCGGCGATCGCGATGGACAAGGTCTACGCCAAGCGCATCTGGATGACGTATGGCCTGCCCACGCCCGGCTTCGAGCTGGCCCGCTCGGCGCGGCAGGTTTTCGACGCGGCGCAGCGGCTGGGGCTGCCGATGGCGGTCAAGCCGAGTCGCGAAGGCTCGACGATCGGCTTCACGAAGCTGCTCTCGCTCGACGCGGCGACCGCGGCCTTCGACGCGGCGCGCGCGCACGACGTCGACGTGCTGTGCGAGGAGTTCGTCGACGGACGCGAGCTGACGGTGGCGGTACTGGGCAGCGGCGACGACGCGCGCGCGCTGCCGATCATCGAGATCGTCGCCCCCCAGGGGAACTACGACTACAACAACAAGTATTTCAGCGACGACACGCGCTATCTGTGCCCGGCGCCGCTCGACGCGAAGCTCGCCGAAGCGATCGCCGCGCTGTCGCTGGCCGCCTACCGCGCCATCGCCTGCGAAGGCTGGGGCCGGGTCGACGTGATGCTTCGTCGCGGCGACGACGCGCCCTTCCTGCTCGAGGTGAACACTTCGCCCGGAATGACCGGCCACTCGCTGGTGCCGATGGCCGCGCGCGCGGTGGGCATCTCCTACGAGCAGCTGTGCCTGCGCATCCTCGCGTCGGCCAGCCTGAAGATCGGGGGGGACGCTTGAGCGGCCTGTGGAACGACGCGCGCGCGCTGAACGCGCTCGCCAACGCGCTGCTCGGCGCGACGCTGCTGGCGGCGATGGCCGCCGGCGCATGGTGGGTCTCGCAGCGGCCGTTCTTCACGCTCGCGCACGTGCGCATCGACGCCGTACAGGGGCACGAACTGCAGCGCGTCTCGCCGGCGCAGCTGCGCTCGGCCGTTGCGCGGCGCGTGCAGGGGAACTTCTTCGCCGTCGACCTCGACGCGGTGCGCGCGGTGTTCGAGGCGGTGCCATGGGTGCGCCGCGCCGGCGTGCGCCGCGTCTGGCCCGACGGGCTCGAGGTGTCGATCGAGGAGCATCGCGCGCTCGCGCTGTGGGACGACGGACGCATCGTCAACACCTTCGGCGAGCTGTTCGTCGCCAACCTGGCCGAGGCCGAGGAAGACGGCGAGCTGCCGCAGTTCTCCGGTCCGGAGGGCACGGCGCTGCAGGTCGCCCGCCGCTATGCCGAGCTGCGCGAGGCGGTCGCCGCGCTCGACGTGCAGCCCGATGCCCTGTCGTTGTCGGCCCGCCATGCCTGGACGCTGCGGCTGGACGACGGCACGACGCTGCTGCTCGGTCGCGACCAGGGCATGCCGGTCGAGCGACGCCTGGCGCGATGGGTCCAGACCTGGCCGGTGGTCACCGCGACGCTGAACCGGCGCGCCGAGGTGATCGACCTGCGCTACCCGAACGGCTTCGCGATCCGCTCGCTCGCGCGGCTCGAACACGACGACAAGGACGCCGGCAGCCTTCGCCCGGCCGCGCACCACCCCGTACCGCCCCGCGCCCGATCCGAGCGCCCGCATCGACAGCGATAACAAATGACCAGAGACGCCAAGGACCTGATCGTCGGGCTCGACATCGGAACGTCGAAGATCGTCGCGATCGTCGCCGAGATGCGGCCCGACGGCCACTACGAGATCGTCGGCCTCGGCCAGCACGACTCGCGCGGGCTGAAGAAGGGCGTGGTCGTCAACATCGAGTCGACGGTCGCCTCGATCCAGCACGCGCTCGAGGAAGCCGAGCTGATGGCCGACTGCAAGATCCGCACGGTCTACACCGGGATCGCCGGCAGCCACATCCGCAGCTTCAACTCCAGCGGCATGGTGGCGATCAAGGACAAGGAGGTCACCGAGGCCGACATGGCCCGCGTGATCGAGACCGCCAAGGCGGTGAACATCCCCACCGACCAGCAGATCCTGCACGTGCTGGCGCAGGAATTCATCATCGACGGCCAGGAGGACATCCGCGAGCCGATCGGCATGAGCGGCGTGCGCCTCGAAGTGAAGGTGCACATCGTCACCGGCGCGGTGTCGGCCGCGCAGAACATCGTCAAGTGCGTGCGCCGCTGCGGACTCGAGGTGAACGACCTGATGCTGCAGCCGCTCGCCTCGAGCATGTCGATCCTCACGCAGGACGAGAAGGAGCTGGGCGTGGCGCTGGTCGACGTCGGCGGCGGCACGACCGACATCGCGATCTTCACCGGCGGCGCGATCCGGCACACGGCGGTGATCCCGATCGCCGGCGACCAGATCACCAACGACATCGCGATGGCGCTGCGCACGCCGACGCTCGAGGCCGACGACATCAAGCTGCGCTACGGCATCGCCAAGCAGGTGCTGGCCGACCCGAACGAGAAGATCGAGGTGCCGGGCCTGGGCGAGCGCTCGCCGCGCACACTGTCGCGCCAGGCGCTCGCCGCCGTGATCGAGCCGCGCATCGAGGAGCTGTTCTCGCTCGTGCACCAGGTGATCCGCGAGTCGGGCTACGAGGAGCTGCTCTCCTCGGGCGTCGTGCTCACCGGCGGCACGTCGCTGCTGCCCGGCATGGTGGAACTGGCCGAGGACATCTTCCTGAAGCCGGTGCGCATCGGCATGCCGGCCTACACCGGCGGACTCGCCGACGTCGTTCGCTCGCCGCGCTATTCGACCGCGGTGGGGCTGCTCGAGGAGGCGCGGCTGCAGCGCCTGCGCGGGCGAAAAGTGGCCGAGCAATCGGGTTCGTTCAAGGAAACGCTGCGAAGAATGAAGGAGTGGTTCCTCGGCAATTTCTGAATTCCGTTCGTCGTCTCGAAGAGCAAGAAGTTCTCGCAACCAACAATCGTCGTTTCAACCGGGAAGGGTCGACGTCTTCCCACCGTCCTGGAGAAGAGCACCATGAGTTTCGAACTGATCGAGCAGGAAGTCGAAGGCGCTGTCATCAAGGTGATCGGGGTCGGCGGCGCCGGCGGCAACGCGGTCAATCACATGATCAACCGCGACGTGCAGGGCGTGGAGTTCATCGCGGTGAACACCGACAAGCAGGCGCTGCGCCGCTCGCTCGCCGAGCACACGATCCAGCTCGGCGACATGGGGCTGGGCGCCGGCGCCCGGCCCGAAGCGGGACGCGCCGCCGCCGAGGCGATGCGCAGCGAGATCCGCGCTGCGCTCGAGGGCTCGAACATGGTGTTCCTGACCGCCGGCATGGGCAAGGGCACCGGCACCGGCGCCTCGCCGGTGGTCGCCGAGATCGCCAAGGAGATGGGCATCCTGACGGTGGGCGTCGTCACCAAGCCCTTCGACTTCGAAGGCGCGAAGAAGCTGCAGATCGCCGAGAACGGCATCGACCAGCTGGTCGAGCACGTCGATTCGCTGATCGTCGTGCTGAACCAGAAGCTGTTCGAGGTGATGGACGACGACGCGAGCCTCGAGGACGCGTTCAAGCGCGCCGACGACGTGCTGCACAACGCGGTCGCCGGCATCGCCGAGATCATCAACGTTCCGGGGCTGGTCAACGTCGACTTCGCCGACGTGAAGACGGTGATGGGCGAGCAGGGCAAGGCGATGATGGGCATCGGAGAGTCGTCGGGCCTGGATCGCGCGCGCATCGCGGCCGAGCAGGCGGTGTCCTCGCCGCTGCTCGACGGCGTCGACCTGCAGGGCGCGCGCGGCGTGATCGTCAACATCACCGCCGGGCGCAGCCTGAAGCTGAAGGAGACGAACGACGTGATCAACACGATCAAGGCCTTCTGCGCCGACGACGCGACGATCATCCACGGCACCGTCTTCGACGAGAACATGAGCGATCGCCTGCGCGTGACCGTCGTCGCCACCGGCATCGGCCGGCGTCCGGCCAAGCCGATGCTCGTGCCGCAGAGCCAGCTGCGCACCGGCACGCACGACGCCGCACCCGTGCAACAGCCGAACTACGACCAGTTCGAGCAGCCCACAGTCTGGCGCAGTCCGCGTGCCTCGGCCGCCGCGCAGGTCCAGGCGCTCGAGGAAAGCGGAGTGGAGCGCTTCGACATTCCTGCTTTCTTGCGAAAGCAGGCCGACTAAGGAAGTGAAGGGTGAAGGGTCAAGGGTCAAGGGGCCCGACGCCACGCGCATCACGCTTCGTCGCCCCGGACGCGCGACGACGGCTCTCGTCCGCTGGCTGCCCACAGCCAGCGGCCCCTTTACCCTTCACCCTTGACCCTTCACTCATCAATTCCCGCCTCCGCCCAGCGCCAACAGCTGACATAACTTAAAATTGCAGGTTTGCCGCTTGCAGCGAACCGTATTGAACGAAGGAAAGGAGGCGCACTCAAAATGATTCAACCTGGCCAACGAGTCCCCGACGCCGCATTGCAGGAGTACGTGCAGACCGAGGGGCCGGGCTGCTCGATCGGGCCCCGGAAGTTCCAGGCGCTCGACGAGTTGCGCGGCAAGCGCGTCGTCGTGTTCGGGCTGCCGGGCGCGTTCACGCCCACCTGCTCGGCGAAGCACGTTCCCGGCTATCTCGAGAAGTACGACGCGCTCAAGGGCAACGGCGTCGACGAGATCTGGTGCGTGTCGGTGAACGACGCTTTCGTGATGGGCGCGTGGGCGCGCGACCAGGGCACCGAGGGCAAGATCCGGATGGTCGCCGACGGGGGCGCCGAGTGGACGCGCGCGCTCGGACTCGACTTCGTCAGCCCGACGATGGGCGTGCGTTCGCAGCGCTACTCGATGCTGGTCGAGGACGGCGTCGTGAAGACGCTGAACGTCGAGCAGCCGGGCAAGTTCGAGGTGTCCGACGCCGATACCATGGTGAAGCAGGCTTGAACGCAGCACGCCGCTCTGCTCCCCGCGCGGGCGCGTCGCGATGATGCGCCAGCGAACCATCGGCTCGCTGGTGCGCACCACCGGCGTCGGGCTGCATTCGGGCGAACGCGTCGAATTGACGCTGCGCCCGGCCGCGCCCGATACCGGCATCGTCTTTCATCGCGTCGATCTCGATCCGC
The DNA here is from genome assembly GCA_021166835.1 of Burkholderiaceae bacterium. The sequence goes on along the minus strand of JAJPEN010000084.1, from coordinate 10,721 downwards.
CGGTCTCGATCCGCAGCTGCGCCGAGCGCGTCGGCGACACGCGGTTGGCCTCCACGCTCACCGCCGCCGACGACGGCCCGCTCGCGCAGGTGCGCGTGGCCACCGTCGAGCACCTGATGTCGGCGCTCGCCGGCATGGGCGTGGACAACGTCCACGTCGATGTCACTGCGCCCGAGATCCCGATCCTCGACGGCTCGGCCGGGTCTTTCGTCTACCTGATCCAGTCGGCGGGCATCGTCGAGCAGCGCGCCGAGAAGCAGTTCATCCGGCTGCTCGAGCCGGTCGAGGTGCGCGACGGCGACAAGTGGGCGCGGCTCGACCCGCACTTCGGCTTCAAGCTGCGCTTCTCGATCGATTTCGCGCATCCGGCGATCGACGCCACCGAGCAGGCCGTCGAGGTCGATTTCGCGAAGGTGTCGTACGTGAAGGAGGTCTCGCGCGCGCGCACCTTCGGCTTCATGCAGGACGTCGAGACGCTGCGCGCGCACGGGCTGGCCAAGGGCGGCAGCTTCGGCAACGCGATCGTCATGGACGAATACCGCGTGCTGAATGAAGACGGCCTGCGTTTCGGCGACGAGTTCGTCAAGCACAAGATCCTCGACGCGATCGGCGACCTGTACCTGGTCGGCCATCCGCTGCTCGCCGCGTACAGCGCGCACAAGTCGGGGCATGCGCTGAACAACCGGCTGCTGCGCGAGATGCTCGCGCGCGAGCACGCCTGGGAGCGCGTCGGCTTCGTCGAGCGCCGCGACGCGCCGCGGCCCTTCGCGCTCGACTGGAGCCATGCCTGAGGGCGCGCCGGCGCGGCGTGCGTTCCCCGCATCCTCGTTCGCCCCGGCGTGCGGCGCATCGCGTGTCCGCGCGCCCGGCGACGCCGCGGCGAGAACGCGCCGCCGATGATCTTCCTGCGCGTCCTCGTCGTCGTGCTGCTGGCCGCCGTCGCGTACTGCGCGCTCGGCTACGTGTTCACGCGCGAGCGACGCTATCTGCGGCTCGCCTGGCGCCTGCTGCTCGGCGGGCTGGTCGCCGCGCTCGTGTTCTTCGCCGTGATGTTCGTCGAGCGGCTGACGGCGCCCACTGCGGCGGCATTGCCCGGCGCGCCTTCAGCGGGCGCCGCGGTGCCGGCGAACCAGGCGCGCGAGCGCCTCGCCGAGCGCCGGCGCGTCGGTGTCGGCGCGCAACCGGTCCAGCTCGCGCAGCGCTGCTGACGGAATCGCGGCGCGCGGAGCGTGCGCGGGGGGGCTCGAGGCGTCGCCCGTTCGCTGGGTGACGATGCGGATCCGCTCGATGCCGGCGAAGCGCTGATGCAGCGCCTGCAGCATCGTCGGCGTCGATTGGCGCAGCCGCGCCGCCCAGGCCGCATTCGGCGCGCGCAGCGTCAGCGTGCCGGCCTCGAGCGAGACGACGGTCAGCGGCGCCTGTCCGAAGCGCTCGTGCAGCGCAGCCTGCACTTCGACGAGGCGATCGACCCGCGCGGCGAGCGCGCGAAACCCGCTTTCGTCGTCGAGCCAGGCGCTGACCGGGCGGGTGGAAGTCGGCTTCATCGATCGCTGCGCTGCTGCGGATTGCCCGGTCGGTCGGTCGGTTCGCGGCCCGGGGCGGCCGGGGTGCGCGTGCTAGACTGTACCGGTTTCGCGGGCGCTGACGCCGTCCAGCTGCGTCGTTCCGCCGGTTGCAGGCGTAGCGCCATCCCAAAATGATCCAGAACTACCTCACCCGGATCTTCGGCAGCCGCAACGAGCGACTGCTGAAGGGCTACCGCAAGACAGTCGCGCAGATCAACGCGCTCGAGCCGCAGACGCAGGCGCTCGGCGACGAGCAGCTCGCGGGCAAGACCGCCGAGTTCCGCCAGCGCATCGAGGCGGGCGAGACGCTCGACGCGCTGCTGCCCGAAGCTTTCGCCGTGTGCCGCGAGGCCGCGCGGCGCGCGCTCGGCATGCGCCACTTCGACGTGCAGCTGGTCGGCGGCATGGTGCTGCATGCCGGCAAGATCGCCGAGATGCGCACCGGCGAGGGCAAGACGCTCACCGCCACGCTGCCGGTGTACCTGAACGCGCTCGCCGGCAAGGGCGTGCACGTGGTCACCGTCAACGACTACCTGGCCGAGCGCGACGCCGAATGGATGGGCCGCGTCTACCGCTTCCTCGGCATGTCGGTCGGCACGATCCTGTCGCAGCAGCCCACCGCCGACAAGAAGATCGCCTACGCGGCCGACATCACCTACGGCACGAACAACGAGTTCGGCTTCGACTACCTGCGTGACAACATGGAGTACGCGGTTGGCGACCGGCGCCAGCGCGGGCTCTTCTATGCGATCGTCGACGAGGTCGATTCCATCCTGATCGACGAAGCGCGCACGCCGCTGATCATCTCCGGCCAGGCCGAGGATCACACGGTCACGTACCAGCAGATGAACGCGGTTCCGCCGCTGCTCGACGAGATGGCCGCCGAGCCGAAGTCCGGCGAGGAAGAGCCGCCCGGCGACTACTGGGTCGACCGCAAGGCGCACCAGGTGTACCTGTCGGAGGCCGGCCACGAGAAGGCCGAGCGCATCCTGGGCGAGAGGGGGCTGCTGCCGGCCGGCGCGAGCCTGTACGACGCGAGCAACATCAGCCTGATGCATCACCTGATGGCCGCATTGCGCGCGCACACGCTGTTCCTGAAGGACCAGCAGTACGTCGTGCAGAACGGCGAAGTGATCATCGTCGACGAGTTCACCGGCCGCCTGATGCCGGGCCGGCGCTGGTCCGAGGGCCTGCACCAGGCGGTGGAAGCGAAGGAAGGCGTCGCGATCCAGGCCGAGAACCAGACGCTCGCGTCGATCACTTTCCAGAACTACTTCCGCATGTACGGCAAGCTCGCCGGCATGACGGGCACGGCCGACACCGAGGCCTACGAGTTCCAGGAGATCTACAGCCTCGAGACGGTCGTCATCCCGACGCACCGCCCGATGATCCGCGACGACCGGCAGGACCAGGTCTTCCGCACGGCGAAGGAGAAGTTCGACGCGATCCTCGCCGACATCCAGGACTGCCATGCGCGCGGCCAGCCCGTGCTGGTCGGCACGACCTCGATCGAGAACTCGGAGCTGCTGTCGGGGCAGCTGCAGCGCGCGAAGATGCCGCACCAGGTGCTCAACGCGAAGCAGCACGCGCGCGAGGCCGAGATCGTCGCGCAGGCCGGCCGGCCGAAGATGATCACGATCGCCACCAACATGGCCGGCCGCGGCACCGACATCGTGCTCGGCGGCAACGTCGAGAAGCAGATCGACCTGCTGCGCGCCGACGAATCGGTGCCCGAAGACGAGAAGCAGGCGCGCGTCGAGAAGCTGCGCAACGAATGGCAGTCGCTGCACGACCAGGTCATCGCGGCAGGCGGACTGCACATCGTCGGCACCGAGCGCCACGAATCGCGGCGCATCGACAACCAGTTGCGCGGCCGCTCGGGGCGCCAGGGCGATCCCGGCTCGTCGCGCTTCTATCTGTCGATGGAAGATCCGCTGCTGAAGATCTTCGCCGGCGACCGGCTCAAGGCGATCATGGATCGCCTGAAGCTGCCCGAGGGCGAGCCGATCGAGGCGGGCATGGTCTCGCGTTCGATCGAGTCCGCGCAGCGCAAGGTCGAGGCGCGCAACTTCGACATCCGCAAGCAGCTGCTCGAGTACGACGACGTCGCCAACGACCAGCGCAAGATCGTCTACGCCGACCGCAATGCGCTGCTCGAGTCCGACGACGTGTCCGAGCGCGTCGGCGAGCTGCGCCAGCAGGTGTTCAACGACCTGTTCCGCGAATACGTTCCGGCCGACTCGGTCGAGGAGCAGTGGAACCTCGAGGGGCTAGAGAACGCGCTCGAGAACGAGTGGCAGCTGCCGGTGCCGCTGCGGCACATGCTGCAGGAGAACGAGCAGCTCACCGACGAGGACCTGCTCGAGGCGGTGCTGAAGGAAGCCGAGCGCATGTACCGCTCGAAGGTCGACCAGGTCGGCGCCGACGTGTTCGCCGGCTTCGAGCGCTCGATCCTGCTGCAGACCATCGACCAGCACTGGCGCGAGCATCTGTCGTCGCTCGACTACCTGCGCCAGGGCATCCATCTGCGTGGCTACGCGCAGAAGAACCCCAAGCAGGAATACAAGCGCGAGGCCTTCGAGATCTTCGGCCTGATGCAGCAGCGCATCCGCAGCGACGTCACCCGCATCCTGATGACCGTGCGTATCCAGTCGGCCGAGCAGGCGGAGCAGGCCGAGGAGACGCTGCAGCCGCCGCAGTACACGAAGGTCGCCTACACGCACGCCGACTTCGATCCTTCCGTCGTCGAGGCGGCAGACGCCGACCCCGAGGCGATCGCGCTCGCCGTGCAGAACGCGCCGCGCAGCGCCGAGCCCGCCGCGCAACAACCGGTGCGCCGCTTCGGCCAGAAGATCGGTCGCAACGATCCCTGCCCCTGCGGGTCCGGCAAGAAATACAAGCAGTGCCACGGCCGCCTGGCCTGAGAAGCGTGTACGCGTTCCGCGCGCGCCACGGCTCGGCCGCCCTCCGGAGAGTCCGATGCCCGTGAACCTGGAAGCGCCGCGGCGCGACGCGCTGTCGCCCGTGCCCGGCCTGGACATCGGCACCGCGCGCGCGGCGATCCGCAAGCCCGATCGGCGCGACGTGCTGGTGCTGCGCCTGGCGCCCGGCGCGCGCGCCGCCGGCGTCTTCACGCGCAACCGCTTCTGCGCCGCGCCGGTCGTCGTCTGCCGCGAGCAACTGGCGAGCTCGGCGGGCGAGATTGGCGCGCTCGTCGTCAACACCGGCTGCGCGAACGCCGGCACCGGCGAGCAAGGGCTGGTCGACGCGCGCGCGAGCTGCGCGGCGCTCGCCGGGCGCCTGGGCGTTTCGGCCGAGGCGGTGCTGCCGTTCTCCACCGGCGTCATCCTCGAGCACCTGCCGATGCAGCGGCTGCTCGCCGGCATCGACGCCGCGGCCGGCGCGCTCGGCGCCAGCGACTGGCTCGACGCCGCCGAGGCGATCATGACCACCGACACCGTGCCGAAGGCCGCGTCGCGCCGTGTCCGGATCGGCGGAGAGACGGTGACGGTGACCGGCATCGCGAAGGGCGCCGGCATGATCCGCCCCGACATGGCGACGATGCTCGGCTTCGTCGCCACCGACGCCGCGGTGCCCGCCGATCTCCTCGCGCAATGGGCGCGCGAGGCGGCGGACGCGAGCTTCAACCGCATCACGGTGGACGGCGACACGTCGACCAACGACTCGTTCGTGCTGGTCGCCACCGGCGCGTCGCCGGTGGCGATCGATGCGCGCGCCGGCGACGGCGCCGCCGGGGCCGGCAGCGTGGCCGACGGCGCGGCGGGCAGTAGCGTGGCTGCCGGTGCGGCGGGCAGTAGCGCGGCCGCCGGCCCGGCCGCGCGGGCGCTGCGCGAAGCTATCGTTTCCGTGGCCCGCGAACTGGCGCAGGCGATCGTGCGCGACGGCGAGGGCGCGACGAAGTTCATCTCGGTGCATGTCGAAGGCGCGCGCGACGACGACGAGGCGGCGGCCGTCGCCTTCACCGTCGCGCATTCGCCGCTGGTGAAGACGGCGTTCTTCGCCTCCGATCCGAACCTCGGCCGGATCCTCGCTGCGGTCGGCCGCGCGGGCGTAGCCGATCTCGACGTCGATCGCGTCGACCTGTACCTCGACGACGTGCACGTCGCCACGCGCGGCGGCCGTCATCCCGGCTATCGCGAAGAGGACGGCCAGCGCGTGATGCGCAAGGCCGAGATCGACGTGCGCATCGTGCTCGGGCGCGGCAGCGCGTCGACCACGGTCTGGACCTGCGATCTCTCGCACGATTACGTCTCGATCAATGCCGACTACCGATCCTGATGCGCGCGGCGATGGCGGCGCGACGGCGCGCGGCGAAGGCCACGCGACGGCGCGCGTGGCAGGCTCCCCGGCTCCGGCAGGCGCGGCCGACTCCCGGGCGCTTGCCGGCGTTCTCTCGCGCGCCGAGTCGCTGCTCGGCCGTCTCGAGCAACTGTTAGTCGCGGCTCCCGCTCCCGACTGGACGGCGGCGATCGCCTGGCGCTGGCGCCGCCGCGCGACCGCCTTCGGCATGCAGGCCGCGCTGCAGCCGGTGCGGCACGTCTCGCCGATCCGGCTCGATGACCTGAAGCACATCGACGAGCAGAAGGCGGCGATCGAGCGCAACACGCGCCAGTTCGTGCAGCGCCGTCCGGCGAACAACGTGCTGCTCACCGGCTCGCGCGGCACCGGCAAGTCGTCGCTGATCAAGGCGCTGCTGAACGAATACGCGTCGCAGGGACTGCGGCTGATCGAGGTCGACAAGGACGATCTCGTCGACCTGCCCGAGATCGTCGAGCTGGTCGCCGGCCGGCCCGAGCGCTTCATCGTCTTCTGCGACGATCTCTCCTTCGAGGAAGGCGAGCCCGGCTACAAGGCGCTGAAGGTCGCGCTCGACGGCTCGGTCGCCGCACAGTCGGAGAACGTGCTGATCTACGCGACGTCGAACCGCCGGCACCTGATGCCCGAGTACATGCGCGAGAACCTCGAGGCGAAGCATCAGTCCGATGGGGAGATCCACCCCGGCGAGACCGTCGAGGAGAAGATCTCGCTGTCCGAGCGTTTCGGCCTCTGGGTGTCGTTCTATCCGTTTCGCCAGGACGACTACCTGGCGATCGTCGCGCACTGGCTGGCCAGCTTCGGCTGCGACGAAGGCGAAATCGAGGCGGCGCGCGCCGACGCGCTTCGCTTCGCGCTCGAGCGCGGGTCGCGTTCGGGGCGCGTCGCCTGGCAGTTCGCGAAGGACCGTGCCGGGCGCGAGCCCGGCGAGTGCTCCTGAGCGGCTTCGCCGCTGGCGCACCGATGCTCGAAGTCGCCGTCGGCGTCCTGGTCCGCGGCGATGGCGCGGTGCTCTTCGGCCAGCGGCGGCCGGGCAAGCCGTACGCCGGCTGGTGGGAGTTCCCCGGCGGAAAACTCGAGGCCGGCGAGACGGTCGAGCAGGCGCTCGCGCGCGAGCTGCACGAGGAACTCGGCATCGACGTGCTGCGCTCGTGGCAGTGGATCGTGCGCGAGCACGTCTATCCGCACGCGCACGTGCGGCTGTCGTTCCGCCGCGTGGTCGAATGGAGCGGCACGCCGCGCTCGCGCGAGGGCCAGGCGCTCGCGTGGCGCCATCCTTCGGCGATCGATCTCGCGCCGCTGTTGCCGGCGACCATCCCGGTCATCGGCTGGCTGCGATTGCCTCCGCGGCTCGGCATCAGTTGCGCGCTGCAGGCCGGCGACGACGCGTTCCTCGCGGCGCTGCGCCGGGCGCTGGCCGCCGGACTGCGACTCGTGCAATTGCGCGAGCCCGGAATCGCGCCCGATCGTCTCGATCGTCTCTGGCGCGAGATGCGCGCGGCGTGCCGCGCGGCCGGCGCGCTGCTGGTCGTCAACGGCGCCCACTGCGCTTCGTACGCGGCGGCCTGCGACGGAGTGCATCTTCGCAGCGCGGATCTGCACGCGTGCGTCTCGCGTCCGTCCTCTCGCATCGTCGGCGCTTCGTGCCACGATGCGCGCGATCTCGCGCGCGCGGGCGAACTGGGCGTCGACTACGTGGTGCTCGGCCCGGTGAAGCCGACGCGGACGCACCCGGGAGCCCCGACGCTCGGATGGACGGGCTTCCGCAGCCTGGCCGCGGATGCCCGCGTGCCGGTCTTCGCGCTGGGCGGCCTGGACGAGAGCGATGCCGAAGACGCGCTCGCCGCCGGCGCGCATGGGGTGGGGATGATGCGGGCGATGTGGGTCGAGGAGGGGAAGGGAGAAGGGGGAAGGGGGAAGGGGAAAAGCCCCGGCTGAGACGGGCTGCCCGGCTACCCGAGGCTTTCCCCCTTCTCCCTTCCTCCTTCTCCCTTCTCTTCCTCCGCGATCCGATAGCGCTCCGCCGCCCACGCCCCGAGATCGAGGCTCTTGCAGCGCTGCGAGCAGAACGGGCGCCAGCGGTTCGACGGATCGAACGGCGTCTTGCGGCCGCAGGCCGGGCAATCGACGACGACGGCCTTCTTCATCGCGTCAGAGGTTGCACAGGCCGAGTTCGAAATCGATGTTCGAGTCGGCCGGGCGCGGGCGCTCGTCGCGGTCGCGCATGGTGAAGCGGATCCACAGCAGGTACTTGTTCGCGCTGATCTCGGGGATCGCGCCGAGCGAGGGATCGAGCCGCACCTGCACCATCTGGTAGGTCTTGCCCGCCAGCGGCTGCTGGTAACTGCCGCCCTGCGCGGTGAGCGCCGTGCGCTGCGCGCTCTCGCGCAGCAGTCGCAGCACGATCGTCAGGCTGTCGTACATCGGCTTGAACGGCGCAGCCCAGGCGGCGATGTCGCGCTGGCGCAGTTCCGCCGGCCGGTGCTGCCATGCGTGATACGAGGGCAGGTCGAACTCGCAGGCGCCGCCGGCGATGAACATCCGACTGCGGATGCTCATCAGCCATTCGTTGTCCCGCAGGTGCTGGCCACTCTTGCCGGTGGCGGCGCCCAGGCCGCCCAGCGCCTCGTCGATGTCGCCGAGAATGCGGTCGAGCGCGTCCTGCGAGACGTCGGGCCTGGCGCGAAAGCCGAGCAGCGTCTGTCGCTGGCGCTCGAGTTCCTGCAGCAGATCGGATTTCAGGTCGGCGCGGCCGGCGACGTCGAGCACTTCGAACAGCGTGCCGAGCGCCACGTGATGATCGAGCGGGTGTTCACGGCGCGCGAAGAACTCGAGCCGGTCGAACAGATCTTCGAGCCGCAGCAGCGTCCGGACGCGTTCGTTCAGCGGGTACTCGTACAAGATCAAGGCGTCGTCCTGTGGCGCGGGCGACGGCGTTCGCGCTGCGCACGCAGTGCCGCCGACATATGCGAGTCGCGCTCGGTCCGTGCAGACGCACGAATTCTGTAGCAAAGCGCTTTCGTTGACAAACCTCGCGCCGCGCGACGCGCGCCTGCCGGCGGTTCAGCGCGCCGCCGCATACCTGCGATGCAGCGCGTCGACCTGCGCGGCCAGCGCATCGGCATCGCCGCCGTTGTCGATGACGTCGTCGGCCGCGGTCAATCGCGCTTCGCGGCTGGCCTGCGCCGCCAGGATCGATTCGATGCGCGCCGGGCTCAGGCCGCTGCGACGCTGCACGCGCGCGATCTGCACCGGCACCGGACAGTCGACGACGAGCACGCGATCGAAGCGACCCGCGCGCCCGGCCGATTCGACGAGCAGCGGAACGACGTGCATCACATAGGGCCCGGTAGCCGCGGCGATGCGTCGTTCCGATTCGGCGCGGATCATCGGATGCAGGATCGCTTCGAGCGCTTCGCGGGCCGATGGATCGTCGAAGGCCCGCGCGCGCATCGCGTCGCGATCGAGCGCGCCGTCGGCGCGCAGCACGGACTCGCCGAAGCGGGCGCGGATCGCCTCCATCGCCGGGCCGCCGGCAGCGGTGAGCTCGTGCGCGATCGCGTCGGTGTCGACCACGGTGGCGCCGCGCGCGGCGAACAGGTCGGCGACGGTGCTCTTGCCGCTGCCGATGCCGCCGGTGAGCCCGACCACGAAGGGTCTGCGCGGCACCGTTCGCTCGTCGGCGGCTGCAGTCATGCCAACGAGTCTAACAGCGGCGAAGACGGGCCCTCGGCGCCGGCGAGGAGCGGAGCCGCCTCGCGCGGGTGGCGTTCGTCCTCAGCCCAGCCCGTAGAACGACGCGAGCGGATCGCGGAAGTACAGCGCGAGCAGTCCGGCTCCGGCGAGGTACGGCCCGAACGGGATCGGCACTTCGCGTCCGCGCCGCGCGACGAACATCAGCGTGAGACCGACGGCCGCGCCGACGACCGAGGCGAGCAGGATCACCGCCGGCAGCGCGGTCCAGCCGAACCAGGCGCCGAGCGCGGCGAACAGCTTGAAGTCGCCGTAGCCCATCCCTTCCTTGCCGGTGGCGAACCGGAACAGCCAGTACAGGCTCCACAGGCTGAGGTACCCCGCGATGGCGCCGATGACCGCGGCGTGCAGCGGCGCGAACACTTCCCACAGGTTGAAGGCGAGCCCGATCCACAGCAGCGGCAGCGTCATGCTGTCGGGCAGCAGCTGCGTGTCGAGGTCGATGAAGGCGAGCGCGATCAGGAAGCAGGTGAGCACGACGGCGCCGAGCCCGGCGGCGCTCCATCCGAAATGCGCGACGGCCAGCGCGCACAGCGCCGCGGTCGCGGCTTCGACGATCGGATAGCGAAGCGGAATCGCCGCGTGGCACGCCGTGCAGCGGCCGCGCTGCAGCAGCCAGCTGACGAGCGGGATGTTCTCGATGGGGCGAATCGAGTGTCCGCACGACGGGCACCGGGAGCGCGGCACGACCAGGTTGAAGGGCGTCGCGTCGGAGAGCGGCTCGCCGTGCAGCTCGGCCGCCTGCTGCGCCCACTCGCGCTCGAGCATCTTCGGCACGCGGTGGATGACGACGTTCAGGAAGCTGCCGACGAGCAGCCCGAATACCCCGGCGGTGGCGATCGCCAGGGTGGACGACTGCTGCAGCGCTTCGAGCATCGGCGGGGCCTCGAACATCGGGAATCGGCCTGCGCTGCGATCGCGACGACGGCCGCGCTCAGACCACCTGCCCGAGCTTGAAGATCGGAAGATACATCGCGATGACCAGCCCGCCGATCAGCGTGCCGAGCACGACCATGATCATCGGCTCGAGCAGGCTCGACAGGCTCTCGACCGCGTCGTCGACCTCGC
>JAJPEN010000083.1 GCA_021166835.1 Burkholderiaceae bacterium | reverse complement strand
TCTTCCTCGGTCGAGCGCGCCAGTTCGAGCTTGGTCGGGATCGGTTCGCCGTGCGGGTTGCGGAAGGTGTTCACGCCGATGATCGGGTACTCGCCGGTGTGCTTGAGCGTCTCGTAGTGCAGGCTCTCGTCCTGGATGCGGCCGCGCTGGTAGCCGGTCTCCATCGCGCCGAGCACGCCGCCGCGTTCGGCGAGGCGCTCGAACTCCGCCAGCACCGCCTCCTCGACCAGCTCGGTGAGCTCGTCGACGATGAAGCTGCCCTGGTTCGGGTTCTCGTTCTTCGCCAGGCCCCACTCGCGGTTGATGATCAGCTGGATCGCCATCGCGCGGCGCACGCTCTCCTCGGTGGGCGTGGTGATCGCCTCGTCGTAGGCGTTGGTGTGCAGGCTGTTGGCGTTGTCGTAGGTGGCGATCAGCGCCTGCAGCGTGGTGCGGATGTCGTTGAACGCGATCTCCTGCGCGTGCAGGCTGCGTCCGCTGGTCTGGCAGTGGTACTTCAGCTTCTGGCTGCGGTCGTTGGCGCCGTAGCGCTCGCGCATCGCCACCGCCCAGATGCGGCGCGCCACGCGCCCCATCACGGTGTACTCCGGGTCCATGCCGTTGCTGAAGAAGAAGCTCAGGTTGGGCGCGAAGTCGTCGATGTGCATGCCGCGCGCGAGGTAGGCCTCCACGAAGGTGAAGCCGTTGGAGAGCGTGAACGCGAGCTGGCTGATCGGGTTCGCGCCCGCCTCGGCGATGTGGTAGCCGCTGATCGACACCGAGTAGAAGTTGCGCACGTCGTGGTGCACGAAGTACTCGGCGATGTCGCCCATCACCTTCAGGCTGAACTCGGTGGAGAAGATGCAGGTGTTCTGCCCCTGGTCTTCCTTCAGGATGTCGGCCTGCACGGTGCCGCGCACCGTCGACAGGGTCCACGCGCGGATCTTCGCGACTTCGTCGTCGGTGGGATCGCGGCCGTTGTCGGCGCGAAACTTCTCCACCTGCTGATCGATCGCGGTGTTCATGAACATCGCGAGCATCGTCGGGGCTGGCCCGTTGATCGTCATGCTGACACTGGTGGCCGCATCGCACAGGTCGAAGCCCGAGTACAGCACCTTCATGTCGTCGAGCGTGGCGATGCTCACGCCCGAGTTGCCGACCTTGCCGTAGATGTCGGGGCGCAGGTCGGGGTCGTGCCCGTACAGCGTCACCGAGTCGAACGCGGTGGACAGGCGCTTGGCCGGCATGCCCTCGGAGAGCAGCTTGAAGCGCCGGTTGGTGCGAAACGGGTCGCCCTCGCCGGCGAACATCCGCGTCGGGTCCTCGTTCTCGCGCTTGAACGCGAACACGCCGGCGGTGTACGGGAACGAGCCCGGGACGTTCTCGAGCAGCAGCCACTTCAGCAGCTCGCCGTGGTCCTCGTAGTGCGGCAGCACGACCTTGCGGATCTTCGTGCCCGACAGCGAAGTCCAGGTGAGCGCGGTGCGGATCTCGCGGTCGCGGATCTTCACCACGTATTCGTCGCCCGCGTAGGCCTTGCGCATCGCCGGCCACATCGCGAGCAGCTTCTTCGAGGCGGCGTCGAGCCGCTCCTCGCGCTTGTCGGCCAGCGCCTCCACCGTCTTGCGCGCGCCGCTCTTCTCGCCGTCGTCCTCGCGCAGCATCCGCGCCGACTCGCGCAACTGCTGCACCTCGCGCGCGATGCGCGCCTGCTCGCGCGCGTGCCGCTTGTAGCCGCGCACCGCCTCGGCGATCTCGGCCAGGTAGCGCGAGCGCTGCGGGGGCACGATCACCACCTGGCCGGACGAATGCCGCAGCCCCACCTTCGGCAGCCGGCCTGCCATCGTGCCGTCGGCGCGCGGCGGGATCTTCAGCCCCAGTTCGGCCAGCCGCGGCAACATCCCCTGGTAGAGCGCGGTGACTCCGTCGTCGTTGAAGCGCGAGGCCTGCGTGCCGTACACCGGCATCTCGTCGGGGCGCTTGCCGAAGGCCTCGCGGTTGCGCTGGTACTGCTTGGAGACGTCGCGCAGCGCGTCCATCGCCCCCTTGCGGTCGAACTTGTTGATCGCGACGAAGTCGGCGAAGTCGAGCATGTCGATCTTCTCGAGCTGGCTCGCCGCACCGAACTCCGGCGTCATCACGTACAACGTGGCGTCGACCAGCGGCACGATCGCCGCGTCACCCTGGCCGATGCCCGATGTCTCGACGATGATCAGGTCGAAGCCCGCGACCTTGCAGGCCGCGATCACGTCGGGCAGCGCGCGGCTGACCTCGCTGCCGGCCTCGCGGGTGGCGAGCGAACGCATGTAGACGTTCGGATGGTCGATCGCGTTCATGCGGATGCGGTCGCCCAGCAGCGCGCCGCCGCTCTTGCGACGCGTCGGATCGACCGAGACGATCGCGAGCCGCAGGCGGTCGTCGTGGTCGAGCCGGAAGCGGCGCACCAGCTCGTCGGTGAGCGAGCTCTTGCCCGCCCCACCGGTGCCGGTGATGCCCAGCGTCGGCGTGCCGATCGCCTCGGCGCGCTCGTGCAACGCGCGCCGCCACGCGGCAAAGCCCGCCGCGTCCAGCCGCCCCGCCACGTGGCCCAGTTCGAGCGCGGTGATCGCCTGCGCCAATGCGCGGCGCGAAGCGGCCAGCGACCCCTTCGCGGGCGCCACGAGCGCATCGGGATCGAGCGGGGCGTACTGCGACAGGTCGACGTCGCAGCGGGCAAGCATGTCGACGATCATCCCCTGCAGGCCCATGCGCTGGCCGTCCTCGGGGCTGTAGATGCGCGCCACGCCGTAGGCGTGCAGCTCCTCGATCTCGGCCGGAACGATCACGCCGCCGCCGCCGCCGAACACCTTGACGTGCTCCGCGCCCGCCTCGCGCAGCAGGTCGATCATGTACCTGAAGAACTCGACGTGGCCGCCCTGGTACGAGGACACCGCGATGCCGTGGGCGTCTTCCTGCAGCGCACAGTCGACGATCTCGCGCACCGAGCGGTTGTGCCCGAGGTGGATCACCTCGGCGCCGCGGCTCTGCAGGATCCGCCGCATGATGTTGATCGACGCGTCGTGGCCGTCGAACAGCGAGGCCGCGGTCACGAAGCGCACCTTGTTCTTCAGCCGGTA
>JAJPEN010000057.1 GCA_021166835.1 Burkholderiaceae bacterium | reverse complement strand
CTACCAGGTACGTTCCGATGTATTACTCACCCGTTCGCCACTCGCCGCCAGGGTTGCCCCCGCGCTGCCGTTCGACTTGCATGTGTAAAGCATGCCGCCAGCGTTCAATCTGAGCCAGGATCAAACTCTTCAGTTCGATCTTTAGGTTTGCTCAAGAACGGAATTGACATTCATTGGTTTCCCAATGGATGTTTACCGTGTGAGCGTTTGATTTTTCGAGAACCGCTCCGGACGAATCCGGAAACGGAACCGGCTTCCGGGCACTGCGGTTGCCCGCTGTGTCCGTAGGCTTGGCGCGTTCGCCCAAACACCCACACTTATCGGCTGTTGATTGTTAAAGATCGGTGACCGCGGCTCCTTGCGGAGAGTTCAGCTGGCGCCTTTGCGCTGTGCCGTTTCGCGATCAGCAGAGAAGGGAGAGTATGACTGCTTTCGAGAAGCGTGTCAAACGAGCCTGCCTTTTGCTGCTCTCGGGAGCGCCTTTGCGCTTCCCGACCTCGTCGGCGAAACGTTCGTCGTTGAGGAACCCGCGACTTTAGCAGTGTTTTGCGGGTCCTGCAAGCTGCAGCCGCCCTGGGGAAGCGACCTCACTGCGGGCGCCCGCCCCCGCCAGGGCCGGGCACAACGCAACGAATTGTGGCGTTTGCCGCTGTGAAATCGATTCCGCGGCGGCAAACGCTCGCTTTGGTAGCGCGAAGACACGAGACACGCCGCGGCTGCGCCGGTCCCGCCCGACGCCGGCGACCAGCCGTGCGGGCGGACGTGTTCTCAGCGGTGCCGGAAGTCCGGCTTGCGCTTCTCGACGAAGGCCGCCATGCCTTCCTTCTGGTCGTCGGTGGCGAACAGCGAATGGAAAAGCCGACGCTCGAAGAGGATCCCTTCGGCGAGCGGCGATTCGTACGCCCGGTTGATCGCCTCCTTGATCATCATCACGGACGGCAGCGAGAAGCCGGCGATCGTCGTGGCGACGGCGATCGCCTCGTCGAGCAGCCGCTCGGCCGGCACGACACGCGAGACCAGGCCCGCGCGCTCGGCCTCCTGCGCGTCCATGTTGCGCGCGGTGAGGCAGAGATCCATCGCCTTCGCCTTCGACACCGCGCGCGGCAGGCGCTGCGTGCCGCCGGCGCCCGGGATGATGCCGAGCTTGACCTCGGGCTGGCCGAACTTCGCGGTGTCGGCGGCGATGATGATGTCGCACATCATCGCCAGCTCGCAGCCGCCGCCGAGCGCATAGCCGGCAACCGCGGCGATCACCGGCTTGCGCACCCGCCGGATCGTCTCCCAGTTGCGAGTGATGTACTCGTTCCGGTAGACGTCCATGTAGCTCCAGCCGGCCATCGCCCCGATGTCGGCGCCAGCGGCGAAGGCCTTGTCGCTGCCCGTGATGACAATGGCGCCGATGCTCTCGTCGGCATCGAAGTCGACGAGCGCGGCGCCCAGTTCGTCCATCAGCGCGTCGTTCAGCGCGTTGAGCTGCTTCGGACGGTTCAGCGTGACGAGGCCGACGCGGCCGCGCGGTTCGACGAGGATGTTCTGGTAGGAGGACTGATTATTCATCGTGTGACGCTCCGTCGATGCACCGTCTCATTGTTGCGCCCCGAAGGAGCCAACTCCGACGAGCCCATCCGTAGTCCGAAACTGGAATCGGCCACCGATCTCTTTTGAACCCGCGTTGCCGGGAAGGCCGAAAAACGTTGCCTCGAACGTCCCGGTTCCCGGGGCGATTTCGCTCGAGGAAAGTGATCCGGTGATCACACCCGAGGGTGGCACCGTCGTCGACTCGAACGAGATCGATTTCAAATCGAAGGGCGCGGTGGTCTGGATCTGCCCGGCTTCATTCGCCACCGAGACGACGAATCCCGACAAGGTCCCGGAAAGCGTCTGGCCGCTGATGGTGAAGTCTACGTTTGCACTGTACCCGCGCGCGGTTCCGCCCTTCGCGAAGAACGGATCGACCGAGGGCGATAGTGAAAGGCGGGCAAAGCTGGTTTGCGTTGTAGCGCCGAGGATACCGACGGAACGACCTACGAAACGGGTCTGGGTGTTCGGGATTGCCTTGTCCGTCGCGTTGGGGCGCTGTGCGTACCACACGCCGAAGTAGCCCTCACCAGTTGTGATCGTGCGATCCCAAGTGCCGAAACTGACCGAGTTCAGGCCGAGCACCTGGGGACCGCGGGAGGTAGAACTCGACCAACTCCAAGCGTCGTGGAAATCGATGATCGCAACGAACGGCGGCATGATCTCTTGGCCGATCGGATTCGGTGATTCCTCGTACGCGACGCCGGAAAGCCCACCGAGAATCGTTCGATATCGCAGCACTCCATCCCCACCAGTGATCACAGGGGATAGGTTGCTCGAAGTAAAAGCTGCATTGGTCTGCTGCAACTCTCCAGAAGGTTGGATGGTGAGGTTGTAACCGCCACCCGAAACGACCACCTCGCTCTCGATGTCCCGAAGCACCGTGACACCCGTCGACTCACAGGTGCCAACCGCGAAGCCCAATTCGGTCGTTGGCCTCGTCGATTCGCATGCCTTCGGCGCCGGAGTGCCGCCGCCTCCACCCCCGCCCCCACCACCCCCTCCGCCGCACGCAGCGAGTACCCCGGCCGCCAGAACGGCGGGAACGGCTCGACCGAGCAGCCGCATCAGGCGGGCGTTGCCGGACTTCTTCGACTTGTCTTCCACTGCGAGGCTCCGTAACGGGGTCGCCGGATCGTAACCGGGCGTTCGGCGCGCCGGACCCACAACCCACCGGACAGGGGGTGAATCGCCACGACGGCGACGAGCCCGACGCGCAGCCAGGCCGCGACGCGGCCCTTGGCCGACGAATGTACCGGATCGACCGGGCGGCAGGGTGATCGAATCGACGTTGCCGTGCAGATCGGCTAGCCTGCCGGCGACGATTTCGATGCGGAGACGATGATGTTCGATGCACTGTATCTCGAGAAAACCGACGCCGGCGGCTTCACGGCGAAGCGCCGCTCGATCACCGACGACGAAGCGAAGGCAGCCACGCCGGACGCCGACGTGACGCTGCGCGTCGAGTACTCGGCGCTGAACTACAAGGACGCGCTCGCGCTGACGAACCGCTCTCCGGTCGTGCGACGCTGGCCGATGGTGCCGGGCATCGACGGTGCCGGCGTCGTCGAGGAAAGTTCTCATCCCGGCTTCGCCAACGGCGATCGCGTGATCCTGAACGGCTGGGGCGTCGGCGAGACGCACTGGGGCTGCCTCGCGCAGCGCGCGCGGCTGCGCGGCGACTGGCTGGTCGCGATGCCCGAAGGGCTCGATTCACGTCGGGCGATGGCGATCGGCACCGCCGGTTACACGGCGATGCTGTGCGTGATGATGCTCGAGCGGCAAGGCGTCGAGCCCGACCAGGGTGAGGTTCTCGTCACGGGAGCTGCGGGCGGCGTGGGGAGCGTCGCCATAGCGCTGCTCGCGCGACGGGGCTTTCGCGTCGTCGCGTCGACCGGCCGCACCTCCGAGGAAGCGTACCTGCGCGAACTGGGCGCGGCCGAGATCGTCGATCGCGCGACGCTTTCCGCCCCGGGCAAGCCTCTGCAGAAGGAGCGCTGGGCGGGCGTGGTCGACGCAGTGGGCTCGCACACGCTGGCGAACGCCTGCGCGCAGACGCGCTACCGTGGCACGGTGACCGCCTGCGGCCTGGCGCAGGGGATGGATTTCCCCGCGTCGGTCGCACCGTTCATTCTCCGAGGCGTGCGGCTGATCGGCGTCGATTCGGTGATGTGCCCGATCGAAGACCGCCGCGAAGCATGGAGCCGGCTCGCGCGCGAGCTGGATCGCGACGCGCTCGAGCGGATCACGCAGGTGGTCGGTCTCGACGACGCATTGCGCCTGGCGCCGGAGATGCTCGCCGGCCACGTGCGCGGCCGCACCGCGGTCGACGTGAACCGGTGAGGCGCGACGACGTCTCGCGCGCGGCGCAGGCCGTGGGCGAGGAGCGAGCGAGCGCAGCGCCGATCCGCTACCGCGTCACGCCTATCGACCCGAACGCGCATTGCTTCGAGGTCGAGTTGGCGATCGCCCGTCCCGATCCGGAAGGACAACGCGTCGCGATGCCGGCGTGGACACCGGGCAGTTACATGATCCGCGAGTTCGCGCGCAACGTCGTGTCGATCGAGGCATCGACCGCGTCCGGCCGCCGGGTCGCGCTGCGCAAGCTCGACAAGGCGACGTGGCAGGCGGCGCGCTGCGACGAAGCGCTGCACGTGCGCTACCAGGTCTATGCGTGGGATCTGTCGGTGCGAGCGGCGCACCTCGATTCGATGCACGGCTTCTTCAACGGTTCGAGCCTGTTCCTGCGCGCGATCGGACACGAGGCGCAGCCGTGCGAGCTGCAACTGGACCCGCCGGCAGGCGATGGATATGCCGACTGGCGCGTCGCGACGACGATGCCTTCGGCAGGCGCACGCGAGCATGGGTTCGGCGCGTATCGCGCTTGCGACTACGCCGAGCTGATCGACCACCCGGTCGAGATGGGGCGCTTCACGCTCGCCTCCTTCGACGTCGGCGGCGCCCGTCACGAAATCGCGATCACCGGCCGGCACGATGCCGACACCGAGCGCCTGTGCCGGGACCTGCGCCGCATCTGCGGCGCGCAGGTCCGGCTGTTCGATCCCCGCCGCGGACGCGCTCCCTTCGACCGCTACGTGTTCCAGGTGCTCGTGGTCGGCAACGGATACGGCGGGCTCGAGCATCGTTCGAGCAGCTCGCTGATCTGCTCGCGGAACGAGTTGCCGCACCCCGGCATGCGCGAGCCGTCGGAAGGCTATCGCTCGTTCCTCGGACTGGCGAGCCACGAGTATTTCCATTCGTGGAACGTCAAGCGGATCCGGCCGGCGTCCTTCGTCGCGCCCGACCTGCAGAACGAGAACTACACGCGGCTGCTGTGGATCTTCGAGGGCTTCACGTCGTATTACGACGACCTGATGCTCGTGCGCTCCGGCGCCGTGGATCGCAGCGCGTATCTCGGACTGCTCGCGAAAACGATCTCGAACGTGCAGCGGGGCCCGGGCCGGCGCACGCAGAGCATCGCGGAATCGAGCTTCGATGCATGGATCAAGTTCTATCGCCAGGACGAGAACGCGCCGAACGCGATCGTCAGCTACTACGCGAAGGGATCGCTGGTGGCGCTCGCGCTCGACCTGACGATTCGCGAGCGCACGCGCGGGCGGCACTCGCTCGACGACGTGCTGCGCGCGATGTGGGAGCGCTACGGCAAGAGCGCTTTCGACGGCGGCGAGGGGCTCGTCGAGGACGCGTTCCCGCGACTGCTCGAAGAGACGGTCGGCCTGCGGCTCGATGCGCAGGTCCGCGCCTGGGCGTACGGCACCGCGGAGCTGCCGCTCGCGCCGCTGCTGCGGCCCTTCGGCGTGCGGCTAGAGCTGGGTGCGGGCGACCAGGGGCCGGTCTCGATCGGCGCGCGGCTCGCGATGCGCGACGGGCAGCTGACGATCGCGAGCGCGTACAACGGGCAGCCGGCCGAGCGGGCAGGCCTGTCGGCGGGCGATGCGATCGTCGCCTTCGACGGGCTGCGGGTGAGCGACGAAGCGGCGTGCAAGGCACTGCTCGCGCGGCGACGACCGGGTGATCGTCTGCGCGTGCACGCCTTCCGGCGCGACGAGCTGATCGAGCGCGAGCTGAGGCTCGAGGCACCGGCCAGGACGGAGGCGAAGCTCATGGTCGACGAACGTCGATCAGCGGGAACGACGCGCCTGCTGAACGGATGGCTCGGCACAGGCACTTAAGGGAAGTCAACAGGAGTAGAACGCCTGTCCTATCCAACTCGAGGGCGGTCACGCTGCTGTGGATGTAGCATCTTTGAACAAGCACGCGAGAAATCCATCATGACCACGCCAGTCGAAGACATTGCGGCCCAGGCATTGAGTCTTCCGCCCGAAGATCGGGCCAAACTCGTCGAAAGGCTGCTCGCAAGCTTCGAGCCGAAATCGCCGGCGCAGGCGGCGTGGCTGGCACTCGCTCGCAGCAGACGCGACGCAGTTCGTTCCGGCGAGGTATCGATGGTTTCGGGAGCCGAGGCACTTGCCCGAGTCCGTGCCCGGATTTCGTGAGCTACTGGCTTCACCCGGACGCCGAGGCCGAGCTTGGCGATGCCGCGGTCTACTACGCAGAGCATGCAAGCCGCGCCGTGGCGGAGGCGTTCCTCGCAGAGTTCGAGCGCGTACGAGATCTTCTGATCGAGAACCAGCAGCGCGGTCCCCACGGCGACCATGGTCTCCGCCTCTATCACCTGGACCGCTTCCCGTACACAGTTGTCTACGAACCAGACGACCACGCTGGTCCACAGATCTATGCTGTCGCTCACCAGAACAGGGAGCCTGGTTACTGGGCTACTCGGCTGTAGTCGGTTGCCTCGCCACTCACCCCTCGCCTTCGAGTACATCTTGCCTTGATGCGCAAAGCAGTAGGCTTGAACTCTCCGATGCGTTGAAGGCAGCTACCGGCTCGGCGACGGCACCCGCGCGGTCGCCGACCTGCGGCTCGATCTCGAGATCCCGGAACCGTAGAACAGCCGAAGACCGCATCAGAAGAACAGCCCCTCCAGCGCCTCGCCCGGCTCCGGCGCGCGCATGAACGCCTCGCCGACCAGAAACGCATTCACCCCTGCCGCGCGCATGCGCGCGACGTCTTCGCGCGAACGGATGCCGCTCTCGGTGACGACGAGCCGGTCGGGCGGCATCTGCGGCAGCAGCGACAGCGTGGTGTCGAGCGACACGTCGAAGCTGCGCAGGTTGCGGTTGTTGATGCCGACGAGCGGCGTTTCGAGTCGCAGCGCCCGCTCGAGCTCGTCGGCGGCGTGCACTTCGACGAGCACGTCCATGCCCAGCTCGTGCGCGATCGATTCGAACCGGGCGAGCTGCGCGTCGTCGAGCACCGCGGCGATCAGCAGGATCGCGTCGGCGCCGTTGGTGCGCGCCTCGTAGACCTGGTACTCGTCGACGATGAAGTCCTTGCGCAGCGCGGGCAGTGCGCAGGCCGCGCGCGCGGCGCGCAGGTCGTTCAGCGCACCGCGGAAGAAGTGCTCGTCGGTGAGCACCGACAGGCAGGCGGCGCCGTGCCGTTGGTAGCTGCGCGCGATCGCCGGCGGATCGAAATCGGCGCGCAGCACGCCCTTGCTCGGGCTCGCCTGCTTGATCTCGGCGATCACCGCTGCAGCGCCCTGCGCGATCCGCGCGCGCATCGACGCCTCGAAGCCGCGCGGCGGATCGTCGCGCATCGCCGCCTCGGCCATGCGGCGCGCCGCGATGTAGGGCCGCTCGCGCTTGCAGGCGGCGACCTCTTCGCGCTTGATGGCGATGATGCGCTCGAGGATGTCCTCGCTCGCGATGTGCTCGAGAATTTCGCTGCTCATCTTTCGGCTCGCTGCTTCGGTTTCGATGCGAATGCCCGGGGCGTCGGCGACGAGACGCATGGCCTGCTCCCGCTTCAGGCGGCGCGCGATTGTCCGGCGCGCTGCGTGAATCGCACGAAGGCGTCGAGCCTCGCGCGCGCGGCGCCGCTGGCGATGGCCTCGCGCGCGCGCTCGATGCCGGCGGGAATCGAGTCGACGACGTCGGCCGCATAGAGCGCCGTGCCCGCGTTCAGCGCGACGATCTCGCGCGCCGTTCCCGGGCGGTTGTCCAGCGCCTCGAGCACCATCTCCTTCGACTCGAGCGCGTCGGCCACGCGCAGGCCGCGGTTGCTGATCATCGACAGGCCGAAATCCTCCGGATGGATCTCGTACTCGCGCACCTGCCCGTCGCGCAGTTCGCCCACCATCGTCGCCGCTCCGAGGGAGACCTCGTCCATTCCGTCCTTGCCCCACACGACCATCGCGTGGCGGGCTCCGAGATTCTGCATCACGCGCACCTCAATCCCGACAAGGTCAGGATGGAATACGCCCATCAGGATGTTCGGCGCGCCGGCCGGGTTGGTCAGCGGCCCGAGGATGTTGAAGATCGTCCGCACGCCCAGTTCGCGGCGGATCGGCGCCACGTTCTTCATCGCAGGGTGATGGTTCGGCGCGAACATGAATCCGACGCCGGTCTCGCGGATGCAGTCGGCCACCTGTTGCGGGGCGAGCATGATGTTCGCGCCGAGCGCCTCGAGCGCGTCGGCCGAGCCCGACTTCGACGAAACGCCGCGGTTGCCGTGCTTGGCCACCGTGGCCCCCCCGGCGGCGGCGACGAAGGCCGAGGCGGTCGAGATGTTGAAGGTGTGCGAGCCGTCGCCGCCGGTGCCGACCACGTCGACGAAATGCGGCCCGCCGTCGACCTCGACCCTGTTGGCGAACTCGCGCATCACCTGCGCCGCCGCGGCGATCTCGCCCACCGTCTCCTTCTTCACGCGCAGGCCCATCAGGATCGCCCCCATCATCGGGGCCGACATCTCCCCGCTCATGATGCTGCGCATCAGCGACAGCATCTCGTCGTGGAAGATCTCGCGGTGCTCGATGCAGCGCGTGAGCGCCTCCTGTGCCGTGATCGTCATTTCAGTTCTCCAGGAAATTGCGCAGCAGCGCGTGGCCGTGCTCGGTGAGCAGCGATTCGGGATGGAACTGCACGCCTTCGACCGGGTAGTCGCGGTGGCGCAGGCCCATCAGCTCGCCGTCGTCGCTGAAGGCGGTGGGTTCGAGGCAGTCGGGAAGGCTCGCGAGATCGACCGCGAGCGAGTGGTAGCGCACGACGTCGTAGCGATCGGGCAGCGTGCGAAAGACGCCGGCGCCGTCGTGCGAGATCGTCGCGGTCTTGCCGTGGACGACGTTGCGCGCGCGCACGATGCGCGCGCCGAAGGCCGCGCCGATCGCCTGGTGCCCCAGGCACACGCCGAGGATCGGCACATAGCCGGCGAAGCGGCGCACGAGCGCCACCGATATGCCGGCTTCCTCGGGCGAGCAGGGGCCCGGCGAGATCACGATGCGGTCGGGCGCGAGCGCCTCGATCGCGTCGAGATCGATCGCGTCGTTGCGCACGGTGCGCACTTCCTCGTGCAGTTCGGCGAAGTACTGCACGAGATTGAAGGTGAAGCTGTCGTAGTTGTCGATCATCAGAAGTTTAGACACAGTAACTCCTTGATTTATAAGACTTAACTTCTGAGCAAGGACAGCCGTTACTCACACCGTTATACACACTTGCATTGGATTTCGATGGAACGAGCGCAGAAAAGTGGCCCGGACGAGGAAAAGGCGCGGTGGTGGGCGCTCCGTCGCACCGCTGCGACACGGGCCGACTATGGTGCAAGCAAGGACGCAGGGGCGCCCGCCTGCGCAGAGGACGCGCAGGCACACCTTGCGCCGTTGGAACGCGCGGTGTTCGTGATCTAGGGGGTGTTGGTGGCATCGGGCAATCTCCTATGTTCTTGGAGCCGCCGTGCCGGAGAGCCATCTGCTGAACCTTGCCCACCGATACGGCGGCAAGGCGCGGTGCGAAACCGCAACGACGTGCCGCTTCCTACTGGAAGCGCCACCACTGAGCAACGTTGATCGAAGCGATGCGGTTCATTGGCAGACCGAAGTTCAGCTAACCGGAAGATGCGTGTGGAAGCAGAGCTGCCCACAGCAGCTTCATAACCTGACCATATTACCACGCCACCCCTGGTAGCCGTCCACCATTGCTAGCGCAAGGGCGACCAGTTACTGCACGTTGGCGAACATGTCGATCTTCGGCCAGCCGAGCAGCTTGGCGCTGCCGTGCAGCAGGAACAGCCATGCGCTCGCGGCCGCGGTGGAGGCGGGCGGTGTTTGCATGACGATGAAGGTGACGAGGGGTGAGGCGCTGCAGTCTGGCACGCCGTCGCGCCATGGCGGCCGCGGGGATATCGAGCGCACCGCCCGTTCGAATGGAGCCCGGCGGCCAGCGGCCGCCATTGCTAGGCTGCAGAGGATGCGGCGCAAACTGGAGGGGGAAGGGGCCTGTGCATGAATCTTCTCGTGAACATCGACGTGGACGATCTGGACCGGGCTGTCCGGTTCTACACGGCGGCATTCGGTCTGACGGTCGGGCGCCGCTTCGGCGCCGACGGGGTCGAGCTCGTCGGCGCGTCGTCACCGATCTATCTGCTGTCCAAGGCGGCGGGCAGCCGTGCGTCGCCGGCCTCGCCGCAGGTTCGCGACTACGCGCGGCACTGGACGCCCGTGCACCTGGACGTCGTGGTGATGGACATCGAAGATGCCGTCGCTCGTGCGGTGGCGGCGGGTGCGACGCTGGAGCAACCGGTGCGGTCGAGCCGCTGGGGTAAGCTGGCGCTCATGGCCGACCCGTTCGGCCATGGGTTCTGCCTGGTGGAGTTCGTCGGCAGAGGGTATGACGAGATCGCAACGCCATGACCGCCCAACAGCGCATCCATGCGCCGCGCGTCTTCGCCCCGAGCGCGTCGCGCTGGCCTACTCAGGGTCGGCGGCCGAACGATCATCCGGGGCTGTCGTACCTGGGGCTGTAGGGCCCGGCGCGCCAGGCGCCGCAGCGGGCGGGCCGGCCGCCAGCACCCGACGGCGATCAAGGATGAACTTGCCCAACCTCGGAACTCACCTGGACACTGCCGATCGAGGGCACCTTCTTGTTGAGCAGCGCAAGATCTCTCTCGCGCCGATCTTCGACCGTGATCTTCTGTGCCTTCCACTCGCGCAGGTCCAGATTGAGTTGACCGATGTAGGTCGCCTGCCCGGGCTTGATGACAAACCGGTAGCTGAAGGGACGCTTCGGGCTGTACTCGGTACCACCGCTTGCCTCAGCTCGGTCTCTGAGCTGCCATGTATAGAACTCGTACGCACCAGGTGGCAGGCGGAGAGATGCAACGCGCCCGGCCGTTACGCCTTCCCATAGGTCAAGCGGTTCGGCCGAGCTTGGCCCCTTGACCACGATCTCCTGGCCGCCGCCAGCGCGTGCAGTCGTTCTCGATGCACCGCGTGCATGCTGAGGCACCGATTCGAAGTACGGTCGAGCAATCACAGCTTCGCGCTCTTCCGGAGCCAGCGCGCGGATCCGGTACTCGAAGCTGGAAATCTTCTCAAGCGGTTCACCCGACAAGGTCAGTGACACGATCAAGAGCCCTTCCGGTTGCCCTGGGGTCAGAGCGTACCCAGTAGGAAGATCGGACGTGGCTGCGCAGCCTG
This sequence comes from Burkholderiaceae bacterium, assembly GCA_021166835.1. The sequence continues at coordinate 2,849 of JAJPEN010000057.1, read as the reverse complement.
TCAGGCTCAACGCGACCAGCGTTGGAAACAGCGTTTGCTTCATGAGGACTCCCTTCCTTCTCTGTGATTGAATCGCTGGGACCCAATGTCCATCCGTGGACGAACGGACGTCACGGCGTCGGCTCCCCCTCTTTAGACCCAAAGGTCTCGCGCGCACGCGCGAGGAATCGCTTCATTGACGCAGACGGTTCGCCCTGCCGGCGAAGCAGGTAGGTCGACAGCGTGGGAGCTGTACCTACCAGGGGGCGGATCGCGATGTCGGAGCGCTGGAGGGTTTGCACCTGCGAGGCGATGGCGAAACTGATGCCATAACCCGCCCCTACTAGAGTGAGCATCACGCCTAAGCTAGTCACGTGGTCGACAACCTTGGGCTCCACCGATGCGCCTTCAAGCACAGCCTGGATCTGGTGGTGGCAGCCCGAGTCCGCCTCTGGATGACACAGCACGACCGGAAACATCAGCGCGTCGTCCAGCCTGACCTGGCCGTGGACCAACAAGGGATGGCGCGCCGGCACAATCACAGACAGAGGATCGGTCCAAACCGCCTCGGCGACGAGCCCGTCGTTGACCGCATTGGACAGGGCAAAGCCAACGTCCAGCAGGTCGTTGTGCAGACCCTTGAGCTGCTGACGAAACGGCATCTCGAACACACGTATCTCAAGTTCAGGCTCTTGCTCACGGCTGCGCGCGAGCAGAGTGGCGATGCGCGGCTGGGCCAAGCTGTCACAGATGGCGATGCGCAGATAGCCCTGGTAGCCTTGCGCCGCCCCCTTGGTGGCCTGGATTGCCTGGTCCACCGTCGCAAGCACGCGCCTGCTTTCGCTCAACAGCACCTGACCGGCCCAGGTCAATCGCGTCTGGCGTGTACTTCGATCAAACAACTGCACGCCGAGTAGATCTTCAAGATCCCGCATCGCGCGCGACACCGGCGACTGCTCTATACCCAAGCGCTCCGCCGCACGCGCGAAATGCAGTTCCTCCGCCGCGACGACAAAATAGCGCATCAATCTGAGTTCCATGGCGGCGGCCTCCTGTTCTCGTTGTTCGCTTGCCTGCGCCAGACGACGGCGTTACTCGCCATGCCGTCGCTACCCAACGTCATCAAACTGCTGGAGATGAGAGGCTTCATAGGTGCGGGGGCCATGCAATGCCTCTCTAGGCCGGGGACGCGGACGATTCGGCTGTGCGGATAGCCTTGACCGAACCCGAAAGTCCGTCCTTATCCATCAGGGTCATGCCGATCGATGAAATTCCACCCGACGATGCAGCCAACGGCCGCCCACCATGCATCCGCGCAATCGCCGCCACAATGGACAGCCCAAGCCCATGATTGCGATGAGCGTCGCTGCGCGAGGGATCTGCGCGGTAGAAGCGGTCGAATAGGCGTGGAAGGTCTCCAGAATCGATCGTGGCGCCTTTGTTCACCACCTTCAGCACGACTTCTCCGGAAGACTCCCTTGAGATTTCCACTCGTACGGTGGATCCGCGTTGCCCGTAGCGCGTGGCATTGCTGATCAGGTTGGACAGCGCGCGCTGCAGCAAAGGAGTGTCGAAGCTTCCGGCAGCATCACCGACAATCTCGAGCCCCAGACCGGCGTCGGCGAGGGACGCTTCGTGGTAGTTCGACACCTGTCTCGCCAGCGCTGCCAGGCTCGGTGTCGGGGTACGGCGTGCCGTAACGCCGCGGTCGGCCTGTGACAGAAAAAGCATGTCGTGGACGATGCCGGCGATGCGCTGCAGTTCTTCCAGGTTCGATCCGAGCACATCGCGCAACTCACTGGCATCGCGCGCCTTGCGCAGCGCCAGCTCTGTGCTGCCGATCAGCGTTGTCAGCGGCGTGCAAAGCTCGTGCGCTACATCGGCATTGAAGCCCTCCAGTTGCTCGTAGGCCAGCTCCAACCTACCGAGAAGGCCGTTGAACTGTGTGATTAGTGGTTCAAGCTCGTCCGGCTGGGCAGATCCGTCCAGCCGACGATGCAAGGTATCGGCCGCAAGCCGTCGAGTCTGCTCTACCAGATCACGCAGCGGTTGCAGGCTACGACGAACAAGCAGGAAACCGCCGACCGACACGAACAGCGTCCCCGCGAGTGCGGCCAATGCGAGCGTGAATCCGAGGCGGCGTAACAGCGCGACATCGTCGCGAATGTCGAGCGTCAGGAGAGCGACCAGCGGATCTTGATTCGGAATTCGGGCAGGCGAAGTGAACCGCACCGCGCGAACAGAGTTGGCCGGCGCAGGCCGTACGTACAATACCGAGCCATCGGAACGCGTGAGCGAGAGAGCCATGTCGGCATGGCCGATGAAGAATTCGTCGAGCTTGTGCCTCAACGTGCCCATGTCTTCGTCGGACTCGGCAAGCAGATGGCGCAACTGCGCCTCTTTCTGCTTTAGTGCATCGGTTTGGCGTGCCTCAAACCCTACCTGCGCGGCACCGTAGACCGCGACACAGACCGCGATCAGACCGACCAGACTCTGCATTGCCAGCCAATAGGAGAGCCGGCGGCCAAGTGATCCAATGCCGCTGCGGCTCATTCCTCGCGAAGCTCCAGTACGTAGCCCATACCGCGCACGGTGTGCAGCAGAGTGCGCTCAAACGGACCATCAATCTTGTTCCGCAGGCGGCGAACGGCAACGTCAATGACGTTCGTCGCACTGTCGAAGTTCATGTCCCAAACCTGCTCAGCGATCTCGGTGCGTGAGAGCACCTCCCCCTGTCGGCGCAGGAACAGCGCAAGCAGACTGAACTCCTGGGCGGTGAGTTCCAACCGGCGGCCAGCCCGAACCGCCTTGCGGCGAATCAGGTCGATCTCAAGGTCCGCCAGCCCGAGCACGGTCGCGTTGCCTACTTC
>JAJPEN010000081.1 GCA_021166835.1 Burkholderiaceae bacterium | reverse complement strand
CTGGCCCCACCCCCGCCCGCCGCGCGGGGGGGCCGCCCCCCCCCCCCCCCGGGGGGGGGGCGCCGGGGGGGGGGCGCCCCCCCCCCGCCCCCCACCCCGGGGGGGGCGGGCCCCCCCCGCCCCGCCGCGGCGGCGGGGCGGCGCGGGGGCGCCGGCCCCCCCCCCCGCCCCGCCCCTGGCGCCGCCCCCCCCCCCCCCCCCCCGCCCCGAAGGGTGAGCCCGAAAAAAGCGCGCACTCGGCGTTGCAAATGCTCGCCGTGGCACCGCCACGGCTGTGCTTTGCGCCTTGATTGCGCGCTTTTTTCGGGCTCACGCGGGGACGATCGTAGGGTGAACAGGCCCTAATCGAGCACCGGCGCTGCAGCGGCCCATTGCGCGCGCCATCGATACCATAGACCGCCGATGCCCTCGTGCGCGGCAAGCCAGTTCGTCTCGACGCCCGCTGCGCTCGGCAGCCAGCCGAGCGGGCTCTCGGGGCTCGGCGTGCCGAGGAAGCCGTGCGGCGCGGCGATGGGCCGCAGGCCGGCGCGCTCGAACGCGCGCAGTGCGCGCGGCATGTGATATGCGTGCGTGACGAGCAGGATGCGCCGATGCGCAGGCAGCAGCAGCCTGGCCGACTCGCGCGCATTGCCTTCGGTGTCGCGCGAACGGTCTTCCACCCAGCGCACCGGCGTTGCCAGGCGCTGCTCGAGCAGGCGCTTCATCAGCACGGCCTCGGCGCTGCGCTCCGGAGACGGCTTGCCTCCGCTGACGAGCACCGGCAGGCCAGTGACCTGCGCGACCCACGCGCCGTACAGCACGCGCTCGGTGGTACGCTGGTTCGGCCGCTCGGGATCGGGGCGCTCGCGCGAATCGAAGCGCGTTCCGCCGGCGAGAATGACGATGGCGGTCGGCGCATCGGGTCGAGCAAGCAGCGCATGCAACTCGCGCTCGCCCTGCGCCTGGCCCGCGCCCTGCTCGATCCGGCCGATCAGCCACTGCCCGACGACCAGCGACGACGTGAGCAGCGCCAGCACGAGCCCGATCGTCGCGACGATGCGCCCGCCGCGAGGCCGGCGCACGGAAGCCGCGAGCCCGATCGCGATCAGCAGCAGCGGCGCCGCCGGCGGCAGCAGCAGGAACTCGGCGACGCGCCGGGCGGCGAACGCTAGCTCGGCGGGCGGCATGCGGGCGCAGCGCGCTCAGGTAGCGCCCACCGCCTGTCGAACCTGGTCGAGCGCGCCCGGATCCTCGATCGTGGTGAGGTCGCCCGGATCGCGACGTTCGCACAATGCCTGGATCGAGCGGCGCAGCACCTTGCCCGAGCGCGTCTTCGGCAACATCGTCACGAAATGCACGCGGTTCGGGCGCGCGATGGCGCCCAGCCGCTTGTCGACGGTGGACATCAGGTCGCCTTCGAGCGCGAGCCGCGCGTTCGCATCGGCCGCCTTCGATGGATCCCTCAGCACGACGAAGGCGGTGGCGACCTGCCCTTTCAGCGAGTCGGCCACGCCGACCACTGCGCATTCGGCCACCGCCGGGTGGCTCGACAGCGTCTCCTCGATCTCGCGCGTGCCGAGCCGATGGCCGGCGACGTTGATCACGTCGTCGGTGCGCCCGAGGATGAAGTAGTAGCCGTCGTCGTCGCGGATGCCCCAGTCGAAAGTGGAGTAGGCGAGCCGGCCGGGCACCGTCGAGAAATAGGTCTGGACGAAGCGGTCGTCGTTGCGCCAGACGGTCTGCATGCAGCCGGGCGGCAGCGGAGGAATCACCGCGACGACGCCCTTCTCGTTGTTGCCGACCTCCTCGCCGGTGCGTTCGTCCAGCAGGCGCAGGTCGTAGCCGTACATCGCCATGCCGGGCGAGCCGAAACGCGGCTCGGTCTTCTCGATGCCGTGCGCGACGGTGAGAATCGGCCAGCCGGTCTCGGTCTGCCAGTAGTTGTCGATGACCGGCTTGCCGATCGCCTCGGCGATCCAGCGCGCGGTCGGCTCGTCGAGCGGCTCGCCGGCCAGGAAGAGCGCGCGCAGCGACGACAGGTCGTACTTGGTCAGCCACGACGGATCCTGCTTCTTCAGCACGCGGATCGCCGTGGGCGCCGAGAACATCACGCTCACGCGGTGCTTCTCGACCAGGCGCCACAGGATGCCGGGGTCGGGACGCAGCGGCGTTCCTTCGTAGAGGATGGTGGCCATGCCGGCGATCAGCGGCCCGTAGACGATGTACGAGTGCCCGACCACCCAGCCGATGTCGCTGGTGGAGAAATAGGTTTCGCCGGCGTTGCCGCAGAAGATGTACTTCATCGAGGCGGCGAGCGCGACGGCGTGGCCGCCGATGTCGCGCTGCACGCCCTTCGGCGTGCCGGTGGTGCCCGAGGTGTACAGCGTATAGCTCACCTCGTTCGACTCGAGCCATTCGACCGGAACCTCGTCGTCGAGGTGCCGATCGCGCAGCGTCGCGTAGTCTTCGTCGCGCCCCGGCACGCGCTCGAAGGGCGCGAGCCCGCGGTCGACGATCAGCACCTTCTCCGGGGCGCGGCTGGCCAGCTTCAGCGCGGCGTCGAGCAGCGGCTTGTACTCGATGACCTTGCCCGCACGCGAGCCCGCATCGGCGCTGACGACCAGCGCCGGCTCGGCGTCGTCGATACGGCTGGCCAGGCTGTGCGAGGCGAAGCCGCCGAAGACCACCGAGTGGATCGCGCCGATGCGCGCGCAGGCGAGCATCGCGAACACCGCCTCGGGAATCATCGGCATGTAGACGATCACGCGATCGCCGCGACCCACGCCCAGCGAGCGCATCACCGCCGCCATGCGGACGACCTCGCGGTGCAGTTCGGCGTAGGTATAGACGCGCGAGACGTCGACCTCGGTGGATTCGTAGATCAGCGCCGGCTGCTCGGCGCGCGCGGCGAGATGGCGGTCGACCGCGTTGTGGCACAGGTTCGTGCGCCCGCCGACGAACCAGCGCGTGAAAGGCGGCCGCGAGTAGTCGAGAACCTGGCCGAAGGGCTCCTTCCAGTCGATCAGCTGCGCCTGCTCGGCCCAGAAGGATTCGCGGTCGCGAATCGACCGTTCGTGAACTTCCTTCAGCGACGGCGTTGCCCCGTGTGCAGCCATGAAGATCCCCCTCCGAACGGTGTCCGATCCATTCTACTTCGGCCGATCCGCTCGTCGGCTTTGACAGCGACGGGGCTCTTCTCTACCCTGCCGCGCATGCCGAGGAGCCGCCCTGTCGTCATCGTCCTCCTTCTCGCCGCGCTGGCCACGGCGGGAATCGGCACCGGTTCCCCCGCGCGAGCGGCACAGCCCGTTGACCAGGCCGTTGCGGACAGCGCGGCCGATTCCGACGATTCCGTCGATCCCGGCCAGCAGCTGGTGCGACAATCGCTGTCGCTGATCGGCGTGCGCTATCGCTTCGGCGGTACTTCGCCGGCCACCGGTCTCGACTGCAGCGGCCTCGTGCAGCACGTCTTCGGCGAGGCGCTCGGCTTTGCGCTGCCCCGGCGTGCCGAGCAGATGAGTCGCACGGGGACGCCGGTTTCGCTCGATGCGCTGCAGCCCGGCGATCTCGTCTTCTTCCGTACGCTGCGACGCGCGTTCTCGCACGTGGGCATCTATATCGGCGAGAACCGCTTCGTGCATGCGCCATCGTCGGGCGGACGCGTGCGCATCGAATCGATCGGGTCGCGCTACTGGGCGCGGCGCTTCAACGGCGCGCGACGGGTGGCACCCGAGCCGCAACCGCGGACCGCCGAATTTCTCCAGGCAGGCCTGCCGGACACATTCCCCGCGCCGCCGGCGACGCAGCCGACGCTGGTCGAACGGGTGTTCGCCCGACCCCTCATTGCGAATCCTTCTCGTTTAGATTAGTGTTGCGCCTCGCCCGGGTTCCGCGGCGCAACCCATTCCACCGATACGGAAGTCTTCTGCGAATGAATCGAACCCGTCTCTCCGCATTCACCGCCTGCGCGCTGCTGGCCGTCGCCGTGTCGGCTTCCGCACAGGAAAAGGTGCTGAACCTGTACTCCGCCCGTCATTACGCGAGCGACCAGCAGCTGTACGACGCATTCACCAGGCAGACGGGCGTGCGCATCCAGCGCATCGAGGCCGGAGACGAAGCGCTGCTCGAGCGGTTGCGCAACGAGGGCGCGAACAGCCCGGCCGACATCGTGCTGCTCGCCGATGCCGCGCGCCTGTGGAAGGCGCAGGTGGAGGGACTCTTCCAGCCGGTGAAATCGGCTGCGCTCGAGAAGCGCATCCCGGAGAACCTGCGCGGCAAGGACGACGGCGCGGGCAGCCAATGGTTCGGCTTCTCGATGCGCGCGCGGATGATCGTCTACAACAAGGCGAGCGTGAATCCGGCGCTCGTGCAGAACTACGAAGACCTTGCGCGTCCGGAGCTGAAAGGCAAGGTCTGCACGCGCTCGGGCGCGCATCCGTACATGCTGTCGCTGATCGGCGCGGTCTCCGAGCACGACGGCAAGCAGAAGGCCGAGGAATGGGCGGCCGCGGTCGTCTCGAACTTCGCGCGCAAGCCGCGCGGCGGCGACACCGACCAGATCCGCGCGGTGGCGGTCGGAGAATGCGGCGTCGCGCTCACCAACAGCTATTACCTGGCGCGGCTGATGCGCTCGGACAAGCCCGAGGACCGCGACGCGGTGGCGAAGGTCGGCGCGGTCTGGCCGAACCAGTCGAGCTACGGCACGCACGTGAACGTCTCCGGCGCCGGCGTGGCGAAACACGCGCCGCATCGCGCCGAGGCGGTGCGCTTCCTCGAGTACCTGGCCAGCGACGAGGCGCAGCGTCACTTCGTCGACGCGAACAACGAATGGGCGGTGGTGCCTTCGGTGAACGAGACGAACCCCGCGCTCGAAGCGCTCGGCAAGTTCAAGGCCGACACGCTGCCGGTCGCCTCGATCGGCCGCGCCCAGGTGACGGCCACGCGGATCATCGACCGCGTGGGCTGGCGCTGAAGCCTCAGGCGCCGGCCAGCGCAGCGACGACCTGGATCTCGACGCGATACTCGGGCGCCGCGAGCCGGGCCTCGACCGTCGCGCGGGCCGGCGTGTGCCCCTGCGGCACCCAGGCATCCCATACGGCGTTCATCGCGGCGAAGTCGGCGATGTCGGCGAGATAGACGTTCGCCTGGAGAATGCGCGTCTTGTCGGTGCCCGCCTCGGCGAGCAGCCTGTCGATCGCCTCGAGCACCTGCCGCGTCTGTCCGGACACGTCGAGCGAGACGTCCTGCGCGACCTGCCCCGCGAGCCAGGCGAATCCGCCGTAACAGACCGCCTGCGACATCCGCAGGCCTGCCTGCAGGCGCACGATCTTGTCGTTCGCCGTCACGCGCGGCCTTCGTCGAGAAAGCGTTCGACCGCGTCGATCTGCGCGGGATCGATGATCGACGGCGCGTGGCCGACGCCGGCGAAGACGACCTCGCGCGCGCGCGGCCCGCGTTGCGTCATCTGCTGCGCGGTGGCGGCGCTCAGCAGGTCGGAGTCGGCCCCGCGCAGCAGCAGCGTGGGAACGCGAATGGCGTCGTAGGCGGGCCAGAGATCGGGCGGCTCGAACTGCATGCTCTTGAACGGCACGGCGATCGCCGGATCGTAGTGGAAGGCCCAGCCGTCGCCGCGCGGCACCAGGTAATGGCGCACCAGCAACTCGAACTGCTCGTCGGTATGCGGGCCGAAGCTGCGCATGCGTTCGCGCAGGTCGGCAACCGCCGCGGCGCGCGTCGCGTATTGCGGATCGTCGCCGACGTACTCGGCGATGCGGGTGCGCCCGGCGGTATCGAGCACCGGACCGATGTCGTTGAGCACGAGACTATCGATCGGATTGCCCGGCATCGCCGCGAGCATCATTCCCATCAGCCCGCCCATCGAGGTGCCGACCCAGGCGAGACGCTCGACGTCGAGCCGCGCGATCAGCGTGACGCAGTCGGCGATGTACTGCGGCAGCACGTAGAGCATCGGGTCTGGCGCGCGATCGGAGCGGCCGCGGCCGATCATGTCGGGGCAGACGACGCGCCAGTTGCGCGACAGCCGATCGGCCAGCGCATCGAAGTCTCGACCGTTGCGCGTGAGACCGTGCACGCAGACGACGGTGGGCGCCGAGGCGCCGGCCTGCGAAGGCCATTCCCAGTACGCGAGCTTGTGCAGCCCGCGCACGCTGATGCAACCGACGGTTCGCAACTGCGGCTCGTTCATCGCGCGACGTTCCCAGGCGACAGGGGCGGATCGTGAGGCCTCGGCCGAACCCGCGCCGCCTCGGTCGCCACGGGAACAGGCCCTACACTAGACGAACGATTGTACAAGGACCGAATCATGCTCGAAGGCAAGCTCGCACTCGTCACCGGATCGACCAGCGGCATCGGGCTGGGCATCGCACGCTCGCTCGCCGCGAAGGGAGCGCGAATCGTGCTCAACGGCTTCGGCGACCCGGCGGAGATCGAGCGCCTGCGCTCGAAACTCGCTGCCGACGCCGGCGTCGACGTCGATTACGAAGGCGCCGACCTGTCGAAGCCCGAAGAGATCGAGGCGATGATCTCGCACGTCGATTCGCGCCACGGCGGAGTCGACATCCTCGTGAACAACGCGGGCATCCAGTTCGTCGCGCCCGTCGAGCGCTTTCCGGTCGATCGCTGGGACGCGGTAATCGCGCTGAACCTCTCGGCCGCCTTCCACACCACGCGCATCGCGCTGCCGGCGATGAAGCAGCGCAACTGGGGCCGCATCGTCAACATCGCGTCGGCACACGGACTGGTCGCGTCGGTCGAGAAGGCGGCGTACGTCGCCGCCAAGCACGGCCTGGTCGGGCTCACCAAGGTGGTCGCGCTCGAGACCGCAGGCACCGGCATCACCTGCAATGCGATCTGCCCCGGATGGGTCCTCACGCCGCTGGTGGCGAAGCAGATCGACGCGCGCGCCGAAGCGAGCGGACGCTCGGTGGAGGAGGAACGGCGCAGCCTGCTGCTCGAGAAGCAGCCGTCGGGCGAGTTCGTCACGCCCGAGCAGATCGGCGAGCTGGCGGCGTTCCTCTGCTCGCCGGCCGCCGAACAGGTGCGCGGCGCGGCGTGGTCGATCGACGGGGGCTGGACGGCGCAATGAGCTCGTCATCGGCGACGCGCACGCGCCAGTAGCGCCGGTCGTCCACCCGCGAGCGTGCGATGCGCGCGGCGCCTTCGCGCGCATATTCGATCGTGATCGCGCCGTCGCGGTCGCTGCGCAGGATCTCGATGTCCGCCGCGCGATATCGCTCGACGACGCGCTCGGCCGGATGGCGGAAGCGGTTGCGATAGCCGTTCTGCACGATCGCATGGCGCGGCGCGACGGCGGCGAGGAATGCCGCACTCGACGACGAATGGCTGCCGTGATGCGGCACCAGCAGCAGATCGGCGCGCAGACCTTCGGCGCCGAAGCGCTCGACCAGCGCACGCTCCTGTCCCGTCTCGATGTCGCCGGCAAGCAGCAACGTGGCCGCCGGCGCCGAGATGCGCAGCACGCAGCTCGACGCGTTGGTGGGCGAGCGCACGCCGCGCGGCTTCTCCGGGCCCGGGTGCAGCACCTCGAAATCGACGTCGCCCCAGCGCCAGGCATGCCCGCGCACGCAATCGACGAAGGGTCGCCCCGCGTTGCGCGCCGCGTGGTCGGCCGGAAGCGTGCCACCGATCCAGTCGAAACGCAGGCCGCGCAGCAGGCTGGGCAGCCCGCCCGAGTGATCGGAATCGAGATGCGAGACGACGATCGCATCGACGCGGTCGATGCCGCGCGCGCGCAGGTACGGCACGATCACGCGCGCTCCCGCGTCCGAGTCGCCGCCCCAGGACGGACCCGCGTCGTACAGCAGCCGGCGCCCGGCGGCCTCGATGAGCACCGCGCTGCCCTGTCCCACGTCGAGCGCCACGACGCGCAGCGCGCCTGCGGGCGGCGCCTGCGTCGACGCGCCGAGCATGGGCAGCAGGCCGGCGAAAGCCAGTTCGCGTGCGGCGACGCGCACCGGCGCCAGCAGGACCATCACCGCGGCCACGCAGGCGACGAGCGCCGTCGCCGACGGCGCGGCGACGACGGCGATCGCCCACGGCGAATCGGACAGCAGCGCGATCGCATCGAGCAGCCACGCGGTGGCCTGCGCCGCGACGGCGAGCATCGGCTCGCCCGCCGCCGGCAACCAGGGCAGCAGCGCCGCTGCGCCGATCGCCAGCGGCGTGATCAACGCCGACACGAGCGGAATGGCGAACGCGTTGGCCAGCGGACCGACCAGCGAGACGCTGGCGAAGAACAGCGCGCCCAGCGGCACGAGCGCGAGCGAAGCCGCCCATTGCGTGCGCACCGCCTCGGCCAGCGCATGTGCGATCCGGCGCCCGCGCGTAAGCGCGTCGTAGTGCTCGCGCGCGCGCCCGCCGGCCGCGCACCAGGCGATCGCCGCCACCGACGCGAACGAGAGCCAGAAGCCGGCGGCCAGCGGCGCCCACGGATCGAATACGGTGACGACGCCGGCGGCCAGCGCGAGCACGCGCCAGATCGAGCGCGTGCGTCCGGTGAAGAGCGAAACGCCGGCGACCGCCAGCATCCAGCAGGTGCGTTGCGCGGGAATCCCCCAGCCGGCGATGCCGGCGTAGACGAACGCGACCAGCACGCCGAACAGCCACGCGATGCGGCGCGCCGGCCAGTGCAGCAGCAGCCCGCTTGCCGCCGCCGCCCGCGTGTGCAGCAGCCGGCGGGCCGCGGCGACCGCGATGCCGGCGAGCATCGTGATGTGCAGGCCGGAGATCGACATCAGGTGTCCGATGCCCGTGCGGTTGAAGGCGTCCCACCAGCGCATGCCGATCGCTGCCTGGTCGCCGACCACGAGCGCGACGAGCACGTCGGCCGCCTCCGCGCGCGTACCGGCGAGCGCGGCGCGCATCGCGTCGCGCAGATGCAGGCGCGCGCGCTCGAAGGCGACCGCCACGCTCCACTGGATCGCATCGAGCCGCTCGTTGGGAACGGATCCTTTTCGCGCGCCGCGCACGCCGCCGTTGGCGGCGATGCCCTCTTCGAGCGAGCGCAGTTCGGCGTCGAAGGCGTTGGGGTTGTGCAGCGCATGGACGCGCTTCAAGCGCACCGTGAAGCGCCAGCGCTCGCCGGGTTCGACGCGCATCGGCTTCGAGCGCTCGTCGAAGGACTGCCAGCCCAGTCGGATGCGGGCGCCGCGCGGACAATCGACGGCGCCGTCCAGGCAGTCGTCGATGTCGAAGACGAAGCGCGTCGAACGCTCGTCGACCAGCGGCATCGACGCGACGCGTCCGACGACGACGAAGTCGCGCCCTTCCTGCGTGGCGTCGATGCGCTTCGACAATGCGGAATCGGCAGCGATCATCGTTCCTCCGGCGGCGGCCGCGAGGATCGCCACCCAGCGAAGCGCCGGACGATCGACGGTCCACGCGACCGCCGCGACGAGCCCGGCGACGAGCAGTGCCCAGGCGAACTCGGGCGGCGGCAGCGCAGGCAGGCGGTGCACGGCGAGCGCGGCGATGACGACCGCCGCCGGCAGCGGGACGACCGCCGCGGGCAGCGGGACGACCGTCGCGGATTGCGAGACGGCCGCCGTGGGCAGCGGGACGGCGGCGAGGAACGAGAGCGGCGAGCGCATCGCCCGATGCTAGGCGCACGCTCGCAGGCGCGGCATCGGCCCGATCGCCTAGGTCGCCCGGGGCGAGGGCCGCAGTCGGCGCGCTGCCCTACGTCGCGTCGGCGCCCGATGCGCCGAGCGCGCGAGCGAGCCGCGGCAACACGCGCAATGCGTTGGCGGCGGTCTGCGCGATCGCCTGCTCGCGGGGAAGCGAGCGCAAGCGCGCAAAGGCGTCGGCGATGCGCGCCACCTGCGCCGGTTCGTTGCGCTGATGCGCGATCCACTCGGGAGCGATGTCGGGCGCGTCGGTCTCGAGCACGTGCGCGTGCGACGGCAGCTCGCGCGCCAGTGCGCGGATGCGCAGCGCGCGGTCGTAGGTCATCGCGCCGCCGAAGCCGAGCGCGAAACCCAGGTCGAGGTATTGCCCGGCCTGCTGCACGCTCGCGTTGAAGGCGTGAGCGATGCCGGTCAACGGCCGCACGCGGCGCAGCTGCGCGAGAACGAGGTCGTGCGCGCGCCGCACATGCAGCAGCACCGGAAGCTCGAAGTCGCGCGCGATGCGCAACTGCTCGGCAAGGAAACGCTGCTGGCGTTCGCGGTCGTGTCCCTGCACGAAGAAGTCGAGGCCGATCTCGCCGATGGCGACGAAAGCCTCGTCGGCCGTCGCGGCGGCGACGCGCGTGCGCAGCAGCGCGAGATCGTCGCCGCCCGCCTGCCCGACGAACAGCGGATGGATGCCCAGTGCATAGCCCAGGCGCCGATCCGCGCCGGCCAGCGTGCGAACCGTCTCGTGGTTCGACGGGGCGACGGCGGGAACGACGATCGCATCGACGCCGGCCGCGAAGGCGCGAGCAAGCACTGCTTCCCGGTCCGCGTCGAACTCGGCCGCGTCGAGATGGCAGTGCGTGTCGATCAGCACTTCATCGCGTCGGGCATGCGATCGAGTCGGCGCGCGTGGCTGCGCCCTCCGGCACGAAGCGGCCGTCGCGCAATTGCAGCGTTCGATCGGCCCTCGACGCGAGATCGAGATCGTGCGTGACGACCACGAAGGCGATGCCCAGCTCCTGCGCCAGCGTCTCCATCAGCGCGTACACCTGGCGCGCGTTCTGGCTGTCGAGGTTGCCGGTGGGCTCGTCGGCCAGCACGCAGCGCGGCTGCGTGACGAGCGCGCGCGCGAGCGCGACGCGCTGGCGCTCTCCGCCCGACAGCTCGCCGGGCTTGTGCTCGACGCGCGCCGCCAGCCCGACGCGGGCGAGCATCTCCGCCGCCTGCGCGTTCGCGGCCGCGGGGTCGTTGCGCCGGATGCGCAGCGGCATCGCCACGTTCTCCAGCGCGCTGAACTCGGGCAGCAGATGATGGAACTGGTAGACGAAGCCCAGCAGCCGATTGCGCCGCGCGCCCAGCTCGGCCTGCGACAGTCCGCCGATCGGCTCGCCCGCCCAGGACACCTCGCCCGAAGTGCAGGTGTCGAGTCCGCCGAGCAGGTGCAGCAGCGTGCTCTTGCCCGACCCCGATGCGCCCATGATCGCCACGCGCTCGCCGGCGCGCACCGACAGATCGACGCCGTGCAGGACCGGAACGACGAGGTCGCCGTGGCCGTAGACCTTGTGCACGTCGCGCGCGCGCACCACCGGATCGGCGCAGGGGTTCATTCGTAGCGCAATGCCTCGGCGGGCCGCACGCGCGAGGCGCGCCAGCTCGGGTACAGCGTCGAGGCGAAGGCCAGCACGCAGGCGGTGAGGCCGATCGTCGAGACGTCGTGCCAGCGCAGGTCGCTCGGCAGGTGGTTGATGAAATAGATCCCCTTCGGCAGCACCTGGAAGCCGAACAGCTGCTCGAGGAAGGCGACGACGTCGCCGATGTTCAGCGCGACGACCACGCCGAACACGATGCCGATCAGCGTTCCGAGCAGGCCCACCGAGGCGCCCTGCACGACGAAGATGCGCATGACGCTGGCGGGCGTCGCGCCCAGCGTGCGCAGGATGGCGATGTCGGACTGCTTGTCGGTGACCGTCATCACCAGCATCGAGACGAGATTGAACGCCGCTACCGCCATGATCAGCGTGAGGATGATGAACATCATCCGCTTCTCGATCTGCACGGCGGCGAACCAGTTGCGGTTCTCCGAAGACCAGTCGCGTACATAGACGTCGGAGCCCAGCGAAGCCGCGAGTTCGGCGGCGATCTGCGGGGCCTGCAGCATGTCGGTCGTCTTCAGCCGCACGCCGGTGACGCCCTGCACGCGAAAGAGCTTCGCCGCGTCTTCCAGGTTCATCAGCAGCAGGCTGGTGTCGTATTCGTAGTGGCCCGAGGCGAAGATGGCGACGACGGTGAGCTGGCGCAGCCGCGGCACCAGCCCGGCCGGCGTCGCGGTGCCCTGCGGAGCGATCAGCGTGAGCTTCGAGCCGGGTTCGAGCAGCAGCTGGTTCGCAAGCTCGCGGCCGACGGCGACGCCGAAGGAACCCGGCTTCAGGTCGTCGAGGTTTCCGCGCAGCATGTGCTTCGCGAAGTCGGCGACGCGCGGCTCGATCGCCGGATCGATGCCGCGCACGAGCACGCCGCGCACGCTCTCGTCGTGCGTAAGCATCGCCTGCCCGGAAACGTAGGGGGCGCCGGCGACGACGCGCGGATTGCGCTCGGCCTTCTCGAGCACCGAGTGCCAGTCGAGCATCGGCGCGCCGGCCGCGAAGATCTCCACGTGCGCGAGCACCGACAGCATGCGGTCGCGCACTTCCTTCTGGAAGCCGTTCATCACCGACAGCACGATGATCAGCGCGGCCACGCCCAGCGCGATGCCGGCGATCGACAGCGTGGAGATGAACGAGATGAAGCCGTTGCGTCGACCCGCGCGGCGGCTTGCCCGAGTGTAACGCAGGCCGATGAAGAGTTCGTATGGAAAGGACATCGGCGGGGGCGCCGTCGGGACAGCGGCAGGGCCGCGATTCGATTCGGCGGACGCCGCAGTTTGCCACAGAAATTTGACCTAGAATCCGGCGGTGACTCTCACGATCCTGTGCGCCGGCGCATTGGCGCCTCCCGGTGCGCAGCGAGCCGCGCTCGAAGCCGATCCCGCCGGCTCGTCCCCGTCGGCGCTCGCCGCCACGCAACTGCGCGACCGCATGCGCGATGCATCGGCGGCGGGCCTTGCCCCGCTTCCCGCGGCGTCGACCTTCGAGCGGCGCCTGCGCCGCGCGCGCATCGTCGCCCGCGAGCGCAACGACGATGCGGCGCCTGCCGAACTGCCCGACGAACGATGGCTGCGCGAGCGCTTTTCGCTGGCCGGCGCGCTCGCCGCATGCGTGCTTCCGCGCAGCGAAAGCGGCGACGAAGCGCCGCTCGTCGTTCGTCCCGTCCATCTGCACCTGGGGCTCGATCACCTGGTGCTCGCGCCGCCCGCGCGCGCGACGCTCGACGATGAAGGCGCGCGCGCGCTCGCGGCGGCGGCCAATCGCTGGCTCGCCGAGGATGCGCTGGAGCTGGTGCCGGCGCGCGTCGACGCCTGGCGCCTCGAGGCGCACGACGACCGCGCACGCGCAACGCTCGAGGCGTTCGCCGCGCTGCGCGCGCCCAGCGCGCGCGTGGCGAGCGGGCGCAACGTCTCGGCCTGGCAACCGCAGGGCGAAGCGGCGTCGCGCTGGCGCGCATTCGAGAATCTCGTGCAGATGGCGTGGTTCGAGCATCCGCTGAACGAAGCGCGTGCACGCGCAGGAAGGCTGCCGCTCAGCGGACTGTGGCTCGAGGGCCGCGCCGGCGCCGCGGCCGCGCGGCCCTTCGAATCGGTGCGCACCGACGACCCGGCCGTGGCAGGGCTCGCGCAGCGCGCGGCAGCGCGCGTCGAAGCCTTCGATGCCGGCGCCCTCCCCGCCCGGAACGCGCTCGTCGATGCGGGCTTCTGGAAGGAGGCGCTGGCCGAAGGCGACGTCGACGGATGGAACGAAGCGTGGCTCGCCTTCGATCGATGGTTCGAACAGCGGGCGAAGGACGTTTCGCCGATCCGCGTCGTGCTGACCGGCGAGCGCGAATGCGTCGAGATCGTCTTCGCCAATGGCGATCGCTTCAGGCCGTGGCGCAGGCTCGCGCGCGAAGCCCTGCTCGAGCGCGCGCGGTGAATTCCACGCCCCGCATCGTCGCGCGATCCGCGCCGATCGAAGCGCAGAGCCGGCTGATCGATGCCGGCATCGCGCCGGTGCTGGCGCGTCTGTACGCGGCACGCGGCATCGCCGACGCCGCCGCGCTGTCGCGCGACCTGGCGAAGCTGCTGCCGCCGCAGCCGATGAAGGGGCTCGCCGAAGCGGCCCGGCTGCTCGCCGACGCGATCGAAGCGGGCGAGCGCCTGTGCGTCGTCGCCGACTACGACTGCGACGGCGCGACCGCCTGCGCGGTCGCGTTGCGCGGACTGCGACTGCTCGGCGCTCGCGCCGATCGCGTCGATTACCTGGTGCCGAACCGCTTCGAGCACGGCTACGGGCTTTCGGTGCCGATCGTCGAACTCGCCGCAGCGCATCCGCGGCTCGGCCGTCCCGACTGGCTGATCACGGTCGACAGCGGCATCGCCAGCGTCGACGGCGTGAGCGCCGCGCGCACGCTCGGCATGCGCGTGATCGTCACCGATCACCACCTCGCCGGCGAGCGGCTGCCCGACGCCGACGCGATCGTGAATCCGAACCAGCCGGGCTGCGGCTTCGCGAGCCGCCACCTCGCCGGCGTGGGCGTGGCGTTCTACCTGCTGCTCGCGCTGCGCGCCGAACTGCGCAGGCGCAGGCCCGATGCGGCGGCGGCGCGCGCACCGCTGCAGTCGCTGCTCGATCTCGTCGCGTTGGGCACCGTCGCCGACCTCGTCCCGCTCGACGAGAACAACCGGCGCCTGGTCGCCGCCGGACTGCAGCGCATCCGCAGCGGGCGAGCGCACACCGGCCTGCGCTCGCTGCTGCGCGTCGCGGGTCGCGACGCGCAGCGGGCGACGAGCGCCGACCTGGGCTTTGCGCTCGGCCCGCGCATCAACGCCGCCGGGCGTCTGGCCGACATATCGCTCGGCATCGAATGCCTGCTCACCGACGACGATTCCCGCGCGCACGAGCTGGCGGTCGCGCTCGATGCGATGAACCGCGAACGCCGCGGAATCGAGCGGACGATGCGCGAAGAGGCGCTGGCTGCGCTCGATCTCCTCGATGCGCTGCCCGCGCCCCCCAACGCGTTCGTGCCA
This sequence comes from Burkholderiaceae bacterium, assembly GCA_021166835.1. Next base: position 37,900 of record JAJPEN010000081.1, on the reverse strand, counting down.
ACGCGGTACGCGTTCGTGCTGTACCGTGCCCAGTGGCACGAAGGACTCGTCGGCCTGGTCGCCTCGCGCATCAAGGATCGCGTTCATCGCCCGGTGGTCGCGCTTGCTCCATCGGCAAACGACGCCGCATTGCTGCGCGGCTCGGGCCGCTCGATCCCCGGCGTGCACCTGCGCGACGCGCTCGACTGGATCGACAAGAAGGCGCCCGGCCTGCTGCTGCGCTTCGGCGGCCACGCGATGGCCGCGGGCCTGACGATCGCTGCCCGGCACGTCGACGACTTCACGGAGCTGTTCGAGCGCGCCGTGCAGGCCTTCGCCGACCCGGCGTGCTTCGCGCAATCGCTGTTCACCGACGGTCCGCTCGATCCGTCCGCCATCGACCTCACGCTCGTTTCCTGCCTGGATGCCGAGGTGTGGGGCCAGGCCTTCCCGCCGCCGCTCTTCCACGACGAGTTCGTCGTCGCGCGGCAGGCAGTGGTCGCCGAACGTCACCTGCGCGTCGAGCTGCGCACGCGTTGCGGACGCCGGCTCGAGGCGATCGCCTTCGGCCGCACCGAGCCGCTGGCCGCGCGTTCGCGCGTCGCCTATCGCCTCGTGCGCGACGACTATCGCGGCATCGCCACGGCGCAGCTGGTGATCGAGGCGGTCGAGCCGCTCGAGTCGCTCGATGGCGACGCGCAGGCGGCAGCACGGCCGCAGCCTCTATAATGCCCGGTTCCCCGCCATGCGTCGCATCCCATGGAAGCCGAGCGCCAGAACCAACTCGAATCCCTGATCGACGACCTGCGCACGCGCGTGGGCGAGCTTCGGAGGTATCTTTGACTACGACGCGAAGAAGACGCGTCTGGAGGTAGTCCAGCGCGAGCTGGAAGACCCCGAGGTCTGGAACGACGCGCAGCACGCGCAGGCGCTGGGACGGGAGAAGAAGTCGCTCGAAGCGGTCGTCGAACGCCTGGCGTCGATCGACGCGCGGATGACCGACGCGGCCGAGCTGTTCGCGATGGCCGCTGCCGAGGACGACGATGCGACGCTCGTCGCCGTCGAGTCCGACGTGCGCGCCGTCGAGTCCGAGGTCGAAGACCTCGAATTCCGCCGCATGTTCTCGAACCCGGCCGATCCGAACCCGTGCTTCGTCGAGATCCAGGCCGGTGCCGGCGGCACCGAAGCGCAGGACTGGGCTGCAATGCTGCTGCGCCAGTACCTGCGCTACTGCGAGCGCAAGGGCTTCGAGACCGAGGTGCTCGAGGAATCGCCCGGCGACGTCGCCGGCATCAAGGGCGCGACGATCCGCGTCGACGGCGAATACGCCTACGGATACCTGCGCACCGAAACCGGCATCCACCGGCTCGTGCGCAAGTCGCCCTTCGACTCGAGCGGCGGCCGGCACACCTCCTTCGCGTCGGTGTTCGTCTACCCGAAGGTCGACGACTCGATCGCCATCGACATCAATCCGGCCGACCTGCGCATCGACGTCTACCGCGCTTCGGGCGCCGGCGGCCAGCACGTGAACAAGACCGAGTCGGCGGTGCGCATCACGCACAACCCCACCGGCATCGTCGTGCAGTGCCAGAACGACCGCTCGCAGCACCGGAACCGCGACGAGGCGATGAGCATGCTGCGCGCGCGGCTGTACGAGCTGGAACTGCGCAAGCGCCAGGCCGAGCAGGACAAGGTCGAGGCGGGAAAGACCGACATCGGCTGGGGGCACCAGATCCGCTCGTACGTGCTCGACCAGTCGCGCATCAAGGACCTGCGCACCGGCGTCGAGGAAAGCGACACGCGCTCGGTGCTCGACGGCGATCTCGACGAGTTCATCGCCGCAAGCCTGAAACAGGGAGTCTGACCGGTGAACGAACCCGCCAGCGAGCACGACGCCCCCGCCTCGATCGAGGAGATCCGCGCGCGCGACGACAACGCGATCGTCGCCGAGCGCCGCGCCAAGCTCGCGCGGCTGCGCGAGGAAGGCACGGCGTTCCCGAACGATTTCGTTCCCGCGCATCGCGCCGCCGCGATCGCCGAGCACTACGGCTTCAAGACGCGCGAGCAGCTCGAGCACGAGAACGTCGAGGTCACGCTGGCCGGCCGCATCGTGCTCAAGCGCGTGCAGGGCAAGGCGAGCTTCGCGACGATCCAGGACGCCACCGGCCGCATCCAGCTGTACCTGAACGACCAGGGCGCAGGCGCCGACGTGCACGCCGCGTTCAAGCACTGGGACCTCGGCGACATCGTCGGCTGCCGCGGCGTGCTGTTCCGCACGATGAAGGGCGAGCTGACGGTGAACTGCGCCGGGATCCGCCTGCTCGCCAAGGCGCTGCGCCCGCTGCCCGACAAGTTCCACGGCATCGCCGACCAGGAACTGCGCTACCGCCAGCGCTACGTCGATCTCATCGTCACCGGCGAGACGCGCGACACCTTCGTCGCGCGCAGCCGCACGATCGCGGCCATCCGCCGCTTCATGGACGGCAACGCCTTCCTCGAGGTCGAGACGCCGATGCTGCATCCGATCCCGGGCGGCGCATCGGCCCGGCCCTTCGTCACGCATCACAACGCGCTCGACCAGCAGATGTTCCTGCGCGTGGCGCCCGAGCTGTACCTGAAGCGGCTGATCGTCGGCGGCTTCGAGCGCGTCTACGAGATCAACCGCAACTTCCGCAACGAAGGCATCAGCCCGCGCCACAACCCCGAGTTCACGATGCTCGAGTTCTACGCGGCCTACACCGATTACCGGTGGCTGATGACCTTCACCGAGGAGCTGCTGCGTGAAGCGGCGCGTGCGGCCACCGGCGCCACCACCGTCTCCTACCAGGGGCGCAGCGTCGATCTCGGCCGTCCCTTCGCCCGGATGACGATCGCCGAGGCGATCCTGACGCATGCGCCGCGCTACACGGCGGCGCAGATCGAGGACGAGGAATTCCTGCGCGCGGAGCTGCGCCGGCTCGGCGAGGACGTCGAGGCGCCGGCGCTGCGCTCAGCCGGCGTCGGCGCGCTGCAGCTCGCCCTGTTCGACGAGGTCGCCGAGCACGAACTGTGGGAGCCGACCTTCATCGTCGACTACCCGGTCGAGGTATCGCCGCTGGCGCGCGGTTCCGACACGCGCGCCGGCGTCGCCGAGCGCTTCGAGCTGTTCATCACCGGGCGCGAGATCGCCAACGGCTTCTCGGAGCTGAACGACCCGGAGGACCAGACGCAGCGGTTCCTCGCGCAGGTGCAGGCGAAGGACGCCGGCGACGACGAGGCGATGTATTTCGATGCCGACTACATCCGCGCGCTGGAATACGGCATGCCTCCCACCGGCGGCTGCGGTGTCGGCATCGACCGCCTGATGATGCTGCTCACCGACAGCGCGAGCATCCGCGACGTCGTGCTGTTCCCCGCGCTCAAGCGCGAAGACTGAAGCGCGCCGACCCTCCCGCACCGTGCCCGCTCCCCCGGTCGGCGCAGCGATCGCCGCGCTCGGCGTCACGCAGATCGTCGGCTGGGGCACGACGCATTACCTGCCGGCGATCCTGGCCGATTCGATCGCCGAAGGAATCGGCGCGAGTCCCACGCTGGTGCTCGGATCGTTCTCCTGGGGCCTGCTGATCGCCGGAGCGAGCGCGCGCGCCAGCGGCCGCCTGATGGACCGCTACCGCGCGCGACGGGTGATGACGATCGCCTCGGTGCTCGTCGCGCTCGGCCTGCTCGTGATGTCCTTCGCGCACGGCGGAGCGCTGCTTTTCGTCGGCTGGACGCTGATCGGACTGGCGATGCGCTCGGTGCTCTACGACGGCGCATTCGCCGCACTGACGGTACTGGCCGGCCACCGCGCACGCCGCGCGATCTCGCTGCTCACGCTGTTCGGCGGACTCGCCTCCACCGTGTTCTGGCCGATCGGCGGCTGGCTCGACGCCACCTTCGGCTGGCGGGCGACGCTGCAGGTCTACGCGCTGCTCAATCTCGTGCCATGTGCGCTGTTGCACGCGCGCTTCGCCGGCGGCGCGCGGCGCCGGACGGACACCGGGGCGCCGCACGCCGCGGATGCGTCCGCCGGCGGGCCGCTCGATGCGCAGCGCGCGCTGCGCCTGGCGACGCTCGCCTTCACGCTGTATGCGTTCGTGCAGTCGGCGATGGCGGCGCACCTGGTACGGCTGCTTGCCGACTTCGGCTTCGGTGCGGCGGTGGCGGTATCGGCCGCGTCACTGATGGGCGTGGCGCAGGTGCTCGCGCGCATCGCCGAAATGGCACTGCAGCGGCGCCTGAGCACGTTCGCCGTCGCCGTGCCGTCGGTGGCGCTGCTGCCGATGGCCTTCGCCGTCGCCCTGCTGCTGCCGACAAGCGCGATCGCGGCCTCGCTCTTCGTGCTGCTGTACGGCTGCGGCAACGGCCTGATGACGATCGTGCGCGGGGCGCTGCCGCTGGCGATCTTCGGCAGCGAGGGCTATGCCGAACTGCTCGGGCGCATCGCCGGCCCGGGCTTCGTCGCCGCGGCGGCGGCGCCGGTGCTGTTCTCCGCGCTGCTCGAGGCGACCGGCGCGAGCACCGGGCTGGCGCTGCTGGGGCTGCTCTCGCTGGGCGCGCTCGGCGCAATCCTCGCGCTCATCCGGCTTGCGCGTCGCGGCCTGCACCCGTAGCCGGGCGCAGGCCGGTGTCAGGCGGCGAAGGACTCGCCGCAGCCGCAGGTGGCCTTGACGTTCGGATTGTTGAACCGGAAGCCTTCGTTCAGTCCTTCGCGCACGAAGTCCAGCTCGATGCCGTTCAGGTACGGCAGGCTCTTCGGATCGATCAGCACCCGTACGCCGTTCGACTCGAATTCCACGTCGTCGGCCTTGCGTTCGTCGGCGAACTCGAGCTGATACGACAGGCCCGAGCAGCCCGAGGCCTTCACGCCCACGCGCAGCCCGAGACCCTTGCCGCGACGCTCGAGCGATCGCGCGACATGGCGGGCGGCCGCCTCGGTGAGACGAACGCCCGTCGATTCTTCTCCCATCCCTTCCCTCATAACGTCGTGATGCGACCCTTCTCCAGCTTGATCGGCTGCAGCGTGGAGGTCGGAAACTCGAGCGCGGCGCGATGCTCCTTGAGCACCGAGATCTCCCTCGGATGCGACTTCGTCTCGCGCCCCTTCTGCTGCTCGACCAGGTCGGCCAGCGTAACCGAGTCGAGATACTCGATCATCCGCTTGTTCAGGTTCGTCCACAGCTCGTGCGTCATGCACGGGCCGTCGTCGCTCTGGCAGTTCTCCTTGCCGCCGCAGTGCGTGGCGTCGAGCGGCTCGTCCACCGCGAAAATCATGTCGGCGACAGTGACGTCCTTCATCGGCCGCGCCAGCGTGTACCCGCCCCCGGGGCCGCGCGTGCTCTCGACCAGCTCGTGACGCCGCAACTTGCCGAACAACTGTTCGAGGTACGACAGCGAGATCTTCTGTCGCTGGCTGATGCCGGCGAGCGTGACCGGGCCGTGATGCTGCCGCATCGCCAGGTCGATCATCGCAGTGACCGCAAACCGTCCTTTCGTGGTGAGTCGCATGGAGAAGCTCCGAGTAGTGGACTAGTTTAGTCTGATATTCCGAATTGTCTACTTCGGCACTGGGAAATCTTTCCGAAAAGTCGGAAACGATTTCCGCCTTTCCTTTCCTTCCTGTCGCCGGACGACTCCCGTGCCGACTTCGCGATGCGGTCTTTCCGGGGCTTTCCCCAGCGAAAGGCCTGTCGCGATCCCGAAGCGATGGAGTCGCCGCAACCCACAGCATTTCAGGGTCCCGTGCAGGGAAATCCCTAGCGCGAGAACCCTGCGCGCCGAAGGGCTTCTGCCGTGCCCCGGCATTCGATGGAATGCGCCCGCGGCTGGGTAGGATCGTTCGCGGGGGAAAGCAGCGCCGCGCGAGGGAAAGCAGCGCGGCGCGAGGAGAAGCGCCCCGAAGAAGCCGCCGCCGCGGCCGACGCGTCGCCCGCGCCCCGGAAACCGAGGAGTGAAAAATGAGGCGTGCACGATGGGCAGCCTGCGCCGCGGTCTCGGCAGCGCTCGCGCTTTCCGCCTGCGGAGGTGGCTCCGCCGACTCCGAGGTGCGAAGCACCTCGCTGGGCGTCGTCAAGGGCGTCGACGATCGCGTCTCCGATACCCTGTTCTGGAAGGGCATCCCCTTCGCCAGGCCGCCGGTGGGCGAACTGCGGTGGAAGGCGCCAGTGGACCCGGAGCCGTGGACGACGACGCTCGACGCGACGCGCTTCGGCGCCGCCTGCATCCAGAACGGGCGCATCTACGGGCCGGGGCTGAACAACCGCTACGACGACACGATCGCGCAGACGCTGAACCAGCCGGTGGGCAGCGAGGACTGCCTGACGCTGAACATCTGGCGCCCGCGCGGCAACGAGAGAGGTCTTCCGGTCATCGCCTTCGTCTACGGCGGCAGCAACATCTCCGGCTACAGCGCAGATCCAGTCTACGACGGAGCGCAGCTCGCCAGGGCGGCCAACGCGGTCGTCGTCACGATGAACTACCGCGTCGGCGTGCTCGGCTTCTTCGCGCTGGAGCAGTTGAAGACCGGCGACACGCTCGGCGACTCGGGCAACTTCGCGCTGCTCGACATCGCACAGGCGCTGAAGTTCGTCCAGCGCAACATCGAGCGCTTCGGCGGCGATCCTTCGAAGGTCACGCTGATGGGCCAGTCGGCCGGCGCGATCGACGTCTGGGCGCTGATGACTTCGCCGCTGGCCGACGCGCTGTTCCACGGGGCGGTACCGATCAGCGGCGGCATCTCGACGGCCGCAACGCTGCCTGCCGGCTCGATACCGATCATCAGCCCGGCTTCGGTCTACCGGACGCAGGGCGAGCAGCTGCTGTACGAGCTGCTGATCGCCGACGGCCGTGCGGCCGACGCGAGCGCCGCCCAGGCGGTCGTTGCCGGGATGACCGACGCGCAGGTCGCCGGGTACCTGCGCTCGAAGAGCGCCTCGGCGATCCTCTCCACGGTGCTCGCGAAGCTCGGGCCGAAGGGCCTCTCCGGCTCCGGCCCGATTCCGGACGGCAACGTGCTGCCGGCCGACCCGATCGCGGCGATCCGTGCGGGGCAATATCGAGCGATTCCCGTGCTCGCCGGCAACACGCGCGACGAGGGCAAGCTGTTTGCGCCGTTCCTGACGCTGCTGCCGCCGAAGGGCAGCCCGCCCGGCTTCATCGTCGACGACGCCACCCGCTTCCGGATGATGGCCGGCTACGACCCGAACGCCGCGCCCCAGCTCACGGACGCCGACATCATCAACGCCGCCTATCTGCCGGTCGACGCGCCCGGAACCGGATGGACGGCGCGCGCCGAGCTGCTCGACGACATCTTCATGACCGTCAACCGCATCGACGCGCTCGACGCGCTGAAGTCACGCCAGTCGAACGTCTGGTTCTATCGCTTCGACTGGGACGAAGAGCCGGCGCCGTGGAACGACGTGTACGGCGCCGCGCACGCCTTCGACCTGCCCTTCCTGTTCGGCAACTTCGGGCCTTCGCTCTTCTCGAATGCGGCCAACAGCAGGGCGAACGAGCCCGGGCGACTGGCGCTGTCGAAGGCGATGATGCAGAGCATCGCGGCGTTCGCGCGCAACGGCGATCCGAACAATCCGGCAGTGCCTCAGTGGCCTGCATGGCCGGCCGCGATGGTGTTCGACGCGAGCCCGACGGCGACCGCCATCCACGTCGAAGCCGACGGCAGGCTCGAGTGAACGCGACGCGGGGCCGCGTCGCGGCCCCGCCGGTTCCTGCTTGCGCGCCGGCGACGTACCGGCGCATCTCCTCAGGCCGCCGCCACCTGCGTGGCGCGCCGCTTGGCCAGCTCGAGCAGCCCGTTGCAGGCGTCCTCGATGTAGTCGAGCGTCTGCTCGAATCCCTGCGGGTTTCCGTAGTACGGATCGGGGATCGTCGCCGTTTCGTGCTCGGTGGCGAAGCGCATCAGCAGCTGCAGCTTGTGATGCGAAGTCTTCGGCGCCATCTGCTGCAACGCCGAGAGGTTGTCCCAGTCCATGGCCAGCACGAGATCGAACTCGTCGAAGTCCTTCTCGCGTACGCGCGTGGCGCGCAGGTCGGCGATGTCGTAGCCGCGCCGGGCCGCGGCCGCCTGCGCGCGCCGGTCGGGCGCTTCGCCGAGATGGAAGGCGTGCGTGCCCGCCGAGGCAACGCGCACGACCTCGTCGAGTCCGGCCTGGCGCACCAGGTGCCGGAACACGCCCTCGGCCGTCGGCGAGCGGCAGATGTTGCCCATGCAGACGAACAGCACCCGCGTGTTCATCGCGAGCGATACCGGTTCTCTCTTTGCCATTTTCGTATCCGTAACCGCGTGAGTCGAAGAAATCTGTTCAGGCGCTCCTGCGCCGCCCCGCAGCGCCAGCGCCTGCCGGAGCCGGGTCTGCAACGAACGGAACCACATTGCTCCCCCCGTCAGAACCGAAGAACCGTTGCTTGAGCGCGGCGAGCTGGTCGCGCGTCTGCGCGGCCTTCTCGAATTCGAGGTTCTGCGCCTGCTCGAGCATCGCCTTCTCGAGCCGGCGGATCTCGCGGGCGAGACCCTTCTCGCCGAGCGCTTCGTATCTGGACTGCTCCTCGGCCGCGCGCAGCTCGATGCGCGACTGCGTCGCGTCGTAGACGCCGTCGATCATGTCGCGCACCTGCTTGCGCACGCCGCGCGGCACGATGCCGCGGCTCGCGTTGAAAGCCAGTTGCTTCGTGCGCCGGCGTTCGGTCTCGTCGATCGCGCGGCGCATCGAGTCGGTGACGCGATCGGCGTACAGGATCGCGCAGCCGTTCAGGTTGCGCGCGGCGCGCCCGATCGTCTGGATCAGGCTGCGCTCGCTGCGCAGGAATCCTTCCTTGTCCGCATCGAGGATCGCCACCAGCGACACTTCGGGGATGTCGAGCCCCTCGCGCAGCAGGTTGATGCCGACCAGCACGTCGAAGGCGCCCAGCCGCAGATCGCGGATGATCTCGACGCGCTCGACGGTGTCGATGTCGGAGTGCAGGTAGCGCACCCGCACGCCGTTCTCGGCGAGATAGTCGGTGAGTTCCTCGGCCATCCGCTTGGTGAGCGTGGTGACCAGCACGCGCTCGTTCGCGGCCACGCGATCGTGGATCTCGGAGAGCAGGTCGTCGACCTGCGTGGCGGCCGGACGGACGATGACCTGCGGGTCGACGAGCCCGGTGGGACGCACGACCTGCTCGACGACCTGCCCCGCGTGCGTCTTCTCGTAGTCGGCGGGCGTGGCCGAGACGAACACGCACTGGCCGATCTTGCGCTCGAACTCCTCGAACTTCAGCGGCCGGTTGTCGAGCGCCGACGGCAGGCGGAAGCCGTATTCGACCAGCGTCTCCTTGCGCGAGCGGTCGCCGCGGAACATCCCGCCGAGCTGGCCGATCGTGACGTGGCTCTCGTCGATGAACATCAGCGCGTCGGACGGCAGATAGTCGACCAGCGTCGGCGGCGGATCGCCGGGACGCGCGCCGGACAGGTGCCGCGTGTAGTTCTCGATGCCCTTGCAGAAGCCCAGCTCCTGCAGCATCTCCATGTCGAAGCGGGTGCGCTGCTCGAGGCGCTGCGCTTCGACGAGCTTGCCCTGCTCGTAGAAGAACTTCAGCCGGTCGGCCAGTTCCTCGCGGATCGTCTCGAGCGCGCGCAGCACGGTGGCGCGCGGCGTCACGTAGTGCGACGACGGATAGACGGTGAAGCGCGGGATCTTCTGGCGCACGCGCCCGGTGAGCGGATCGAAGAGCTGGATGCTCTCGATCTCGTCGTCGAACAGCTCGACCCGAACGGCGAGCTCGGCGTGCTCGGCCGGGAAGATGTCGATCGTGTCGCCGCGCACGCGGAAAGTGCCGCGCGCGAAGTCGGTTTCGCTCCTGCGGTACTGCATTGCGACCAGCCGCTGCAGCACGTCGCGCTGCGAGATGCGGTCCTTCACGCGCAGCACGAGGATCATCTCGTGGTAGTCGCGCGGATTGCCGATCCCGTAGATGCACGAGACGGTGGCGACGATCACCGTGTCGCGCCGCTCGAGCAGCGACTTCGTCGCGGAGAGCCGCATCTGCTCGATGTGCTCGTTGATCGACGAATCCTTCTCGATGTACAGGTCGCGCTGCGGGACGTAGGCCTCGGGCTGGTAGTAGTCGTAGTAGGAGACGAAGTACTCGACCGCGTTGTTCGGGAAGAACTCGCGCATCTCGGCGTACAGCTGCGCGGCCAGCGTCTTGTTCGGCGCCAGCACGAGCGCCGGGCGGCCCAGCCGCGCGATGACGTTGGCCATCGTGTACGTCTTGCCCGACCCGGTGACCCCGAGCAGCGTCTGGAAGCTCAGCCCGTCGCGCACGCCCTCCAGCAGCCGCTCGACCGCCTCCGGCTGGTCGCCGGCAGGCGGAAAAGGCTGGTGCAGCTGGAACGGGCTGCCCGGGAATCGGAGGAGCGCCTGTGCGGGCGCGGGTTCGGTCATGCAGAGGAGGTCCGGATCGGCGCGGATCGGCAGCGTGCTACACTGTTTTTAAGGGTTGTCCCGCAGTGCCGCATGAGGGCGGCAAGGCAGTTTTTCGTTGCATCGCACAAATCGCCCCTGGCCGGCTTCTCCGGCAGCACGAAGCGAGCGCGATCGCCACGAAAATCCATCTGCACCAGCGTGCGAGGTGCCTGCGGCAAAACCGTCATTATCGCCTCCGCCTCCCCAAAAATCCAGCCTTTGCGCGTGCCTGATGTTGCAGCGCACCGAGCCGCGCGCGTTCCCGATCGTCCCATCAAAAGAGTTTCAACCGCGATGACTTCGTCGATGTTTTCTACCGTGGAAATGGCGCCGAGGGATCCTATCCTCGGCCTGACCGAAGCCTTCAATGCCGACCCGCGCGCCGGCAAGGTGAACCTGGGCGTCGGCATCTACTACGACGACAGCGGCCGCATTCCGCTGCTCGAGGCGGTGCGGCGGGCCGAGCGCGCCCGGATCGACGCCGCCCCGGCGCGCGGCTACCTGCCGATCGAAGGCTTCGGCGCCTACAACCAGGCGGTGCAGAAACTGCTGTTCGGCGCCGATTCGCCGCTGATCGCGGCCGGCCGGGTGGCGACCTTCGAAGCGCTGGGCGGCACCGGCGCCCTGCGCGTCGGCGCCGATTTCCTGCGCCGGCTCTACCCGCAGGCGGGCGTCTGGATCAGCGACCCGAGCTGGGAGAACCACCGCGCGCTGTTCGAGGCGGCCGGTTTCGCCGTGCAGGCCTATCCGTACTACGACGCGGCCACGCACGGATTGCGCTTCGACGCGATGCTCGAGGCGCTGCGCGGCCTCCCCGAGCACTCGATCGTCGTCCTGCACGCCTGCTGTCACAACCCCACCGGCGTCGACCTGAACGCCGCCCAGTGGGATGCCGTCGTCTCGATGGTGCGCGAGCGCGGTCTGGTCGCCTTCCTCGATATGGCCTACCAGGGCTTCGCCGAGGGCATCGAGCCCGACGCGATGGCCGTGCGCAAGTTCGCCGATTCGGGCCTGGCCTTCTTCGTGTCCAGCTCGTTCTCGAAGTCATTCTCGCTGTACGGCGAACGCGTCGGCGCGCTGTCGATCGTCACCGCCGACCGCGACGAGGCCGCGCGCGTCACCAGCCAGGTCAAGCGCGTGATCCGCACCAACTACTCGAACCCGCCCACGCACGGCGCGGCGATCGTCGCGTCGGTGCTGTCCACGCCCGAGTTGCGGGCGTTGTGGGAGCAAGAGCTGGCGGGGATGCGCGACCGCATCCGCGCGATGCGCACCGGACTCGTGCAGCGCCTGCGCGCGAACGGCGTGGACCAGGATTTCTCCTTCGTCGAGCGCCAGCGGGGGATGTTCTCCTACTCCGGGCTGAACCCGAAGCAGGTCGAGCGGCTGCGCGAGGAGTTCGGGATCTACGCGGTGGGCACCGGGCGCATCTGCCTGGCGGCGCTGAACAGCGGGAACATCGATGCGGTGGCGAAGGCGATGGCGGGGGTGATCAGGGGCTGATCGCGCCGTTCACGTTCGCTTCGGCTGCGCGATCCGATATACTCGCGGGCTATTCCCCGATAGCTCAGTCGGTAGAGCGACGGACTGTTAATCCGCAGGTCCCTGGTTCGAGCCCAGGTCGGGGAGCCAAACAAGGACTCGTTGCAGGTCAGCGACTTACCGAAGCAGGACAGCCCGCCTCGCGCGGGCTTTTTTGCGTCCACGGTCGAGGCCCCGGTCCGAAGCGCCGGGGCATGCGTCACTTGCGACCCTCCGACGAGCGACGCGCATCGGAATCCTGCTGCTCGCGCGGATCGGCCGGGCGTTCGTGGCTGTTCACGAATTGCGCCACATCCCACGCCTGCTGATCGCTGAGGCTTCCGCCCTGGCCCAGCGGCATGTTCGCCTTGATGAAGGCCGCTGCCGTACCCACCCGAAACATGCCGGCGCCGGCGTTGTACGAGTCCTTTCCCCATAGCGGCGGAAACGCGTAGCGGCCCGCGACCTTCGTTCCTCCGCCGTTCGCGCCATGACAGATCGCACAGTTCTGCGCATAGACGGCCATGCCGCGCGTCCTGTCGGCAGGTTGCGGCGGCTTGGCCACCTCCGCATAGCCGCGGCCGGGTAGATCGGCACCGGTCGGGGCCCCTCGAGCAAGCCAATAGCTGTAGGAAACGAGCGCCACCATTTCAGGACTGTCGTAGGCGGGCGGATGGCCGTTCATGCTGAATGTGAAGCATCCGGCGAGTCGATCCTCGAAGCTGTTCACCTTCTTGTTCTTGTCGCGATACGCCGGGTACTTCACGTAGGCGGCCCACAGCGGCGCGGAATTGGCCTTGCGCCCCGCGTCGAGGTGGCAATTCACGCATTGAAGTCCATTGCCGAGAAACCTGCCGGCGTTGGCTTGCGTGTCCACGAAGATGTCGCGGCCCTTCCTGATCATCGCGCCGAACTCGTTGTCCGGGATGGCTTCCTCCGGCGGGGGTGTAAACGGACCCGCCTCGACCGGGGCAGGGACGGTAACGTCTGTTTCGCCATGGTCGGGTTCCGGGAGCTGCGCTGGTGACGGGGGAGCACGACCGTCGCCCGCACTGCTCGCGGCGGCATTCGTCGCCGTCGCGCGCACATGCGGCGAAGCGGCAACGACCGAGCCGGTGAGATACGCCGCAACCGCGTCGATCTGTGCATCGCTGAGTCGTTCAGCAACGGCCTTTATGAGGCCCTGCGGATCGTTTGTCCGCACTCCTGTCTTCCAGTCACGCAACTGTTTGGCCGTGTAGGTCGCATTCTGGCCCGCGATCGCCGGGAAATGCGGAGGAATGCCCGCGAGGCTCATACCGTGGCAGGCGGTGCACGCCGGAATGTCGTGGTCCCAATCGCCGCGCGTGGCCAGTGCCTGGGCGGCGCGAACGTCGGTTGCCGCGGCCGCGGAAGGGGCCGGCTCTCCATCGAGAGAGGCGTAGAACGCGGACAGGGCGGCCACCGTGGAGTCGTCGAGCGCCTTCGCGATCGGCTCCATGATCGGATTGCTGCGCCGTCCGCTTCGAAAGTCCTGCAATTGCTTCGCGAGATAGTTCTCGCCCTGGCCGGCGAGTCGCGGGAATCCGCTGCTCGGCATGCCTTCACCCCGGACGCCATGACATTGGGAACACGCCGGAAAATTCGCGCCGCCCTGTTCGGCCAGCGCCCGGGCATCCAGGGCATCGGCGGCCTGCGCCGACGGGAAGAGGTGCATTGCGACGGCGGCCGCGACAGCTGAAGCCGCGAACCCGTATCGCGATCGCTTGCCGGTTCGGCCCGGCGTCGCCGCGGCCTGCTGTTCGATCCGCATGTTCGTCATCGCGAAAGCTCCCGATTTGCGATCGGTGCCCGGTCGTGCGCGCGCGGCGCGACTGTCCCGCCCGGCGAAGGTCGTCGGCCGAGCACTCATTCGACGGGCAGCCCGAGCGCTTTCCATGCATCCATGCCGCCCAGCATGTTGTAGACGTCGGTGAATCCTGCGCGGGCGAGAATGCTCGTCGCGAGCCCGGCGCGGTGACCGACGCTACAGTGCACGATCAACCTCTCTTCGGTATCGACTGCGGGGAGCTTCGATTCCAGGTCGCCGACATAGATGTGCATCGCGCCGCCGATATGCCCGGCGCGCCACTCGCCGTCGTCGCGCACATCGAGTACTCGGGCTCGACCCGCATCCAGCCACGCGGCGGCTTCACTGGCACTGACCACTCCCGTGCTCGCCACCGGCAAGCCGTTCTCGCGCCACGCGGGAACGCCTCCTGCGAGAAAACCGATTGTCCCGTCGATGCCCACGCGCACGAGCGAAAGCGCGGCGGTGTCGATCTGCGCAACGGCCTCGACCACTAGCAGCAGCTTGGAGCGCTCGTTTGCGATCCATCCGGCGAAGCCTGGAACGCCCTCGAGCCAGATGTTGTAGGAGCCCGCGAGATGCGAGCTGGCGAACGCGTCGGGCGAGCGCGTGTCGATCACCACCGCATCGCGCATCGTCTTCTGGAACGCGTCCGGTTGCAGCGCGGCAATGCGGGCCACATCCGGTATCGGGCGCCCGGCTTCGAGATTCACCCGTTCCATGTGGGCGAAATAGGGCGGCCGCGGCAGGTGCTCGTTCTTCTTGTGTCGCACGAAATCCGCGCGACTCAGCGTGAACACCGGATTGGTGCGCCTCTCGAGGCCGAGGGTCGAATCGTCCCGGTCCGCGATGTTGCTCCCGCATGCCGATCCGGAGCCGTGCGCAGCGAAGACAAGCGCCTGATCGCCGAGCGGCGCGAGCTTCTGGTGGACTGAATCGAAGAGGACGCCCGCGTTCTCTCCCGCTTTGCCCGGGTCGGCAAGATCGGTACGTCCGGTAGCGCCCACGAACAGCGCATCGCCCGTGAACACGCCCCAGCAAGTCGATCCGGAATTCTCCGGGTAGACGGCGTACGAGACGCTCTCGGGCGTATGGCCCGGGGTGGCGTGGACGACGATTCGGGTGGTGCCGACCGTCAGGGTCGTGCCGTCCCGCAGTGGCCGGTCCGAACGGCCGAACAGCGGATGGTCGCCGGTGACGATGACTGCGCCGGTCGCCGCCGCGAGGCTGGCGGAGCCGTATTCGAAATCCTCCTGCCGATGCGTCTCGAGGATGTGGGTAATGCTCAACTCGTACTCGCGTGCGAGGGCGAGGTATCCGCCGATGTCGCGGCGCGGATCGACCACCACGGCTTGCCCGCCGCCGCACTCCAGGACATACGAGTGATGGGCGAGACCGGGTGTCTCCAGGCGGCGAAAGAGCATGGGTCTCTCCTCGTGAGGCCGATTCGTATATGCATTGCAGCGCCGATGCGGGGGCAGACCCGCATGTGGGCGACGTGCGCTTTGCGGGCGACAGCGCAACTGCCGCCTCACAGTCGGCGCTGCGCGGCGTACCGCTGCACGATTCGTTCCCGGGCACGCAGCACTCGCTACACGTAAAACGATCCTGCCCTTGCGTGCTCGTCACCGGCGAGCGCCGCTGCCCGCGCTTCTCGCCGTCCGAAACGTGATCGACCAGCGCAGCACCTTCGTCGGCGCGACGCTGTGCTGCCATCGCCAGCGCGCCACGCCGCGCAACAGGTAGATCGAGCGCGGCGCGAGCGTCAGGCGGACGACGTCGGCGCGCTTCGGCTGCGTCGGCGGATAAGGGCGAAAGCGCATCGTCGCCTCGCCGCCGAGCGAGACGCCGGCGACGTCCTCGAAATCCGGCACGTCGCGGTGCCAGCCGAGCGGCGTTCCCGGCGCGTATTCGGCGACCAGCGCGTGCACGAGCGCCGACGGGGCAACGCCGACCCAACGCGCCACGCGCTCGCGCAGCGGATGCAGTTCGACGGTAAGCTCAACGGACGGCCCGAGCCGGTTCGCGTCGTAATCGAAGCTGCCGCCGTAGCTGACGATGCGGCGGCGCGCCGTGTATTCCTTGTATTTCGCCGCCTCGAAGGGGAGCGTGCGGATGTACGCGATCAGCTCGCGCTCCTCGTCGGAATCGAGGAAATCGGGCTCGTAGCGCAGTCCTTCCGGCAGGCCTGCGGGAAGCGGCACGGGCGCATCGAACAGCGACGGCTGCCGGTCCGCTTCCATCGCAATGCGCCGTTTTTCGTCTGCCCGAAGCGGCCTGCCCAAAACGTCGCGTCCCCTTCAGACGCCGCTCGGCCAGGTCTCGGGCACTTCTTCGATGCGCCAATGCGCCCCCGGATCGAGCGGCTCGAGCGCGTGCGTGACGTCGAAATGCAGCACGGCGTCGAACTGCGCCGGCAGCCGCGCGTGGAAGTAATGACTCCTGCGCTCCGACTCCGGCAGGTAGATCACGCCGATCGCGCGTTCGAGCATCGGCTCGACGAAGGCCTTCGCGAAGCGCGGGTCGTTCGGATGCAGCGCGAAGCGCTCCGGGCCCGCTTCGTGAAAGAGCGCCTCGAAGCTGCCCGCCAGGCCGGGGCGCACGCTCTTGCGCTGCTCGGCACCGCCCCAGTCGGAGGCGGCGGTCACGCTTCCCTGGAACGTGGTGAAGCCGACGAGCGTGCAGCGATGCGCGCCGTAACGCTCGCGCATGAGTTGCCCGACGTTCCACTGGCCTTCGGCACCCATCTCGGTAGCGCTGGCGTCGCCCAGATGCGAGTTGTGCGCCCATAGCGCGATCCGCGGCTCGCGCCCGAGCCGCTGCGCCAGATGCGCATCGATCGCCTGCAGCGTATCCACCATGTGCCGGTCGCGCAGGTTCCACGACGACACGCGCCGCCCGAACATCGCCCGGTAGTATTCCTCGGCGTTGCGCACCACGCGCGCGTTCTGCTCGGCGTCGAACAGCGCATCGCTCTCGTATCCCTCGCGCTCGATGGCCTCGATCGAGCGCTCGCGCAGCTCGACCAGTTGCTGGACGACGGCCTGCTCGCAATCGGGCGCGAGGTCGAAGGCGACCGAATAGCCGTAGGCCTGCGCGTCCTCATGGAAGTGGTCGAAGCAGGCGTAGCGGGCGCGCGCCCGCTTCGCCGCCTCGGGGTCCACGTCGTCGAGATACGCGAGCACCGCTTCGATCGACGCCGACAGGCTGTACAGGTCGAGTCCGTAGAAGCCGACGCGGCGCTCCGGCGGCTGCGCATCGTTCCATTGCCGCAGCCATCCGACGAAATCGCGCACGACGGTGTTGCGCCACATCCAGTGCGGGAAGCGCCGGAAGCCGCGCAACGCCTCTTCGGCACTGCCGTCCTCCGGGCTGCCGCGCACGTAGCGATCGACACGCCGCGTGTCGGGCCAGTCGGCCTCGACCGCAACGGCGTCCAGCCCGTGATCGACGATCAGGCGCTTCGTCAGCTCGGCGCGCTGCTCGTAGAACTCGTGCGTGCCGTGCGAGGCTTCGCCCAGCAGCGCGAAGCGTCGCGAAGACAGCAGCGCCAGCAGCGCCTCGTCGTCGGCCGCGTGCTCGCCGATCTCGCGCGAATGCGCGCGCAGCGCGTCGCGCAGCTGCTTCTCCCGCGCCCGTTCGGCGTGCCTTCTTTCGAGGGTCGAAGTCATCGTTGTCGTCCCATCGGTTGCATGGGGGAAAGCGCGAACGCGGAGTCCGCGTCCGCGGAATCCGCAGCCCCGCTTCGCGTCTGCGCTTCGTCCGGCGTGATGTCGACGAACACGTGGCGGATGCGCGGGAAGCGCGCGCGGATCGCCCGCGGAATCCGCTCGAAGGTCGCCCGCGTGTCGAACTCGCCGGCGCGGTGCAGCGCCAGTTCGAGCACGAGCATCACTTCCTCGGGACCGAGATACATCGTCGACACCCGGCACACGCGCTCTACCTGCGGCTCGGCGCAGGCGATGCGCCGGATCTCGTCGAGCGTCTCCCGGTCGGCGCCTTCGCCGACCAGCAGCCCCTTGCTCTCGTAGACCATCAGCAGCGCCACCAGACAGAGCAATACGCCGATCGCCACCGACGCCGCGCCGTCGATCCACGGCAGGTCCAGCCGAACGGCGAGCGTCATCCCGACGAACGCGAAGACGAGCCCGAGCAGCGCCGCCGAGTCCTCGAGCAGCACGGTGAAGCTGGTCGGATCCTTCGTCCTGCGGATCGTCTCGACGAAGCCGCGGCCGCGCTGCTCGATGCGGAAAGCCTTCAGCCCGTAATACCAGGACACGCTCTCGAAGACGGCAGCGATCGCGAGCACGCCATAGCTCCACTTCAGGTCCCCGGGCGGCTCACCCGCGCGGATATGCGCGATTCCGGAGACGATCGACATGCCGCCGCCGAGTGCGAAAACGAGCACGCCGACGATCAGCGCCCAGAAATACAGCTCGTGCCCGTAGCCGAAGGGGTGCTCGGCGTCGGGCGGCCGCCGGCTGCGCCGCATCCCGTACAGCATCAGCGCGCCGTTGCCGGTGTCGACCAGCGAGTGGATCGCTTCCGACAGCATCGCCGCGCTGCCGGAGAACGCCGCAGCGACGAATTTCGATACGGCGATCGCCAGATTCCCGGCGATCGCGGCGACGACGGCTGTCCTCGATTCCTGGGCCATCGACACTGCACGCAACCGGCGTGCCGGGCGCTGCATTGCGCCCGGTGCCGTCCTGCCGCCCTGCGCGCCGTTTCCCCTCTTGTCGATGGCGAACGCGCCGGGTGCCTATCATCGTTCGGCATCGCATCCGACGAGCAGACATTGGCACCGTCCGCGGATCCCTCGTCCGAACGCCTCGAAGACGTCGAGCGCATCGCCGTCCTGCGCCCGAACGCGATCGGCGACTTCGTCTTCGCGCTGCCGGCGCTGGCCGCGCTGCGCGCCGCCTACCCGCGCGCGCACATCGTCTATCTCGGACGTCGCTGGCACCGGGAGTTCCTCGAAGGCCGTCCCGGCCCGATCGACGAAACGATCGAGTTGCCGCCGATTCCCGGCGTGGGAGCGCCGCCCGGGATGGCGGGCGACGCCGCCCGCATCGATGCCTTCGTCGACGCGATGCGCGCGCGCCGCTTCGACCTCGCGCTGCAGTGGTACGGCGGCGGCGGCTATGCGAACCCGTTCGTGCAGCGACTCGGCGCGCGTTGCAGCTCGGGCTTGCGTGCCGAGGGCGCCGCACCGCTCGATCGCTGGCTCGCCTACGAGCAATGGCGCAACGAGCGGCTGCGGCTGCTCGAGGCGGCATCGCTGGTCGGCGCGCCGCCGGTCGATCTAGCCGGGCGGCTGGCAGTGACCGCGCGCGACCGCGAGCAGTTGCGACGGCACTGGCAGCCGCCCGACGCACCGATCGCCGTCCTGCAGCCGGGTGCGACCGACCCGCGGCGCCGCTGGCCGGCCGAGCGCTTCGCGGCGGTCGGCGACGCGCTCGCCACGGCGGGCGCGGTCGTCGCGGTGAACGGCAACAGCGACGAACGAACGCTGGTCGAGCAGGTGATCCGCGCGATGCGCTCGCCGGCAACCGACCTGTGCGACCTGCCGCTAGGCGCGCTGGTCGCGTTGCTCGAGCGGGCCGGCGTGCTCGTCTCGAACGACACCGGGCCGCTGCACCTCGCCGACGCCGTGGGAACGCCCAGCGTCGGCATCTTCTGGCTGCCGAACCTGCTCGCCGCCCAGCCGCTCGTCGCCGGCCAGCAGCGCTTCGCGTTCTCGATGCAGACCGACTGCCCCGTCTGCGGCGTGCGCAACGTGCGCACGCGCTGCCCGCACGACGCGAGCTACGTCGACGACGTGACGGCGGACGAGGTGCGCGAGCTGGCGCTCGAGCGCCTCGCGCCCGCGCGCCCCGCATCGGGGCGAGCGTAGGGAATCATCGCGCCTTCGGTTCGATTTTCCTTCTTCCCCATTCCATGTCGTCGAAGGCCCGCACGAAGCGGTCGAGGTCGTCCACCGGCAGCCGGTCGATGCCGCCGGCCCCCCTGCGTCCGTTGCCGCCGAAGCGCTTGCACAGCTCGCCGGCGCCCGAGGGCTCAGCGAGCGGCGCGCGCACGCTCGCCATCAGCGTGCCGTCGCCACGCCGGCGCAGCACGGCGTGCGCGCGAGCCGGCGCCGCGTGCGCCAGCTCGTTGGCCGCGCTGCCGATCACGCGCCGGCTCCAGTCGGCATCGGGCAGGACGTGCACGCTGCCGGCGACGCCGCTCCAGTACGCGGGGATCGCGAGCGCGCGGGCGAGATCGGCGGCGCGCGATGCGATCAGCTCGGCGGCGATCGGCTCCGCGTCGAAGAACGCCAGCGGGTCGCGGTGGCGAACGAGCAGCGAATAGAGTGCGGCCGGCGCGATCCGCACGTCCGACTCGTGCTCGCCATAAGCGTTGTAGTTGATCGCCTCGCCCAGGCAGCGCATCCGCTCGCGGCCCGGCGCGTCGACGCCCGCCTCGGCGGCCAGCCGCTCGCCCAGCGCATGCAGGTTGTCGCCGTACGCGCCGACGGCGGCCCAGGCGCGGAAAGCGCCGCCGAGGAAGCGATCGACGATCGCGCTGGTGCACACGCCCGCGGACAGGTCGATATGCGCGTCGAGCGCCGGATGCCGCGGAATGTCGGACACCGCGTGATGATCGAAATACCGCACCCGCGCTCCGTGCGCGAGCAGACGCAGCAGCGCGTCGCGGTTGCGCTCCATCGACAGGTCGCAGACGAGCACTTCGTCGCCGGCGCCGGCGTCCACCCGATCGAGCAGCGCGATCTCGCGCTTCAGTCCGGTGACCAGCGTCGACGCGGCCGGCTCGTGCAGGCGCAGCTGCACGACCGCGCAGAGTCCGTCGGCGTCGCCGTTGCACACGTCGAAGCGTGCGCCGGCCGATGGCGTCTCGTCTTCGCGGTTCATTGGGCCGTCGTGCCACCGACGCCGGACCACGCACGCGTGATCGCCGCCAGCTCGAGCGGCTCGCGCGAGGTATCGACGAAGATCGCACTCGCCCTTTCGTCGCGGCTCAGCGGCTCGCGGCCCGAGAGCTGGCGCCCGAGCACGCGCACGTCGGCCTCGGACGGGTCGGCGCCGCGCGCGAGCCGGGCCTCGATGCGTTCGCGCAGGATTCGCTCGTCGGCATCGCAGGCCAGGATCGCGAACGGCACGCCGAGCCGCGCGGCGAGCGCGCGGAAGCGCTCGCGATCGGCCGCGCGCAGGAAGGTCGCGTCGACGATCGTCGGCCAGCCCGCCTGCAGCGAAATTTCCGCCAGCTCGTACAGGCGCGCATAGGTGCGCCCGGAGGCGTCGGCGGCGTACAGCCCGGCATCGAGCGCCGAGTGCGAGCGCGCGAGCGCGCCGATGCCGTGCAGGCGCTTGCGCTCGAGGTCGGAGCGGATGCGGATCGCTCCGCTTCGCTCGAGCAGCCGGCTCGCGGCGTAGCTCTTGCCGGAACCCGAGACGCCGTGCGTGATCAGCAGGCGCGGCTGGCGCGATTCGAGCAGCTTCGAGGCGAGCCCCGCATAGCGCGGGCCGGCGAGCGAATCGGCGCGCTGCCCGCCCCGGATCGACGCGACCAGTTCGCGCACCACCGCGCGGTAGGCGAGGTAGTAGCGCAGCACCGCCAGCCCCTCGTAGTCGCCGAGCGCGCCGAGCCACGCATCGAGGAAGCGGAAAGCGAGATCGGCGCGGTCGTGCGCGAGCAGGTCCATCGCGAGAAAGGCTGCGTCGTTCTGCACGTCGATCCAGCGCAGGCCCGGGTCGAACTCGATGCAATCGAAGGCGGTGACCTGCGATTCGAGCACGACCACGTTCGCCAGGTGCAGGTCGCCGTGCCCTTCGCGAATCCATCCCTGCCGCTTGCGCATCTCGAAGGCGGGCGCGAGGCGCGAGGCCTTCTCTTCGAAACGCTGCCGCATGGCCGCGACCCACGGCGACGACGAGGCTGCCGCCGCGGCGATGCCGTCGAGCGCGAGTGCGGTATCGGCGCGCACGCGTTCGGGGCTGCCCCAGGGAGCGTTCTCGTCGGCCGACGGCGCCTCGAGCTGGAACGCGGCCAGCCGCAACGCGAAGCGTTCGACCGCATCCGCGTCGAGCGTTCCGGCAGCGAGCCGCTCGGAGAAGAGCGCGCCCGCCGCGAACTGGCGCATGCGCACCGCATACTCGATCGGCGCGCCCTCCCCGTCGAAGCGCGGCGCCTGCGGCTCGCCGCGGATCGCGACCACGTCCAGGTAAAGCTCGGGCGCCAGGCGGCGGTTCAGCCGCAGTTCCTCCTCGCAGCAGGCGAGCCGCGCCTCGAGCTGCGCGAAGTCGAGGAAGCCCAGCGTGACCGGCTTCTTGATCTTCCACGCGTGCTCGCCGTCGAGCAGCACCCAC
The DNA here is from genome assembly GCA_021166835.1 of Burkholderiaceae bacterium. The sequence continues at coordinate 15,722 of JAJPEN010000081.1, read as the reverse complement.
GAGATGTGCGTCTCGACGAGCGTCACGCGGCGCCCGAGCGTCGACTCGAGATGCGCCCGCAGCGCGTCGATGCGCACGCCCTCTTCGACCGAAGCGGGGCGAGCGGGACCGGCGGATTCGGCTTTCATCGTGCCACGATACCGCGAAACGGCGCGCGAAAACGGCGCGCGAAAACGGCCCGAAAACGGCGCGCTAGAATCCGCCTTTCGCCACGGGGAAAACGATGCGACAGGTGTTCAATTTCAGCGCCGGGCCCGCAGTTCTGCCCGAAGAGGTGCTCGCGCAGGCCGCCGCCGAGATGCTCGACTGGCACGGCAGCGGTCAGTCCGTGATGGAGATGAGCCATCGCGGCAAGGAATACATGAGCATCCACGAGCAGGCCGAACGCGACCTGCGCGAACTGATGGGCATCCCCGAGTCGCACGCGGTGCTGTTCCTGCAGGGCGGTGCGACGCTGCAGTTCGCGATGCTGCCGCTGAACCTGCTCCCCGAGCGCGGCCACGCCGACTACGTGAACACCGGCGAGTGGTCGACGAAGGCGATCAAGGAAGCGCGCCGCTTCGGCGAAGTGAATGTCGTCGCATCCTCGGAAGACCGGCAGTTCACCTACGTTCCCCCGCAGTCGGCCTGGAAGCGCTCGCCCGGTGCCGCGTACCTGCACTACTGCGCCAACGAGACGATCGGCGGCGTGGAATTTCCGTTCACCCCCGACGCCGGCAAGGTGCCGCTGGTCGCCGACATCTCGTCGAATTTCCTGTCGCGCCCGGTCGACGTCGCGAAGCACGCGCTGATGTACGGCGGCGCGCAGAAGAACATCGGTCCGGCGGGCCTGACCATCGTCATCGTGCGCAAGGATCTGCTCGGGCATGCGCGCGCCGGCATCGCGACGATGCTCGACTACAAGGTGCACGCCGACGCCGACTCGATGCTGAACACGCCGCCCACGTGGGCGGTGTATATCGCCGGGCTCGTCTTCCAGTGGCTCAAGCGCCAGGGCGGCGTGCCCGGGATCGAGCAGCGCAACATCGAGAAGGCGAAGCTGCTCTACGACTATCTCGACTCCACCGCCTTCTACACGAATCCGGTGGATCGCTCCGATCGCTCGCGGATGAACATCCCGTTCCGGCTGCCCGATGCGGCGCTCGACGAGCCTTTCCTGAAGGGCGCCAAACAGCGCGGACTGCTGCAGTTGAAGGGCCACCGCTCGGTGGGCGGCATGCGGGCGTCGATCTACAACGCGATGCCGATCGAAGGCGTGCGCGCGCTGGTCGACTGGATGCGCGAGTTCGAGATGAGCCACGGCTGAGCGACCGAGGAGAACGCGATGCGCGACTCGATCCGCGTGCTGGTGCTGAACCGGATTTCCGAAAGCGGACTCGTGCGACTGCCTGCGCCCGCCTACGTCGTCGGTTCCGAAATCGAGTCGCCCGACGCGATCCTGCTGCGCTCGGCCGATCTGCACTCGATGACGATTCCGCAATCGGTGCGCGCGATCGCGCGCGCCGGCGCCGGTACCAACAACATTCCGGTGGCGCAGATGAGCGCGCGCGGCGTGCCGGTGTTCAACGCGCCGGGCGCGAACGCGAACGCCGTCAAGGAGCTCGTGCTCGCCGGCATGCTGCTCGCCGCGCGCAACCTGCCCGAGGCGCTGCGCTTCGTCGACACGATCGACCCCGACTGCCCCGACATCGGGACGCTCGTGGAGCAGCGCAAGAAGGCGTTCTCCGGTTTCGAACTCGCCGGCCAGACGCTCGCGGTGATCGGACTGGGGCGCATCGGCTGCCTGGTAGCCGATGCCGCGATCCGGCTCGGCATGGACGTCATCGGCTTCGACCCCGAAATCACCGTGGACGCCGCCTGGAGCCTGCCGGCGCAGGTGCGCAAGGCGCACTCGGTGGGCGAGGCGCTGCGCGCGGCGCGTTTCGTCACGCTGCACGTTCCGCTGCTCGCCGCGACGCGCGGGCTGATCGGCGCCGAGAGCCTGCGTAACGTGCAGCCGGGCACGGTGCTGCTGAACTTCTCGCGCGAAGGCGTCGTCGACGAGCCCGCGGTGCTTGCCGCGCTCGACGAGGGGCGTCTGCTGCGCTACGTCTGCGACTTCCCGAGCGCGGCGATCGACGCGCACGAGCGGGCGATCGCGCTGCCGCACCTGGGCGCCTCGACGAGCGAGGCCGAGGAGAACTGCGCACGCATGGTCGCCGACCAGCTGCGCGACTACCTCGAGAACGGCAACGTTCGCAACGCGGTCAATTTTCCCGACACCTGGGCGCCGCGCGAGTCGGCGTTCCGCGTCGCCATCGCCAACGCCAACGTGCCGAACATGCTCGGGCAGATCTCCACGGCGATGGCGCGCGCCGACCTGAACATCAACAACATGCTGAACAAGTCGCGCGGCGACATGGCGTACACGATCGTCGACGTCGACAGCCCGGTGTCGCGCGAGGCGATCGCGTCGATCGAGCGCATCGACGGCGTGCTCTCGGTGCGCTACCTGCCCGCCGTTGACTGAAACGCCGCCGGCTGAAACGCCGCCAACGCCGGTTTGGGCGGGTTTAGAATGGCGCGCCGCGTCTTCGCCGCCGGCCGCTTCGGTGCACCGGGCGCGCACGGTTCCGCAAGAATCCGATCGTTCGAAATTCAGGAGACCCCGATGGACCGCCGTTCCCTGCTCAAAGCCGGCGCCGCCGGCTCGGCCGCACTGGCCGCCCCCTTCGTCGTCACGCGCGCGGCGCACGCACAGAACTACCGGCCCGAATACCGGCTGTCCACCGTCGTGGGCACCGCGTTCCCCTGGGGCAAGGGCGCGCAGATCTGGATCGACCTCGTGCGCGAGCGCACGCAGGGCCGGATCAACATGAAGCTGTATCCGAACGTGTCGCTGATCAACGGCGACCAGACGCGCGAGTTCTCGGCGATCCGCCAGGGCGTGATCGACGTGGCCGTCGGCTCGACGATCAACTGGTCGCCGCAGGTCAAGGAGCTGAACCTGTTCTCGCTGCCCTTCCTCGCGCGCGACCACGCGGGCATCGACGCGATGACGCAGGGCGAAGTGGGCGAGCGCATCCTGAAGATCGTCGAGAAGGCCGGCGTCGTGCCGCTCGCCTGGGGCGAGAACGGATTCCGCGAGCTCACCAACTCCAAGCACGAGATCCGCACGCCGGCCGACATGAAAGGACTGAAGTTCCGCGTCGTCGGCTCGCCGATCTTCAACGACACCTTCACCGCGCTCGGCGCGAACCCCACGCAGATGAGCTGGGCCGACGCGCAGCCGGCGCTGGCCTCGGGAGCGGTCGAAGGCCCGGAGAACCCGCTGCACATCTTCACGGCGGCCAAGCTGCACACGCTCGGCCAGAAATACGTGACGATGTGGGACTACGTCGCCGACCCGCTGATCTACGTCGTCAACCGCGACGTCTGGAACTCGTGGACGCCGGCCGACCGCGACATCGTGCGCGCCGCCGCGCTGGAAGCGGGCAAGCAGGAGATCGCGATCGCGCGCAAGGGCCTCACGAAGAACGACCAGTCGCTGGTCAAGGAAGTCGAAGCGCTCGGCGTGAAGGTCACCCGCCTGTCCGACGACGAGAAGAAGGCCTTCGAGAAGGCAGTGCACCCGGTCTACGAGAAGTGGACGAAGCAGATCGGCCCCGACCTCGTCAAGCGCGCCGAAGCCGCCGTCGCGTCGCGCAAGACCGCCTGAAGCACGCTCGCTCGCGCGGGCCGGCCCGACAAGGCGCATCCCGCCTGCGGCCGGCCCGTTCTCCCGTTCCGTCATGACCGACTCGAACGAACCGGCCGCCGGCCACGACCCGCGCATCGCGCCTTTCGCGCGGCGCCTGCCCGAAGACTGGATCGGCGCCGCCGCCATGGCGGTGCTCGCGACGATCACCTTCGCCAACGTCATCGCACGCTATTTCACCGACGAGTCCTTCGCGTGGACCGAGGAGATCTCGATCTCGCTGATGGTGGTGCTGACGATGGTGGCGAGCGCCGCCGCCGCCGCGCGCAACCGCCACATCCGTATCGAGTTCCTCTACGACGCGGGCTCGCCACGTCGTCGCCGCCTGCTGGCGATGTTCTCCGAGTTCGCATCGATCGTCGCCTTCCTGATGCTCTTCGGACTGTCGCTGCGACTGCTGTGGGACGACTACCGCTACGAGGTCACGTCGCCGGGCATCGGCGTTCCGCAGTGGTGGTACACGATGTGGCTGCCGGTGCTCGCGCTGCTGATCGCAGCGCGTTCGGTGCAGCGTCTCGTGCGTCTGGCGCGCACGCCGGCGGCGCACTGACGGCCCGGCTCATGCTCCGATGATCGACATCGCGATCTTCGCGCTCTTCATCGCGCTCACGCTCGCCGGCGTGCCGATCGGCGTCGCGCTGATGCTCGGCGGCTCGCTGGCGATCGGCGTGGCAGACCTCGGCTGGCTGTCGATCCCGAACAACTTCTACGCGGGCATCGCGAAGTACCCGCTGCTCGCGCTGCCGATGTTCGTGCTGGTCGGCTCGGTCTTCGACCGCTCGGGCGTCGCGCAGCGGCTCGTGCAGTTCGCGCTGGCGATCGTCGGCCGCGGGCCCGGCATGCTGCCGATGGTCGCGATCGGCGTGGCGATGTTCATGGGCGGCATCTCGGGTTCCGGGCCGGCCAGCGCCGCCGCCGTCGGCGGCGTGATGCTCGCGTCGATGGCGCGCGCCGGCTACCCGCCGGCCTATTCGGCCAGCGTGATCGGCGCGGCGGCCGCCACCGACATCCTGATTCCGCCGTCGATCGCGTTCATCGTCTATTCGGTGATGGTGCCGGGCGCCTCGGTGCCCGCGCTGTTCGCCGCCGGACTCGTGCCGGGCGTGCTCGCCGGCTGCGCACTGATCGTTCCGGCTGTCTGGCTCGCGCGGCGCAACCGCTTCGGCGCGGGCGAAGCGAACATCGAGCGCCCGCCGTTCCTGCGCGCGTTGCGCGAGGCCACCTGGGGCCTGTTCGCCCCGGTGCTGATCCTCGGCGGCATGCGCATGGGCTGGTTCACGCCTACCGAGGCAGCCGTCGTCGCCGTCTTCTACGGCCTGTTCATCGGCGTCTTCGTCTACCGGACGATGGGCGTGCGCGAGATCGTCGACTCGCTGATCGAATCGGCCGAGGTCTCCGGCGTCATCATGGTCGTCGTCGCGCTGGCGAGCATCTTCGCCTACGCCGTCAGCACGCTGGGCATCGCCGATCCGCTGACGCGCGCAATTCTCGACAGCGGGATGGGTCCATGGTGGGCGCTGGCGGCGATCGTCGCCGTGCTGCTCGTCACCGGCATGGTGCTCGACGGCATTTCGATCTTCCTGATCTTCGTGCCGCTGTTGACGCCGCTGATGAACGGCTTCGGCTGGGACGCCGTCTGGTTCGGCGTGCTGCTCACCTACATGGTGGCGATCGGGCAGTTCACGCCTCCGCTGGCGGTGAACCTGATGGTGTCGTCGCGCCTGGCGGGCGTGCGCATCGAGCAGACGGTGCCGTGGGTCATCTGGTTCGTGTTCGCGATGCTCGTCGTGCTCGTGGCGCTGATCGCGGTGCCCGAGCTGTCGCTGTGGTTGCCGCGCGCGTTGAATTTCTAGTGCTGCGACGCCACTTTGACAAGGTCGGGCGCATCGCGTTGAATCCGATGGATCCGCCGCCCCCGGGAGCCGAAGCGTGACGCTGCGTACCCTGCTGTTCCTGGTCGTCTTCGGCGCGCTCGCCGCCTTCGTGCTGGTCAACTGGCAGGTGCTGAACACGCCGACGACGCTGTCGCTCGCCTTCACCGAGGTGCAGGCGCCGCTCGGCCTGGTGATGCTCGCGTTCATCGTGCTCGTCACCGTGCTGCTGCTCGGCTACATCGTGTATCTTCAAATGTCCGGGCTGCTCGAGACGCGCCGCCACGGCAAGGAGATGCAGGCGCAGCGCGAGCTGGCCGACCAGGCCGAGTCTTCGCGCTTCACCGAGCTGCGCGCGTACCTCGAGTCGCGCTTCTCGCGCAGCGACGATCGGCGCGACGAAATCGAGCGCGCCGTGCAGGCGCGGCTCGATGCGCTCGAGTCGCAGCTCAAGGCGAGCGTCGAACTGCAGGCCAACTCGCTGTCGGCGGCGCTGGCCGAGCTGTCCGACCGCTACGATCGCGACCGCCAGGAACGCGACCGCCAGGCGCGCGACCGGCTCGATCGTTAGGATCTGTGCACCGATTTTTCCGGCACGCCCGGACCTCCCGCGATGCACGCGCCGACGCTAGAATGACGGCCGGCGGAAGCACGATCGAATCAGGGGTCGCACGCACTATCGCCACCCGATCGCCCCGCCCGCCTCGCCTGCGTCGTGGCGGCGTTCCTCGCTCTTTGGCCTCGCACTTTCCCCTCATCTGCGACCTCATCTGCCACAAGCGAAACCACGGAACCCACGCATGAAAATCGAAGACATCCTCGCCGCCCTGCCCGAACAGGAAGTCACGATCGACGTCCTGCGCGAGAAGTACGCCAAGGGAGACGAGTCGACGGCGCACGAGGTGCGCAAGCGCGTGGCGCGCGCGCTGGCCTCGGTCGAGCCGCAGGCGCTGCGCGAGCACTGGGAGAGCGAGTTCCTGTGGGCGATGGAGCACGGCTTCGTGCCGGCCGGGCGCATCAACTCGGCCGCCGGCACCGACATCCGGGCGACGCTGATCAACTGCTTCGTGCAGCCGATCGGCGATGCGGTGTGGGGCTACGACGAGAGCGGCACGCCGGGCATCTACGCGGCGCTGCAGGAAGCCGCCGAGACGATGCGCCGCGGCGGCGGAGTCGGCTACGACTTCTCCTCGATCCGCCCGCGCGGGGCGCTGGTCAAGGGAACGCTGTCGCGCGCCTCGGGGCCGGTGTCGTACATGCGCGTGTTCGACAAGTCCTGCGAGACGCTGGAGTCGGCCGGCTCGCGGCGCGGCGCGCAGATGGGCGTGATGCGGGTGGACCACCCCGACGTCGAGGAGTTCATCGGCGCGAAGAACGACGGGTCGCTGTCGAACTTCAACATGTCGGTGGCGGTCACCGACGCGTTCATGCGCGCGGTGCACGACGACGGCGAGTTCGAACTGGTGCACGAGGTGCAGCCCTTCGACGAGAACGGGCTGGGTCGCAACGCCGAGGGCAAGTGGATCTACCGCCGGCTGCGCGCGCGCGAGCTGTGGGACCAGATCATGGCCTCCACCTACGACCACGCCGAGCCGGGCGTGATCTTCATCGACCGGGTGAACCGGGACAACAACCTGTCGTACTGCGAGCGCATCGAGGCGAGCAACCCCTGCGGCGAGCAGTTCCTGCCGCCGTACGGCTGCTGCGACCTGGGCAGCCTGAACCTGACGCGCTTCATCGTCGACCCTTTCGGCGAGAAGCCGGCCTTCGACTTCGAGCGCTTCCGCCGCACGGTGGCGATCTCGGTGCGCGCGCTCGATAACGTGCTCGACCTCACGCTGTGGCCGCTCGAAGCGCAGGAGCGCGAGGCGCAGGCCAAGCGGCGCATCGGGCTGGGCTTCACCGGCCTGGGCAACGCGCTCACCATGCTCAAGCTGCGCTACGACACCGACGAGGCGCGCGCCTTCGCCGCGCGCATCGCGCAGTCGATGCGCGACGTCGCCTACGAGGCGTCGGTGGAGCTGGCCATCGAGCGGGGGCCCTTCCCGCTGTTCAACGCCGAGCAGTGGCTCGCCGAGCCGCACGCCGCCTCGCGCCTGCCCGAGGCGCTGAAGAAGCGCGTGCGCGAGCACGGCATCCGCAACTCGCACCTGCTGTCGATCGCGCCCACCGGAACGATCTCGATCGCCTTCGCCGGCAACGCCTCCGGGGGCATCGAGCCGGCGTTCTCGTGGACCTACACGCGGCGCAAGCGCATGCCCGACGGCAGCCGGCTCGAGTACCAGGTGGAAGACTTCGCCTACCGGATGTGGCGGCATCTCGGACACGACACCAACGCGCTGCCCGAGTACTTCGTCTCGGCGATGCAGATCTCGGCGCTGGACCACATGCGCATGAGCGCGGCCGTGCAGCCGTACATCGACTCGGCGATCAGCAAGACGGTGAACGTCGCCGAAGACTATCCGTACGAGGAATTCAAGACGCTGTATTTCGAGGCCTGGCGTTCGGGCCTGAAGGGCATCACCACCTACCGGCCGAACAGCGTGATCGGCTCGGTGCTCAGCGTCGCCCCTTCGGCCAGCGCGCAGCAGCCGCAGGACCTTCGCGTTCCCGAGGAGTCCGACCGGCGGCTGCGCATCGAGCGGGTGCCGCAGCCGGCGCTGTCGTCGCTGCGCTGGCCCAGCCGCCCGAAGCTGCCCGGAGGGAACCTGGCGTACTCGTACATGGTCGAGCCGCTGGACGGGCGGGCGTCGTTCTGCATCTTCATCGGCCAGACCGAGGAGTCGTACGCGCGCGCCGACGGCACGACGGGGCTGCGCAGCGTGCCCTTCGAGACCTGGGTCAACGGCAACGAGCAGCCGCGCGGGCTGGGGGCGATCGCCAAGGCGCTGTCGATGGACATGCGCTCGAACGACCGCGCCTGGCTGAAGATGAAGCTCGATGCGCTGGCGCGCACGCGCGACGAGCAGCCGCTGCAGATGCCCTTCCCGCCCAACGGCGAGGTGCGCTGGACGCCGGGCCTGGTGGCGGGCTTCGCCGAGATCGTGCGGCATCGCTGCGAGGAGCTGGGCATGTTCGAGGCGCTCGATACGCAGCCTTCGCCGATGGTCGACGCGATGATGTTCCGCAAGGAGCCGAAGTCGGGTCCGCTCGGTACGCTGTCGTGGACGGCGGACGTGGCCAACGCGGCAACCAACGACGACTTCGTCATCGGGGTGAAGGAGCTGCAGTTGCCCGACGGCACACGCCGGCCGTACTCGATCTGGCTGTCGGGCGATTATCCGCGCGCGCTGGACGGCCTGGCCAAGCTGCTGTCGGTGGACATGCACCTGATCGACGTGAACTGGATCGGGCTGAAGCTGAGGAAGCTGCTGAACTTCGGCGAGCTGAACGGTTCGTTCTGGGCGCAGGTGCCGGGCGAGTCGCGCCAGCAGGTGTGGCCGAGCACGGTGGCCTACATCGCGGCGCTGCTGCTGCACCGCTTCAAGGTGCTGGGGCTGCTCGATTCCGAGGGCCGGGCGATCGGCGGGGCGGGGGCACTCGCCCTGCCCGATCACGAGAAGCCCGAGGCGAGCACCGAGGCGCCGCTGATCGCCGGGCAGGCCTGCCCGTCGTGCGGGGCGCATGCCTACATCCGGCGCGACGGCTGCATGTTCTGCACCGCCTGCGGGCACCAGGGCGAGTGCGGGTGAGGCGGGCGACGCCGACGCTCTCCTAGGGCAAGCGCGAAGGAGATGGCCGAGCGCATCCTCGTCGTCGACGACGAAGAGGGAATCCGCGAACTGCTGTTCGCGTACCTGAGCGACTTCGGGTTCGACGTCGCGGCGGTGGCCGATGGCAGCGAGATGCGCCGCCATCTGGCCGAGCATCCGGTCGATCTCGTGCTGCTCGACCTCGGCCTGCCGCAGGAGGACGGACTGGTGCTGGCTCGCGAGTTGCGCAGCCGCGCCGACGTTCCGGGGATCATCATCGTCACCGGCCGCGGCGAGCCGGTAGACCGCATTCTCGGCCTCGAACTGGGCGCCGACGACTACATCCCCAAGCCCTTCGACCTGCGCGAACTCGTCGCGCGCGTGCGCAGCGTGCTGCGGCGCCTGCGCCCGGAGGGTGCGGCGCAGCCGCCGCCCGCGACCGCCGCGGAGCCATCGCAGCGATTCGAGTTCGACGGCTGGCACATCGACCTGGCGGCGCGCTCGGTCGCTCGCCCCGACGGCACGCCGGTCGCGCTGACCACCGGCGAGTTCGACCTGCTCACCACCTTCGTGCGCCAGCCGAACCGCGCGCTCACGCGCGACGAACTGATGGACGCGTTGTACCGGCGCGAAGCCGGCCCCTTCGACCGCGCGATCGACGTGCTGGTCGGACGGCTGCGGCGCAAGATCGAGAGCGATCCGGCCGAGCCGCAACTGGTGAAGTCGGTGCGCGGTGTCGGCTACCTGTTCGCTGCACGGGTTTCGCCGGACGCCCGGTCGAGCGATGCCTCGCGCTGAATCGAAAACCGCGTCGAAAACCGCAGGCGCGCAGGCCGCCGCCGCGATCGACGAACCGGCGCTGTACCGCCAGATCTTCCAATCGGCATCCGAAGCGATGCTGATCGTCGACGACGCGGGCCGCATCCGGATCGCGAACGCCCGCTGCGAAGCGGTGTTCGGCTATCGCCTGGACGATCTCGTCGGCCGCTCGATCGAGGAGCTGATGCCGCAGCGTTTCCGCGAATCGCACGCGCAGCATCGCGCGCGCTATCGCAGCGCCCCTCGCGCGCGCCCGATGGGTACGAACATCGCGCTCACCGCCTGGCATCGCGACGGACACGAGTTCGCCGTCGAGATCAGCCTCAATCCGCTGCGCGTCGACGGTGCCGTCTGGACCTGCGCGAGCGTGCGCAACGTGGACGATCTGCGTCGTGCGCAGGACCTCATCGTCCGCGCGCAGCAGGCGAACGCGGTGGCCGATTTCGGGCGCCTGGCGCTCGCCACGCGCGACTTCACCGCGATCCAGCAGCAGGCCTGCGCGCTGATCATCGAGCACCTGCGCGTCGACTTCGCGCTGTGCGGGCGGGTCGCGCTCGCCGGAGGCCGGATCGACATCGCCGCCCGGCTCGGCCTGGGCGCCGACGAGAGCATCGAAGCGCTGCGCGAGCATCTCGGACAGCTCGTCGCCGAGGACGCCGAGCGGCTGCTCGATCGGCCGATGCTGCTCGAGCAGCCGATGCTGTTCGGCTCCGGCGATGCCGCCGATCCCTCCACCGCCATTGTCTGCGCGATTCCCGGCGAGGAAGGCCAGTGCCTGGGCCTGCTGCTGGCCGGTTCGCGCACCTCGCGCAGCTTCTCGCGCGACGACGGCAACTTCGTGCAGGCGCTGGCCAACATGGTGGGCGCTGCGTTGCAGCGCGAGAGCGCGGAGGCGCGGCTCTTCCAGTCCCAGAGGCTCGAGGCCCTGGGCCAGCTCACCGGCGGCGTCGCGCACGATTTCAACAACCTGCTCACCGTCGTCTCGGGCAACCTGCAGATGCTCGAAGACCGCATCGTCGACGACGCGCTCGGCGCGCGGCTGGCGAAGGCGGCGCTGCGCGCAACGGGCCGCGGCGCCGACCTCACGCGCAAGCTGCTCGCGTTCTCGCGCCGCCAGACCCTGCAGCCGCGCGCGATCGACATCGCGCAGTTGCTCGATTCGATCGTCGACATCCTGCGTCGCACGCTCGGCGCGAAGATCGACGTGCGCCTGGAGGTCGAAGACGCGCTGCCGCCGGCGAAAGCCGACCCCGGAATGCTCGACACCGCGCTGCTGAATCTGGCGGTGAACGCGCGCGACGCGATGCCCGACGGCGGTCGGCTCACGCTGTCCGCCAGCCGGGTGAGCGCGCCGGCGCATGCGGCGACGCGCGACGAGCCGCTGGTTCCCGGCGACTACGTGCGGATCGTCGTCGCCGACACTGGTTCGGGCATGTCGCCCGAAGTGCTCGCGCGCGCCTTCGAACCCTTCTTCACGACGAAGGAGAGCGGCAAGGGCAGCGGCCTGGGATTGAGCCTCGTCTACGGCTTCGCCAAGCAGTCGGGCGGTCACCTCGACGTGCACAGCACGCCCGGCGCCGGCACGTCGATCGCTCTCTACCTGCCGGCCGACGACGGCAGCGCCGGGCCGCGCGTGCATCGCGCCGGCAACGCCGACTACGAGGGCGGAGCGGAGACGATCCTCGTGGTCGAAGACGACGAGGAAGTGCGCTCGGTGGCGGTCGGTTTCCTCGGCAAGCTCGGCTACCGCGTACTGCCGGCAGCCGGCGCGGCGCAGGCACTCGCCTGGGTCGATTCCGGCGAGCGCATCGACCTGCTGTTCACCGACGTGGTGATGCGCGGCGACATCGACGGACCGGCGCTCGCCAGCGAAGCGACGCGCCGGCGCCCGGGGCTGCGCGTCGTCTTCACTTCCGGGCACGCGCCCGAGACCATCGAGCTGCTCGGACGCCGGGTGGGAGCGGAACTGCTGGCCAAGCCTTACCGGATCGACCAGCTGGCGCGCATCCTGCGCCGCACGCTCGACGCGCCGGCGCCAGGGCCGATCACGTCGCCCGGCGGCTGACGGTCGCGCTCAGCGTGCCTCGCGCCGCGTATCGTTGCGGCCGATCACCGCCCGCAGCGCCTGCTGCGACACGATCGCGATTTCGCGATTGCGAACGTGGATGAGGCCTTCGGCCTGGAAGCGCGACAGGATCCGGCTCACCGTCTCGAGCTTCAGCCCGAGCATGCTGCCGATTTCCTCGCGGGTCATGCGCAGCACGAAGCAGCTGGCGGAGAAGCCGCGCGCCGCCATGCGCTGCGACAGGTTGATGAGGAACGCGGCGAGCCGCTCCTCGGCGCGCATCGAACCGAGCAGCAGCATCAGCGCACGCTCGCGCTGGATTTCGGCCGAGAGCATGCGGAACAGCTCGCGCTGCAGCGCCGGATCGCGCGTGGCAAGCGCGTCCAGCTCGGCGAACGAAATCTCGACGACCTCGCTGTCTTCCAGCGCCACGGCGTCGCCGGCGTGCACGTCCAGGCCGATGCCGTCGACGCCCAGCACTTCGCCGCCGAGGTGAAAGCCGGTGACCTGCTCTCGTCCGTCCTCGGTGAGCAGCACCGACTTGAACGAGCCGGCGCGAATGCCGAACAGCGAGTGGAAGAGATCGCCGTAGCGATACAGATATTCGCCGCGGCGCACTCGCCGACGGGTAGCCGACGCGGCGGCCAGCAGCATTTCCAGGCCGTCCGCGCGCCGGGCGGGCATGCGCGGACGGGCGACCTGCGCGCTCGCGGGCTGTTGGCCTTCGACGAGAGCAAGACCCAGCGGCGCGACGCGGGATTCGGCGAGGTGCGGCATCGACATGAGCAGACTCCTGCACACCGGGCCGGTTGCCCGGTTCGACGCCAATCTACCGATCGAAGCCCGCCCTTCGATGGCAGTGCGGCAACAGCCGGTAACAGTTTGTAACGACCGCGGCGGAACCCGGTGCAGCGGCCTCGGCGCGGCTCGCGCGGCGGCGGCGCATCGACTAGCATGCAAACCATCGTTGCTCGCGGAGAAGACGCATGTACAAGCACCTGCTGGTTCCCACCGACGGATCGGAGCTGTCGAACAACGCGGTCGAACGCGCCATCGGACTCGCCCGCGAAAGCGGCGCGCGCATCACGGCGCTGCACGTGATGCCCGAGTACATTCCGCCGGCCTTCGCCGAGTTCCCCGCCGCCGGCCAGGCCTCGTTCGCCGAGTTCACCAAGGCCACCGAGGAAACCGCGCGCATCGTTCTCGAAGCGGTCGCGCAATCGGCGGCAGCGGCCGGCGTCGACTGCGACACCGTCTCGGTGAGGCACACGCAGCCGTACCGCGCGATCATCGACACGGCGCGCGACCGGGGCTGCGACCTCATCTTCATGGCCTCGCACGGCCGACGCGGGCTGAGCGCACTGGTACTCGGCAGCGAAACCAACAAGGTGCTCACGCATTCGAGCATTCCGGTGCTGGTGTTTCGCTGAGCGCACCGGGCATCGCGAACAGGCCCCAGGCCACGAACCGGAGAACAACGAATGGAAGCGATGGAACAGGCCGCGGAACAGGCGGCCGCTGCACGCGATCGGCTCGCCGCCGAACTGCGCTCGCTGGTGTCCGACGCCGAGGAAATGCTCAAGGCGGCCTCGCGCAGCGGAAACGAGCAACTGAACCTCGTTCGCGATCGTCTCGAGCGCGGCGTGAACGCGGCCCGCGGCGAGCTGAACGCGTTCCAGGAGGCCGCGCTGGAAACCGCGCGTCGAACGGCCGCCGATACCAACGAATACGTGCACGAGCATCCGTGGAACGCGGTCGGCATCGCCGCTGCCGTCGGCGTGCTGCTCGGCGTGCTGCTGACGCGACGCTGAGGAAGGCCATCATTCCGCAGCCGGCGCCGGGGACACCCCCGGCTCTGACGCCGGGCACGCCCCCGGCCCTGCCCTTCACGCGCGCGCTGCTGCCTGCGCGCGCGCTGCTGCCCGCGCTGTTGCTCGCGCTGTTGCTGGGATTCGTCGCTGTCACGCCGGCGGCCCACGCGCGCGACGCATCGCGATCGCCTTCGGCCTTCGAGGCGGCCGCCGATGCGCAGTCGGCGCGGAAAATCGCCTGGATCGACGGCGTCGTCGAGCACGTCTACGACGGCGACTCGTTCCGCCTGCACACGAGCGACGGGCGCGAAATCGGCGTGCGCATCGCCGGAATCGACGCCCCCGAGCGCACCCAGCCTTTCGCCAACGTCTCGCGCAAGGCGCTGCGCGACGCGATCGACGAGCGCGAGGTGCGTGTCGAGGCGATCAAGGTCGACGCCTACGGACGCGTGGTCGGACGGGTGTTCGTCTCCGGTCGCGACATCGGACTCGAACAGCTCGACCGCGGTCTCGCCTGGCACTTCACGCGCTACGACGCGGATCTCTCTCCCGCCGAGCGCGAACGCTATGCGCAGGCGCAGGCACAGGCGCAGGCCCGGCGCGCCGGACTGTGGCGCCAGAACGATCCGCGGGCGCCCTGGCTATTCCGCCAGCAACGACGGTAGCGCGACGGCCGCCGACGCACGAAGGCGCGCATCGGCAATGTAGTCGATCGCCGTCTCCGCCGGATCGACCACGATGAGCCGAGCGCCGCTACGCCGCGCCAGCGCCGGCAGTTCCGCGGCCGGATAGACGAGCGCCGAAGTGCCGACGACGAGCATCGCGTCGCAGGTCGACGCAGCGCGCTGCGCCTGGGCGAGCGCCGCTTCGGGAAGAAACTCGCCGAACCAGACCACGTCCGGCCGCAGCGGCGCCCCGCAGCGCGGACACGGCGGAGGCTCGCGCGGATCGCTGCGCCAGTCGAAGCTTGCGTCGATCGACTCGGGAGTGCCGCATCCTTCGAGGCACTTCACCCGCGTGATGTCGCCGTGCAACTCGAGCACGTTGCGACTGCCGGCGCGGCGGTGCAGGCCGTCCACGTTCTGCGTGACGACGTCGACCCGTCGGCCGCCCCGCGCCTCGCAGGCGGCGATCGCCGCATGCCCGGCATTGGGCCGCGCCTTCGCCACCGCCGCCCTGCGCTCGGCGTACCAGCGCCAGACGAGCGCCGGATCCGCACGGAAACCGGCCTCGGTCGCCAGCGCCTGCGGATCGAATCGCGCCCACAGCCCGGTGAGCGCATCGCGGAAGGTCGCGATGCCGCTCTCGGCCGACACGCCGGCTCCGGTGAAGACGACGACGCGCTCGGCCTCGCGCAGCCATGCGCGCGCCCGAGCGACGATGGCGTCCGACGCGATCGCGGTCTCGGCCGCAGGCTGCCTCATGCCGTCGCGGTCGCGGGACATCGACACTCACGCTGACAGACGACGACGCTCGAGCGGCAGGCGGCAGCGGGCCGGGCCGGGCCGCGACGGGGAGCGCGTGGCGGCCGGGGGCGCACGGCGAGCGCGCAGCGGAGGCCGGGCGCTTCGCGCGACGGCGCGACTTCTGCGGTGCCGAGCAGCGCAGTCTCGGGGTCGGCGCGCGAAGCGCGCTTCGTACCTCTGACTTGCGGCGTACTGTTTGAGCGGAGCGCGCGCAGCGCGTTCCGCCGCACGACCCCGAGGCGAGCAGCGGAGGGGAGTCGGC
>JAJPEN010000061.1 GCA_021166835.1 Burkholderiaceae bacterium | reverse complement strand
GCTCGCCGCCGGCAAGCTGCCCAAGGTCGCGCTGGTCGCCTGCATGCGCAAGCTGCTGACCACGCTCAACGCCATGGTCCGAACCAACCAACCCTGGAACAACTCGCTTCACGGCGTTTGACTTCGAAGACGGTTACTCAGAAGATGAACGGGATCATGCAGGACATCGGGCGCGGAACGCATCGGATCCTGGCCGCTCGTTATACGTTCCGGCGCCTCTTTCTCGCCGGCGTAACGGCACTGTTGGCGGACGCCGTCGGCTTCGCTGTCTTGATGGTGATCCATATTCAGGTCATTCACGACCTCGCGCTCGCTGCAAGCATCGGAGTGGCCGTACTCATCTTCACCAATCTGATCCTGCTGCCGATTCTCCTGTCGTATTTCGGCGTGAGCCTTCACGCCGCGCAGCGCAGTCTGCGCGCGGAGACCGCCGATCTGACGGGCGGGCAGTACGGCAAGCACGTTGTTTGGGCTTTTCTCGACATTTTCACGAAACGGAAATGGGCCACGATTGCACTCATCACGGCGGCAGTACTGGCAGCCGCGGGGTACGGTGTTGGCCGCGACCTGAAGATTGGCGATCTCGAGTCGGGAGCGCCCGAGCTGCGAGCGACATCTCGCTACAACCAGGACAACACGTACGTCACAAGCCACTATGCGGCCAGCAGCGATGTATATGTGGTCATGGTCAAGACCAAGCCATCGCAGTGCAACAGTTATCAGACCCTCTCGGCCATCGACGCGCTCGAGTGGGAATTGCTGCAGATACCCGAGGTAGAGTCGACTAATTCATTCGCACGGTTTGCCAAGCAGACGGCCGTGGGCATGAATGAGGGCAGCTTCGCCTGGTATGAGCTTCCTCGTAACCAGGCCATGTTGAACTCCGCGGCGAACCGCGGCGCAACACGAGAGCTGATCAATCAGAACTGCGACCTCGTCACCTTGTATGCGTACCTCAGGGATCACAAGGCTGAAACGCTCGAGCAGGTGGTCCGAGTAGTAACTGTCTTCGCTGCCAACCACAATGACGCGGAAACGCAGTTCCTATCCGCCGCTGGTAATGCCGGTATAGAAGCGGCAACCAACATAGTAGTGCGAAAGGCCGATCGCCAGATTCTCTGGCTGGTCTATGCGGCCGTAACGCTGCTCGCCTACGTGACGTTCCGCTCGATGCGTGCCGTAGTGTGCGCCATCGTCCCGCTCATCGTGACAACGCTGCTGGCCGAGGCGCTGATGGTGGGATTGGGCATCGGCGTGAAAGTTGCGACACTGCCGGTGATCGCGCTAGGAGTCGGCATCGGCGTGGATTATGCCTTGTATGTCTTGACAGTGACGCTTGCCGGGCTGCAGCGCGGGCGAACGCTGTCGCAGGCGTACTACTCGGCATTGCTGTTCACCGGCAAGGTTGTGGTACTGACCGGTCTGACGCTGTCGTTGGCGGTATGTGTCTGGGTATTCTCGCCCATCAAGTTTCAAGCCGACATGGGGGCATTGCTGGCATTCATGTTCTTGTGGAACATGCTCGGTGCCTTGATCCTGCTGCCTGCGCTGGCGCATTTCTTGTTGAAGCCCTCGCGAGATGAACCGGCTGTGAATGCGCCGCCGGGAGCGGCCACTGTTGCGTGATTCCTCCGAGTTGCCATGACCACGCACCCTCGACTATCAACGGAGTGAGTGGATTCTGTTTCGGGCTCATTGCCCGGCGGCCTGCGCGGGCGCCGGCGGTGACCCGGAGTTGATCCGTCCTGGGCCCGATGCGCCCAGGTGCACATTGCAGAGATCGAGATACGCAACTCTTCGGTACTTGATGTATCTTGAACAACCCGGACGGATGCCGTGCTCGTGTCCTACCGTCCAATCAACGGGAGGTACGGTTGGAGAGCAACCAGCAACGGTGCGATCCTGCCCGATGGGAACCTTCCAGCCCGGCGAGTTTCATTAGAAGCAGTTAACCGTTTCTTTTTGGCGATCCGTGATCATGCCTGTGGCAGGTCAACACAGAGCGCGCGATATGCTGGGGAATCTGCTGCGGCAGGACGATTCGATTTCGGCCAGGGGGTTGGACCTGAAGGAGGCTCGCTCCTTTTCGGAGTCGCTTTTCGGGCCTCACTCGATCCATGTCATCAAGCCATCCCGCTTCAACCTCGTCTATAAGGGGCACCTGCTCAGGAGCATGTCGACCACCATCGGCTGCCTCGAGCACGGCACCGATATCTCGGTGGCGGTAGCCGACAAGGGCATCCCGCAGACCTACAACATCAGTCTCCCCGTCTCTGGCGCGCAGGAACTACGCAGCGCTCGCGGCATCGAATCGTCCAGCATCAGTCGGGGCCTCGTGGTGTCGCCCGAGCAGGAGGTCGTGATCGACCTCTCCGGGGATTGCTGCAAGATCCACGTGACCATCTCGCGCTTGGCGGTTGAACGGGTGCTTAGCGAAATCCTGTGCAAGCGCGTCGAGTCGCTGCTCGTCTTCAACGAAGGCATGGAAGCCGCGCAGGGCGGCGCGGCCGCTTGGTGGCGTATGGTGAAGAACTTCCTGGCCGAGGTCGAGTGCGCCAAGCGGATCGACGGCTGCGGTTATTTCAGCCAGGAGATCGAGACGGCTCTGATCCGTTGCCTGCTTATTGCCCAGCCCAACAACTACTCGGCGCAGATCGAGACGGCGCTCGGGACGAGAGTGCCGGCGTACGTGCTGCGGTCCAAGTGTTTCATCGAGGCCAACTACCGCGATCCGATCCACCTCGAGGACATCGTGGCCGTCGCGGGGGTATCGCGGCTCAAGCTGTTCGACAGCTTCCGTCGGCACACCGGCTTTACGCCCGTCGCTTATCTGAAGGAAGTCCGCTTGCGCCATGCACGGGCTCAGCTGCTGCTGGACGGCAGCAGTCAGAACGTCTCGGCAATTGCGCTGAGCGTCGGCTTCAATCACCTCGGCCGCTTCTCCGTCGATTACAAGCGCGCCTTTTTCGAATCCCCGACTGAAACGATCTCGCGCAAGACTGCGCGCTAAGTCGGTACCCGCTCGTCGTTCTGAATCGGCCGGCGCCATTGCTGCGCCGCCAGAGGCCGTGTTGCCGGCAGCTTCCGGATTTTCCGGATAGCGATGTCCAACCAAGTGGATAGAGCGCGCGCGGCTGCTCAAGTTCAATACAGGCACTCGTCTATTTTTGCTCGCAACAAGAGGATCAGGCATGAGCTATGAAATCGGCATCGACGTCGGTGGCACCTTCACCGACTTCGTCGTGCGTAAGGGCAGCGAGACGTACGGCGGCAAGACCCCGACCACGCCTTCCGACGAGGCCACCGGCATTCTCAACGCGGTGGCCATGATGGCGGAACACCACGGCACCGACGTGAAGTCGCTGTTCCGCGAGACTTCTTCCTTCGTGCTCGGCACCACGGTCGTGACGAATGCGATGCTGGAATTCGCCGGAGCAAACACGGGCATGCTGACCACCAAGGGCTTTCGTGACGTCATCGATCTGCGCGCGGGCTTCAAGGAGGATCACTTCGACATTCGCCTTCCCGCTCCGCGCCCCATCGTGCAGCGCCAGAAACGCAAGGGCGTCACCGAGCGCATCGATGTAAACGGCCAGGTAGTGATCGTCCTCGACGAGAACGAGGTGCGCCAGGCCGCCCGAGAGCTCAAGGCACTCGAGGTCGAGTCGGTGGCGATCTGTTTCCTGTTTTCTTTCCAGAACCCCGCACATGAGATTCGCGCTCGAGAAATCGTGCGAGAGGAGATGCCCGAGGTACACATCTCGATCTCCTCGGAGGTGTTGCCTCAGGTACGCGAGTTCGAGCGCTTCAGCACCACGCTGCTCAATGCCTATCTGAGCCCGAAACTCAGCAACTATCTGCGCCGGTTGCAGGGGCGGCTGATGGAAAGCGGCTTCCACGGGCAGCTCTTCATCAAGCTCTCCAACGGTGGAGTGATGAGCCTCAAGTACTGCTGCGAGCGCGGCGTCGAGCTCATTCAGTCCGGCCCCTCGGGGGGTGTCACCGCCACCATCGAGGTTGGCAAGTGGTCCGGCTTCAAGGACATCATCAGCGTGGACATGGGCGGTACCAGCTACGACGTATGTCTGATCAAGGACGGCACGCCCAACATCGGTGTCGATTCCTGGGTCAATCGCTATCGCGTCGCAGCGCCGATGATCGACATCCACTCCATCGGCACTGGAGGCGGCTCGATCGCCTGGATCGACGAAGGCGGCGCGCTTCGTGTCGGACCCAAGAGCGCAGGCTCCGACCCAGGGCCGGCCTGCTATGGACGCGGAGGCACCGAGCCGACCGTGACCGATGCGAACCTGGTGCTCGGCTACTTGAACCCGGGCGCCATCGGAGGAGGCAAGATCCATCTCGGTATCGACGCGGCGCGCGAGGCCATCCGCAGGCGCATCGCCGAGCCCTTGGGCATGACGGTGGAGGAGGCGGCCAGCGGCATCTTCCGGATCTCCAACGCAGCGATGAGCGACGCGGTGCGCTACATATCGGTCTCGCGCGGCCGCGATCCTCGCGACTTCGCGCTAATGGCATTCGGCGGCGCCGGCCCCGTCCACATGGGCGTGCAGGCCAAGGACCTGGGCATCAAGACCGTACTGGTGCCCAAGAACGCGGGTGTGTTCTGCGCACTCGGCTGCCTGATCTCGGACTTCAAGATTTCCAAGGTGCGCAGCTACATCGCGCGCGCCAGCGAGGTGGACCTGGAGGTGCTCAACGGCATCTTCGAGGAGATCGAGAAGGAGCCCGAGGTCACTCTCGCCTCCGCGGAAGGGGTGACCGAAATCGTGACGCAGCGCGCACTCGACATCCGCTACGTCGGCCAGACACATGAGGTGACGGTGCCGATCCGCTCGCGCACCAGGCGCGTCTCCGAGCTCACCCTCAAGAAGACGCTTCAGGACTTCCATGATCTGCACGAGCAGCTCTACTCGTTCAAACGGCCGGACCAGCCGGTGGAGATACTCAACGTGCGTTCCGACATAGTGGGAGCGCGAGACACCCTCAAGTACCGCAGCCTGCCTTTCGGCTCGGAAGACCCGCGTCCGGCGCGCAAGGGCTCACGCACCGCGCATTTCGAGGACCTGGGCTTCATCGAGGTGCCGGTGTACGACGGCACGCGAGTGCAGCCGGGCAACCTGATCCCGGGTCCTTCGATCATCGAAGAGCCGGATACCACCATCGTGATACAGCCCGGCCAGGAGGCGGTGCTGGATCACTACCAGAGCTACGTCATCGAAAGCCTGGACTGAGGGCGCGCCATGACGGACACCACCACGCCGAAGCAGGACCTCGTGTCTGCGACGATCCTGCGCAGCAAGCTCGAGGCTATCGTGGCCGAGATGGAGGCCACACTCGCCAACACCGCCTACTCGCATGCCATCAGTGTTTCCAGACAGTGCGCAGCGGCGCTCTTCACCGAGCAGGGCGAGCTCGTCGCCGTCAGTAACCCGCTCTACATGGTGCCGATGGCGATGACCGCCGAGGCCATTGTCGACCGCTTCCAGTTCGACCTCTCGGGGGAGGACGTGCTGTTGACCAACGACCCGTACGGCGGCGGCACGCGAGTGCAGACCTTCACCGCTGTCGCGCCGGTGCAGCACGGCGACTCGATCGCGATGTACCTCGCGGTGTGCGGGCAGACCGAGGACATCGGCGGCGATTTCCGCGGCAACCTGAATCCAGCAGCGACTGAAATCTGGGCCGAAGGCGTGCGCTGCACGCCGGTCCGGCTGGTGCGCGAGGGCAAGCTGCGCAAGGACGTCCGACAGACGCTCGAGCTCAACAGCCGCAACCCTGATGCCTTGTCCCTCGACATCGATGCGATGCTCGCCACTGTAGCGGTGGGCCGCCAGCGCCTGCAGGGCCTGCTCGACGGACATGGTGTGAAGGCCTTGAGCGAGGGCGTCAGCTGGGTACTCGACTATTCGGAGCGCCGCATGCGCGCCATGATCGAGCAATTGCCCCGGGGACGGTATCAGGGCAGCTGCAAGCTGGCACACGACTGCCATGGGCAGGCCAAGACCGTTCATGTGGCGCTCGAGGCGGAGGTCGGCAACCTGACGATCGACTTCGCGGGTACCGACGCGCAGTCGACGGGCTTCGTCAACGCCAGCCGCGCCACGTGCGCTACTTTTGCCTTGCTGCCGCTGCTCGCCGCTTTCGGTGGAGAGGTGCCGTGCAATGCCGGTGCGTTGCGCTGTGTCGAGGTGCTAGCGCCGGAGGGTACCGTGGTCAACCCCAAGTACCCGGCACCGACCGGATGGGGTCTGCAGCACCTGGGCAACGAGATTTCCAACGCGGTGTGCGAAGCCTTGGAGAAGGCGATCCCGGGGCGCGCAGGACGCGTCACGGCCAATTCGATACTGCTGTACGCAGTCCATCGGCAGGCGCGCCACGGACAGACCGTCGAGCAGTTGGAGGTGATCGACTTCTCCGATCTTGTGCAGGGCGACTCCGACGCCAGCGCCGAGCAGGACGGGTGGGGGCTGCCGGGCATTGCGGCGCGCGTTCCGCTGCCGTCCATCGAACTCTATGAAGCCGGGCGGGGCGGGCGGGTGGAGCAACTCGAGTACGCCATCGATTCCTGCGGGGCGGGCGAGCATCGCGGCAGCCCGGGCACGGTCGCGGTGATTGCCCTGCCGCAACTGGAGGCCGGTGCGCTGCATCTTACGGCGGTGGTCATGGCCAGCGGCGCTGCGGGAGCTATCGCAGGCGACGGACAACAGGGCCCAGGCAATGCGGTGAGGCTCGACAGCGACGGTAGCACGATCGAGATTAACGACCTGCTCGTGAACCACAGGGTGGGTGCTGACGCGCGGCTCACTGTGATGATGGGCGGGGGCAGCGGCCGCGGAAGCGCACTGAGGCGCGCTCCGCAGAAGGTGGCAACTGATATCGCCGACGGCCTCGTCAGCGTGGGTGCTGCGCGCGAGCGCTACGGCGTAGTGGTCGACCCCCAGACCCTCCAACTCGACCTTTGCGCCACGCAGGAACTGCGTGACAGGCACATCGCCGAGAGCAGTCAAGCCAAGGAGACGGTGCATGTTTGACATCATCACAGCGGAGATCGTCCGGCAATACCTGGAGACCGTATCGGAGGAGATCAGCAAGACGATGGAGAACACGTCCGTATCGCAAGTGTTCTCGGAGGCGCATGACTACTCCAGCGGCATCTTCCTCGCCAAGGACGGGCGGGTAGAACTATTGGCACGGGCCAACTCGCAACCCGTGCA
This sequence comes from Burkholderiaceae bacterium, assembly GCA_021166835.1. The sequence goes on along the minus strand of JAJPEN010000061.1, from coordinate 27,361 downwards.
CATCTTCGCTTCCCTCACGTCCGTGGAGGCGATGCTCAAGGAGTTCAGATACGACCTCAAAGAGGGCGACATCATCATCGCCACCGACCCGTACTTCGGCGGCAGTCATATTCCCGATTGGACGGTGATGAAGCCGATTTTCTACAAGGGCAAGCCGGTGTTCTTTCCCGCCGTGCGCGCGCACTTCGTCGAGGTCGGCGGGCCTGTGGCCGGCGGCTACAACTCCCAGGCCAACGAGATCTGGCAGGAAGGATTTCGCCTTGCACCGATGAAGATCTGCGAGAAGGGCGAGATGCGCCGGGACGTGGTGGACCTGCTGGCCGCCAACAATCGCCTACCGGACGTGATGATGGGTGATCTCAGCGCGATGATCGGGGCCTGCAAGGTCGGAGAGGATCGTATTGTGCGTCTGATCGACAAGTACGGCCTGGAGACGACACTCGCCACTATCGACTATCTGCTCAACCATAGCGAGAAGATGGTGCGCGCGGAAATCTCCCGCTGGCCGGACGGCGTCTACAAGGGCCGCAGCGTGCTCGACCACGACTTCGGGGGTGGCGAGGATATCAACGTCGACGTGACCCTTACGGTCCAGGGCGACGGCTGCACGGTGGATCTCACGGGCACGCACGAGCAGACGCGCGGCTTCATCAACAGCGTTCCGGGCAACACCATGTCCTGGTTGTATACCGAGTTCGCGGTGGTGATGGCGGGCATCCCGGTGAACTCGGGCTTCTTCAGACCGATCAAAGCGCACCTCCCCAAAGGTACGGTGGTCAACCCGTATTCGCCGGCTCCGGTGGGTAATTCCACCTTGTGTATCGGCAACGACATCGGTCAGGCAATGATGAGCGCGCTCGAGAAGGTCGTGCCCGAGAAAGTCGGCTCCGCCTTCATCGACATGACCATCGACGTCATCTTCGGAAACAATGCTCGCTACGACGACGAGATGTTCATCAGCGTCGACTACTCCCCGGCGCCGATCTCCAGCGGCGGGGCCTACGGCGCGGACGGGTGGGGCGGCTATGCGGCCCCGCACGCCTCCCTCAAGATCCCGTCCTTCGAGTTGATGGAGGTACTGTTTCCTTGCATGTACCTGCAGAACGAGTACGGCATCGACACTGCCGCGCCGGGTCGCTGGCGCGGGTGCCCGGCGCATTTGATGCAGCGCAAGGCCACCACCGACCCGATGGGCAACCACTTCCAGGTGCAGCATTCGCGCTACCCCCTCAAGGGTTTCGCCGGCGGCGGCGACTCAGCCGGCAACCTCGTGATCCTCGACTACCAGGGGCCGAAACAGGAGACGGTCTACGTCGCCAAGGAGTACTACTGGCAGCAGCCCGGCGAAATCATCTGGGCGCGCAAGCAGGGCGGGGGGGGCTGGGGTGACCCGCTGACGCGCGAGCCGCAGATGGTGCTGCGCGATGTGCTCGACGAGATCGTGTCCATCGATGGGGCGCTTCGCGACTACGGTGTCGTGATCGATCCGAAGGGCATGCACCTGGATCTCCAGGCCACGACCGCCATGCGCCGTAAACGCGCAGTGCACGTTGAGTTAGCCGAGGCGTGAGTGCCGTCGACAGACGAACGAGGATTCGCGGTTGCTGCCCGCCATTTAACCGCGCAGATGAATCGGCTCTGCCGTACCAGTTCCTGGTGATGCTGCCTTACGTTGTCGCCACGGTCTGCGTGGTCGTTGCGAGCCGATCGCACGTCTTTCCGCGAGCGCTCGGCAAGTAGGGCTTGCTCGAGTCCGGTTCTTTCGCGCTTTGCGGTTCTGATCTCCGACGGCGCTTTATTCCTCACCCCGGAGCCTTCATTGTCTTCCGCTCACATCGACACGTTCGCTCGCGATCATCTACCTCCGATGGAGGAGCAACCCGAATTTCTTTTCGAGTTGCCCGAGCTCCAGTTTCCGGCGAAATTGAACTGCGCGGCTGAACTGCTCGACCGTCACATCCTCGAGGGACGAGGCGAACGCGTATGCATTCGAGCCCCCGGGGTCTGCTGGACTTATGCGGAGTTGCAGAAGAAGGCGAACCAGATTGCAAACGTGCTGGTCGACGAGATGGGGCTCGTTCCCGGTAATCGTGTCCTATTGCGTGCCCCCAACACGCCTATGCTCGCTGCATGCTGGTTTGCGGTGATGAAAGCAGGCGGGATCGCGGTTGCGACGATGCCTCTGCTGCGGGCCAAGGAATTGCGCGCGATCATCGAAAAGGCCCGCATCCGGCACGCTCTTTGCGATTGGAGGCTCGCAGACGAAATGAATCTGGCAGCGTCTGCGGCCGGTGTACCGATCCGAACGTCCTTTTTCAACGGTTCGCCGGCAGAAGGGATCGAGGCGTCGATGCCGAGCCAGCCATCCGAGTTCCGGAACATCGAGACCGCGTCGGACGACACGTGCATTCTCGCGTTCACTTCGGGGACAACCGGCGTACCGAAGGCCACGATGCACTTTCATCGGGACGTGATGACCATCTGCGCGTGCTGGCCTGCCCGGATCCTGCGCCCGGAGTGCGACGACATATTCATTGGCAGCCCGCCGCTCGCGTTCACCTTCGGGTTGGGTGGCCTATTACTCTTCCCCATGTCGGTAGGCGCATCGACCGTCCTGTTGGAGGACGTCTCGCCGGAATCGCTCATGCACGCAATCGGAGCCTACGGAGTAACGATTCTTTTCACAGCGCCGACCGCGTATCGAAACATGGCCAGGCACGGTGCCGACCTCCGAAAAACTCGGCTTCGACGCTGCGTTTCCGCAGGAGAAGCACTACCGGCTGCAACGCGCGCGCTCTGGAAGGAAGCGACTGGTATCGAAATCATCGATGGAATCGGCGCTACCGAGCTGTTGCACATCTTCATCTCGGCCGACGAAGAGAACTCCCGCCCGGGAGCGACCGGCGTACCCGTGCCAGGGTACCGCGCCTGCGTGTTGGGAGACGATGGAAAGGCTGTTGCGCCCGGCGTAGTGGGGCGACTCGCCGTCAAGGGACCGACCGGATGCCGCTATCTGGCGGACGATCGCCAAAAAGTCTACGTACAGAATGGATGGAACATAACCGGGGACGCCTATTCCATCGATGCAGATGGATATTTTTACTACCGCGCCAGAACCGACGACATGATCATTTCGGCCGGCTACAATATCGCCGCACCCGAGGTGGAGGACGCGCTGCTTCAGCACCCGGCCGTCATGGAGTGCGGTGTCGCAGGAGTCGCGGATGAAGCACGCGGGCAGATCGTCAAGGCGTTCATCGTGCCAGCATCGGGCTATACGCCGAGCGCTTCTCTCACCGCCGAGTTGCAGGATTTTGTCAAGCGCACGATCGCTCCCTACAAGTACCCGCGCGCGGTTGCCTATTGCGAGCGTTTGCCGCGCACGCAAACCGGCAAGCTGCAGCGATTCAGGCTGCACAGCCTGAAGCAAGGGCTGTACGAGTACTGATGCACCACACAGCCCCTCCACAGTGGAGGGGGCGGAAGCTCTTCGCTTCTCCTACATTGCCCGTCTAGACCTCCGCGAACCGCGGATGAGCCGGGAACCTGCCGAGGAGAAGACATGACTACGTTGGGGCTTGCCCTTGCCTGGCTGCATGACACCGACGACGATTTCGCATCGGAATGGGCCCACGCCCGGGACCGCACGAGCGTATTGCGCCCCGCCCGCGGCGAAGACATGATCCGGGATCCGGCGATGCGAAGCGAAGCGCAGGCGCAGGTCCCGGGCGCCCGCCGCACGGGCGACCGGTCGGCGCCTCGCACGACCATTCCGCCGGGCTAGCACATGGTCGCCCGCGTCCTGGCGGGTGGCCTTGGCGTCTGATCCGGGCGGCTAGTGTTCTGTTCCGTATGTAACTTTAACAACCCAACTGCGACCAACCAGTATCCTCATGGCGGAGGTACCGATGGGAAGACCAGCCAAGGAACTGAGTGTGAGCGCCGAGCAGCGGGCGCAACTCGAGTCGATCGCACGCTCGCAGAGCTTGCCGGCGGCGCTGGCGCGACGTGCGCAGATGATCTTGCGCATGGCCGATGGTGAGCCGAACAGCGCGGTCGCCGCGCAGCTTGGCTTGAGCCGTCCGACGGTGACGTTCTGGCGCACCCGATTTCGCGAGCGCGGCGTCCAAGGGCTGCATAACGACCTCAAGCCGGGGCGGCCGCGCGACACGAGCGACGAGCAGATCGCGCAGTTGATCAACACGGCGCTGCAGTCGCGACCCGAAGGCGCAACGCACTGGTCGCGTCGCCTGCTGGCCGAACACACTGGCATGAGCAGCACCACGGTGCACCGCTACATGTCGATGTTCGGGCTGCAGCCGCATCGCTCGCGCAGCTTCAAGCTGTCCAACGATCCGTTCTTCATCGAGAAGGTGCGCGACATCATCGGGTTGTACCTGAACTCACCCGAGCACGCGCTGGTGCTGTGCGTAGACGAGAAGAGCCAGGTGCAAGCGCTCGAGCGCACGCAGCCCGTTTTGCCCATGGGCCTGGGCTACGTCGAAGGCGTCACCCACGATTACGTTCGCCACGGCACGACCACGCTGTTTGCGGCACTCGATATCGCCAATGGCACGGTGCTTGCCCAATGCAAGCCGCGCCATCGCCATCAGGAGTTCCTCGAGTTCTTGCGGCATATCGATCGCGAGGTCCCCGAGCAACTCGAGGTTCATCTGGTGTGCGATAACTACGCTACCCATCGGCATACCCGAACGCTGGCTTGGCTGGCCAAGCATCCGCGCTTTCATCTGCACTTCACGCCCACGTACAGCTCGTGGCTGAATCAAGTGGAGCGCTGGTTCGCACTGATCACACACCGGGCAATTCGGCGCGGCTCGTTCACTTCCGTGATCGATCTCAAGCGCAAGATCGTCGAGTTCGTCGATCACTACAACCAGCATCCCAAGCCCTTCCGTTGGACCGCCACCGCCGATTCGATTCTTCAGAAGCTTGCGAGAATTAGTAAAGTTATTTCCGGAACAGCACACTAGGGCCTGTTCACACTACGATCGTCCCCGCGTGAGCCCGAAAAAAGCGCGCAATCAAGGCGCAAAGCGCAGCCGTGGCGGTGCCACGGCGAGCATTTGCAACGCGGAGTGCGCGCTTTTTTCGGGCTCACCCTTCGGGCCCCGGCGCGGGGACGATCGTAGTGTGAACAGGCCCTAACGAGCAGGATGACGACGACGGTCGACGAAACAAAGCATCGGGGAGATTCGAGCGTCATGCGCGCCCCACGACATCGGATCGCGCTGAAGACCATGCCGCCGCACGTCGGCCGGCATTCGCTCGGTCGTGCGCGTCTGCTCGCCCGCGTGCGGGAGGTGGCGCAGCAACCGTTGCTCGCGCTCGTCGCCGGAGCGGGTTACGGCAAGACCTCGCTGCTGGTTCAGTTGCGCAGGGAACTGCTGGCCGATGGCGCCGCGGTTGCGTGGCTGAGTGCCGAATCGAAGGATGGCGCGGCCGTCTTCATTCCCGCCCTGGTCGAATCGGTGCGAACGGCCCTCGGCATGCATATCGCGGCGCCATCGCTCGACCGGATCAGCGGAACGAGTGCGGATCTCGGGTTGGCCGGCGAGTTGCTGGTCCAGGTCCACGAGCTGGCCACGCCGACCTGGGTATTGATCGACGACCTGCACAACCTGACGGACGAGCACGTCACGGAGTTCGTTCATTACCTCGTCCGCAACGCGCCGGCGAATTTCCACCTCGTGGTGAGCACCCGCGCCGAGTTGCCGTTCCCGGTCATCGATCTGCAGGCGCACGGCCGATTCGTCCGTTTCGGGACCGACGATCTGCGCTTCGACCTGGCCGACACGGTTGCCTTCCTTCGCGCGCGCTTCGGCGAGGACGTCGACATCGACACTTGTGCCCGGCTGCACGAGCGCATCGACGGTTGGCCGATGGCACTGCAGCTGGTCGTTGCCGCGATGGGCCGCAGGGGCGACCTGCCGGGCGAGGTGTCGCGCCTGTCGGGAGCGACCGGCGACATCGCCAGGTATTTCGAGCATTTCGTTCTCGAGCACATGGCTCCCGGGATCGCCGCGATGCTGATTCGCTCGTCGATCCTGAAGGTGCTGCGCCCGCAGCTGTGCGCCGTGTTGGCGGATCTCGCCGATTGCCGGGATGCGCTGTCGGCGCTCGAACAGGAGACCGGCCTCGTCTCTTCGATCGAGGGGGACGGCGACGTGTATCGCGTTCATCCGCTGTTCGGCGAATACCTGCGCAGCCGGGCCGAGACGCTGCCGCGCGACGAGCTCACCGCACTACACCGGGTCGCGGCGCATTGGTACGCCAGGCACGAAATGCTCGAGGAGGCGGCCGAGCACGCATTCCGTGCCGGCATGCAGCAGCAGGCGATGAGCTGGATCGAGCGCTGCCTGCGACAACTCGGCTCGCTCGGTCGGGTCATGGAGGTCCTGGCGTGGCTCGATCGGCTGCCTGCCGAAGAACTCGAGCGCCGCGAGGGCATCCAGCTCACTGCGGCCTGGGCGTGCGCGTTGTGCCACCGACCGTCCGACGCCGAGCGGCTCGCGCAGATCATCCTGCGCCGACCAGGCGTCACCGCCGAGGCGGCACTCCAGGCGAACATCGTGCGCTCGGCGGTGGCGATCCACTGCGACGACTACGAACGCGCGAGGAGCTGCATCGAAAGCTACACGCAGACTCGAGGAACCTTGCACGGCAACTCGCTGTCTTTCATCGCGATCCATTCCGGTTCTCCGGAGAAGGCTCGCTATTACCAGCGACTCGCCGATCAGCGCGGCTCGACGCGCAGTCACTACGATGCGATGTACGGAGCGTTCGCGGTCGGTCTGAGCTATCTCGTCCAGGGGCAGGCGAGCGCCGCGCGGCGGATCTACTCGCAGGCGTTGGCCAGGGCAGAGGCGCGTGCCGGCGGGCGCTCGCCGGCGGCGGCACTGCAGGCCGCCGGACTCGCAGCCGCCTGCTGGGAACTCGGCGCCGAGGGCGAGGCGCGTTCTCTCCTGGCCGACCGGCTCGACCTGATCGAGCACTACGCATTGCCCGACGGAGTGCTGTTCGCCTGCATCGTCCTCGCGCGGTACGAAAGCCAGACGGGCAGGGAGGACAAGGCGCTCGATGCGCTCAACGGCATGGCCGCGATCGGCAGGGCGCGCGGGCAGCCGAGGCTGATTGCGGCGAGCCTTGCCGAGCAATTGCGCCAGCATGCGGTCCGCAATCGTCTCGAAGCGTGCCGGATGCTGATCGGCGGCATCGACGAACTGGCGGGTCGCGCGAGCGCTGCGCAGGGTCTGCAGGAACAGTTGCTGCTGATCCGCGAAATCGCCGCGGCGCGCGTGGCGCTGCTCGAATTCGATACGAAGAGCGCGCGCAGCGCGCTCGACCGCGCTGGCGCGATCGCGCTGCGCCTGGGGCGAGGGCGGGATGCGATCACCGTCGGCATCCTGCGCGCATGCTGCTCGGAAAACGCCGGAGCCGACCGGCTTCGGCAGTTCGCCGAGGCGATGAGCCTGGCCGAATCGTTCGGGCTGGTTCGCGCGGTCGCCGATGACTGGCCTGCCGCGTCCGAGTGCCTGTCGCTGCTCGCGGATTCGGAACGTCTGGCTGCGTACCGGATCTCGCCGGCATTCGTCGAGCGCGCCCTCGATCGCTGCCGTCCCGGCACCTTCGCGCAAGCGCCGGGCGGCGCGCTTCGAGCCGGACAACGACACGCGCAGACCACGGCGCGCGAGCTGGAAATCCTCCGTGCCCTGGCGAACGGGCGCTCGAACAAGGAGATCGCGCGCATGCTCGACGTCGAGCCGACGACGGTCAAATGGCACCTGAAGAACCTGTTCGCCAAGCTGGACGCGCTCAATCGCCGCCACGCGGTGGATCGCGCGCGGCTGCTGGGAATCCTCGATTAGGACGAGCGAAAGGATTCTGATCAGCGCCCTTCAGGGGGCGCCTGCCGAACCCGGCTCCCGGGCAAGCATCCCGGCGATTCGTTCACGTAGTTCGCGCCGCAGGATCTTTCCGGCGGGGCTGATCGGGAACTGTTCGAGCACCTCGAGGCGCTCGGGCAGCTTGAAGCGGGCGATGCGCTGTCCGAGAAGGAAGGCCGACAGCTGCGGCAGATCGAGCGTGGCGCCCGGGCGCAGCACGACGAAGGCGCAGGCTTTTTCGCCGAAGACCGGATCGGGCATGCCGACCACGCAGCAGCCGAGCACGGCCGGGTGCTTCAGCACGAGGTTCTCGACCTCGTCGCTGCTGATCTTCTCGCCGCCGCGGTTGATGAGGTCCTTCTTGCGGCCTTCGGTGAAGAGGTACCGGCCCTGCTTGCGCACGACGTCGCCCATCCGGTAGAAGCCGTCGGGGGTGAACGCCGTCGCGTTGATCTGCGGCGCGTCGTAATAGCCGAGGATCGTGTAGGGCCCGCGCGTGAGCAGCTCGCCCGCTTCGCCGTCGGGCAGCTCGTTGCCGTCGGCGTCGACGACGCGCAATTCGTCGTGCTCGCAGATCGGCATGCCCGAGCTTTCCATCGTCATCTCTTCGGGGGCGTCGAGCGGCACCATGTTGATCAGGCCCTCGGCGGTGCCGTAGATCTCCTGGGGGAAGCAGCCCCATTGCTCGCGCACGCGCCGGCGCAGCTCCGGCGCGAGACGCGCTCCGCCGTTCTGCACGATGCGCAGCGACGAGAGGTCGTGACGCGCCGGAACCTCCGAATTCAGCCATTGCGTGACCAGTGGAACGGCGGCGGCGACGATGGTGGCGCGATGACGCTCGATGAGCGGGAACACCGTTTCCGCGTCGTGCCCCGTGGAGAGCACGACCTTCGCGCCGGCGGCGAAGCAGGCGAGGATGCCGGGGCTGGCCAGGTTGTAGTTGTGCCCGAGCGGCAGCACCGCGAGCAGCACGCTCGAGGCGTCGATGCGCGCGACGCGCCCCGACGCCTTCGCGTTGAGCACGTAGTCGTTGTGCGTACGCGGGATCAGCTTGGGCAGCGCGGTGGTGCCGCCCGAAAGCAGCATCAGCGCGACTTCCGAAGGATCGAGCGCGGGCAGCCCGAGATGCATCGGGCCGTCGTCGAGCAGCGAGCCGAGCGGCACCTGTCCGTCGAGCGCCTCGCCGGCGACGAAGACGTGCTCGAGCGTGGCGCATTCGCGGCGCAGTTCGTCGGCGAGCGGCCGGTAGTCGAATCCGCGCACGACGTCGGGAACGAAGAGCGCGCGTGCCTTTGCGTGCTGCACGAAATGCGACAGCTCGGTGTGCCGGTGCGCCGGCAGCGCGAGCACCGGCACGATGCCCGCGCGGATCAGGCCGAAGAAGGCGAAGACGAATTCGGGGACGTTGTGGATCTGCACGACGACGCGATCGAGCGGGCGCAGCCCGCGCGCGAGCAGATGCCGCGCGAGCGCCTCGCCTCGCTCGACCAGTTCCCGATAGGGGACGGTCCGGTCGCGCCAGGCGATCGCCACGCTTTCCGGAGAGCGTTCGGCAGCTTGCCGAAGCATTTCCCACAGCGTGATGTCTTCCCAGTAGCCGAGCGCGCGCCATCGAGCGGCGAGCGGCTGCGGCCACGGCGTACAGCCGGCCAGCATGCGCAGTGTCCCGGTGGGAATCGTCGACAGGGTCGCCGCGAAGCGGTCTGGGTTTGACGCGCCCGCGGCGCCCGCGGCATGCGGACGATGGTACACGGCGCGGCGCTCGATGCAAGCGGCGGCGCGGCGGCCGCCCGTACTGCATCAGGCGGTTTCGATGCGGGGCGCCGTCGGCCTATCGCGCAGCTGGCGCACGCGATCGATCACGCAGGATGCGGCGCGGTCGATCTCCTCGGTCGTGTTGCCGCGTCCGATGCCGAAGCGCAGGACGGCAGCGGTTCCGCTGCGCGCCACACCGATCGCCTCGATCACGTGCGAGGGGCGCGCCTGCGACGAAGAGCAGGCGGCGCCTGCCGACAGCGCCAGCCCGGGCAGGCCGAGCAGCAGCGCCTCGGCCTCGACTCCGTCGATCGTCACGTTCAGGTTCGCCGCCAGGCGATGCTGCACCGGGCCGTTCACCGTCAGTCCTTCGATCGCGTCGAGCAGGCGTTGCTGCAATCGGTCGCGCAAGGCGCAGATGCGCTTCGCGTCGGCCTCCATCGACTGCAGGGCGAGCGCGCAGGCGGCGCCCAGGCCCACGATTCCCGGAACGTTCAGCGTGCCGGGTCGAAGGCCGCGCTCCTGGCCGCCGCCTTCGACCAGTGCGTCGAGCTGCACCGCGCGCGGACGACGCCGCACGTAGAGCGCGCCCACGCCTTTCGGGCCGTGGATCTTGTGCGCCGACAGCGACAGCAGGTCGATCGCCATCGCCTCGACGTCGAGCGGTACGCGGCCGACGGCCTGCGTCGCGTCGACGTGAAAGAGCGCTTCGCAGCGGCGCACCGCGGCGCCGATCGCCGCGATCGGCTCGATCGTTCCGATTTCGTTGTTCGCCGCCATGATCGAGACGAGCGCGGTGTCGGGACGCAGTGCCCGCTCCACGTCGCGCGGGTCGACGAATCCGTGACGGTCGACCGGAAGCACGCTGAGCCGCCAGCCTTCGCGTTCGAGGCGGCGCATCGAATCGAGCACCGAGCGATGCTCGATCGCGCTGGTGACGAGGTGTGCGCCCGGAGCGCGCCGCGCCGCTCCCTGCAGCGCGATGGCGTTCGATTCGGTTGCGCCCGAGGTGAAGAAGATCTCCGAATAGCGCGCGCCGAGCGACGCGGCGACCTGCTCGCGCGCCTGCTCCACCGCAGCCGACGCATTGCGTCCCCAGGCGTGCGTCCGGTTCGATGCGTTGCCGTACTCGTGCGTGAAATACGGCAGCATCGCGTCGAGCACGCGCGGGTCCACCGGCGTGGTCGAGTGATGGTCGAGATAGATGGGAGCGGACATCGGGGAGCGAACATCGGGGAGCGGACATCGCGTGGCCCGGGCTTCGGAACGCCGCGGGTTGGCCGCGCGCCGGGCTGCGACGAGAATAACGCGATCGCCCGTGCCGGCCTTGATGCCGATCACGCAGGAGACGCGTCGATGAAAGTCCTGATCGTCGGAGCCGGCCCGGCCGGATCGTATCTCGCGTATCTGCTCGCGCGCCGCGACCCCGGCATCGAGCTCCGCATCGTCGAGCAGAATCCGGCCGATTCCACCTTCGGCTTCGGCGTGGTCTTCTCCGACCGGGCGCTCGAGTTCCTGCGCGAGGACGACGAGGCCACCTACGAGCTGATCTCGCCGCGCATGCAGCGCTGGCACGACCTGTCGATCCACCATCGCGGCGAGCGCGTCGTGATCGACGGCGTCGGCTTCGCCGCGATCGGCCGGCTCGAACTGCTGCGGCTGCTGCACCGGCGCCTGCACGCGGTGCGCGTCGAACCCGAATACCGCCGCACGATCGGCGATCCGGGCGAACTCGACGGCTACGATCTCGTGGTCGGCGCCGACGGGCTGAATTCCTTCGTTCGCCACGGGCACGAACGCGAGTTCGGCACGACCATCGAGCACCAGCGCAATTGCTTCGCCTGGTACGGAACCACGAAGCGCTTCGAGACGCTGAGCCAGACTTTCGTGTCGAACGAGGCGGGCACCTTCAACGCGCACCACTACCGCTATGCGCCGCAGATGAGCACTTTCATCGTCGAGTGCGATCCGGGCACCTGGCAGCGCGCCGGCTTCGCCGAGCGGGACGAGGCCGCGACGAAGGCCTATTGCGAAGCCGTGTTCGCGCAGACGCTGGACGGTCATCCGCTGGTGGCCAACCGGTCGGTCTGGCGGCAGTTCCCGAAGGTATGGAACGAGCGTTGGCATGCGGGCAACCGCGTGCTGATCGGCGACGCCCTGCATACGGCGCACTTCTCGATCGGCTCCGGAACGCGCCTGGCCTTCGAGGACGCGATCGCGCTCGACCGCAGCCTCGCCGAACATGCCGATTCGGTGCCCGATGCGCTCGCCGCCTTCGAAGCGTGGCGCAAGCCCATCGTCCGCAAGCTCGTCGCCGCGGCGAATGCGAGCGCCGACTGGTACGAGCACTTCGGCGAGCACATGCGCCACGATCCGTGGGACCTCGCCTGGCACTACATCCAGCGCAGCGGTCGCGTGGACCTCGAGCGGCTGCGGCGCGTGTCGCCGCTGTTCGTGCAGGGCTACGAGCAGCACGCGAAGGGCGCGGCCTGAACTTCGTCGACGCCGATCGCATCGCGCAGTGGCTGGGCGCGCATGCCCTCGGCGTCTTCGCGTTCGGGCTGTGCGCGGTGCCCGTTTGCGCCGGGGTCGGCTGGCACTTCGTGGGCCGCCACCTTCACGCGAGCGCCGGCGAGCAGCCTTCGCCGATCCGGCTCGCGCTGCTGCTGGTCGCCGGCTTCGTCCTGATCCTCGCCGCGGGCTCGGGATTCGCCGAGATCGCCGAGGGGATCGGGCACGGCGGCGAGGTGGCCCGTTTCGACGAAGTCTTCGCCGCGTCGCTGGCGGCGAACGTGGGGCAGGACGCGCGCACGGTCTTCTCCGCGATCACGCGTCTGGGCGATCCGTCGACGCTCGTCGGGCTGGCGATCGTGGTCGCCGTGGCGCTCGTCGTCGCCGGGCGTCCCAGGCTCGCCTTCGGCTGGATCGCCGCGCTGGCCGGCAACGCGTTGCTCAACCACACGCTGAAGGCGGTCTTCGAGCGCGTGCGTCCGGCGCACGATCCGTCGTTCGTCGCGGCCACCGGCTGGAGCTTTCCGAGCGGACACAGCTCCGGCGCCGTCGTCGCCTACGGGCTGCTGGCGTACCTGCTCGTGCGGCTGTTGCCCCGACGCTGGCACCTTCCGGCGGTGGTCCTGGCCGCCGCTCTCGCGTTCACGATCGGCGTCAGCCGCATCTTCGTCGGCGTGCATTTCGCGAGCGACGTGCTCGCCGGCTTCCTGTCGGGAGGCGCGTGGCTCGCGGTGTGCGTCGTCGCGATGGAATTCGGGCGACGCTATCGGCCGCGATAGCGTGCCTGCGATGTACCGACGGTGTGGCGATCGGCAAGGATCGCGATCAGCGCGAGCCAGCCGGTCTGGCCCGGTTCGGGCGTTCGAGCGCTTCGCGATCCCAGTGCGCGAGATCGGCGGCAGCTTCGTAGGTCGACTGGAAGAACTCGAGAAGCGTCGCATCCGGATCGGCCGCGTCGCGTACCGCGTCGTACGGCAAAACGAACTCGCGCAACTCCGGGTCGTAGCGCGCGGCTGTAGTCGCGACCGGGTGCTGCGCATAACCGGCGGGCTCGGGCCAGGCATACGCGTAGAACGCCGGCTCCTCGTACGTTCCTCCGCCCGGCCAGACGCCGCAGCTCGCGCATTCGCGCGAATACGCCTCCTGCATCACGTAGTCGGGACAGTTCGGCGCGCCGCCGGGATGCGTGGGCGCGCTTCGTCCGGAGAAGCGCGTCGTCGCGTGATCGAAGCTGCCCCAGAAGAAATGCGCGGGACTCGCCTTGCCGACGAAGCGGCTGCGGAAGCGATCCATGACGCGGTTCGTGCTGGTCAGGATGCGCCACCACCGGTGTGCGGCGTCCGGGTCGTACGAGGCGTGCTGGTGGTCTTGCGCGAACGGAATCGAGACCGGCACCTCCACCGGCGAAGGCCGGGCGAAGCGGCATTCGATGCCGAGCGATTGCAGCACGTCCAAGTATTCGGCGTGGAAGTCGGCGACCGTGCGTGGCGCGAGCGCGAGTGCGCGCGTGGCGCCGTCGCTCGTCTGCAGGACCAGACGGTGGTCGATGAAATCGAATTCGGCCGAGAACACGTCTGCACCGAAGGGGATCGCCGAAGTGGTCAGCCCGCGCGGCGATATGTACAAGGCCACCTGCCACCAGTGGTTCTGCATCGGCGCCAGCGCGAGACGCGTCTTGCCGACGATCTGCGTCCACATGTGCAGCGTCTCGAGGCTGTCCTTCCAGTCGGCCAGGCGCAGCGTCGGCCAGTCCGGCTCGCCGCGTTGCGAGCCACGGCCTTGCGGCTCATGCGCTCGAGGGTCATGCCCCTGGGGATCGCGGCCCGCGGTTGCGTTCACGGTTTCTGTCCTGCTGTCGGCGCCGGCCGAAGAGTCAGTTCGTCCACGTAGCACCAGCCCCAGTCCTCGCCCGGCTCGAACGTCTCAGGATAGACGCGTGGGGCTACGTACGGCCCGGCAATCCATTGGCGGTAGTGGGTGCATGTCGAAGCGCGCGACGATCATCGCGCACAGCGCTCACGTTTCATCGCGCGGAGCGCTCCACGTCGATCTCGACCCACGCCGGCGCGTGATCGCTCGGCTTCTCGCGCCCGCGCACGTCGCGATCGACGCCGGCGCCGACGAGGCGCGAAGCCGCCCGCTCGTTGAGCAGCAGATGATCGATGCGCATCCCCGCGTTGCGCTGCCAGCGGTTGCGGAAGTAGTCCCAGTACGTGTACATCGGCGCGGTCGGATACAGGTGACGGATCGCGTCGATCCAGCCGCGCTCGAGCATGCGCCGCCAGGCGTCGCGGCTCTCCGGCTGCAGCAGCGCGTCGTTCCTCCACGAGTTCGGCGAATAGATGTCGCCTACCTCGTCGGTGGGCACGACGTTGAAGTCGCCGGCGAGCACGACCGGCGCATCGTGCTTCGTCCATTGCGCGGCATGCTCGATCAGCCGCTCGAACCACGCGAGCTTGTAGTCGAACTTCGGGCCGGGCTGCGGGTTGCCGTTGGGCAGATAGATCGACGCGACGACGATCCCGTTCACCTCGGCTTCGAGATAGCGGCTCTGCCCGTCGGCATCGTCGCCGGGCAGGCCGCGGCGGATCTCCGCGGGCTGCGCTCCGCGCGCGAGAACCGCGACTCCGTTGAAGCCCTTCTGCCCGTGCCAGACCGCGTGGTAGCCCGCCTCGCGGATCGGCGCTTCGGGGAAGGTCGAGTCGGAGGTCTTCAGCTCCTGCAGGCAGGCCACGTCCGGCGAGGTCTCGCCCAGCCATTCGAGCAGGCGCGGCAGGCGGCTGTTGATCCCATTCACGTTGAAGGTGGCGATCCGCATCGTGGCCGCGCTCCCGTCTGGTACAGAATCGCCAAGGCTAACCCGAAGTTCCCGACCCGATCCCGTCGATCGACCCGCTGCGCATTTCCCGTGTCCCGACCCGTCCTGAGCTGCGGAATCCTGGTCGTCGACGACGTCGACGAACTGTTGCTGTGCCATGCGACGGGAACCGCGCGCTGGGACATCCCGAAGGGCCGACGCGAGCCCGGCGAATCGGAGATCGAAACGGCGATCCGCGAGACTTTCGAGGAGACGGGGCTTCGATTCGCGCCCGAGGCGCTTGTCGAACTCGGCCGCTTCCGCTACCGGCCCGGCAAGGACCTGCACCTGTTCGCTACGCGCAGCGAGCGCATCGACCCCTCGGGGTGCTCCTGCTCGACGCGTTTTCGCGACGCGCGCGGTCGGCTCGTTCCGGAGATGGACGGCTACGCATGGGTGCCGTTCGATGACGTTGCCCAACGCTGCGCGAAGAACATGACGACGCTGCTGACGAAGACGCTGTCGCTGCGCGAGGTGTCGCAGCGGCTGCGCGGCCGGAACGCCTGATCTTTCGGCTTCGCTTCAGCCCCCGCCTTCCATGCGCATCGAGGGTCATGGCTTGATGTATGCAAAGCCCTCGTGCAGTTGCAACTGGGCGATGCGCGCGACGCCCGACGGCGTGAATTGCGCATCCATCACGAACTGCTCGCGCTTCAGGCCCCGGTTCTTCAACGTGATCTCGCAGATCTCGAAGACGACTCCGCGCGCCGTCAGCGCCGATACCAGGGGCGCGTACTGGATGTCCGGGTTCTTGCGGTCGCGCGCGCCCTCCATCAGGAAGTCGACGCCCTCGGCGTGCGCTACGACGACGATCTTCGTGTTCGGGGCGACGTCAAGATGGTTGCGCACGTTGCGCAAGCCCTTCGTGGCTTGCAGTTCGCTGTTGTCGATGTGGTAGACGACCTTGTCCTGCGCCTGGATCGCGCCGCTGGCAAAGAGCAGCACCGATGCCAACAGCCATGGGAAGTGCTTGTGGAAGAAGCGCATCGTGCTTTTCCATTCGGTGGGAGCGGGACGATCGACGCGCGGGCGGGACGCGGATATGCAGCCACTGAGGCAGCCACTGCGCGCCGGGAATTGCCGAATGATATCGACGGATCGGCCGTTTGCCTCGGTAGTCCGGAAGTCTGCGCGGCCTTTGCCCGGCATTCGGCAATCGGGATAGGGGCGGCCAGCATGGCTGACCGATCCCTCCCGCACCACCCGGCATGCGGGTCCGCACCGGGCGGTTCGCGCGGTTGAGGTCATGAGAACCGGGGCACGCCGAGCCGGTCGAACCAGGCAATGGGCATCGCCCGATTCAGCCGCTCCAGCCCGCGCTCACTGGTGTCGGTCGTCACCGATTCCTCCCGGGTGCCGGGCGCGGACGCAAGGCGTTGACGATCTTTTGGAGTTCGCTCGCGATAACGATCAACTCGGCGAGAAGGCGATCATCGTGCTCCAGATGGCCCTCGTATTCGGCAAGGTTGCGCCGCTCGTGCGCTTTTGCCAGCACCCGCCACTTTTCCGCGGACAACCCGGCGGTATGCGGCAACGCCTGGAATACGAGATAGCGATTCTCCGACCGGTAGCCGGCGCGTCGCAGAGCCACGAGCGCCAACGCGTGTGCGGCGTTGTAAGCCAGATCGAATCGACTCGAGTACGACAACTCCACGCGAACCGCATCGCGGAGGCGCTCCTCCGCCGAACGCAGGAGTCCCGCGATCTCGTCGTCCGTCGGCGGCTCGCGCTTGAGCTTGCCGATGCGCGCCAGATTATCGAGCTCAGCCGAGGTCATCATCCGAGCCGAGCAGGAACAGGCGCGGCTGTCCGGCGATGCGCGCCGCGAACCCGGCCTGCGTGCGCTTGCGACGCCACTCGGCGAGCGACATCAGGTTGGGATTGACGGTGCGCGCGAGAGCGGACTCGACCGGCTGTAAGGCAGAAAAGACCTCCGCGTATTCGAGGTCGTCCGCGACGACCATCACGTCGATGTCGCTCGCGGCGCGATCCGTGCCCTTCGCGACCGAACCGTAGACGAACGCGGCCCGAATGCGCCCGGCGAGCGGCGCCAGCGCGGCTCGGAGCGGGCCGACCAGGCCGGACGTCTTGGAGACGAGGCCGTGCAACTCTTCGAACACCGGACTTCCACGGTTGGCTTGGTAGTACTTCTGGTTTCCAACACGTTCGACCGATACCAGTCCGGCATCGGCGAGGCGCATCAGCACGCGATGGACCGCCCCGGTGCCCGAGGCGGCGAGCCGGATCAACTCCCCGCTCTGGAAACGCCGGTCGGGCTGGCCGAACAGGAGGCCCAGCACGACCTGCTGGACCGGCGTGAACAACGCGCCGGCGAGTCCGCCAGCGGGCGTCGAATGAATGCGAGGTTTCGTGCTTGTTCCCATTTTGGGAAGCATCATACCCGATTTGGGAATGTTTGGCAGCAACCGTCTTTCGGACACTCATCGTTGTCCGACATGGTGCGAAGCTATCCCGATCTCGTCGTGACGCACGAGAACGGCTCCAGCATCTGGGTGAGCCCGAAGCCGAAGGGCGACGCGGCCGACGGCTGACCGAAGCCGAGCGCAGTGTGGCCATTGAGGGAGCGACGCCCCGGCTCAGGGCAGCAACTGGATGCCGAAGGGTCGAACCGCCCACGCGGTGAAGAGGAAGCATGCGACCGTGAGCATGGCCGATGCTCCCAGCGTCGGCCAGAAGCCGAACCGCCCGAGGAAGTACGGGAAGAACAGGAACATCGGAAGCGTCGGCAGCACGTACCAGAACGTGAACCACGCGTGATTCGCGATCTTCGTCTGCGGTTGCTTCTCCAGTTGCAGCCAGATCAGCGCGAGCACCGTCACCAGCGGCAACGCGGCGATGAAGCCGCCGAGCCGATCGCTGCGCCTGGCCGCCTCGGAAACCACGACGACGATCGCGGCCGTGAGCAGGTACTTCGTCGCCAGCCAGACCATCCGGGACGTTTCCGGGAAGGGCAGCACTTCGAGTGTTGGTAGGCCGTACTGGATTCGAACCAGTGACCAACGGATTAAAAGTCCGCTGCTCTACCAGCTGAGCTAACGGCCCATTGCAAGACAGTGAAGCGAAAAGTGCGAAGCCCTCGATTCTAGGATTTGCCGCCATCACCGTCAAACGACGGCGTCGGCTTCCCCGGTGCGCGCGGCGCGGCCAGCGCGCCGCGCAGTCTCTCGATGAACGCCGTCGTGCGCGCGGGAAGCAGGCGCCGGCCGGCCGTCACGCACCAGACCGTCATCGTCGGCAGCGACCAGTCGGAAAGAACGCGCTCGAGCCTGCCCTGGTCGACGTACGGCTGGGCAACGCGCGACGACAGCGCCGCGATGCCCAGCGCGCGCACGGCGAGCGCGATCTGCAGCGCCACCGAGTTCGACGCGAGCGGTCCGACGGGGAGTCCCTCCCATCGCTGGCCGTCGCGCTGCAGGACCCACGGCAGCAGGTCGCCGGTGGCCGAGACCAGCCCGAGCCCGGAGTGCTCGAGCAGTTGCGGCGGCGAAGCGGGCCGGCCGGCTTTCGCCAGATACGCCGGACTGGCGTAGAGCGCGTTGTCGAGGTCGACCAGGCGCCGTGCCACGAGCGTGGCATCGTCGGGCAACTGGGCGGCGATGCGCACCGCGACGTCGAAGCGTTCCGCGATCAGGTCGACGCGGCGCGCCGAGACGTCGATCTCCAGCCGCACGTGCGGGTGCGCCGCCGCGTAGTCGAGCAGGAAGGGGACGAGCCCCATCTCTTCGCAGAACCCCGTGGGCATCGACACGCGCAGGCGCCCCTGCGGCGTGCTCTGGTGATGCTGCGCGAGCGCGTTCGCGGCGTCGGCTTCCTCGGCCAGGCGCTGCGCGTGCGCGAGCATGCGTTCGCCGAACTCGGTGAGCGACAGCCGGCGCGTCGTGCGCGTGAGCAGCCGTTCGCCGATTCGCGCTTCGAGCGCACCGATGCGCCGCGAGACGGTGGCTTTCGGCAGGCCGTGGCGCTCGGCGGCGCGGGAGAGGCTGCCCGCTTCGACGACGCGCGCGAAGAGAACGAGATCCTCGGAGTCCAGGCGCGGGTTCGGCTCGCGCGGCACGCGTTCGACCCGCACGCGCCCGCGCTCAGCGCGCCGGCAGGCTGGCGATCTGTTCGCGGGCGCGTTGCGCGGCCTGGCTGTCGGGGTATTTCGCGACGACCTGCTCGAGCGTCGCGCGCGCTGCCTTGCGGTCGCCGCTCTCGGCCTGCGCGTAGCCGACGTTGAACAGCGCGTCGGGCGCCCGCGGATTGTCCGGGTAGCGCGCGAGCAGCGCCTGCTGGCTGGCGATCGCGCCCTTGTAGTCCTTCAGCGCGAACTGGCTGCTGCCCAGCCAGAACAGCACTCCGGGCAGGTAGGGGCTGTCGGGATACTGCGAGCGAAAGCTCTGGAAGGCGGCGAGGGCGCCGCGATAATCGCCGGCGCGGAACATCTGCAGCGCGTTGTCGAAGGCGCGCTTCTCGTTCTGGTCGACGGTGATCGAGCGGCCGTCGATCTCGGCGGCAACCGGCTCGAACTTCTTGATCCGGGTGTCGACGGTGGCGAGCTGGTCGCCGAGCTGTCGCTGCGCCGTGGCCAGCTCGTGCGACTGCACCTCGAGCTGGCCGCGCAGTCGGGCGACTTCCTGGCGCAGGGTCTCGAGCTGCGACTGCAGTTCGAGCTGGCCGCGGGCGGTCTGGTCGATGTGCTCGACGCGCGCGCTCAGGTCGCCGACCTGGCGCGTGAGCTCGTCGAGGCGCTGCGTGGTTTCCTGCTGCATCAGCTGCACGCGACCGCGCAGGTCGAGGATCGCCTTGCGCGCCTCGTCGTCCGAGAAGAGCGCGGCCTGCGCCGCCGGGTGCAGCCCCGACAGCGCGGCCAGCGAAGCGGCGAATACGAGCGCGCGCGCGTGCATCACTGATATGCGAGGTCGGCGCGCCGGTTCTCGGCGAACGACGCTTCGTCGGTGCCGGTGGCGCGCGGGCGCTCCTCGCCGAAGCTGACGGCTTCCATCTGCGAATCGGGAACGCCCAGCGCCGTCATGGCCCGACGCACCGCCTCGGCGCGCTTCTGACCGAGCGCGAGGTTGTACTCGCGGCTGCCGCGCTCGTCGGTGTTGCCCTGGATCACGACGTGGCGCGTCGGATTGGCGAGCAGGTAGCGCGCATGCGCTTCGACCGTCGGACGGAATTCGTCGCGCACGACGAAGCTGTCGAAGTCGAAGTAGATGCTGCGCTTCGCCAGCGGGCTGGCCGGGTCGTTCAGCGGATCCCTCTGCTCGACCTGCACCTGCTGGATGCCGCGTCCGTCGGCTCCCGCGCCGGCGGCGCCCTGCGCCGCGGCGTCGCGGCTCTCGATCGGAGCGGAGCCCTGCGTCGACGCGTCGTCGAGCTTCACGCCGGAACTGCAGGCGGCCAGGAAGGCCGTTGCGAGTGCAACCACTGCCAGTCGGATCGTCGATTTCATCTTGCTCCCCGGGGTTCGATCGTCATTCGTGCTGGAAAAGAAAAAAAACGGGAGCCGCGTTCATTTCGGGAACGGGCCCCACGTCGGCTCGCGGATGTCGCCGGCCGACGAGGTGAGTCGCTGCCGCACGCGGCCGTCGACCGTGACCGCGACGAGCGAGTCGTGTCCGTTGGCCTGGGTGGCGAACATCACCCATCGGCTGTTGGGCGCGAAGCTCGGCGACTCCTCGCGCCCGGTCTCCGACAGGATCGTTTCCTGCCCGGTGCCGGCGAGATCGCGCACGGCGACGAGGAAGCGGCCGTCGCGTCGCGTGAGGTAGGCGAGCAGTCGTCCGTCGGGGCTCACGCGCGGACTCACGTTGTACGACGATCCGAAGGTGACGCGAGCGGGCGTGCCGCCGTCGAGCGGCATGCGGTAGATCTGCGGGGAGCCGCCGCGGTCGGAGGTGAAATACAGCGACTTCCCGTCGGGCGCGAAGGCCGGTTCGGTGTCGATGCCGGGCGAGGTGGTGAGGCGCCGCGGCGCTCCGCTGCCGTCGGCGGTGATCAGGTAGATCTGCGAAAGGCCATCGCGCGTGAGCGCGACGGCGAGGGTTCGGCCGTCGGGCGACCACGCGGGCGCGCTGTTGCTGCCCTTGAAGTTCGCCACCGGCACCCGCTGGCCGGTGGCGAGCGTATGCACGTAGACGACCGGCTTCCTGCTTTCGAAGGAGACGTACGCGATGCGCGTGCCGTCGGGCGACCACGACGGCGAGATGATCGGCTCGGGCGAGGTGAGCGGAGACACGACGTTCTCGCCGTCCCAGTCGGCGACGTTCAGCTTGAAGCGCGTTCCCTGCTTCGAGACGAAGGCGATGCGGGTGGAGAAGATTCCCTTCTCGCCGGTGATCTTCTCGAATACCCAGTCGGCGACGCGATGACCGCCGAAGCGCAGGTCGTGTTCGGAGACGACGAGCGACTCGCCGCCGAGCGGCGCCTGGCGCACGGCGTCGGCGAGGCGGTAACGGATGTCGTAGCGTCCGTCGGGCAGCCGCGAGACCGAGCCGCCGAGCACCGCGTCGGCTCCGCGCGAGCGCATCGACGCGTAGTCGGGTGCGGCGGACTCGGAAAGCGTGACGCCGGGATCGATGACACGGAACGACCCGCTGCGCGCGAGATCGCTGCGGACGACGTCGGCGACCTGCTCGGGCGCGCGGGCGTCGGTGGCGAAGTTGGCGATCGCAATCGGGTATTGCGTGGCGCCGACACCGGAGACATCGAGGCGCATCTGCGCTTGTGCGGCGATGGGCAGGGAGAGAGCGACGACCGCCGCCAGAAGCACTTGCCTCATGTAGCTCCTCGTGAAGCGACCCACGATTATATCGATCCGGCTGCGCGGCCCCCGATCGGCGTTGCGTTCGGCGCGATCAGCGGTCGTCCTTCGGGCCGCGCAGGATCTCGAGTTCGGAGGGGCAGCTGCCGTCGGCCTGTCGCGGGAGCGGGTCGCTGCGCTCGATGCCGCGCTCGGCGGCGGCGTCCCAGGCGGGGATGCCGCTCGAGCGGCGCAACTGCACCGAGCGGATCCGGCAATCGGGCGACACCGACACGAGGAACGTGGCTTTCGGATTGCCGGCGAGATCCTGCGGAACCTGGTAGATCGTGTTCGAGCGGATCAGGCCCGACAGCCGCGCCGCGTAGCCCGAGTCGATGCCGCTGCCGGCGCTGCCCTGCGTGCCGGTTGCCGAACCGAGCCGCGCGACGTCGCCGGAGCCGGCCTGCGCGCGCAGCCCTTCGAGGTACTGCGCGCGCTGCTTCTCCTCGCGTTCGCGGCGCGCCTTCTCCTGCGCCTCGCGCTTCGCCTTCGCCTCGGCTTCCTGCTTCGCTTTCGCTTCGGCCTCGCGTTTGGCCTTCGCCTCGGCCTCCTGCTTCGCCTTCGCTTCGGCTTCCTGTTTCGCTTTTGCCTCGGCCTCGCGTTTGGCCTTCGTCTCGGCTTCCTGCTTCGCCTTCGCTTCGGCTTCGCGCCGGGCTTTCGCTTCGGCCTCCTGCTTCGCCTTCGCCTCTGCCTCGCGTCGTTCCTTCAGCTCGGCTTCGTGGCGCGCTTTCTCCTCGGCCTCGCGGCGCGCTTTTTCTTCGGCGCGCTTGCGCGCCTCGAGGCGTCGGCGCTCCTCGTCGGCGCGCCGCTCGGCCTCCTCGCGCGCCTTGCGTTCCTGCTCCAGCGCGATGTCGGGCTTCGGTTCCGGCGCAGGCTCGGGTTGCGCCTGCGCGACGGGCGCGGGCGGGGGCGTCTCGGCCTGCGGCGGCTCGGGCGGCTTCGGCTCCGGGCGGGGCTCGGGCTTCGGCGGCGCAGTCTTCGGCTCGGCCGCCGGTGGATCCCACAGTTCGGCTGCGGCGCCTTCCGGGGCGCTCGACTGCCAGCGGATGCCGACGAAGAGCATCGCGATCAGCAGGCCGTGCATCAGCAGCGCGAGCGCGAAGGCGCGAATGCGTCCCTTCGGCTTCGGCGGGCGGCGCACGACGCCCGCCGCGCTCGAGCGCGGCATCGCGTCGTCCGCCGGAACGCCTCTGCGGCTGCGATACGGGTCGGCCATGCGCCGTTCAGTTCGCCGGCTTGACGAGCAGCGCGATGCGCTCGATGTTCATGCGGCGCAGCTCGCTCATCACGTCGATGACCGCTTCGTATTTCACCGCGCGATCGCCGCTGATCACCACCGCCATCTGCCCGGCGTCGCCGCGGATCTGCTCGATCGCGCCGCGCAGGTCGCCGCGGCCGATCCGTCGCTCCGACGGATCGCCGGTGTTGACGCCGCGCACGCGCAGCTCGCCGTCGGCGCGTACCTGCACCTCGATGTAGCGGTCGGGGCGCTCGCTGCTGCGGCCTGCGCTGGGCAGGTCGATCGCGCCGGGCGGCAGCATCGGCGCCGTCACCATGAAGATGACGAGCAGCACGAGCATCACGTCGATGTAGGGAACGACGTTGATCTCGTTGACCATGCGTCGTCCGCGGCCTCGGCCGCGCGGTCCGGGAGTCGGCACGGCTACCTCGCCTGTCGCTGCAGGATGTTGGAGAACTCGTCGACGAAGCTGTCGAAGCGCGTGGACAGGCGATCCATGTCGTACGCATAGCGGTTGTACGCGACGACGGCGGGAATCGCGGCGAACAGGCCGATCGCCGTGGCGACGAGCGCTTCGGCGATGCCGGGCGCCACCGCGGCGAGCGTCGCCTGGTGCACGTTCGCCAGTCCGCGGAACGAGTTCATGATTCCCCAGACCGTACCGAACAGCCCGATGTACGGGCTCACCGAGCCGGCCGAGGCGAGGAACGCGAGATTCGACTCGAGCGCGTCCATCTCGCGCTGGTAGGCCGCGCGCATCGCACGGCGCGAGCCGTCGAGCATCGCGGCGACGTCGCCCGGCTTCTGCTGGCGCGTCTTCAGGAACTCGCTCATCCCCGACTCGAAGATGCGCGCGAGCGGTCCGTGATCGGCGCGGCCGGTGCGGATCTCCTCGTACAGCGTGCCGAGGTCGCGGTCCTTCCAGAACTCCGATTCGAAATCGTCGGTGGCGCGCTGCGCGGCGCGGATCGCGAAGCCCTTGCGGAAGATCACCGTCCAGGAGCCGAGCGAGATCAGCAGCAGCAGCGCCATGACGAACTGCACGAGCAGGCTCGCGTGCAGCACGAGCGTGACGATCGACAGTTCGCTGTTCATGGCGGATTCACCGGGAGCGGGTTCGAGGGCGGATTCGTGGCTTCATCCTTCGGCGCTGTGGGCCGGCGCGTCGGCCGATGCATCGGCCGATGCGGGCAACGAGTCGCGGATGCGCTGCTGCAGCGGCTCCGGGAACGCCGTCGCGCGACCGTCGCCAGGGCGGATCGCCGCGAAGCGCAACTGCGCGACGACGAGCACTTCGTCGCTGCCGGCGAGCCGCGCACTCTGCCACAACAGGCACGAAGCCCTCCGCACGGCCACCGGGCGTACGTCGACGACGAGCTGGTCGTCGAGTCGCGCCGGGCGCCGGTAGTCGACCGAGACGTCGCGCACGACCAGCAGCACGCCGTGTTCGTCGGCGAGCGCGCGGTGTCCGAAGCCGAGCGCGCGCAGCCAGTCGGTGCGTGCGCGTTCGAAGTAGCGCAGCCAGTTCGCGTAGTAGACGATCCCGCCCGCGTCGGTGTCCTCGTAATAGACGCGGATCGGCATCGAAAAGGCCGCTGCCGGCAGGGGTTCTGTCACGCGCGGGATTCTACCCGCGCGAAGCTTCGTCGCCCCACAACTCGCCCGAGCCGCCCGGCGCGCCGGGCGCGGCGAGACCGAAATGCCGCCACGCTGCCGGCGACGCCAGGCGTCCGCGCGGCGTTCGCTGCAGGAAGCCCTGCTGGATCAGGTACGGCTCGAGCACGTCCTCGATCGTGTCGCGCTCCTCGCCGATCGCGGCGGCGAGGTTGTCGAGCCCCACCGGTCCGCCGGAGAACTTCTCGATCATCGTCTGCAGCAGCTTGCGGTCCATCACGTCCAGGCCGCTGGCGTCGACGTCGAGCATCTTCAGCGCGGCATCGGCGGTAGCAGCGTCGATGCGCCCGGACGCGCGTACCTCGGCGTAGTCGCGCACGCGGCGCAGCAGCCGGTTGGCGATGCGCGGCGTGCCGCGCGAGCGGCGCGCGATCTCGCGCGAACCGTCGGCCGTCGCCGTCGCGCCGAGCAGCTGCGCCGAGCGCGCGACGATCTGCGTCAGCTCGTCGACGTCGTAGAACTCGAGCCGCGCGACGATGCCGAAGCGATCGCGCAACGGGTTCGTCAGCATGCCGGCGCGCGTGGTCGCGCCGACCAGCGTGAACGGCTGCAGGTCGAGCTTGATCGAGCGGGCCGCCGGCCCTTCGCCGATCAGGATGTCGATCTGGAAGTCCTCGAGCGCCGGGTAGAGGATTTCCTCGACGACCGGCGAGAGCCGGTGGATCTCGTCGATGAAGAGGACGTCGTTCTTCTCGAGGTTGGTGAGGATCGCGGCCAGGTCGCCGGGACGCTCGAGCACCGGGCCCGAGGTCTGGCGCAGGTTCACGCCCATCTCGGCGGCGACGATGTGCGCCAGCGTCGTCTTGCCCAGCCCGGGCGGGCCGAACAGCAGCAGGTGGTCGAGCGCCTCGCCGCGCGCGCGTGCGGCGGCGACGAAGATCCCGAGCTGTTCGCGGATCTTCGCCTGTCCGACGTAATCGGCCAGGCGGCGCGGGCGCAGCGCGCGCTCGACCAGCTCCTCGGACGGCGAGGCGGGGGCGGCGGCGACCAGCCGGTCGTGCTCGATCATGTCTTCGCCAGCAGCTTCAGCGACTGCTTGATTCCGTCGGAGACGGCAATGCCTGCCGGCAGCTGTCGCACGGCGGCCGAGGACTCGCGCTCCGAATAGCCCAGCGCGAGCAGCGCGTTCAGGACGTCGGTGGCCGCTTCGGCCGGCGCGGCGCGGGCGCCGTCGCCGAGCGCCTGCGCGAGCTTGCCCTCGAGTTCGAGCACGAGCCGCTCGGCGGTCTTCCTGCCGATGCCGGGCACCTTTTGCAGGCGGCCGGCGTCCTGGCGCGCGACGGCCTGCGCCAGCTCGGCCACCGACAGCCCGGAGAGCACCGCGAGCGCGGTGCGCGCGCCGATGCCCGAAATGCGGATCAGCTGGCGGAACGCGTCGCGCTCGTCAGCGCGCAGGAACCCGTAGAGCAGGTGCGCGTCCTCGCGCACCACCGGCTGCACCAGCAGCGTGACGCGCGCGCCGGTGGCGGGCAGGTCGTAGAAGGTGCTCATCGGCACGTCGACCTCGTAGCCGACGCCACCGACGTCGACCAGCACGGTCGGGGGGTGCTTTTCGAGGAGCGTTCCGCTCAGTCGTCCGATCATGCCGCGGATGGTACCGCCGATGCTGCGGGCCGAAGGCGTTGCGTCACGCGAGCCGCAGCCGGCCGCGGCGCAGTGCTATACGCCGGCCTCCGACCGTTGGCCGGCCTTCGGCCGTAGGCCGGCCTCCAGCCGTCGGCCGGCCGTCGTCCGACGGCAGCTTCGCGAGGCCGGCCGCGCCGGCAACTGCGGCGGCGCTCATCGTCGCCGCGTGCGCATGACAGATCGCGCAGGCGAGCGCGTCGGCCGCGTCGGTCGACGGCACGCCCGGCAACGCGAGCAGGCGCTGCACCATCTGCTGCACCTGCGACTTCGCCGCACGCCCGTAGCCGACGACGGCCTGCTTGACCTGCAGCGCCGTGTATTCGTGCACCGGCAGCCCGTGCGCGACCAGCGCGCCGATCGCCGCGCCGCGCGCCTGGCCGAGCAGCAGCGTCGACTGCGGGTTGACGTTGACGAAGACGATCTCGGCAACGGCGCTGTCGGGCCGGTATTCGGCGACGACGCCGGCGATGCCGAGGTGGATCGTCTTCAGTCGCGGCGGCAGGCTGCCGGCCGGAATGCGGATGACGCCGCTGGCCACGGAGCGCAGGCGGGGGCCGTCGACGTCGATGACGCCGAAGCCGGTGACGCGAAGGCCGGGGTCGATGCCGAGGATGCGCATCATGCCCCGGGGCCGTTCAATGGCGGAAATGACGGACGCCGGTGAACACCATCGCGATGCCGCGCTCGTCGGCCGCGGCGATGACCTCGTCGTCGCGCACCGAGCCGCCGGGCTGGATCACGGCGATCGCGCCTACGTCGGCGACCACGTCGAGGCCGTCGCGAAACGGAAAGAACGCGTCGGAGGCGACGACCGAGCCGGCGAGATCGAGCCCGGCGTTGCCGGCCTTGATCGACGCGATGCGGGCGGAGTCGACGCGGCTCATCTGGCCGGCGCCGACGCCGAGCGTGGCGCCGTTTCCGCAGAACACGATCGCGTTGGACTTGACGAACTTCGCCACGCGCCAGGCGAAGAGCAGGTCGCGCCG
>JAJPEN010000053.1 GCA_021166835.1 Burkholderiaceae bacterium | reverse complement strand
GCCGGATTCAGTTGCATGGGATACCCCTTGGCTTAAAGCTTCATCGCGCTGGCCATCTGGGCCAGCTTGCCGCGCACGGAAGCGTCGATCACCTCGTCGCCGATCTTCACCGCCACGCCGCCGATGAGGCTGGCGTCGACGACGACCGACGGCTTGATCTGCTTGCCGTATTTCGCCGCGAGCGTCGCGACGATGTCGTCGATCTGCTGCTGCACGAGCGGATAGGCCGAGCGGATCTGCGCGTCGAGCACGCCCTCGTACTCGTTGCGCAGCCGCTCGAAGAGCTGCGCGATCTCGGGCAGCACCGCGAGCCGCTCGTTCTCGGCGAGCACCTGCACGAAATTGGCCTGCTCGGCGCTCAGCTGGCCGCTGGCGTCGGCGACGAGCCGCGCGACCTGCTCGCCCGAAACGAGCGGGTTGCCGATCAGCTCGCGCGCGCTGTCGGTGTCGACTACCGCGGCCAGGCGTTGCAGCGCGTCGGACCACGACGCCAGCGTGCCGGCCTCGCGGGCGAGGTCGAAGGCGGCTTCGGCGTAGGGCCGGGCGATCGTCAGCGACTCGGCCATGATGTCAGTGCAGCTCGTTCTTCAGGTTGCCGAGCAGTTCGGCGTGGCGGTTCGCGTCGATCTCGCGGCGCAGGATGCGCTCGGCGCCGGCGACCGCCAGCGTGGCGACCTGCTCGCGCAGCTGCTCGCGCGCCCGCTGCGCCGCGAGCACCGCCTCTTCCTCGGCCGCGTTGCGTGCGGCCGCGACGATCTGCGCTGCCTCGTTGCGGGCATTCTCGACGATTCCCGCGGCCTGCCGTTCGGCGACGTTGCGCACCTCGGAAGCGCCGGCCCGCGCCTGCTGCAGCTCCTGCTCGGCGCGCCGCTCGGCGGCGGCGAGATCGGCCTTCGCCTTGTCGGCGGCGGCCAGGCCTTCGGCGATCTTCTCGGAGCGCGCATCGAGTGCGCGCGTGATCGGCGGCCAGACGAAACGCGCGGTGAACCACCACAACGCGAGGAAGACGACGATCTGGACGATGAGCGTCGCGTTCAGGTTCACGTGAGACCCCCTGGAAACTGGATGGACCGGATCCCTGCGATCAGCCCTGGAACGGGTTGGCGAACGCGAACATCATCGCGATACCGACGCCGATCAGGAAGGCTGCGTCGATCAGGCCGGCGAGCAGGAACATCTTCGTCTGCAGCTTGTCCATCAGTTCGGGCTGGCGTGCTGCGCCCTCGATGTACTTGCCGCCCATCATGCCGATGCCGACGCAGGCGCCGAGGGCGCCCAGGCCGATGATCAGACCGCATGCGACGGCGACGAGAGCAACGTTGGTCATGTTCTAGGACTCCGTGAGAAAGACGGTTGCAGTGACTGTGAAGAGAGAGACGAAAACGAGGAATCAGTGCTTCTCGAAGCCCTGCCCGACGTAGACGAGCGCGAGCATCATGAAGATGAACGCCTGCAGCGTGATGATCAGGATGTGAAAGATCGCCCAGGCCAACCCGGTGAGGAAATGCAGGCCCGTGCCCCACCAGGTGACGGTGGCGCCGAGCAGGGCAATCAGCATGAACACGAGTTCGCCGGCGTACATGTTCCCGAACAACCGCATGCCGAGCGAGACGAGCCTGGCCAGGTACTCGATGAGCTGCATCGCGAAATTGATCGGCCACAGCAGGAAATGCGAGCCGAAAGGCGCGGTGAACAGTTCGCGCAGGAAGCCGCTCGCGCCCTTGACCTTGACGCCGTAGTAGAGCGACGAGGCGATGACGACGGTCGACAGCGAAATCGTCCCGTTGATGTCGGCCGTGGGCACCGCGCGCATGTAATGGATGCCGAAGACCTCGGCAATGCGCGGAAACAGGTCGACCGGGATCAGGTCGATCGCGTTCATCAGGAAAATCCAGACGAACGAGACGAGCGCAAGCGGGGCAACGTAGGTGAGGTCGCCATGCACGATCGCACGCGCCTGCTCGTGGACGAACTCGACGACCGACTCGATGGCGCCGACGAAACGGTTGGGTGCACCCGTGGTGATGAGCCGCGCGGCGCGGTGCATCAGCCAGCCCGCGAGCACCGCTGTGATCACCGACCAGAAGACGGTGTCCCAGTTGACGATCGCGAAGTCGATGATGTTCTTCTGCGCGCCACCCGAGGAATTGAGGTGCGTCAGGTGGTGGACGATGTATTCTGAGGCGGTCGGTGCGTGCGCTTCAGCTGCCATGGACTCGTATGCGGTGCAAAAACCGTTATCGGATCGTCACGACCTGCCCTTCGACAGGGGACTGCGCTCGAAGGCCATGGCGAACAGCGGAGCCTGCAACGCCGCGATCAGCCCGATGAGCAGCCAGAGCCACCGGATGTCCGCCTGCGTCTTCACGATCCAGAACAGCAGCAGGATCGTGAGTCCGATCTTGACGAACTCCCACAGGAAGAAGACCACCGGATAGGACTCCGGCGTGCGTTTCCTGTGCAGCGTCAAGCGCAGCGCGAACAACGCATTCGGGATGATCGCCGCAGCTCCGCCCAGCATGACCGACCGGGCACTTTCCCAGCCTGCCCAGCCCCCGGCGAACAAGGCCAAGGCTGCGACAGCAGCGATCTGCAGTCCAACGGCAGCCAACATGTCGATTACGGATCGGCCGCGGCCATTGGCCCGCATGGGCAAAGACGCGAGATTCTAGCCCTTGCTACCAGATGGGTCAAACCGGTTGCTGCACTGCAATAGCGATGCTTGACGTGGGTCAATCGGCGGCGATACCCAGCCGGTCGAGCAGACCCTGGAACTGCTCGTGGCTCGAAAAAGAGATCGTCAGTCTGCCGCGACCGCGTGCGTTCGAACGTAGCGCGACCGGCGTGGCGAGCGCATCGGCGATGCGCTCCTGCAGGCGTTCGAGGTCGCGGTCGGGCGCGCGGCGGCGACTGCTGGCGCCGTTTGGGCTCCCCTGCGCTTCGGCCAGCGCACGCTGCACCAGCTGCTCGGTTTCGCGCACCGACAGGCGCCGGTCGACAACGCGCTGCGCCAGCAGGATCTGCTCGGCCTTGTCGAGCGCGAGCAGCGCGCGCGCGTGCCCCATGTCGAGATCGCTGGCCAGCAGCATCGTCTGCACCGGCTCGGCCAGCTGCAGCAGGCGCAGCAGGTTCGTCGTCGCGCTTCTCGATCGGCCGAGCGCGTCGGCGGCCTGCTCGTGCGAATAGCCGAACTCCGCGGTGAGGCGGCGGATGGCCTGCGCCTGCTCGAGCGGATTGAGATCCTCGCGCTGCAGGTTCTCGATGAGCGCCATCGCGAGCGCCTGCTCGTCGGACACCTCGCGCACGACTACCGGCACTTCGGTGAGCCCGGCGAGGCCGGCCGCACGGTAGCGCCGCTCGCCGGCGATGATCTCCCAGCGGCCTTCGCCGATCGGACGCACGACGATCGGCTGCATCACGCCGTGGCCGCGGATCGACGCGGCAAGCTCCTGCAGCGAAGACTCGTCCATTCGGGTGCGCGGCTGGTAACGACCGGGCTGCAGCGCGTCCAGCGGCAGCGCGCGCGCCGGCTCGTCGGAGCGCGACGGCTCGGAACGGGACGGCTCGTCGCCGCCGAGCAGCGCGTCGAGGCCGCGGCCGAGGCCCTTGACGCGAAGCTTCGGGTTCTTGCTCATCGGGAGGGCTCCGGGGAATCGGGAAGGGCGGAAGCGGGATGCGGCGCGGAGGCTGTCGGCGCGGCGGGCGGGGGTCCAGCTGCCGCCGGCGTCGGCGTCGGCGCGGCTCGCCGCGACCAGCCGGCGACGCGCTCGACCAGCTCGGCGCCGAACTGCAGATAGGCGCGTGCGCCCTTCGACTGCGGGTCGAAAACGATCCCCGGCAGGCCGTAGCTCGGCGCCTCTGCCAGCCGGACGTTGCGCGGAATGATCGTGCGGAACACCTTGTCGCCGAAATGCTGCTCGAGCTGCGCGGAGACCTGCTGCGTGAGCGTCACGCGCGGGTCGAACATGACGCGCAACAGCCCGATCACCTGCAGATCCGGGTTGAAGTTGGCATGCACTTTCTTGATCGTGTTGACCAGATCGGACAGCCCCTCGAGCGCGAAGTACTCGCACTGCATCGGGATGACGACGCCGTGCGCGGCGCAGAAGCCGTTCAACGTGAGCAGCGACAACGACGGCGGGCAGTCGATCAGCACGAAGTCGTACTGGTCGAGCACCGCTTCGAGCGCGTCCTTCAACCGCGATTCGCGCTCGTCGAAATCGACCAGGTCGAGCTCTGCGCCCGCCAGGTCGCGGTTGGCCGGCAACACGTCGTAGCCGCTGTTCTCGGAGCGGCGGGTGGCGTCGACGACGTCGGCGAGACCGATCAGCACGTGATAGACCGAGCGCCCGAGCGCCCGCTTGTCGATGCCGCTGCCCATCGTCGCGTTGCCCTGCGGGTCCAGGTCGACGAGCAGCGTGCGCTTGCCGTGCCGGGCGAGCGCGGCAGCAAGATTCACCGACGTGGTCGTCTTGCCGACGCCCCCCTTCTGGTTGGCGACAACGAAGATCTTTGGCGCATGTGAGCGCCCGCTTTCACGTCTGTTCTCGATTTTGGTCACGTGGTTTCCACTCCTGCCTGCGCGCGAGGACGCTCGAGAACGACGAGGCTGCGGCGGGCGTCGAGTTCGGGCACCTGCAGCTCGATTTCTTCCGCGATCCGCCAGCCATTGGTGAGCGCACGCTTCTCGTTTTCGTCGAGGCGGGCCTTCATCGCCGCGACGGCGGTATATGGCCCGACGAGGGACTCGATGGCAGTCGCGTAATCGGCGAGCGAGGCGAAGGCGCGACAGACGACGGCGTCGGGCGCTGCGCCGGTCGCCGGCAGGTCCTCGGCCTTGCAGCGCGCGACATCGATGTTGGCGAGCGCCAACTCCGTCTTGACCTGCTGCAGAAAGGCGGCTTTCTTGGCCACCGGCTCGACGAGAACGAAATGGGCCTCGGGCCACAGCAGCGCGAGCACCACGCCCGGCAGCCCCGCTCCGCTGCCGACGTCGACGATGCGGGGCCGGCCTTCGGCGCGGTCGCGGTGGTGATCGCTGCCGCCGGGCCGCAGCGAACGCTGCCGCTCGACCAGTCGCTTCAGGGGAGTTGCCACCGCAGCGCAGTCGAACAGGTGCTGGACCAGCATCCGGTCGGCGTCACGAACCGCGGTAAGGTTGTAGATTCGGTTCCATTTCGCGAGCAACGCGAGATAGCGCAGTAGCGCATCAGTGAGCGCCCGCTGCGCAGCAGAGTCCTGAGGCCAGGTATCCACGCTCTGCAGCGCTGCGCGCAGGCGAGCCGCGCTCTCAGGCTGCACGCTGACCGCCATCCTCCGGCGCAGAGCGCTCGCGCTGGCGCTTCTTCAGGTGCACGAGGAGCAGAGAGATCGCCGCCGGCGTGACGCCGGAGATGCGCGCCGCCTGCCCCACGGTGGTCGGACGCTGTTGCGTCAGGCGTTGCCGCACCTCGAAAGACAGGCCCTTCACCGCCGAGTAGTCGAAGCCCTCGGGAATCGAGAAGCTCTCGTTTCTCTCGCTGCGTGCGATCTCCGCCTGCTGGCGGGCAATGTAGCCCGCGTATTTCAGCTGGATCTCGACCTGTTCGGCGACGACCGGGTCGTCGGGCACGGCGGAGCCGATTCGCGCGAGCACTTCGTAGTCCACCTCGGGCCTGCGCATCAGATCGGCCAACGACTGCTCGCGATCGAAGGCGAGTCGCTCGATTTCGGCGTTCGCCGGCAGCGAGCCCAGTCGCGTGCCGCGCATGCGCTGCAGCTCCTGCTCGATGGCCTCGCGCTTGCGCTCGAAGGCTGCCCATCGCTCGTCGTCGACGCAGCCGAGCCGGCGCCCGGCGTCCGTCAGTCGCAGGTCGGCGTTATCTTCGCGGAGACTGAGCCGGTACTCGGCGCGACTGGTGAACATCCGATAGGGTTCGGTCACGCCGCGCGTCACCAGGTCGTCGACCAGCACGCCGAGATACGCCTCGTCGCGGCGCGGGCACCAGGGCTCGCGCTCCTGTACCTGCAGCGCGGCGTTGATCCCGGCCAGCAGCCCCTGCGCGGCGGCCTCCTCGTAGCCGGTGGTTCCGTTGATCTGGCCGGCGAAGAAGAGCCCGCCGATCGCCCGCGTCTCGAGCGAGGGGCGCAGCGCACGCGGATCGAAATAGTCGTATTCGATCGCGTAGCCGGGGCGCAGCAGATGCGCGTTCTCCAGGCCGGCGATCGAGCGGACCATGGCGAGCTGGACGTCGAAAGGCAGGCTCGTCGACACGCCGTTCGGGTAGAACTCGTGCGTCGTCAGACCTTCGGGCTCGAGGAAGATCTGGTGTGCGCTCTTGCCGCGGAAGCGCTGGATCTTGTCCTCGATCGACGGGCAATAGCGCGGACCAATGCCGTCGATGACGCCGGTGTAGAGCGGACTGCGATCCAGTCCGCCGCGAATGATCTCGTGCGTCCGCTCGTTGGTATGCGTAACCCAGCAGGGCAACTGGCGCGGATGCTGCTCGGAACGGCCGAGGAACGAGAAGACCGGGACCGGGTCGAGGTCGCCGGGCTGCTCCTCACAGCGCGAAAAGTCGATCGTCCGCCCGTCGATACGCGGCGGCGTCCCCGTCTTCAGCCGCCCTTGCGGCAGCTGCAATTCCTGCAGACGCTGCGCGAGCGAGATCGACGGCGGGTCGCCGGCGCGGCCGGCCGAATGGTGCGCGAGCCCGACGTGAACGAGCCCGTTGAGGAAGGTGCCGGCCGTGAGAACGACGGTGCGCGCGCGGAAGCGCACACCCAGTTGCGTCACGGCGCCCGCGACGCGATCCCCGTCGATCAGCAGGTCGTCGACCGCCTGCTGGAACAGCCAGAGATTCGGCTGTCGCTCGAGCCGCGAGCGGATCGCCTGCCGATAGAGGACGCGGTCGGCCTGCGCGCGGGTGGCGCGCACGGCCGGGCCCTTGCTGCGATTAAGGATCCGGAACTGGATGCCTGCCTCGTCGGTGGCGGCGGCCATGGCACCGCCGAGCGCATCCACCTCCTTCACCAGGTGACCCTTGCCGATCCCGCCGATCGACGGGTTGCAGGACATCTGGCCCAGCGTCTCGATACTGTGCGTGAGCAGCAGCGTTCGTGCGCCCATCCGGGCCGCGGCGAGCGCGGCTTCCGTGCCCGCGTGCCCTCCTCCGACGACGATGACGTCGAAGGGTTGCGGATAGTCGATCGAATGCACGGTGGAATCCAGGGGGTGGCGCTTCGAAGGCTTGCGCGAAGCGGGCGAGGGAATCAGGGCGAGATTATAGGACGGGGGCGGTTTCGGCTATGCGGCCGGAAGGCGTAAGGCGAGTGGGCTGCGGTTTGTTCCACGTGGAACGTGAGGTTCCCCTATGCGACGCGTGGCCGGCGCAAGCTAGTCCCGCGGTAAGGAGCTCCCCGAACGGAGGCATGTTTCACGTGAAACCGTCCCGGGGGCGCCCATATGGACGCGTGTTGATCGTCCTCAAAGCGAGGATTGCACGCCGTCCGAGAATGATCTTTGCACATCGGCAAACGCGAGGTAATTCGATGAACCGCAATGTGGGATCCTGGGACCGCACACTTCGTATCATCGTCGGACTGGTGTTGGTCGCGCTCACCCTGATGGGAACCATCGGCGTCTGGGGCTGGATCGGCATCGTGCCGCTGGCGACCGGCCTCATCGGCCGCTGCCCGATGTACAGCATGCTGGGCCTGAATACCTGCCCGATGAAGCGAAAGGAAGCGTAACGCGCGAGGGAACGGCGCAGCGCAGGAGTTCGGAGCGCCGGGTCGGGCTCGGCGTATCGGGCTCGGCGTATCGGACTCGGCGTATCGGACTCGGCGCGTCGGCTTCGACGCGTCAGCTTCGGTGCGTCGGCCTCGGCGTGCCGGCCTCGGCGTGTGAGCCTCGGCGTGTGAGCCTCAGCGCGTCGGGCGTCGGGCGTCGGAGCTCCGGAGCTCCGGAGGAAGCTTCGGGGCCTACATCCGTATACGGAACCGTCGCGCGCCGCTCGCGCTCTATTGCTGCACAACGCGGCACTCTTGCATACGCAAGTCGTTGCATGCGGCAATGCCGTATTCCGCAGGCCGTCCGCTCCCGGGTCAGGATGTTCGACGCCGGCATCAGTTCCCCGTCTTCGAACGGGAAGCAGGATCAAGGCCGCGCTACAAATTGAAGCGTTCCGGTTTGTGGAATCGATTCCACAAACAAAAAGGCTACATATTGGAGCGCGACTGCGTCTATTCGACCAAGCGGCGCTTGCGCCTGGCGCGGGGATGTATTTGAAGTTCGCCAGCCGCACATCGAAGCAAGGCTGAGCTTCCTCGGCTTCCGGAGCGAAACAGACCGAGCCGGCACCAACGCGCCGAACCAAGCCGATTCGCCAGTTTCGCAACGCGCAAGTCGTCGTGCCGGCGTGTCGCCGCGCCCCGCGCCGCCCCCGTGCGGCGTCGTGCCCCGGGGCCCCCGCGCCCCGCCCTACCGTCGATCCAGCGCCTCCAGCACCCGATCCGCAATGGCGAGCGACGCCGTGAGCCCCGGCGACTCGATCCCATACAGACATACAAGCCCCCGCACTCCGTGCACTTCGGCGCCGTCGATGCGGAAGTCGGCAGCCGCCCCGCCCGATCCCACCAGCTTCGGCCGAATCCCTGAGTACGCCGGCTGCAGCGACCCCGCCGGCAACGTGGGCCAGTACCGACGCACCTGCGCCTCGAACGAAGCGGCACGGTGCGCGTCGACGCGGTAGTCGATCGTCGATACCCATTCGACATCCGGGCCGAAGCGCGCCTGGCCGCCGAGATCGAGCGTGAGATGTACTCCCAGCCCGGCCTCGTCCGGCACGGGGTAGACGAGACGGGAGAAGGGCACGCGCGCGGAAGTCGTGAAATAACTGCCCTTCGCCAGGTACAGCGGGGGAATCGTCTGCGGCGCAAGCCCGTCGATCCGCGCTGCGAACTCCTGCGCACCCAGCCCGGCCGCGTTCACCAGTTCCCCCGCCGCGAGGCGAAGCTCCGCCCCTTCCGATACGACGCGCAGCACGAAACCGCTCGCTGTCGCCTCGGCTCCGACTGCCTGGCTCGCAACCGCCAGCGTCGCACCATGATCCTCGGCGTCGGCCAGCAGCGCCCGCACCAACTCATGGCTGTCGACAATCCCGGTGTTCGGCGAAAGCAGAGCGGCCGTGCCGCGCAGCGCCGGCTCGAGCGCAAGCAGCTCCGGCCGGTCGAGCCACTGCAGCGGCCCGCCGCCGCAGGCCGCGCTTCGTTCGGCGATCGACGCCAACGCCCCGCGTTCGTCGTCTTCGCAGGCGACGATCAGCTTGCCGCAGCGTCGGTGCGGGATCTGTCGTTCTCGGCAATATGCGTACAGGCGGGCCGCGCCTTCGATGCACAGCTCCGCTTTCAACGATCCGGGCGGATAGTAGAGCCCCGCATGGATCACCTCGCTGTTGCGCGAACTGGTTTCGGTTCCGAACGAAGTTGCGCGCTCGACGATGACGACCTCGCGACCCGATGCGGCGAGCGCGCGAGCGATGGCCAGGCCAACGACGCCGGCGCCTATGACGACCGTCTCGACGCGGTCCATCGACGCGAAATAGCGAACTGCGAAGGAAGCGTGTTGCCGGAGGGCAGCCGGCGATGTTTCACGTGAAACGCCAATCCAGCCATTCCTTCTTTCAGGCCATCCGAATGACCTGACGAATCGACTCCCCGCGCGCCAAGCGATCGAGCGCCGGATGGATGTCGTCGAGCTGAATCTGTTCTGACAGCAGCCGATCGACCGGAAGCTTGCCCGCGCGATAGAGCGCGATGAAGCGCGGAATGTCGCGCGACGGCACGCAGGATCCAAGGTAGCTGCCCTTCAGCGTCCGCTCCTCCCCGATCAGCGATACCGCCTGCAGCGACCACCGCGCATTCGGATTGGGCAGGCCCGCCGTGACGGTCGTACCGCCAGTGCATGCCAGCCGATACGCCAGTTCGAGCGCATCGACGCTGCCCGCCATCTCGAAGGTGTAGTCCGCGCCGCCTCCCGTCGTCTCCTTGACTTGCGCGACGATATCGGGAGATGTCGCCTCGAAGCAATGCGTTGCCCCCAGTTCACGGGCTTTTGCCAGCTTCGACGGCAGCCGGTCGACCGCGATCACGGTGCGGGCGCCCGCTGCCTGCGCCGCGAGCAGCGCCGAAAAACCCACACCCCCCAGCCCCACGACCGCCACCGTCGACCCCGCCTCGACCTTCGCCGTATTGACGACGGCCCCGGCTCCGGTGACTACCGCGCACCCGAAGAGCGCAGCTTCCTCCCACGGGAGATCGGGATCGATGCGCACCGCCGACCGACGCGAGACCGTCGCATACTCGGCAAAAGCGGCGCAGCCGAGATGATGGTTCAGCAAGCCATCCGCTCCACTCCCGGCGAGCGCGCGCAGCCTGCGCTGCCCCCCGAGCAGCGTTCCGCCGTTGTTCGCCTGCCCCCCGGGAATGCACAGGGCCGGACGTCCCACAGCGCAACGTGCGCAACTGCCGCAGCCCGGACGAAAGACCAGCGCGACGTGGTCGCCGACCGCCAGGTCGTCTACTCCCTCGCCCAGTTCGACGACCTCGGCCGCTGCCTCGTGGCCGAGCACGATCGGCAGCGGCCACGGACGGTCGCCGTTGATTGCGGAGAGGTCGGAGTGGCACAGCCCCGCCGCGTGGATGCGTACGAGGATTTCCCCATGCCCCGGCCCGTCCAGCTCCACTTCCTCGATCGACAGCGGCCGGCTCCGCTCGTACGGCGCCGGCAGCCCGATCTCGCGCAGCACTGCCGCGCGCATCCGGATCGGCATCGCCCCTCCTCCCCCGAGATTCCCGTGCTTCGTTCAGATACCGGCCAGGCACAGATACTTGATCTCGAGGTACTCCTCGATACCGTAGCGCGAGCCTTCCCGGCCCAGGCCCGACTGCTTCACCCCGCCGAAAGGCGCTTCCGCGGTGGAGATGAGCCCGGTGTTCACGCCGATCATCCCCGACTCGATCGCTTCGGCCGCCCGGAAGATCCGCCCGATGTCGCGCGAATAGAAATACGCGGCGAGCCCGAACTCGGTGTCGTTGGCCATCGCGATCGCCTCGTCGTCGGTGTCGAAGCGGAACAGCGGCGCCACCGGCCCGAAGGTCTCCTCGCGCGCGACGCGCATCGACGAGCGCACGCCGGTGAGGATCGTCGGCTCGAAGAACAGGCCGCCGCGCGAATGGCGCTTGCCGCCCAGCGTGAGCTTCGCGCCCTGCGCCAATGCGTCGGCCACGTGCTCCTCGACCTTCTCGACCGCCTTGTCGTCGATCAGCGGTCCGATCACGACGCCTTCCTCGACGCCCGGCCCGACCTTGAACTGCGACACGCGCGCCGCGAGCTTCTGCGCGAACGCGTCGTAGACGCCCGCCTGCACGTAGATGCGGTTCGCGCAGACGCAGGTCTGCCCGGCATTGCGATATTTCGATGCGATCGCGCCCTCCACCGCTGCGTCGAGATCGGCGTCGTCGAAGACGATGAAGGGCGCGTTGCCGCCCAGTTCGAGCGAGAGCTTCTTGATCGTGTCGGCCGACTGGCGCAGCAGGATGCGGCCGACCTCGGTGGAGCCGGTGAACGACACCTTGCGCACGACCGGGTTCGTGCACATCTCCTCGCCGATCTTCGACGACTGCGTTCCGGTGACGACCATGTTGAAGACGCCCGCCGGAAAGCCGGCCTGCTCGGCCAGCTCGACCAGCGCCAGCGCCGACAGCGGCGTCGCGCCGGCCGGCTTCGCCACCACCGTGCAGCCGGCGGCGAAAGCCGGCGCCACCTTGCGCGTGATCATCGCGATCGGGAAATTCCATGGCGTGATCGCCGCGCACACGCCGATCCCCTGCTTGATCGCGAGCAGGCGCCGATCGGGCGCGTTGGCGGGGATGACGTCGCCGTAGACGCGGCGACCCTCCTCGGCGAACCACTCGATGAACGACGCGCCATAGGCGACCTCGCCGCGCGCCTCGGCGAGCGGCTTGCCCTGCTCGGTGGTCATCAGCAGCCCGAGATCTTCTGCATGCGCGAGCACGAGGTCGTACCAGCGACGCAGGATCGCGCCGCGCTCCTTCGCCGTCCTGGCGCGCCAGGCGGGCAGCGCGCGCGAAGCCGCGGCTATGGCGCGCTTCGTCTCGGCCACGCCCATGTCGCTCAGCTCCGCGATCGTCTGTCCGCTCGCCGGGTCGGTGACGCGAAAGCTCCGGCCCGAATCCGCATCGACCCACTTGCCGTCGATGTAGCCGTTGCGCTTGAGCAGCCGCATGTCCTTCAGTTGCATCGTCATCGCCATCTCTCCGAAGCAGGAAACTCTGTCAGTCGCCGGCAGTGGCTTTCAGGCCGAGCACGCCGGCGACGATCAACCCGATGCAGACGAGCCGCGCCACGTTCGCCGATTCGCCGAGCAGCGCGATGCCGAGCAGCGCGGTGCCCGTCGCGCCGATCCCCGTCCACACCGCGTAGGCCGTTCCCGCAGGCAGCACGCGCATCGCGATCGCCAGCAGCCAGAAGCTCGCCGCCGCAGCCACCACGACGACCACCGACGGCCATAGCCGCGAGAAGCCATCGCTGTACTTCAGCCCGAGCGCCCAGACGATCTCGAACAGCCCCGCCACGACGAGCCAGGTCCACGCCTTCGCAACGCTCATTGGCTCACTCCGAGGTGGGCATCGAAAAGTCGGCGCCGGCGCGGATGCCGGTGGGCCAACGCTGCATCACCGCCTTCAGCCTGGTGTAGAAGCGCACGCCCTCGGGCCCGTAGACGTGGTGATCGCCAAAGAGCGACGCTTTCCAGCCGCCGAACGAGTGGAAGGCCATCGGCACCGGAATCGGCACGTTCACGCCGACCATGCCCACCTGCACGCGCGAGGCGAACTCGCGGGCCGCATCGCCGTCGCGCGTGAAGATCGCCACGCCGTTGCCGTATTCGTGCCCGTTGACGAGAGTAAGCGCTTGCTCGAAGGAATCGGCGCGAACGATCGACAGCACCGGCCCGAAGATCTCGTCACGGTAGATCGTCATGTGCGGCTCGACGCGGTCGAACAAGGTGCCGCCGACGAAGAAGCCGTCGCCGCCATCGGGGGCCGACGCCGCCCGGCCGTCGACCACGAGCGTCGCGCCTTCGTCGACGCCGGCGTCGATGTAGCGCAGCACGCGCTCGCGATGCGCGGCGGTGACCAGCGGACCCATCTCGGCGTCCGGATCGGTACCCGCTCCGACGCGGATGCGCGGCACGCGCTCGGCCAACCGTTCGACCAGCACGTCCGCCACGCCGCCGACGACGACTGCGACCGACACCGCCATGCAGCGCTCGCCCGCCGAGCCGTAGGCCGCGCCGACCAGCGCGTCGACCGCCTGGTCGAGATCCGCATCGGGCATCACGACCATGTGGTTCTTCGCCCCACCCAGCGCCTGGACGCGCTTGCCGTGATGCGACGCGGTCTCGTGGACCGAACGCGCGATGGCAGTGGAGCCGACGAAGCTCACCGCGGCAACCTGCGGATGCGCGAGCAGCGACTCGACCGCCTCGCGATCGCCCTGCACGACATTGAATACGCCGTCGGGCAGGCCGGCGCGCCGCAGCAGCTGCGCGATCAGCAGCGAAGCCGACGGATCGCGCTCGGAAGGCTTCAGCACGAAAGTATTCCCGCAGGCGATCGCCACCGGGAACATCCACATCGGGACCATCGCCGGGAAGTTGAACGGCGTGATGCCGACGCACACCCCGAGCGGCTGGCGCACCGAATGCGCGTCGATGCCGGGGCCCGCCTGCTCGCTGAACTCGCCCTTGAGCAGCTGCGGGATGCCGCAGGCGAACTCGACCACTTCGAGCCCGCGCTGCACCTCGCCCTTAGCGTCGGAAAGAATCTTGCCGTGCTCGGCGACGATCAGCCCGGCGAGTTCGTCGAGATGCGTCTCGACCAGCTCGCGGAAGCGGAACATCACGCGGGCGCGGCGCACCGGCGGCGTGGCCGACCAGGCAGGGAAAGCGCCCGCGGCCGTCTGCACGGCAGCGTCCACTTCCGCCGCATCGGCCAGCGCCACGCGGCCGCGTTCGCGCCCGGTCGCCGGGTTCCACAGCGTCGCGTGACGCTGGCCGGCG
Organism: Burkholderiaceae bacterium; assembly: GCA_021166835.1. Next base: position 1,436 of record JAJPEN010000053.1, on the reverse strand, counting down.
CGCGGCGGCGCCACCGCACCGCCGATCCAGTGCCCGACCTCGATCGGCGCCGCGTCCTCGGCGGGCACCGCCGTATCCCCCTTCGGCCCGCCCGAGCGAATGGCCCCCAATTCGGCCGCTAATTCCGCACCACCGTTACCGCTGTTCACCCCGTTCCCCCTTCCGCGCGTTCGCCGCGCTTCGCCCGAGTCCATCCATCAAGTCTAAGCCGTGCGCAGATGCCCGGACCGGCATCGCGGCCGTAGAATCGATGCGATGCCTGCCCCGTCGATCCGCGATCCCGCGTACGCCCCGGCGCCCGACGCCACCGCCGCGGCCGCCGAGCGTCCGATCGCGATCACGATGGGCGACGCCTGCGGGATCGGACCGGAAATCGTACTCAAGGCCTGCGCCGATCGCTCGCTGCAGGTACCCCTGCGCGTGATCGGCGACGCCCGCTGGCTGGCGCGCGAGGCGGCGCGGCTGTCGCTGCCGATGCCCGCCGACGTCGACGACGTCGTCGCGCTGCCCGATCTCGCGGTGGGCCGCATCGATGCGCGCGCCGGCGACGCGGCGTACCGCTGCATCGTGCGCGCCGCGGAGCTGGCGTTGCGCGGCGAGGTGCGCGCCGTCGTCACCGCGCCGATCGCCAAGGAAGCGATGCACGCGGCCGGCCACCGCTTTCCGGGCCACACCGAACTGCTCGCCGAGCTCGCCGGTGGCGTCGAGGTGCGGATGATGCTGGCCAATCCTGAACTGCGGGTCGTGCTCGTGTCGATCCACGTCGCGCTGCGCGAGGCAATCGAGCAGCTCGATGCCGACGGCATCCTGCGCACGATCCGGATCGCGAACGCCTCGATGCGCCGCGCCGGCATCGCGCGGCCGCGCATCGCGGTCGCCGGGCTGAACCCGCACGCCGGCGAAGGCGGGCTGTTCGGTCGCGAGGAGATCGAGATCATCGGCCCTGCCGTCGCGCGGGCGCGGGCCGAGCACATCGAAGTGAGCGGCCCCTTCGCTCCCGATACCGTATTCATGCGCGCCCGCGGGATGCGCGAGTTCGATCTCGTCGTCGCGATGTATCACGACCAGGGGCTCATCCCGGTGAAGTACCTCGGCATCGACGACGGGGTGAACGTCACGCTCGGCCTGCCTTTCGTTCGCACGAGCCCGGATCACGGCACGGCTTTCGACAAGGCCGGACAAACGGGCGCCGACGGGCGCGGCCTCGCAGACCCGGCGAGTCTGCTCGCCGCGATTCGGCAGGCGGCCGCGTTGTCCGGCGCATCGACTGCCGCAGCGCAGTACTAAGTGCAGTACTGAGTAACCGTCTTCGAAGTCAAACGCCGTGAAGCGAGTTGTTCCAGGGTTGGTTGGTTCGGACCATGGCGTTGAGCGTGGTCAGCAGCTTGCGCATGCAGGCGACCAGCGCGACCTTGGGCAGCTTGCCGGCGGCGAGC
>JAJPEN010000024.1 GCA_021166835.1 Burkholderiaceae bacterium | reverse complement strand
GGCGCGCTGCCGGTGCCGGTGCAGATCATCAGCAGGTTCGAGCGCGGATGGTTCGGCATCAGGAACGACGTGCCGAAGGGGCCGGTGACCTGCACCGTGTCGCCCTTCTTCAGGTCGCAGACGTAGTTCGAGCACACGCCGGTCACCGGCCGGCCCTGGTGATCGACGGTGACCCGCTTCACGGTGAGCGCGACGTTGTTGTAGCCGGGGCGCTCGCCGTTGCGCGGGCTGGCCACCGAATACTGGCGCGGATGATGCGGCTTGCCGCGCGCGTCCACGCCGGGCGCGACGATGCCGATCGACTGGCCTTCGAGCACCGGAAAGGGCATCGCGCCGAAGTCGAGCACGATGTGGTGGGTGACGCTCGACGCGTCGGCTTCGGTGACGCGGTAGTTGCCGACGACGGTGGCCGTCACCGGGTTCTTCGGTCCGTAGAGATTGGCGTACGGATGCGCCGCCGACCACGGCTTGATCGTCGAGCCCGGGCGCTTCGCGGCCGTCGCAGCCACCGGTTCGGGCGAGCCGAAGGACGCGGCGGAGGCGACCAGCGCCTCGGCCTGCGCAGTGGCCTCGGCTTCGGCCTGGCTCGGCGTTGCGCCGTCGGCAATGCCTTCGGGCAGCGGCGCCTCGTCCGGCAACTCGTCCCACAGGAACTGCTCGGCGATCGGATACGCGGCGCTCTTCAGGATGCGCCTCCAGTTGTCGATCGCGCCGGTGGGGCACGGCGGCACGCAGGCCATGCAGCCTTCGCAGACGTCGGGCTTGACGACGTAGTTGCGCTCGTCGTGCGTGATCGCGCCGACCGGACACGCTTCCTCGCAGGTGTTGCAGCGGATGCAGATCTCGGGGTCGATCAGGTGCTGGCGGATGACGACATCGCCGGCGGGATTCGCGGGAGCGGACGACGGCGGCACGAGTTCGGCGGTGACGGCAGACATCTTCGGGAGTTCCTGGGCGTTCGGTATCGCGGACCGGACGGCGAGCGCCCGTCGGGCACGCGCCGGAGCGGACGCGCCCGGACGGAGCCGGACGCCTCCGGTCACGGACGCGCCCCTGGGAGCGCGCCCTTCCCGGGCTTCAGTTGAAACGCACGTATTCGAAGTCGATCGGCTGGCGGTTGATGCCCATCACCGGTGGCGCGATCCAGCCGGCGAACTTGCCCGGCTCGACGACGCGCCCCATCAGCGAGGCGACGAAGGCGCGGTCTTCGGCGCTCGGCAGCCACTCGTTCTCGTGCGCTTTCCACTCGGCTTCGGACACCACCTTGCCTTCGGGCGAGACGCGCAGCCCGGCGAGCGTGCCGATGTGCCGGTTGAAGGCCTTGTGCGGCACCTTCAGGCGGAACGGGATGCCCGCCTTCTCGATGACGCGGTTCCAGCGGTTCACGCCGGCAATCGAGTCCTTGATGTAGTCGTCGCGCAGCACTTCGTTCAGCGCGTTGAGCATCGGCACTTCGCGCTCGACCAGCCCGCCGTCGACCACGTCGAGCACCGGGTAGTTGCTGCCGTGCAGCTTGTGATCGTCGGTGCGCTTGCCTTCGTCGAAGCGGCCCTTCAGCCCCGAGCTGTAGAAGATCGCGGCGTTCGACGACTGGTCGGCGCCGAACAGGTCGATCGTCACGCTGAAGTGGAAGTTCAGATAGCGCTGGATCGTCGGCAGGTCGATGGCGCCCGCGGCGCGGACCTTCGCCGGGTCGTCGGTCTTCAGCTGGTTCATCACGTCGCAGGTGCGCTGCACCACGCGCGAGACGCCCGACTCGCCGACGAACATGTGATGCGCTTCCTCGGTGAGCATGAACTTCGTCGTGCGCGCGAGCGGGTCGAAGCCCGATTCGGCGAGCGCGGCGAGCTGGAACTTGCCGTCGCGGTCGGTGAAGTAGGTGAACATGAAGAAGGACAGCCAGTCGGGCGTCTTCTCGTTGAAGGCGCCGAGGATGCGCGGGTTGTCGGCGTCGCCCGAGCGGCGCGCGAGCAGCGCTTCCGCTTCCTCGCGACCGTCGCGGCCGAAATAACGGTGCAGCAGGTAGACCATCGCCCACAGGTGGCGGCCTTCCTCGACGTTCACCTGGAACAGGTTGCGCATGTCGTACAAGCTCGGCGCGGTGAGGCCGAGGTGGCGCTGCTGCTCGACCGACGCGGGCTCGGTGTCGCCCTGCGTGACGATGATGCGGCGCAGGTTCGCGCGGTGCTCGCCGGGCACGTCCTGCCAGGCGGCTTCGCCCTGGTGGTCGCCGAAGTGGATCTTCCGATCGGCTTCGGCCGGGTTCAGGAAGATGCCCCAGCGGTAGTCGGGCATCTTCACGTAGCCGAACTGCGCCCAGCCGCTCGGGTCCACGCTGATCGCCGTGCGCAGGTAGACGTCGAAGTTGCGCGAGTTGTCGGGCCCCATGTCCTTCCACCAGTCGAGGAAGCCCGGCTGCCAGTGCTCGAGCGCACGCTGCAGCGTGCGGTCCTCCGACAGGTTGACGTTGTTGGGAATCTTGTCGCTGTAGTCGATCGTGCTCATGGGTTCGCTCCCGATGTCCGTTAAACGCGGTTCCAGTCGAAGGCCGCTTTCTCGCCCTTGCCGTACAGCTTCAGCGCGCCCTTGTCGCCGACGGCATTGGGGCGGTTGAAGATCCAGTTCTGCCATGCGGTGAGACGCCCGAAGATGCGCGTCTCCATCGTTTCCCTGCTCGCGAAGCGCAGGTTCGCTTCCAGCCCGGTGAGCGCGTCGGGCGACATCGACGCGCGCTCCTCGATCGCGATGCGGATCTCGTCGGCCCAGTCGATGTCGTCGAGCGCGGCGGTGACGAGGCCGAGCTTCTCGGCGCGCTCGGCGTCGAGCGGCTCGCCGATCGTGGCGCGCGCGGCCTGCAGCGGCTCGCGCTCCTCGTAGAAGCGGCGCTCGAGGCGCGACTGGCCGTTGACCATCGGGTACCAGCCGAAATTCGCTTCGGTGAGCGTGATCTTCGGCGCTTTCTGCGGCTCGTCGGGCAGCATCAGCATGTACGCGCGGTCGGCGGCGAAGGCCAGCTCGGCGAGCGTGCCGACGAAGCACGAACCCGGCTCGACGAGCGCGAACAGCGTGCGCGAGGAGACGTCGAGCCGCGCGAGCGTCCGCCGCAGCATGCCGATCGTCTCGCGCACGAACCAGTGGCTCGCGTGCTTCGCCAGCGTCTCGTCCATCTGCTTCACCGCGGCGGCGTCGCCCTCGGTGCGCAGCAGCCAGATGCCGATGTCGAGCACGTTGGTGCGCATCGACAGGATCGCGTCGTCGAGTTCGCGCGCCATCTGCAGCGGCCACCAGGCGGCGCCGGCGCCGACGATCGCGTCGACGTCGGCCGGCTGCGCGCCCTGCGGCGCCTTCACCGTGAAAGTGGCGGTGCGCCGCGTGCGATCGATCTGCACGTCGACGAAGCGATAGTGGTAGCCGGCGTCGTCCACCGTGCGCTCGATGCGCGGCAACGCCACGCCCTTGGCGTCGGCCGGACGATCGCTCTCGGCGGCGCGCGCCTGCGCGCGCTCGGCGACCACCTGCGCGAACTGCTGCGGGCGGGCGATCTCGTCGACCAGGCGCCAGTCCTTCGCGCGCTGGCCGCGCACGCCCTCGGTGGTCGTGCAGAAGATGTCGGCGAGGTCGTGGCGCACGCGGCGCTTGTCGGTGACGCGCGTCAGGCCCCCGGTACCCGGCAGCACGCCGAGCAGCGGCACCTCGGGCAGCGACACGGCCGACGAGCGGTCGTCCACCAGCACGATGTCGTCGCAGGCCAGCGCCAACTCGTAGCCGCCGCCGGCGCACGAGCCGTTCAGCGCGGCGACGAACTTCAGCCCCGAGTGGCGGCTCGAGTCTTCGATGCCGTTGCGCGTCTCGTTGGTGAACTTGCAGAAGTTCACCTTCCAGGCGTGCGACGAGGTGCCGAGCATGAAGATGTTGGCGCCCGAGCAGAACACGCGGTCCTTCAGGCTGGTGACGACGACGGTGCGCACCTCGGGGTGTTCGAAGCGGATGCGCTGCAGCGCGTCGTGCAGCTCGATGTCGACGCCGAGGTCGTAGGAGTTCAGCTTCAGCTTGTAGCCGGGGCGGATGCCGGCGTCCTCGTCGATGTCGAGCGACAGCGTGGCGACCGGGCCGTCGAAGGACAGCTTCAGGTGCCGGTATTTCGACGGGTCGGTGCGGTAGTCGACCGGAGCAGGAGACGCGCCGTTCGACGACTGCCGGGACGCGCCGGCGCGGTCAGCATGGTCGGCGTCGTTGGGGACGGCCGCGGGATTCGACGGGGCGGCGGGCGAGGCAACGGGGGCGGAAATGGTCATCGGGGCGGCTCCTCTGGACTCTCCCCGTCCGGGTCTGCGCGGCGGACGGGGCGTTATGCAATATAGTGCCGATGGGTGGCGGGTTCATGCATCATGATGCATTCAAATTCCGCTGTCAAGCACTCCAATGCATGTCGGGGTTAATGCGCATCAAGCAGGCGCCGGCTAGGGAAGCAGGCCGTCAGGCGGCGCGCGGCCGGGTTCATGAGAATGACCCCGCCGGGGCACGGCGGCGTGAGAACCCCGCTCGGGGGCTCGGGGGCTCGGGGCTCGGGGGCTCGGGGCTCGGGGCTCGGCGGCTCGGGGCTCGGGGGCTCGGGGCTCGGGGCTCGGCGGCTCGGGGCTCGGCGGCTCGGGGCTCGGCGGCTCGGGGCTCGGGGCTCGGGGCTCGGCCAAGGGAAGCGCGGAGCGCGTCGGCTCATGGCACCGGCGGGGGGGCCTCCCTGCGCGGGGGTTACGCGTCGGCAGCTCGCGGCGCTCTTTGCCGCGCTGCATAAAGCGGCGCTTTTCGCTGCGCAAACCGTTTCGCGCGCAGAAACGCAGCTTTTCGCAGCGGGCCTCTGCCTCGGGCGAGCCTCAGCCCACTTCGGCGATCGCCGCGCGCACCTGGGCGCGCAGACCGGCGAAGGCCTGCTCGAGCGTCTTGCCGCTCGTCCGGTAGGTGAGGTCGGCCTTCGCATAGAACGACGCACGTCCGGCGAGGATGCGGCGCAGGTCTTCCATCGCGCCCGGGCCGGACATCGGACGCAGGTCGCCCTGCTCGCGCACGCGCCGCATGTGGTCTTCGGGATCGGCCTGCAGCCACACCGTGTAGCAGTGCGCGAGCACGAGGTTGAAAGTGGCGCTGTCGGAGACGAGTCCGCCCGGGGTCGCCATGACGACTTCGGGGAAGATCTGGATCACTTCCTCGACGGCACGCCGCTCGTAGCGCCGATACGCGTTGGCGCCGTACAGCGAGTGGATCTGCGGGATGCCGCAGCCGGCGAGCTTCTCGATCTCGCGCCCCAGTTCGACGAAGGGAAAGCCGAGGTCCTCGGCGAGCATGCGCCCGAGCGTCGACTTGCCCGCACCGCGCAGCCCGACCAGCGCGATGTGGCTGCGCCGCAGCCGCTCGTCGCCGGTGGCGTTGTCGAACAGCTCCGAGAGCTTCAGGCGCGCGCGTCGAAGGTCGGCCTCCGAGCGGTTCTCCAGCAGCTCGCGGATCAGCAGCCATTCCGACGAGTCGGTGGTTACGTCGCCGACCAGCTCGGCCAGCGCACAATGCAGCGCGGCGGCGAGCTGGTGGAGGATCAGGATCGACGCGTTGCCGGTGCCGTGCTCGAGGTTCGCCAGGTGCCGCTCGGAGATACCGGCGGCGGCGGCCAGCGCCTTGCGCGTCAGTCCGCGGCGGGCGCGCAGCGTGCGCACGCGCTCGGCGAGCGCCGGCAGCACGGTCGCCGCCGCGACTGCGGGCTCGTCGAGGCCGTTGCCCTGCGAAGCGAGGGTGGCAGAGGCGGCGGTCGCGTTCGACGGGACGGCCGCAGACGCGGCGTTCGACGGGACGGCCGCAGAGGCGGCGTTCGACGGAACGGTGGCAGAGGCGACGGTCGACGGAACGGCGGCAGAGGCGGCTGTCGACGGAACGGCGGCAGAGCCAGCGCCCGCATTCGATGCGACAGAGCTGCTGCTCTCGGGCCGCGTCGCGGACGCTTCGAAATCAGGAGAGGCGCGCATGGAATTCGCCAGTCGGCAAGATCGGTTCGACATGCATTCTAGTGCTTGACTGCCGCTGAAGAAAAGCACTATCGTTCATGCCCCTCGGTTCATGCCCCTTCCCGGAGCCGCCATGACCCCTTTGCTCGACAACCATCTCGGCGGACGCTGGCAGACCGGCTCGGGCGCCGGCACGCCGCTGTTCGACCCGGTGCTCGGCACCGAACTGGTTCGCATCTCCTCGGTCGGACTGGATCTGGCCGAAGGTTTCGATTACGCCCGTCAGCGCGGCGGGGCGGCGTTGCGAGCGCTCACCTACGGAGAGCGCGCGGCGCTTCTTGCCCGCGTCGCCGAGACGTTGCAAAGCCAGCGCGACGCCTGGTTCGACATCGCGCTGCAGAACTCGGGCACGACGCGCAACGACTCCGCGGTCGACATCGACGGCGCGATCTTCACGCTCGGCCAATACGCCCGCTGGGGCGCGAAGCTCGGCGACGCGCGCTGGCTCACCGACGGCGCGGCCGCACGCCTCGGCAAGGACGGCAGCTTCCAGAGTGGGCATGTGCTCACTCCGCAGCGCGGCCTCGTGCTGTGCATCAACGCCTTCAACTTCCCGGCCTGGGGCCTGTGGGAGAAAGCCGCTCCGGCACTGCTCTCGGGCGTGCCGGTCGTCGTCAAGCCGGCCAGCGCCACTGCCTGGCTCACGCAGCGCATGGTCGCCGACGTCGTCGCGGCGGGCGTGCTGCCCGACGGCGCACTATCGGTCGTCTGCGGCTCGAGCGACGGCCTGCTCGATGCGCTGCAGCCCTTCGACCTGCTGTCGTTCACCGGCTCGGCCGACACTGCGCGCGCGATCCGCGAGCACGCGGCGGTGCTGCGCCACGGCGTGCGGATGAACTCCGAGACCGACAGCCTGAACAGCGCGCTGCTCGGCCCCGACGCGACGCCGGGCTCGGACGCCTTCGCATCGGCCGTGCGCGAAATCGTGCGCGAGATGACGATCAAGTCGGGCCAGAAATGCACGGCGATCCGCCGCGTGCTCGTCCCGCAGGAGCAGGCACGCGAAGCGGCCGACGCGATCGCGTCGGCGCTCGCCGCCGTGAAGGTCGGCAACCCACGCAACGAGAGCGTGCGGATGGGATCGCTGGCCAGCCGCGCGCAGGCGAACGCCGTGCGCGAAGGCATCGGCGCGCTCGCCGGCGAGGCGAAGCGCGTATACGCCGGCGACGAGGCCGCGCTCGTCGACGCGGACGCGTCGGTCGGCGCGTTCGCGATGCCGCACCTGTTCGCGGTGGACGACGCCGACGCATCGAGCCTCGTGCACGAGGTCGAGGTGTTCGGTCCGGTCGCCACCGTCGTCCCGTATCGCGACGCCGGGCACGCCTTCGCGCTGGCGCGCCGCGGCGCCGGGTCGCTGGTCGCCTCGGTGTTCACCGCCGACGAGGATTTCGCCGAACGCGCGGCGATCGAGATCGGGCACGCGCACGGCCGCGTGCACGTGGTGACGCCCGCCGTCGCGAAGACGCATACCGGCCACGGCAACGTGATGCCGATGTCGCTGCATGGCGGTCCGGGCCGCGCCGGCGGCGGCGAGGAACTGGGCGGCCTGCGCGCGCTGGCGTTCTACCATCAGCGCAGCGCGATACAGGGGCCGCAGTCGCTCGTCGAGTCGATCCTCGGCAAGGCGGCGGCGTTTCCCGACGCCTGACGACAGGCGCCGGCGCCGCGGGGCCGGGTCCTCGCCGATGCTGCGGACCGGCGCTCGCTGCCGCCGCTGCGGACCGACGCTCGCCGATGCTCGCCGCCGCCGCGGGGCCGACCCGCAGCGCCGGCCCCGCGCGACGTGAATCAGTAGCGGTAGGTGGCCGCCGCGCCGCTCTGCACCGGCATGCGTTCGGACGGCACGACGACCACCTCGCCGCCCTGCCGAAGCACCGCCTCGGCGAGGTCGTCGAGCAGGTCGTCGATGCCGGGGTGCGCGAGATCGTCGAAGCGCACGGCGCCGGTCTGCGCATCGAAGCCGCCGGGAACCACGCGATCGGCGTCGATCAGCAGCGTCGCCACGCGTCCGGCGACGACTGCGTTGCCGATGTCGGCGAGATCGCCCGAGGCGAGATGACGCGCGCGCGCCGCTTCGAACGCGCCGACCAGCCCGTCCAGCCGCTCGAGGTAGTACGGCTGCACCAGTTCCCAGGCCCGCGTGCGCAGCGCTTCGAGCGGCATCGAATCGGGATGCGAGTACAGCGCCGCCGAGGCCAGCGCGGGGTTGCGGCTCACGCGACGGAACAGGTGATGGTTCTCGGGCAACGCCGCGAGCAGCAGCGGCGAGGCGTCGCGGCCGCCGTGCTCGGCGAGCACGCCGCGATCCACTTCGCGGAAGAAGCGCTCGGTGTCACGGTCGACCGCGTCCTGCTTGACGTCGGTGCCGTGGCGCGTGACCTTCCCTGAACCGGGAACGCCGTAATGGCGCGTGGCGCGCTCGACATCACGCTCGTCGCCGAGCACGTCGGCCGGCGTGCGCGGAACGCCGGCCAGCCATTCGACCTCGTCGAGCGTGTCGCGGTTGCCCTCGTAGAGCTTCGCCTCGTTGCGGCTCAGGCCGAGGATGCGATAGCGATCGGCCGACTGCAGCACGCGCAGCAGCGGCTTCAGGTGGAACGAATCGGCGACGATCGCGCGTTCGGGAACGACGCGCTGCAGGCGATACGCCCTGAAGAAGTCCGGGGCGCCGAGCACGGCCAGCCCGTCGAGCGAACGGTTCCAGAAGGCCGCGTTCTCGGCGAGCGCGTGGAACGGCTCGAGCAGCGCGCGCGTCTCGCGGTTCGGATACTGCCTGCGCAACGACTCCTCGAGCGCCTTCACGCCATTCTTGAAGCGGATCGGATCCTGCTGGTTGTCGGGGTGCCTGCGATGCGTTGCCTGGTACAGCGACAGGCACGGGCCTTCGCGCGCCTGCAGCAGTTCGGGGAAATCGTCGGCGAGAGACGCCATCGCGGTTCTCCTTCGAAAGACAATCCGGGATTCTCGGCTTTCCGTTCCGCAGGCATCATGAGCCCGGTCAACCCGAGGGCGAACCCATGACCGAACACGTCTACAAGCACATCCAGCTCACCGGCTCGTCGACCACCGGCACCGACGACGCGATCCGCAAGGCGATCGCCAAGGCGAACGAAACCGTGCGCAACATCCAGTGGTTCCAGGTGGTCGAGACGCGCGGTCACGTCGTCGACGGCGAGGTCGCGCACTTCCAGGTGACGATCGACGTCGGCTTCACTCTGGAAGACTGAGCCGGCGCGAGTTCGTGAGCCACGGCACGAGCTTGCCGCTGGAGACCTCGCTCAGCATGTGCCGCACGCCGTGGAAGAGGTCGACGAGCGCGGCAACGAAGAACGCGCCCAGTTCGCCCGCCCGCATCTTCGGCGCCGCGGGGCGGTAGATGCCGCCGGCCGGCTTCACGGCCACGCCGTGGGCATAGACCATCTTGCCGCCGAGATACGCGGTGTAGCCGAGCAGCCCCACTGCCGCTGCGCCGCTGGCCAGGTACAGCGCGCCGGGCCGCTCGGTGCGCCCGCGCCACGAGGCCATCGCCAATGCCGTGGCCGTGACCACGGCGTTCAGGTTGCGATGCGTCATCAGCATGTCGCGCGCTTCGCCTTCGTTGACCTCCTCGCCGGCGATGAGGCCGCTGCCGGCCGCCAGCACGGCGCCCGCCGCCGCCACGCGTATCGCAGTGCGGCCGACCGCGCGCAATTCGCCGTCGTCGCGGATCGCCCCCAGCCAGTCGGCGGCGACGGCGAAGGGCAGCAGCGCGATCGGCAGGTGGACGAGGGCCGGGTGCATCTCTTCGAGGCGGATCATGTCTTGCACTCCACGTTCTTCGGAATTGCGCACGGCGCCGCAAGCCGGACGCCCGGCCGGTGGTAGCGTTGCGGCTTCGACGCGGGAGGGCCCGCGACGCAACACGAAACGACACGACGAGGAGCACAGGATGGATCGCCGGGTGAAGTCTCCGTTCACGCTGCAGACGGTGGTGCGCTTCACGCACACCGATCCGGCCGGGTACGTCTTCTTCCCGCGCTATTTCGAGATGCTGCAGGCGGTGGTCGAGGACTGGTTCACCGAGGCGCTCGGCATCCGCTACTCGGAGTTCATCCTGCAGCACCGGCTCGGCACGCCGACCGCGCGCATCGAATGCACTTTCGTCGCGCCTTGCCTGCTCGGCGAGCACCTCGATCTCACCGTCTATCTCGAGCACATCGGCTCGAGCTCGCTGCGCCTGCGCTTCGTGGGCACGGTGGCCGGCGAGCGGCGGCTCGAGGCGGTGTCGACGCTCGTCGTCATCGGGCTGGACGACGGCCGCCCGCGGCGCATCGACGACGATCTGCGAGGCCGGCTGGACGAATATCGCGCCGGGCAGGGCGAGCCGGCGCTGCCGCCGCCGCGGGCCCGCTAGCGCGAAACGATCGCGCGGGCCGACGGTCCGGTCATCGCATCGTGCCCGGCAGCCAGGTCACCAGGGCCGGAAACAGCAGCAGCAGCGCGAGGCGAACGACATCCATCGCCAGGAAAGGAACGATGCCGGCATAGATCTTCCGCACGGCGATCCTGCGCAGCAGCCCGGCGAGGACCAGCACGTTCAGCCCGATCGGGGGGCAGATCAGGCCGATGGTGATCACCACCACGTTGACGATGCCCCACCAGACCGCGTCGTAGCCGAAGCCGAGCACCAGCGGCAGCACGAAGGGCAGGGTGATCAGCATCGTCGCCGTCTCGTCGAAGACGGCGCCCAGCACGATGTACAGAGCCAGGATCAGCGCGAGGATCGCCAGATGCGAAATGTTGCTGGCGGTGATCCAGCCCAGCAGTTGCTCGGGAACATGCGACACGGCGACGAAGTAATTGAAGACCGACGCGCCGATGACCATCATGTAGATCATCCCGGTGGTCGCCGCCACGCCGACGATCATCCGCCAGAACTCCCTGGCGTCGAACCTGCCGCGCAGAACGAGAAAGAGGAAGGCGACGAAAGCGCCGATCGCCGCCGCCTCGGTGGCGGTGAAGATGCCGCCGTACATCCCGCCCGTCACCACGAAGACCATCGTGATGACTCCGCCGGCCTCCGCCGCTGCCTTTCGCCGCGCGCGCCAGTCCGAGCGGCTTCCGCGCGGCGCCTCCACCGGGTGGCGCCGCGCCCACCAGTGGATCGCGACGAAGTACAGCAGGACGGCGAGCAGCCCCGGAACGATCGCGCCGATGTAGAGATCGATGACGAAGGTCTCGGTGAGCACGGCGTACAGCACCATGATGATCGACGGCGGGATCATCAGCCCGAGCGTTCCGCCCACCGCGATGGTGCCGGCGGAGAAATGCGGCGCGTATCCGCGCGCGAGCATCTCCGGATGCGCGACCCGGACCATCGTTCCGACGGTGGCCAGCGAAGAGCCGCACACCGCGCCGAACCCGGCGCATCCGCCGATCGTGGCCATCGCCAGCCCGCCTCGCCAATGGCCGACGAAGGCATTGGCGAACCGGTACAGATCCGCCGACAACCCGGCGGCGCCGGCGAAGCTGCCCATCAGCAGGAACAGCGGAATGATCGCCATGTCGGGGCTGCCGAGAACGGAGGCCACGTCGTCGGCGAACAGAGCGCTCGCCGGCTCGGGGCCGACCAGCACGGCGAAGCCGCAGGCGCCGACGATCATCATCGCGATGGCCAGCGGCACGTGCAGAACGATCAGGAGGAAGAGCGCGGCGAATCCGAGGAGCGCGACGATCGACGGACTCACTTCTTCAAACCCCTTCGGCTTCGATCGCGTCGGGGTCGTCGTGCCACGCCCGATGCAGGACCGCGCATCGGGCATGGAAGGCGAGCACCCAGCACTGCACGAGAAGAGCGAGGCCCAGCAAGGCGGTCACGATCGTCCAGTACGGCCAGATCGGGTGGGTCGACTCCGACATCGTGCGGCCGGTGACTTTCATTTCGATCGTGTGAGCGCTCATCTTCCAGACGACCAGCGCGAACACCACGACCGTGAGCAGGGCGCCGAGCGCTTCGAGCGTCTCCCGTCCGCGCGGCCCCAGCGAGCCCGAGAACACGCGGATCGTGACGTTGAGCCGCCCCGCCAGCGTGGCCGGCAGGCAGGAAGCGGCGGAGACGACGATCGCGATCGTGGAGAAATCGTGAAGGCCCGGGATCGGCGCCTTCACCAGCCAGCGCAACAGCACGTCCGCTACCGTCAGCAGCCCGTCCACGGCGAGGAGCAGGAGTCCCGCGCCGGCCACGTAGCGCACGGCGCGGCGCAGCCAGGCGTCGACCCTGTCCCACGCATCGGGAGCGTCGATCGCGGGTTCCGGCGCGGTCATTTGCCGGCACGCACCTCGGCGACTTCGCGCACGTAGGCCTGATACAGCTTCTCGTTGCGCTCGGACTCCTTGCGGAATCCGTCGGTGACGGACTGGGTGGCCTTCTTCCAGCGCTCCAGCTCGTCCGATCCTAGCGTGACGATGCTGCGCTTCGGTTCCGCCTTCGCGCGATCGAACGCCGCCTGCGCCGCTTCGTCGAACTCGCGCCCCACGCGCCGGACCAGTTCCAGCCCGCTGTGCCGGTCGATCGCTGCCCGTGCACGCTCGGGAAGGCTGTCGTACTTCGCCTTGTTGAACGGCAACAGGATGCTAGACGAACCGAGGGGCAGGTTCACGTGATGCTTCGTCACTGCGTCCAGGCGGAACGAGTAGACGGCGAGCCAGTCCTTCAGCGTGCCGTCGACCACGCCGCGACTGGCGGCTTCCGCGACTTCGCGCGTGGAGACGTTGCCCACGGGCACGGCGCCTAAGGCCCGCACGATGTCCTGCTGTTCGGCCCCGCCGGTCTGGATCTTCCTGCCCGCCAGATCCTCGAGGCGCGTTACCGGGAACGTCGTGTTGAGGACGTTCGGCGGATTGATGTAGAGCGCGATGACCTTGAACGCCGGATCTTCGTAGCCGCGCAGCAGGCCCTTCTCCAGAAGCCGCCATGCGGCCACCGACGCTTCCGAGGAATTGGCGGCGACCAGCGGCAGGTTGAACAGCGCGTCGTCCGGGAAGCGACCCGATTCGTAGACCGGAATCACGAAGGCGAGATCGGCGATGCCGTCGGTGACGAGCTTGAGCTGCATCGCCGGATTGCGGCCCGCGGCGCCGAGCGTTCCGCCCGCGAAGATCTCGAATTTCACCGTGCCGCCCGCATCGCGCTCTACCGCCTCCACCCACGGCGCGATCGTCTTCGTCACGAAGAACGACGTCGGCGCGAGAAACGTGGCGATGCGCAGCGTGACCGGCTCCTGCGCCTGCGCCTGCATCCCGAAAAGCGCCGCGAGGGCCACCAGCAATCGTCCCAGCCTTTTCATGTCTCCTCCTGCCTGCCCGTTCGTCTTCCGATCTTCCGCGACGCCGTTGCGCGAATCAGGCTGCGGCAGCCACGGCCTTGCGGGGGCCCGTCTTCATCGCCTGCGCGTTCTCCGCGTGGCGCACCCGGTACTGCGGCTCGAAGTCGCCCCAGAAGGCGATCGGCCTGTCGCCGACTTCGACCCCGTCGCCGCGACGCCGGATCACCACCCACTTGTGCCAGTCGGCCGGATCGAGCGTCGGGTAATCCAGCCGGTTGAAATGCAGGTATGCGCTCGACGCCTTGCGAGCCTGGCAGGCGGCCACGATCATCTGCGAGCAGGTGAGGATGTCCTGGACCTCGAGCACCCGCATCAACTGGTGCGGATCGGAGGCGCCCACTCTAGGCGCCTCGTTGCGTTCGAGGTCGTCGAGCCAGATCTGCGCGAGGCGCAGCAGTTCGTCGTTCTTGATGTCCGCGCAGTAGTTCTGCATGACGCGCGCGCTGGCGGCATTCAACTCCTTCCAGTCGGGCCCCGGCGCCCGCTTCGCCAGCGGCGCGTACACGCGCGCCCGCTCGCCGGCGACCTGCTCCGGATCGGGATCGGCGGCAGCGACCGATCGGGCGTACAGCGCCGCGCGGGCGCCGGCGTACCGGCCCGAAGTCGCCGCATGCGAGTGATCCTGGCCGCCGAAGAGAAGATCTCCCGCACCGAACAGGCCCGGGAGATTCGACATCAGGTTCCAGTCGACGAGCATCCCGCCGCACACGCCCTGCTCGCCGAAGGTCCGTTCCTGCGGCAGGACCGGCTCCCGCATGCCGTGCCCGCGCAGGAAGTCGTAGGTCTGCAGCATGTCCCGCGCCGGATCGAAGCCGGCGCGCGTGTAGGTCTGCATCACCGGGATGCGGGTCTTGCCTTCGTTGCCGACCATGACGCCCCAGATCGCGCGCCGCTCGGCGTCGGGCATCGCGGTCAGGTCGGCATAGAACGGAGGCGTGAACTCGCCGGCGAGCATCCGCTGTTCCAGGTCGGGAATCGGGCGCGGTCCCAGGTACTGCTTCAGGCCCGGATGCGGGTGCGAACTGGATCCGCCTCCCATGATGAAGAACTTCTGGCTCTGCGCGGGCTGGCAGCGCTCGGCCACGCTCGACAGAACGCGGCCGTCCGCATCGACCCACGGCACCTCCTTGCCGTTCGCGTCGACGATCGTGCACGGATACCAGGTGTTGATCGCGTTGCCGCTGCCGTACGGCGGATACGAATAAGGACTGCCGAACGGCGAGCGCATCGACTTTTCCATCATCGTGAACTCGGCGCCCGCGCGCCACGCCATCGCGTAGCCGCTTCCCGAGCACGAAGGCGGACGGAAGGTCGTCAGCCCGCGCAACTCCGAGGAGAAGGTCCAGATGCGCTGCGGCCGGCTGGTGGCGAGGATCACGGCCTTCGCCCGTACGACGATGTACGCGCCGGTTCGGCAGTGCACTCCGGTGGCGCCGACGACGCGATTGCCGGGGATGCCCTTTTCGGTCAGCAGCGAACTGACGGCGACGCGGTCGAAGACCTGCACGCCCAGCCGGCGGCACTCCTCGCGAAGGAGCGGCTTGTAGTCGTGGCCCCAGACGCGAAGGACCGTGCGGTTGCGGTAATCGTAGGCGAACAGCAGTTTCGACTCGTCGTCGCGAAAGGCTGCGCCGGCGAATTCGTCGTCGGTGTCGCGCACCTTGCCGCCCATCCGCTCCAGCTCCAGCAGCGTTTCGTAGGCCGAGGCGCACTGCACGTAGGTGGAGATGCCGTTGCGGTATCCGCCGTGGTTGTCGATGAGCGCCTGGGCGAATTCCTCGGGCGGGATCTTCGAGGCGGGATTGTCGGCGGCCCATTGCCAGTGATCGACCCCCGCGCCGGCCGCTCCGCTGCGCTCGGTGGCGGCCTTCTCGAGGATGACCACCTTCGCCCCGCAGCGCGCGGCGGCGATCGCCGCCCAGACGCCGGCGATGCCTCCGCCCAGCACGAGAACGTCCGCGTCGTGCACGCGCTGCGTTCCGTAGCTGACCGCGTAAGGCCAGGGGAAGAGCTGGCCATCCCGATGACGGATACCCATTCGTCTCTCCCTACACGCGGAAATGCTCGCCCGTTTCCTTGCGCTTCCAGCGCACGCGCTGCTGCAGCGGGTGGTTCAGCCAGATGGCGCCGGGCAGCGGACAGTCGTCCACGCAGGGGCCGCAATACCAGCACTCCTCGGCGTGCAGAACGATCGGCGGACGCCCTTTCTCCGGGTTGGGAACGAGAATGTCCTCGAGGCAGACGGTGACGCAGCGGTTGCATCCGTCGCAGATCGAGGCGTCGAACAGCACCGGGTTTCCCGGGCTCGGTGCGTTCGGTGTGGCATAGACGCGCGCTTCGTCGTTCATCGCTGCGGCTTCCGGCGGCAAGGGCTTGCCGCCAAGTATCGATTCCGGGCGCCGCACGGAATGTCACAAGCGATTGGGACAGGGCGGAGGCTCGTTTCCGTAGCCGAGGCAGAGCGAGAAGAGCTGCGCCTGGCTCGTGATGCCGAGCCGGCCATACGCACGCTTGCGATAGGTCAGGACGCTGTTCACGCCGATGCCCAGATCGAGCGCGATTCCTTCCGAAGTCATGCCGACCAGGATCCTGGCGAGCACGTCCCGCTCCCGCCCCGTCAGACCCGGATGCGCGCTGCGCAACAGCGACAGGAATCCGGCGAGTCTTCCCCATCGGTCGCGATATCTCGAGCGCGGATCCCTCGCCTCGTCGTGCTTCATCGCGGCGATCGCCACGAAGCGGGCGATCGCCTCGATCAGCTCGAACTCTTCGTCGTCGAAGCGGCCGGCTTCGTCGTGACGGTAGAGATTCAGGCAATGCAGGCGACCGTCGCCGATCGATGCGATCGTCAAACGCTCGAGGAGCCGGACGCGCTCGTAGTACTGCGCGCCGAAGGTCCCGCGAGCGGCGGCGTCGCGATGCAGGCGGAGGATGGCGATGCCGTCGCGGAATCGGGACGACTCGGGCACGCGAAGGCTGGGATCGGTGCGGAAGTGCCCTCCGAGGTACGCCTGCTGGATCTCGGACACGTGCTCGCCGCCGCGCAGCGTTGCCGACTCGAGCGACGGCGGCCGCGTGCGGGCATCGAAGCGCATCAGGCACAGGTGGTCCACTCGCACGACGCGATCGAGTGCGGCGATCAGTTCGTCGGCGAACCGCGCCCCGCCCGAAGCGGCGATGACGGGCGCGAAGAGGTCGAGCACCTGGGGCACTTGCGGTTCGCTGGTGGCGATGACTTTCCTGACGCGGATCGGCCTGGCGAACCCGGCCTGGCGGGGTCTGCCTTCTTCGGCAGGAGCGCTGTTGACGCCATCCCTTCGCGATCGCATCCTTCCCGCGCATTCAAGCACATCGCCCGGCGTGCGTGAAGCGGACGCGTCGACCTGGAGCACGAAGATGGACACTGGAACGGCCTACGGAAGACCCGAACCGGGCTTCCGTGCGGAGCTCGCCTGCGTGCGTCCCGGCACGCCGATGGGAGAGCTGCTGCGGCGCTATTGGCACCCGGTAGGGCTGTCCTCCGATGCCACGGCGCGTCCGCGCCAGGTGAGGGTTCTCGGCGAAGACCTGATCCTGTTTCGCGACGGACTCGGCCGGCCGGGGCTCCTCTATCCGCGCTGCGCCCACCGGGGCACGACCCTGTATTACGGCAGGGTCGAAGAGCGCGGAATCCGCTGCTGCTATCACGGCTGGCTCTACGACGTGAACGGGCATTGCCTGGAGCAGCCCTGCGAACCCGGCGGCGGGCGGCGCCGCGAGCGCATCCGGCAGCCGTGGTATCCGGTCGAGGAGCGCTACGGATTGATCTTCGCCTATCTCGGCCCCGCGGAAAGGAAGCCGTTCCTGCCTCGTTACGAATGCCTCGAAGTGCTGGGAGCCGACGAGTTCATCGAGGCCGACGATTCCTCGATCGGCTCGGGCGGACCCGCGATCGTTCCCTGCAACTGGTTGCAGCACTGGGAGAACGTCGTCGATCCGTTCCACGTGCCGGTGCTCCACGGCTGGTTCTCGGGCCCGCAGTTCGTCGAGCAGATGGGACTGATGCCCGAAGTCTCCTTCGAGACGACCGCGCTCGGCGTGCGCGTCACCTCGGTGCGCGAGCTGCCCGACGGGACGGTTCACCGACGAGTGACCGAGGCGGCGATGCCGACGCTGCGGGTCGTTCCCAGCCCTCGGGTCGGTCGATACGGCAGGGTCGAATCGGTCGGCTGGGTGCTGCCGATAGACGACACCCACTATCGCATCTACGTCGCCGGCCGGGTCACGCGCAACGAAGAACTCGCGGCCATGCGGTCGCGCATGAACAACCGGCTCTGGCACGAGTTGAGCGAAGAGGAACACCGGGACTTCCCGGGCGATTACGAGGCGCAGACCGGCCAGGGAGAGATCACGCTGCATTCCGAGGAGCATTTCGGAACGACGGACAAGGGCATCGCATTCCTGCGCCGATTCCTCGAGCGGCAATTGCGAACGGTGGCGGAAGGCGGCGATCCGGCCGGCGTGGCCTTCAGCGAGGAAGCCGCGTACACGGTCTTCGAAGCGGGAAACTACCGGGAAGCGCCGGGGGCCCGCCGCGAAGGCGCAAGCAGCACCCAGGCGTAATGCGCACGAAGCGGGCGATCGGCGCCGTAGAGATACGGCAGCTCGATCCGGCGCGCGTCGGCCTCGCGGCTGGCCAGGCCGAGGCTTTGCAGCAGCCCCGGCAGGCGATCGTCGCTCGCCACGATGATGCGCGGCTGATCGCTCGCCACGACGGCGCGTGGCTCGTCGCTCGCCACGGCGGCGCGCGGTTTATCTCTCGCCACCGCGCCGCGCGGCTCGTCGCGCGCCCCTTCGGGCATTGCTTCGTCGGCGAGCACGATCGTCGAATCGGGAAACTGCACGCGAAGGCGCGCCGCCAGACGGCGCTCGTCGCTGACGATCACTCCGCGCGCGAAGCCGTCGGCGCGCAGCGCGGCGGCGAGCGCGCCGGTCGGTTCGTTCAGGTCGCCGGGCGTCGTGAAGCGCCCCTGCACTGGCGCCTTCGCGGCCAGCAGCACGAAGATCAGTGCGCCGAAGGCGAGCGTCGCGCGCCGGTACGCGTCGGCGCGGCGGCCTTCGGCCAGCATCGGTCGCAGGGCGAAGAACATCGCCGGCAGCACGAACAGTCCCGGCACGAACCAGCGCGCCTTGAAGTGCGTGACGCCGCCGGCGACGACGAGGACGACGAGCAGCGCGACGAAGAGCAGCAGGTACGCACGCACGACGTGCCACGGACCCGGATCGACAGGCGCCGACCAGGCGCGACGCCCGAAGAAAGCGAGCACGACGATCCAGAACGGCGTGACGAAGCCGACGAGCGCGAGCAGCGCGCTGCCCCCTCCGACGAGCCAGCCGAAGGCCGAAGCGCGTCCCGGATCGGCGCCCATCTTCGACAGCGTGCCTTCGCTCGCAAGCTGCCAGTGACCGAGCAGCCACAGCGCGTGCGGCGCGACGACGAGCGCGGCGACGACGATCGTCCAGGCGAGCCGCGCGTCGACGACGCGCCGGCGCAGTTCCGGCACGACGAGCGCCGTGCCGGCGAGCAGCGCGGCGAACGCGAAGTTGTTGTACTTCGCGAGCACGGCCAGGCCGAGCGCGATCCCGAGCGCGACGTATTCCGCGACGCGCGGGCGCTGCGCGACGCGCACGAAGGCATAGACCACGGCAGCCGCGGTCGTCGTCGCCAGCACCGTGTGCGTGAGGTCGCGCTGCGCGTCCCACGACAACGAAACGAGCCAGAGCATCGACAGCGTGCCCAGCCAGGCCGCGCGCGCCGGCATCAGGCGCCGGGCCGCGAGCAGCGTCAGCGTCCAGGCGGCGAACAGCATCAGGTTCTTCGCCAGCGCGAGCGCGAACACCGAGACGCCGAACACGCGGAAGAACGCGTGCTGCAGCCACGTGTAGAGCGGCGGCTGCGTGCCGTAGCCGAGCGCGAGCGTGCGCGCGGCGAGCGTCTGCTCGGCCTCGTCCAGTTCGAGCGAATCGGAGACGAGCACGCGCAAGGCGACCTGTGCAGCGAACCAGCCGAGCATCAGCGCGATCGGCAAACGCGGGTCGTCGCCGGCGAGGCGCGACACCGACGCAGGGGAAACGAGGCTCGTCATGGGCGCAGCGTTGCGTGAGGCGTGCATCATTGCACGCTGTGCAGCGGCGGCGCGAGACAATCGGGACGATGAACGAACCGCTTTCCAGCTACCGGGCGACCGATCGGGACGCACCCCCGCTCGCCAGGCCGATCGACGTCTCGATCGTCATCCCGATGTTCAACGAGGTGGAGAACCTGCGCGAGCTGGTCGAGCGGGTCGGCGCGGCGCTCGCGCCCACCGAATGGCGCTTCGAGCTGATCCTCGTCGACGACGGCTCGCGCGACGGCTCGGCTGCGCTGCTGCACGAGCTCGCCGAAGACGTCGACTGGCTGCGCCCCGTGGTGCTCGCGCGCAACTACGGCCAGTCGATCGCGCTGCAGGCGGGCTTCGACCGCGCGCAGGGCCGCTACGTCGTCACGCTCGACGCCGACCTGCAGAACGACCCCGCCGACATCCCGGCGCTGGTCGAGCGGCTCGAACGCGACCCGGAAATCGACGTCATCTCCGGGTGGCGCCAGAACCGGCAGGACAAGGCGTTGTCGCGCCGGCTGCCTTCGGTGCTGGCGAACCGCCTGATCTCGCGCATGACCGGCGTGCACCTGCACGACTACGGCTGCGCATTGAAGGCGTACCGGCGCGAGATCGTCGAACGCATCCACCTGTACGGCGAGCTGCACCGCTTCATCCCGTCGCTGGCGAGCGAGGCCGGCGCACGCATCGTCGAGGTGCCGGTGCGGCATCATGCGCGCACGCGCGGCACGTCGAAATACGGCATCGACCGCACTTTCCGCGTCGTGCTCGATCTCGTGCTGATCGTCTTCTTCCTGCGTTATCGCCAACGTCCGCTGCACGCCTTCGGCGGGCTGGGGCTGTGGCTGCTCGTGCCCGGCGGCGCGATCCTCGCCTACCTGCTGGCACTGAAGCTGCTCGGCGAGGACATCGGCGGCCGGCCGCTGCTGCTCAGCGGCGTGATCCTCGTGCTGATCGGCGCCCAGTTGATCGTCGCCGGGCTCACCGGCGAGCTGCTGATCCGCCTGTACCACGAAGGCGGCCGGCGCCCGCAGTACTACACGCGCGACTACACCTGCGACCTGAGGGACGACGACCGGCGAACGCAGGCGCATGCGCGCGAACCGATGAGCCGCGACGCGACGCGATGAAGCGCCATGCCCTGCGCTGGCTGCGCGTGTTCGCCGCTTTCGCCCTGCTCGGCGGCGTCGTCTGGCTCGCCGGTCCGCGGCACGTGCTCGACGCGCTCCGCGGCGCGGACGCGCGCTGGCTCGCGCTCGGACTGGCGGCGAACGTCGCTGCCAACACGTTCTCGGCGCTTCGCTGGCGCGAGCTGGCACGCTGGTTCGGCATGCTCGCGCCGCGCGCCTGGGCGGTCGCCACCTATTTCCACGGCGTCGCCGTCAACGCGCTGCTGCCCGGGGCGGTCGTCGGCGGCGACATGCTGCGCGCGTTCGCCCTGCAGCGGCTCGGCCATCCGGGACTCGAAGCCGGCATGAGCGTGCTGCTCGATCGACTGAGCGGGCTGTGGATGCTGTGCGTCGTCGGCTTCGTGTCGATCGCCTGGGGCGCCGACAGCGAATCGACGCGTGCGCTGGCAGCGCGCTGGCCCGCGCTGGCCGGCTCGCCTCTGATGCAGTCGGCGCTGCTGCTCGCCTTCGCGTCGCTGCTCGGACCGTGGATCGGACTGCTCGTGCTGCGCCGCTGGCTGCCCCGGCGCGAAAGCCCGCGCCTGGAACGGATGCACGCCGCGCTGCGCGGCGGACACGCGGGGCGCCACTATCTCGCGCAGATCGTACTGTCGACGATCGTGCAACTGCTGGCGATCGCCTCGCTCGTCTGCGCGGCGCGCGCGCTGCACGTCGACGTTCCGTTCTGGGCGATGGCGGCGTGCGCGGTGCCGATCTTCGTGTTCGCCACGCTGCCGGTGAGCTTCGGCGGCTGGGGCACGCGCGAGGCCGCCGCGGTGCTCGCGCTCGGCGCCTTCGGAATCGCCGCGCCGACCGCGGTGACGATCTCGATGCTCTACGGGCTGTACGGGCTGGTGCAGGCGCTCGGCGGGCTCGCTCCGGTTCCGCGGGTGCCGCGACACGCGCCGCGCTGGTAGTCTTCGCCTCGGCGCCCGCCGCGGACGCCGCCCCTCCGGAGTGCCTCCCGCTCCTCAGCCCGGGATGCAGCGCTGGCGTTGCTCGCCCAACCCGTCGATGCCCAGCGCCATCACGTCGTCCGGCTTCAGGAACACCTGCGGTTTCTGTCCCATGCCGACGCCCGGCGGCGTGCCGGTGGAAACGATGTCGCCCGGTTCGAGCGTCATGAAGCGCGAGATGTACGACACCAGCGTGGCCACGCCGAACACCATCGTGCGCGTGCTGCCGTCCTGGTAGCGCCGGCCGTTGACCTCGAGCCACAGCGCGAGCGCCTGCGGATCGGGCACCTCGTCGCGCGTGACCAGCCAGGGCCCCACCGGCGCGAAGCTGTCGTGGCCCTTGCCCTTGTCCCACTGGCCCTGGCGCTCGAGCTGGAACTCGCGCTCCGAAACGTCGTTGACGATGCAATAGCCGGCGACGTGCCCGAGCGCCTGCTGCTCGGAGACGTATTTCGCGCGCCGGCCGATGACGACGCCCAGCTCGACCTCCCAGTCGGTCTTCTTCGAGCCGCGCGGGATCTCGACGTTGTCGTCGGGCCCGCACACCGCGCTGGCCGGCTTCAGGAACAGGATCGGCTCGGTCGGCACCGGCATGCCGGCCTCGGCCGCGTGATCGGAGTAGTTCAGCCCCACGCAGACGAGCTTGCCGATGTGCGCCACGCACGGACCGACGCGCGCAGCGTGCGGCGCTCGCGGCAGCGTCGCCGGATCGACGCGACGCAATGCGTCGAGCGCCTTGTCGTCGAGCGCGCGCAGGTCGATGTCGGCGATCTGCCCCGAGAGGTCGCGCACGCCGCCGTCGGCGTCGACGATGCCGGGTTTCTCCTTGCCGGGAGGGCCGAAACGAAGCAGCTTCATGGAAGGTCCCCTGCTCAGGCCGCGAGCACGCGCTCGAGCGCGACGCCGCGGCAATCCATCTCGTACTCGAGCCCGAGCACGGGCGGGCGGTTGTAGTGCCAGGTGACGCCGTTGCGCATCGCGCCTCGGCGCACCAGTTCGTCTCCGAGGAACGGATGGATGTCGTGCACCGTATATACCTGCGTCGCCGTCGCCGCGCGCCAGTCGAAGCCGAGCGCACGCATCCGGTTTTCCATTTCCGCGAGCACCCATCGTGCCTTGGTGCGGATGCCTTCCGGCGAGACGTCGCCGCGCGCGATCGCGTTGTCGCGATAGTCGCCCTTGCCCTCGGGCGCCTCGGCGCTGCCGGCGACGACGAAGGAAGGTGCGGCGCCGCTGTCGGGAACCGTGTAGCTGAAGGCGAAGAAACCGGGCTCTGCCGGCGGATCGAGCTCGGGACAGACGTTGCTGCGCGCGACCGGATTCGCATCGTCGATGACCCCCCAGCGCTTCAGCGTGCCCGTGTAGATCTCGTTGAATTCGCGGAATCCCGCTTCGGTGAACGGCGCCGGCGAGCGCAGCTCGCAGGCGCAGAACGCCAGGTACGGGCGATCGAGCGACTTCAGATGCTGCTCGATGCGCTCGAAGCCCTCGCGCAGCGGCACGACGCGCGAGAGACGCGCGCGCTCGATGCGGAAACCGGCTTCCGCGGCAACCCCCGCCGAATACTGCGAGACGGCCGGAATGTAGCGGTAGCCGCCGCCGGCGAGGATCCGAGTGTTCATTGCATCCACCTCCAGAAATGGGAAGAACAGCGAAACCGCGAAAACGAAACGCGGGGAGATCAGTGGGCGAGCGCGCCGAGATACGCACGACGCACCGCCGGGTCGGCGAGCAGCGCTGCGCTCTCGCCGTGCTGCGTCACGCGTCCGGTGTCCATCACATAGGCGGTACGCGAGACCTCGAGCGCGGCGACCACGTCCTGCTCGACGACGAGAATCGTCAGGCCTTCGCGATTCAGCGCAATCAGCGCCTCGACCAGCTGTTCGACCAGGAGCGGGGACAGGCCGAGCGACAGCTCGTCGATCATCAACAGGCGCGGCGCGCTCATCAGTCCACGGCCGACCGCGCACATCTGCTGTTCGCCGCCGGACATCGTTCCCGCAGCCTGCCGGCGCCGCTCCTTCAGCTTCGGAAAGATCGCGTAGACGCGCTCCAGGTCGTGCGCAACGCTCTTCGGCTCGCTCCCCCGAAGGTAGGCGCCCATCAGCAGGTTCTCCTCGACGCTCATCGCACCGAACAGGCGCCGCCCCTCGGGTACGTGGGCGATGCCCAGCGAGAGCACGCGCGCGGGGCCGGCGCCCTGCACCTCGGTCCCCTGCCAGACGATGCGGCCGGCGCGCGCCGGAACGAGGCCGGAGACGGTACGCATCAGCGTCGACTTGCCCGCGCCGTTCGAGCCGATCAGCGCCGTGATCTCGCGCTCGCGCACGCACAGGTCGACGCCCCACAGCACGGTCACCTGCCCATAGCCCGACTGCAGCCCTTCGATGCGCAGCAGTTCGTCGCCGCGTGCCGCCGGCTTCGCGTCCACGCGTTCGGCTGCCGTGCTCGTTGCCGCGTTCATTGCGCCGTCTCCGCCGCGCGCTGCGCGTATTTCTTCCCCAGGTAGGCCTCCACGACGTGCGGGTCGGCAACGACCTGCGCCGGCGTGCCGTCGGCGACCAGCGCGCCGTTGTGCAGCACGATCACGCGTGTGGACACCGACAGCACGACCTTCATCAGGTGCTCGATCAGCACGATCGTCACGCCCGAGCCGGCAATCTTCCGGATGAGTTCCATCGCCTGTTCGACCTCGGCCGAGTTCAGGCCGGCGTTCACCTCGTCCAGGAACAACAGCTTCGGATGCATCGCGAGCGCCTTGGCGAGCTCGAGGCGCTTGCGCATCGCCAGCGTGAGACTGGCCGCAGGCAGCGCGGACCGCTCGGCCAGGCCCACGAAGGCGAGCTTCTCCTCGGCCACGCGCCGTGCTTCGCACATCGATCCGCCCGACGAGAACAGCGCGGCCGCGCGCACGTTGTCGAGCACCGACAGTTCGGGAAAGGGCTGAACGACCTGGAAGGTGCGCGCGAGGCCGGCGCGCGCCGCCTGGTACGGGCGCATCCGCGTGATGTCGCGTTCCTCGAAGAGCACGCGACCGCTGCTTGCGCGGTGAACGCCGGTGATGACGTTCACCAGCGTGGTCTTGCCGGCGCCGTTCGGGCCGATGAGCCCGAGCACCTCTCCCTCCCCGATCGACAGCGACAGGTCGACGAGCGCCTGCAGGCCGCCGAAGCGGCGCGACACCGATTCGAGCCGCAGCATCTCAGCCATGCCCCGCCTCCCGTGCGGCGCCGCCGGACAGCGCCGAAGGCGCGGCAGCCGGCGCAGGTACCGCGGCGCCGGGCGCGCGCGGCGCGCGGCGAAAACGCTCGCCGATCGAGATCATCCCGTGCGGCAGGAACAGCAACAGCACGACGATCAGGAAGCCGAGCACGCCGCTGTGCACCTGCAGCCAGTTGCGCCAGACGAACTCCTCGATGCCGAGAAAGGCAAAGGCGCCGATCACGGCTCCAATGGTGGAGCCGAGACCGCCGAGCAGGACCATGACGATCGGCTTGACCGCGAGCAGGATGTCGAAGACGTCGGGTGGCTCGATGTAGTGCACCCAGCCGGCGTAGAGCGTGCCCGCCATCGCGACGAAGACGCCCGACAGCGCGAAGGCAAGCGCCTTGTACAGCGTGGCATTCACGCCGATCATGTCGGCGGCCGGCTCGTTCTGCCGGATGCACGCCAGCCCGAAGCCCAGGCGGGAGCGTTCGACGGCGAAGACGACGAGCACGCAGGCGAGCAGCAGCGCCCACATCGCGAGGAAGAAGAAGGTCGCCTCGTATTCGATGCTGCCGCCGCTGCCCAGGTCGAGCGGAATGTTCAACCCCATCCCGCCGCCGGTGAGATCGGTCGCCGAGTTGGTCAGCTCGCGCAGCACTTCGGCCACGGCCAGGCTGGCGATCGCGAAATAGTGGCCGCGCAGGCGCAGCAGCACCCAGCCGAGCAGCATCGCCGCCGCGAACGCCATCGCTCCGGCGGCGGCGATGGCGGGAACGAGCGGTGCGCCCTTCGAGAGCAGCACGCCGCCGGTGTAGGCGCCCAGGCCGAAAAACGCGGCCGTCGCAAAGGACGGATAACCCGCCATGCCGCCGATCACGTTCCACGACACGGCAAGGATCGCGTACAGGCAGGCCGTGGTGCCCAGCCGCAGCGTGTACGACCCGCCGAACCACGGCAGCGCGGCAAGCGCAACGAGGGCGACGACGAGAGCGAGCCTGGCGTGTTTCGTCACGGGCCGCTCCTCGCGGCAAGCCCGCCGGGTCCCGGCCTCATTCGAAGCCCCGCTTGCCGAGCAGGCCCTGCGGCCGGAAGACGAGGAAGCCGATCAGCAGCGCGAACGACAGGGTCACCGCATGCTCGGGCCCGATGGCCAGCGCGCCGAAGCTCTCCACCAGCCCCAGCACGAGGCCGCCGAGCACCGCCCCCGGCACGCTGCCCAGTCCGCCGAGCACGCAGACGACGAAGGCCTTGCCGAGATAGGGAAGCGACGACAGCGGCGAAATCGGGAAGATCAGCGCGAGCAGCACTCCGGCGCAGCCGGCCATGGCCGCGCCGAGCCCGAAGGCGGCGGCGTAGGTCACCGGAACATCGACGCCCATCAACCGCGCCGCGTCGCGGTCGAGCCGCACCGCGATGATCGCGCGCCCCATCCGGGTCCTTCGCAACAGCACGTACAGCGCCGCGGTGAGCACGAGCGCGAAGACGGTGGCGACCAGGCGGTCGACCGGCACGACCACCGAGCCCCAGGCGATGGTGCCGAGCGGCGGATCGAGGATCAGCTTGCGGTAGTCGGCCTTGAACGCGAGGATCATCGCGTTGTTCAGGATGAGATCCATGCCGAACGTGAGCGTGAGCGTGACCAGCACGGGCGCCGCCATCACGCGGTTGAGAACACCGCGCTGCACGAGAAAGCCCGCCGCGTAGAACAGCGGCGCGGCGATCGCCAGCGTCACCCAGGGGCTGAACCCGAGCGAGTGGTACGCGCCCCACGCGAGATACGACCCCAGCACGATGAACGAACCGTGCATCAGGTTGATCACGTTGAGCACGCCCCACACGAGCGAGAAGCCGGCCGCGATGCAGGCGTACAGGCAGCCGAGCACGACGCCGTTGACGAGGATCTGCAGGAACATCGGATTCGCCGCGGAAAGCGGCGGTACGAGGGAGGCGCTCCCCTACCCGGGGCGCGTGCCCGCCGTACCCGCCGCCCGGTTCCCGCCGCTCACTGCGGCATGCCGACGCCGAGCTTCAGTTCGCCCTGCCGGATCTCGGGCGGGTGCACGACGACGGTCTTTCCGCCCTGGATCTGGAACACCGGAGGCTCGAGCGAGTCGATCTGGCCGGTCTTGCCGAAATGCACCGGCCCCCAGAAGGTCATCACGTTCATGCCGGCGAGCGCATCGCGGACCTTCTCGCGATCGAGCGAGCCGGCCTTTTCGATCGCCATCTGGAACAGCGCGCCCGAAACCGACGACGAAGCCTGCGCGTAGTCGGGCGTGACGTTGTACTTCTCGCGGAACAGCTTCACGTAGTTGTCGGCGGTGCCGAAGATGTCCTTGCCCTGGTAGCGCACGGCGGGATGCCACCACGCGGCACTGCTGATGTTCTCGGCGCCGGCGCCGGCCGCGTCGATGAACTCCTGGTACGCCGGCCCGGCGATCATCGTGACCACCGGCGCGCCGATGCGCTGGTCGGACATCTGCTTGCGGATCAGCACGAGATCGTTGATGTAACCGGTGGCGAAGATCCAGTCCGCGTTGGCCGCTTTCACCTGCGCGAGCGCCGACGAATGGTCCATCGTGTTGATCGCGTATTTCTCGAACATCACGACGTCCATGCCGTGCTTCTTCGCCGACTTCTCCATCTCCTGCGCGATCGCCAGCGGGAAGAGATCGTTGCGCGCGATGATCGCCACCCGCTTCACCTGCGGCGCCTTCTGCGAGACGATCTGCGTGAGCGGGGTCGTCAGCGTGTCGTTCGGCGTGAAGGTACCGAACAGGTACCTGTAGCCCTGGTCGTACACTTGGGACGACGACGCGGTCGAGGCGATCGTCGGCATCCTGTATTTCTCGCTGACCGTGCTCGCCGCCTTCGCGGCGCCCGAGCCGAAGGGCGAGAACAGGAAATTCACTTTCTCCTGCGTGATCAGTTGCTCGGCCGCCTGCACCGCGCGCGGCGTGTTCGACTGGTAGTCGGTGTAGACGATCTCCACCTTCATCTTCCGGCCGCCGACGTCTATGCCGCCGGCCTTGTTGACCTGCTCGGCCCACAGGTCGTAGCCCTGCTGCTGCTTCAGGGCCTCGGGAGCGAGCGCTCCGGTGAGCGGCAGCGGCGCTCCGAAGCGGATCGTTTCCTGGGCGGAGGCGCCCGTCGAGAGGACGAACGGTGCCGCGGCGACGGCGGCGCAGGCGAGGGTGCGGCGAAGCGAGCGTGCGGTCATGGCGTCTCCTGATCGTTCGACGTGAAGTTCCGTCGTTATGGGGAACCGAGTCTACTTGCGACGCTGCTTGCTGGGAACCGCAGATTTGCGAGCGGAGCGTTCTCTAAACCAGAACGCTCGCCGGACGTCTCCGTCTTGCCGGCGACATCATCGCCTTCATGCAGTCGACGGCGGCGGCGGCCGCCGGCGAGAGGGTGCGCGCGGCGCTCACCACCAGCGTCACGCGAGTGGCGCGAAGCAGCGGCTCGTCGAGCGGAACCGCGACGAGCCGCCTTTCGGCAACCTCGCCGCGCACCGTGTCGAGCGGCAGGAAAGTGACGCGATCACTCGCGAGCACGAGGCGCCAGGCAAAGGCGAGCGTGTTGGTCTCCACGACCGTGTGCAGCTCGAGGCGATGCATGGCGCGCACGCGGTCGATCAGCTGGCGGATGCCGAAGGACCGGTTCGGCAGCACGATCGGCCACGGGGCTACGTCGGCGAGGCGGCACTTGCGCCTTCGCGCAAGCGGATGCGCCGGGCGCACGATCGCGCACAGGGGCTGGCTCATGAACGCGAGCTCGAGCAGGTCGCGGCGGGGCGAACCGCCGAACACCATGCCGAAGTCCACCTCGTGCTCGGC
Organism: Burkholderiaceae bacterium; assembly: GCA_021166835.1. The sequence continues at coordinate 77,213 of JAJPEN010000024.1, read as the reverse complement.
CACCGCTTCGGCCACGCGCTGCGAGCCGTAGGCCGAGACGTCGAGATTGAGTCCCTCGTGCTCGGCGAGAAAACGCTCGGTGAACACCGTCATGAGTCCGGCGAGCAGCCCCTCGACGCAGGCGACGTCGACGTGCCCGCGATGCAGCGTCTCGTATTCGTGGATCTGCGCGCGCAGCGCGTCGAATCGAACACGCGAGTCGTCGGCGAACTCGAGCAGCAGGCGACCGGCGGCAGTGGGCGCCATGCCGCGCGCTCGGCGCTCGAAAAGCTGCACGCCCAGTTCCTCTTCGAGCGCGACGATCTGGCGGCTGATCGCGCTCTGCGCGACGAACAGTCGTTCGGCCGCGCGGCGCAGCGAGCCGTGCCTGGCGACCTCGCGGAAGTACCTTAGACTCGCCGTCTCGATCAACCTGCCCTCCTGTCGTCTGCGGCGCAATGGTACCGACCGGCACGCGCGACGGACAACGAGACGAACATGCAGACCGAAGCGATTCTTTCCCCGTACGACGGATCCGTGGTCGGCCACATGCCGGTGTCCGACGAGGCCCGGATGGAAGCGGCGATTGCACGCGCGCAGCGCGCGTTCGCGACGCTCAGGCGCCTGCCGCGCTTTGCACGCGCCGACGTGCTCGATCGCGCGTCGCTGCTCGTGCGCAGGCGGCGCGACGAATTCGTGAAGCTGATCTGCGCCGAGGCCGGCAAGCCGCTGTACGACGCGCGCGGCGAGGTCTCGCGCGCCACCTTCAATCTCGCGAATGCGGCGGCCGAGGCGCGCCGCTTCGGCGGCGAGGAAGTCCCGCTCGACATGGACGCGGGCGTGTTCGAATATCAGACCACCGATACGAGCGGACGGGCGCTGTCGCTCGATGCGCTGGACACCGAAGCGCTCGCGAGGATCCGTCGTCGCGTCGGCCTCGCCCGCCGCTATCCGATCGGCCTCGTGCTCGCGATCGCGCCGTTCAACTTTCCGCTGAACCTCGTCTTGCACAAGGTGGCGCCCGCGCTGGCGGTGGGCAACGCCGTCGTCCTGAAGCCCGCGCCGCAGACGCCGCTCACCGCGCGGCTGCTGCAGGAAGTGTTCGCCGAGGCGGGCCTTCCCGAGGGCGCCTTCGAGATCTGCCATTGCCCGATTCCGCTGGCCGAGAAGATGGTGCGCGACGAGCGATTCGCGATGGTGAGCTTCACCGGCAGCGCGAAGGTCGGCTGGCACATCAAGGACATCGCCGGACGCAAGAAGGTCGCGCTCGAACTGGGCGGCAACGGCCGCGGTGATCGTCGCCGAAGACGCCGATCTGGATTACGCGGCGGCCCGCTGCGTGCGCGGCGGCGTGGTCTACGGCGGACAGTACTGCATCGGCGTACAGCGCATCCTGGTGCATCGAAGCATCGAAAAGAGCTTCGTCGAGAAGCTCGTCGCGAAAGTCGAAGCGTGCCGCGTCGGCAATCCGCTCGAGGAAGGGGTAGATGTCGGACCGGTGATCGACGAGGGCTCGGCGAAACGCATCCAGGCGTGGGTCGAAGAGGCCGTGGCGCAGGGCGCACGCCTGCTCACCGGCGGCAGGCGCGAACGCGCGGTCGTGCAACCCACCGTGCTCACCGCAACGCGGCCGGGAATGAAGGTGGAGGACGAGGAAATCTTCGGGCCGGTACTTACCGTGAACGCCTACGACGACTTCGACGAGGCCGTGGCGCGCGCGGCCGACTCACGCTACGGACTGCAGGGCGGGATCTTCACGCAGGATCTTCGCCGGGCGTTTCGCGCGATCGACGAGTGGGAAGTGGGCGGGTTGATGATCAACGACGTGCCGATCTACCGGATCGACAACATGCCGTTCGGCGGATGGAAGGAATCGGGCTTCGGGCGCGAAGGGACGCGCTATGCGATGGAGGAGATGAGCGAAATCCGGCACCTGGTGATCAATTACGGCTGAGACGTCGGGCCGCGGCTCGGGCGACGTCGCGCAGGCATATGGATATGCGCGATCCCGATTCGGATGCGCGGCGCTGCGCCGATCGACAGACTGTCGGAGGGTCGCGCCGATCGTCGCTGCTGGCGGGTCGGCGCCTCGACCGTCGTCCCGACCGCCGTCCCGACCGACATGAGCCCCGCCACGCCATGAAGCACCTGCCCCTCGCGATCGCGCTTGCCGCGACCCTTTCGACCGCCCACGCCCAGGTGCCGATGCAGGACTGGCAGGGCCTGGCCATCGCGTCGATCACCGCCGCCGAGAAGGGAACGGTGCGCGACATGGTGCGCGCCGGCCACTACTACCGCACGGGCTTCGGCGTGCACCGCGACTGGACGCAGGCGCTGCGCTGGTACAGGCAGGCCGCACGCGCGGGTGACGCCAGCGCGGCCTACTGGGCCGGGAAGCTCTACCTGCAGCAGCAGCGTCCCGAGGAAGCGCGCGAATGGTTCGCGCGCGCCGTCGGAATGAGCCTCGAGCAGGTGCAGGCGAGCTGGGAGCTGGGGCAGCTGTACCTGCACGGCGTCGGCGTCGAGCAGGACAAGCGCCGCGCGGCTGCGCACTTCTTCAATGCCGCGGCGCTCGGCTACGCGCCCGCCCAATACGAACTCGCGCAGCTGCTGGTCGAGCAGGGCGACGAAGCGTCGGCTGCGCATTGGCTGCGGCAAGCGGCCGAGCAGGGCCACCAGCCGGCGTCGACCCTCCTGCAGGCGTGCGCGCTGGCTGCGAGCGAAGAGGTCGTGTCGAAGCTCGCGGAGTGCCTCGCGAGCCGGCACGGCTGAGCGGGTCGGAGCGGTGACGAGGGTCGGCTGGCGGCGGCCGGCGGCGATGCCCTCGGCGGCGCCTGGCCCGCCGCGCGCACGCTCAGCCCTGCGTCTCGTCCTCGATCATCGAAAACAGGTGTCCCATGCGGGCCTGCTTCGTGCGCAGATAGCGCAGATTCGACTCGTCGAGCCCGACCTCGATCCCGACGCGCTCGGCAACCTCGACGCCGGATGCGCGCACGGCTTCCACTTTCGCCGGGCTGTTGCTCATCAATCGAAGCGAACGCACGCCGAGTTGCTCGAGCATCGGCTTGCAGACATCGTAGCGGCGCAGGTCGGCGTCGAAGCCGAGCGCGAGGTTGGCGTCCACCGTATCGGCGCCGCAATCCTGCAGTCGATATGCGCGGATCTTGTTCGACAGTCCGATGCCGCGCCCCTCCTGTCGCAAGTAGAGCACGACGCCGCGGCCTTCGGCGGCGATGCGCCGCATCGCTTCCTCCAGCTGCGCGCCGCAGTCGCAGCGTCGGCTGAACAGCGCATCGCCGGTCAGGCACTCGGAATGGACGCGCGCGAGAACGGGCGCGCCGTCGTCGAAATCGCCCAGCGCGAGCGCGATATGCTCCGCACCGGTTTCGGGATCGACGAAGCCGTGCAGCCGGAAGGTCGCCCACGGAGTGGGAAGCGCACAGGAGCCCACGTGCTCGATGCGCGTGCGGACCTTCCCGCCGCCAACTTCGTCCATTCGTCGCTCCTCCTGCGCTGCCCTCAGCCGAACAGCTTGTTCGCCACCTCGGCGATCGTCCTGCCCTGAAAACGGGCCCCGCCGAGGTCGATCTCCGAGGGCTGGCGCGAACCGTCGCCGCCGGCGATTGTCGTCGCCCCGTACGGACTGCCGCCGACGACCTCGTCGATCTTCATCTGCGCCTGGTAACTGTACGGCAGACCGACCGTGACCATACCGAAGTGCATGAGATTGGCGAGGATGGAGAACAGTGTCGCCTCGTTGCCGCCGTGCTGCGTGGCGGTCGACGTGAAGGCGCCGCCCACCTTGCCGTTGAGCGCGCCGCGCGCCCACAGGCCGCCGGCCTGATCGAGGAAGTTCGCCATCTGCGACGACATGCGTCCGAAGCGCGTGCCGGTGCCGACGACGATCGCATCGTACTCGGCGAGTTGCTCGATCTTCGCGACCGGCGCTTCCTGGTCGAGCTTGTAGTGCGACGCCTTCGCGACCTCCGGCGGCACCAGCTCCGGGACGCGCATTACGTCGACCGTCGCGCCGGCCTCGCGCGCGCCTTCGGCGACCGCGTGGGCCATCTGCTCGATGTGCCCGTAGGACGAGTAGTAGAGAACCAGGACTTTGGCCATTTCGTTGCTCCTGTCGGGTTGCGCCTGCGGGTTCGCCGAGACCGGGTGAGGCGGGCGGCAGGACTTGCAGGGAGGATAGGGGTGCGGCGGCCGGGACACTAGGGGGTCCGGCGGCATTCATTGTTCTGGAAATGGGACGATGAAGGTGGTCGAGGGAGGGGCTGTGCTGCGGCGCAATGGCGCGCGTTGCCGCCCCCCGTGGGCCCGTGGGCCCGTGGGCCCGTGAGCCCGTGGGCCCGTTGGCCCGGTGCCCCCGTGCCTCCCCGTGCCTCCCCGTGCCCCCCGGCAACCCGGCCACCCGGCGCACCCGGTGCACCCGGCACCCGGCACCCGGCGCGGCGGCGCCGCCACCGCCCCGCGTCGCACAAATCACCTCCTCGCCGTCGTTTGCAGCGTTTTCCGCTACGAAGAGAACTTCACGGCCCTATTTGCAGTCTTTCGCAGCGCAGGTTCGCGACGAGACGTACCGGGCGGCGGGGCGGCCGGGCGGCGGGGCAGCCGGTCGCCCGGCGCCGGCACTCGCCACGCAGCGCTCCGCACTCGCCCGCATCCCCGTAGCGACCCATCCACTTCGGCACTTCGGACGCCGCTCGGCCCGCATGCCAACCACGGCATCGGCCATCTCCCCTAAGCCATCCGCTGAAGTGTCGAAACGCCGGCCGCCGTCCATGATGCAGCGATGCCCGAACTGTTCCACCTCGTCGCGCGCACTGCCTGCGGCGCACGTCCCTTCGTCGACCGTCGCGCCTGCGCCATGCTGTGGAGCCGCATCGCGCGCAACTTCGACGTCGTCGCCCTCGCTCTGATGCCCGACCACGTACATCTGCTGGCGCAGATCGATCAGGACGGCGCACTGCGGGCGTTCTCGCATGTCCTGTCGGCCTTCCGCACGAAAATGCGCGCCACCGCGATCCCGCAACTCTCGTTCGACTGGGAGAAGTTGCCGGTGCCGGAGAGAGTGCAGCGCGATCGCCGGCACATCGCGCGGACCCTGCGCTACATCCACCTCAACCCCACGCGCGATGCGCTATGCAAAGACCCGCTCGAATGGGAATGGAGCACGCATCGCGACTGGCTCGGCGCTGTCGCCCGGCCGTGCGTCGACCGCGGGCGCTGGTCCCGCGCCATGGGGAAGCGATGGCCATCGAGCATTAGTTGGCTGCACGAATACGTCTCGTCGGACCCTTCCGTACCGGACAGGCGCCCGCCCGCTGATCCGGACGCCTATCTGAGCTCCGTCACCAGGGACGCATCGATCGACCAACTGCTGCGTGCCGTCCCGCAGGCCCTTCGGAGCCGATGCAGCCTGCCGCACGAATTCGGCGCAGCCGAGCGCCGGCTTTTCCTGTTGGCGGCGGCCCGTTGGACGCGCTACTCCGGAGCCGAACTCGCGCGACGCCTGGGGTGCCACCCAACGAGCGCGCAGCGGGCGATCCAACGGCAGCGAGCGCAGAAGCGCGCGGAGAGCAGTGGCGAGCGGCCTCCCCGTGAGCAGGCGGAAAGCCGCGCGCCGACAAGCAGTGCCCCGACTCGCGACGCCGCGAGCCTCGACGAGCGCACGGACGCCGCACGCCGTCGACGGCACGATCTGCTCACGCACGACGAACTGTACGCAATGGCCATGATCCTCGCGGATCGACGGCTGGACAGCGAGCGATAGCGCGGAACGCAGGGCGGGCCGTCTGATCGGCTGAACTCCGACGTTACGACCAGAGCGACGGCGAAGGCGTCCCACGCCATTCACCGCAAGACCGTGCTGCGGAACACTGCATTCCTCTCCACATAAACGCTTTCACAGAAGAAAACGCAGCGCTTCGCAGCCGCAGTCCTGCTGCAGATGGCGGGGCGACGGCGCGGCGCGGTGTGGCGCGGCGCGGTGTGGCGTGGCGTGGCGTGGCGTGGCGTGGCGGGGCGTGGCGGGGCGGGGCGGGGCGCAGCGGGAGCGCGGCGGGCAGGGCGTAGGGGCGGAGCGGGGGCGAGGCGGAAGCATGCGCCTCGCCCCATCGAGCCAGCCGCCACCTGCGTGCGGGGTTCTCCTTTTTTCATTTTGATGAAAGCGGTGGGCATGTGGTCGAAGGTGCGTGCGGTGGGCAACGCGCAAGCGTTGTCCACCGCACGCACCGGTGCGCCGCAGGCGCATCGTCCACATGTCCACCGCTTGCCGCAGCTACCGGGCGCAAATGTCCCCGACGAGCGCAGACCTTGCACCGAGCGCGCGGGACACGCTGCAGAGAGCGGCGTTTTCGCTTCCGAAACGATTTACGCAGCAAAAAACGCTGTTCTATGCGGCGCGCGGCGGTTCCAGGCCGGGACGCTGCGGTGCTCTGCGGCGCTCTGCGGCGCTCTAGCGGGTGCTCTGCGGGTGCTCCGCGGCACTCCGGAGTGCTCTGCGGCATCGAGCGGTGGGTGCGGTTCGTGCGGCACGCCCGGTACGGCACCCCCATGCGCTGCCACCCGGCGCCGTCCCTATGCGGCACCGTGCCATGCCGCGCCGCGCCATGAGCCCCACGCCCCCAACGCCGGCACCCCGCGCCAACATCCCACCCCCTACAACACCGACGCCAGCGCCCTCCTTGCCTCCTCCTCCGTCACCCCCGTCCTTCGCACGTAATCCGCCAGCTGATCGTCGCCGATCCGTCCGACGTTGAAATACTGCGAAGCCGGATGCGAGAGGTAGAACCCGCTGACGCTCGACGCCGGCATCATCGCGAAGCCCTCGGTGAGCTGCATCCCGATCGCCTCGGCGTGCACCGTCTCGAACAGCGCACGCTTGACCGTGTGCTCAGGGCACGCCGGATAGCCCGGCGCCGGCCGGATGCCCTGGTACCTCTCCGCGATCAGCTCCTCGTTCGTCAACGACTCCCCGGCCGCGTACCCCCACAACTCGCGCCGCACACGCGCGTGCAGGCACTCGGCGAAGGCCTCGGCCAACCGATCGGCCAGCGCCTTGAGTGTGATCGCGGAGTAGTCGTCCAGCTCGCGCGCGAACTCATCGAGCTTCTTCTCGATGCCCACGCCCGCCGTCACCGCAAACAGTCCGATCCAGTCGCGATATCCCGAAGGCCGCCCGTCGACGAATTTCGGCGCGATGAAATCCGCCAGGCACTTGTTGTCGACGCCCTCGTGCTTCTCGATCTGCTGGCGCAGGTTCCGCCACGTGAACGCTACCTGCGAGCGCGTCTCGTCGGTGTAGACCTCGATGTCGTCGTCGTTCACCGAGTTCGCCGGCAGGAACGCGACGACGCCGTTGGCCTGCAGCCAGCGTTCGTCGACGATGCGCTTCATCATCGCCTGCCCGTCGGCGAATACGCGCCGCGCCGACTCGCCGACCAGCGGATCGTCGAGCAGCGCCGGGTAGCCGCCGTGCAGATCCCAGGCCTGGAAGAACGGCCCCCAGTCGACGTAGCGCGCGATCTCGGCGAGGTCGTAGTCGCGGAACTCGCGGCGCCCGAGGAACGTGGGCCGCGGCGGCACGTAGGAGCTCCAGTCGATCTTCGGCCGGTTCGCGCGCGCCTGCTCGATCGGCACCAGCTTCGGCCCCTTCTTCGCCGCATGCTGCCGGCGCACGCGCTCGTATTCGTCGCGCACCCCGGCGAGATACGCGTCGCGCTGCTCGTCCGACACCAGGCTCTGCACCACCGGCACCGAGCGCGAGGCGTCGGGCACGTAGATGACCGGCCCGGAGTAGTGCGGCGCGACCTTCACCGCCGTGTGCACGCGCGACGTCGTCGCGCCGCCGATCAGCAGCGGCACGTGGTTGTCGCGAAAATGCGCATCGCGCTCCATCTCGCGCGCCACGTGCGCCATCTCCTCGAGCGACGGCGTGATGAGCCCCGACACGCCGACGATATCGGCGCCCTCCTCCTTCGCCTTCGCCAGCAGCGCCGCGGCCGGCACCATCACCCCCATGTTGACGACTTCGAAGTTGTTGCACTGGAGGACGACCGCGACGATGTTCTTGCCGATGTCGTGGACATCGCCCTTCACAGTGGCGACGACGATCTTGCCGCGCGACGACACGTCGGCGCCGCTCGCGGCCAGCGCCCGCTTCTCCTCCTCGATGAATGGCACCAGGTGCGCGACCGCCTGCTTCATCACGCGCGCCGACTTCACCACCTGCGGCAGGAACATCTTCCCCGAGCCGAAAAGCTCGCCGACGATGTTCATCCCGTCCATCAGCGGGCCTTCGATCACTTCGATCGGTCGGCCGCCGCGCGCGGCGATCTTCGCGCGCACTTCCTCGGTGTCCTCGACGATGAAGGTCGTGATGCCGTGCACGAGCGCATGCGACAGGCGCTTCTCGACCGGTTCGCGCCGCCAGGCGAGATCCTCCTCGGGCTTCGCTCCCCCGGCACCGGGCTTCAGCGTCGCCGCGAACTCGATCATCCGTTCGGTGGCGCTCTTTCCGTAGTCGGGATCGCCGGGCGAAACGCGCGGCGGCCGGTCGAGCACGATGTCCTCGACGCGTTCGCGCAGCGCCGGATCGATGTCGTCGTAGACGCCGATCATCCCGGCGTTGACGATCGCCATCGTCAACCCGGCGCGGATCGCGTGATAGAGGAACACCGTGTGGATCGCCTCGCGCACCGCGTCGTTGCCGCGGAAGCTGAACGAGAGGTTCGACACGCCGCCCGACACCTTCGCGTACGGCAGGTTCTCGCGTATCCAGCGCGTGGCCTCGAGGAAAGCGACGCCGTAGTGGTCGTGCTCCTCGATGCCGGTGGCGATGGTGAGGATGTTGGGATCGAAGACGATGTCCTCGGGCGGGAAGTCGACGCGCTGCGTCAGCAGGTCGTACGCGCGCCGGCAGATCTGCGCCTTGCGCTCGAAGGTGTCGGCCTGCCCCTGCTCGTCGAAGGCCATCACGACCACCGCCGCGCCGTAGCGCCGGCACAGCGTGGCCTGGCGCAGGAACTCGGCCTCGCCTTCCTTCAGCGAGATCGAGTTGACGATCGGCTTGCCCTGCACGCACTTCAGGCCCGCCTCGATCACCTCCCACTTCGAACTGTCGATCATCAGCGGCACGCGCGCGATGTCGGGCTCGGAGGCGACGAGGTTCAGGAAGCGCGTCATCGCCGCCACGGAGTCGAGCATGCCCTCGTCCATGTTCACGTCGATGATCTGCGCGCCGTTCTCGACCTGCTGGCGCGCCACCGCCAGCCCGTCGTCGTAGCGGCCCTCGAGGATCATCTTCGCGAAGACCTTCGAGCCGGTGATGTTCGTGCGTTCGCCGACGTTGACGAAGAGCGACGAGTCGTCGATGTCGAAGGCCTCGAGCCCGGCCAGCCGCATCGCGCGCGGGCGCTCCGGCACGCGTCGCGGCGCCACGTTGCGCACGGCGCGCCCGATCGCCGCGATGTGCTCGGGCGTCGTTCCGCAGCAGCCGCCGACGACGTTCACGAAGCCCGCCTGCGCGAACTCGGCGAGCAGCGACGACGTGATCGGCGGCGTCTCGTCGAAGCCCGTCTCCGCCATCGGGTTCGGCAGTCCGGCGTTCGGATAGACGCACAGGAAGGTGTCGGCCTTCGCCGACAGCTCCTCGACGTAGGGTCGCATCAGCGCCGCCCCCAGCGCGCAGTTCAGCCCGATCGTGAGCGGGCGCGCATGGCGCACCGAGTTCCAGAAGGCCTCGACGGTCTGGCCCGACAGCAGCCGGCCCGACGCGTCGGTGACGGTGCCCGAGATCATCAGCGGCACGCGCGCCAGGCCCTGCGACTCGCGCTCGGCCATCAATTCCTCGATCGCGAAGATCGCCGCCTTCGCGTTCAGCGTGTCGAAGATCGTCTCGAGCAGCAGCAGGTCGACGCCGCCTTCGACGAGCGCACGCGCCTGCTCGGCGTACGCGTCGCGCAACTCGTCGAAGGTGATCGAGCGCGCGCCCGGATCGTTGACGTCGGGCGAGATCGAAGCGGTCTTCGGCTGCGGGCCGATCGCGCCGGCGACGAAGCGCGGGTGCTCCGGCGTCGAGAAGCGGTCGCGCGCCTCGCAGGCGAGATGCGCGGCAGCGAGATTCATCTCGCGCGCGTATTCGGCGAGCGCGTAGTCGGCCTGCGCGATCACGGTCGCGCCGAAGGTGTTCGTCTCGATGATGTCCGAACCGGCCGCGAGGTACTGCTCATGGATCTCGCGCACGATGCCGGGCTGCGTCAGCGACAGCAGCTCGTTGTTGCCCTTCAGGTCGCGCGGGTGCGCCGCAAAGCGCTCGCCGCGAAAGCCCTGCTCGTCGAGCCCGTAGCGCTGCACCATGGTGCCCATCGCGCCGTCGAGGATCAGGATGCGGCGGGCCAGGAGTTCGCGCAGGCGGGGTTCGGCAGAAGGCATTTCGGGGGAGCCAGGAGGAGGAACGGGAAGACCGGGCGAGTATATCGAGCGCGTATTGGGCCCATTGGCGGAATGGCCGCACTCGGCGCACTCAGCGCACTCAGCGCACTCAGCGGCTCCCGCGGCTCTACAGCTCCGGCCCTGCGGCCGATGGAAACGAGAACGGCAGTCTGGCGCGCAGGCATCGACGCGCAATCGCACCGAGGACCAACGCCAGCCCGATGCCGACGGCATCGGCGAACCAGTCGCCCCAGTCGCCCGTTCGATAGTCGGTGAGGCCCTGCAGCAGCTCGATCGCGCCGCCGTAGGCCCACAGCGCCCCCCACAGGCGGGCGCGGTTGCCGTAGGCTCCGATGCCGAGCAGGCCGACCACGAACCAGGCGACGGCGTGATCGGACTTGTCCCAGCCGGTGGACACGGGCGGCGGTTCGGGCGACGGCCACAGCGACAGCACGAGCACGGCGGCGAGTGCCAGCCAGAAAGCCGCGCGAATCACGGCGTCGCGCCTCATGACCTTCGGGCCGATGAAGAAGCGCGCGGCGACCCGGCCGGGTGGCGTGTCATACGCGCCGCACGCCCGAAAAGCGCGGCTTCCAGTAGCGCGCCTGCAGGCCATCCAGGCGCACTACGCCGCCGGTGGAAGGCGCGTGCACGAAGCGGCCGGCGCCCACGTAGATTCCGGCGTGCGAGAAGCGGCCGGTCGTGTCGAAGAGGACGAGGTCGCCGCTTCGGATGACGCGGGGGCGCACCGGTTGGCCCACTTGCGCCAGTTGCGCCACCGTGCGGGGCAGGCCCAGCCCGGCTGCGTTGCGGAACACGTAGACGATCAATCCGCTGCAGTCGAAGCCGCCGGCGGGAGTGTTGCCGCCGTAGCGGTAAGGCGTATCGACGAGGCTGAGCGCGAGGAAGCTCGCCTCGCGGGCGAGGTCCTCGGGCAAGCCGAAAGCGGGGTCGGGGTCGGCGCCTCCGAAGTCGGGGTCGATGGAATCGAAAGGTCCGCGCGACGAGGGAGGCACCGTCGAGCAGGCCGAGAGGATCGAGAAGCCCAGCAGGGCGACGAAGCGGCGGCGAAGGCGCGGGTCGGCCTCGCGCGAGTCGTTCATGTCGATGCGCCCTGCCCGATCGCAGCCACCAGCGCCTTCGTGAACCCCGCCGTATCCGCGCTCCCGCCGAGATCGCGCGTGCGGATCCCGTCGACGGCGATCGTCCGGATGAGCGCCTCGCGCAATCGCGTCGCCTTCTCCGGCATCCCGCAGTGCTCGAGCATCATCGCCGCCGACAACATCAGCGCCGTGGGGTTCGCCACGCCCTTGCCTGCGATGTCGGGCGCCGAACCGTGCACCGCCTCGAAGATCGCCGCGTCGGCGCCGATGTTCGCGCCGGGCGTGACGCCCAGTCCGCCGACCAGTCCGGCGACGAGGTCGGAGAGGATGTCGCCGAACAGGTTCGTCGTGACGATCACGTCGAACTGCCAGGGGTCGATGACGAGCTTCATCGCGCAGGCATCGACGATCATCGTCTCGAAGGCGAAGCGGCCCTTGTACCTGCGCTCGTACATCTCCTGGCCGACGTCGAGGAAGATGCCGGTGAGCGCCTTCATGATGTTGGCCTTGTGCACGAGCGTGACCTTGCGCCGCCCGTGCTTCACCGCCGTCTCGAAGGCGAACTCGACGATGCGGCGGCTGCCCTCGCGCGTGTTGATGCCGGTGGCCACCGCCACCGCGCGCGGGTCGTCGCCCACCGGCACGTAGTACTCGTGCCCGACGTACAGTCCCTCGAGGTTCTCGCGCACGACGATCAGGTCGATGTTCTCGAAGCGGCCGCCCGGCACGATCGTGCGCGCGGGACGCAGGTTCGCGTAGAGGCGGAACTCCTCGCGCAGTCGAACGTTCGACGAGCGATAGCCGCTGCCCGAGGGAGTGGCGAGCGGACCCTTCAGCGCCAGGCGCGTGCGGCGGATGCTGTCGAGCGTGGCGGGCGGCAGCGGATCGCCGGCCACGCGCACGCCTTCCAGGCCGGCGATCTGGCGGTCCCATTGGAAGGGGGCGTCGAGCGCGGCGAGGACGGCGAGCGTGGCATCGACGATTTCGGGGCCGATGCCGTCGCCGGGGATGAGGGTGGCGGGGATGGGGGCAATGGGGGGCATGCGCGAATTCTATGCCGCGCGTTTGCCGGCCCGAGAGCCGATCGAGAGCCGACACTCCGGCGGCGGCATTTGCTACCATCTTTGGACGTAAATGCAGGCAGGGGTAATAGCATGTCGAACCTGAGCGTTCGCGGCGTGGACCCGGAGACGTTGGCTTCACTGAAGGCGCGAGCGCGCAGGGAGCGGATCAGCGTGAATGCCCTCATTCTTCGACTGATCGACCAAGGCCTGGGGAAGATCCAGCGGAAATCGCTCGCGCACAGACACGACGACCTGGACGACCTGGCCGGCGTCTGGAGCGAGGAGGAAGCAGCGGAATTCGAGGCCGCTACAGCGCCGTTCTCGGAGGTAGAACCCGAACTCTGGAGATGAACGCGTGCGCCCGCTACTCGTCGACACCAACGCCTACGTGGCGTTCCTGCGCGGCGATCCGGAGATCGTCGACGTGCTGGCTCACACGGACATACTCTACTTCAACAGCATCGTCCTTGGAGAGTTGCTCGCCGGCTTCGCCGCCGGCACGCGCGAACCGTCGAATCGCGCGCAACTGTCGCGTTTTCTCGCCTCCGAACGGGTAGTGGTTCTGAACGTCACCGACGAGACGGCCGACCGATACGCGCTCGTTTACGCGAGTCTTCGACGCAAGGGGCGACCGATACCTACGAACGATCTGTGGATCGCGGCAAGCGCGCTCGAGCGCGGTATCGCACTTCTCACGCTCGACGAGCATTTCGCGCAGGTGGACGGACTGCGGGTCGGGCGCAGGACGGCGGATTTCCTGCCCTGATGAGCGTCGACGCTGCCCGAGCACGCGTCGTCGTGCATCTGCTCGACACGATCACTTCGATCGACGCTTCGCACGCCGATTCGGTGATCGTCTCCGGCTCGCACGGCGGCGTCTCGTCCACCGGCTTCGTGCTGCGCGCGCCGGCGAAGCCGCGTGCGGTGTTCTTCAACGACGCGGGCGTCGGAAAGGACCGCGCGGGCATCGTCGCGCTCGGGCTGCTCGATGCGATCGGCGTCGCCTGCGCGACGTATTCGCACGACTCCGCGCGCATCGGCGATGCGCAGGACGGCTACGAGAACGGCGTCGTGAGCTTCGTGAACGATGCGGCGCGGGCAGCGGGGCTGCGCGAGGGACAGCGGGTACGCGAGGCGGCGCGGATTCTGGAGACGGGCGAGTCGCCAGACTGACCAGCCGCGCGAGGCCGCGCGGGTGGCGGGAGCGGGCGAGCCGCACCGCTGACCGCAGCCGGCGGGCACTGGACCCCCGCGCGCGTGTTGCGGGTACGCTGTCGGCTCCGCCACCGAGCCGGACCGACTCTTGACCCCCTTCATCCAGTTCCTGATCACCGCGAACGTCGTCGGCTTCCTGCTGCAGGGGCTGCTCGGGCCGGTGACGATCGAGTGGTTCGCGCTGTGGCCGAGCCCCTGGACGAACGTGCTCGCGGCGCCGTGGACGCTGCTGAGCTACAGCTTCCTGCACGGCGGGCTCACGCACCTGCTGTTCAACATGTTCGCGGTCTGGATGTTCGGCACCGACCTGGAACGCGTCTGGGGCGCGCGGCGCCTGGCTTTCGGCTATTTCCTCGGCGTCGTCACCGGCGCGATCGCGCAGATCTTCGTCGGCGAGGCCTTCGGCGGCGGCGGGCTGCCGGTGATCGGCGCGTCGGCTGGCGTGTTCGCGGTGCTGCTCAGCTATGCGATCGTGTTCCCGAACCGCACGGTGATGCTGCTCTTTCCGCCGATCCCGATGCCGGCACGCGTGTTCGTCGCACTCTACGGCGCGCTCGAACTGGTGCTCGGCGTGACGGGCTCGGCCTCGGGGGTCGCCCATTTCGCGCACCTGGGCGGGATGCTGGGCGGGTGGATCGCGTACCGCTTCGGCGGCGCCATGTCGAAGTGGAACCGGCGGCGCTGACGGCCTGGACGCAGGAACGCAGGCGGCTTTTCACGCTTCGGCATTTCGATCGAAGCATTTCGCATGAGCGGCGCGGCGATATGGGGCCCGGTTACCATCCGCGCGATGAAAGACCTCCTCCCCCGCCAGGCGCACGACTTCATCCTCAGCAATCCCGAGGTCCTGTTCGTCGACTGCCGCAGCGATCCCGAGTATTTCTTCGTCGGTCACGCCGTCGGCTCGATGCACGTCCCCTGGTACGACGCGCCCGACTGGGAATTCAACCCGCACTTCGTCGCGGACGTGAAGAAGCTCGCCGGCAACTCGCTCGACCGGCCGGTGGTGCTGATCTGCCGCAGCGGCAAGCGCTCGGTGGAAGCGGCCGCGGCGCTCGAGGCGGCCGGCTTCAGCGCCGTCTACAACGTGCTGCACGGCTTCGAGGGCGACATGAACGCCGATCGCCAACGCGGCAAGAGCAACGGATGGCGTTTCGACGGACTGCCGTGGGAGCAGTTCTAGCCAGGGCCTGCCTGTTCACAGGCCCCGGCGCATCACGCGCCGGAAGAACGCCACCAGCTCGTCCGCGTGCGCATCGAAGGTGAACGCCTCCCGATGCGTGCGCACCGCCTCGCCGCAGGTCCGCATCGCGTCCTCGTCGCGCAGGATCTCCCCCAGTTCGTCGAACCCGTCGAAGAAGACGCCGGTGCCGAGCCGACGCGTGAGCGCCTCGGTCGCGACGATCGATCCCCGATTCGCCTGCTGGATCATCGGCAGGCCGGCCGCGGCCAGCGTCGTCATCCGTGCCGGGTAGTTGAGGTCGTCCCAGTTCGCGCGGCGCAGCTCGCCTTCGTTGACGCTGCGAAACGCGTGCAGCCAGCCTGCGTCGTACTGCGAGAACTCGCGCACCCAGCCGGACGCGTCGACGTGCGGATGCAGATGCAGGTGATGCGGCGCGAGCGCGCGCGCCTTCGCGATCCACTCGAGCCACTGGCCGTGCGTGAAGTCGCCGTAGAAATGCAGATGAATGCGCTGTCGCGCGAGCGTCGCGACGTCGGGCGGGTGCAGGCCGATCGGCCTGCCGGGAACGACGGTGTGGATCTCGCCGTCGCTCGCCGACAGTTTCGGCGAGGGCTCGCCGCGGAACCATCCGGCACGCGGCAGGTCGCCGTCGAGCACGTGCGTCGGCGTGCGCCGTGAAAGGCCCGGCACCACGGTGTCGAACCAGTCGCGCATTTCGGGGCTGCTGAAGATCTGTCCGTCGGCGTCGCGATGCAGCTCGACGAGCTGCGGCCAGGTGCCCTTCTCGAGGCAGATGAACGGACCTTCCTTGAAATGCCAGACGAAGGGAATGCCGCGCGCCTCGCGCATCACCTCGTGTGCGAAGGGCACCGCCTGCCAGTTCAGCAGCGCATAGACGAGGTCGGGTTGCAGTTCACCCAACGCGCGTCGCCAGTCGTCGCGCGGCAGATCGCGCACGTGGCCGAAGGGCAGCGGGCCTACCGTGTTGTACCAGTAGGGGTCCGGCATCCACAGGCCGTGCAGCTCGTGGCCGCGCTCCTCGAGCGCGAGCACGCGATCGGCGTTGTAGGCCAGCTCGCCGACCAGCAGGATCTTCAGGCCGTCGCGCGCGCGCGGCGTGCCGGCGCGGGCGCGCTGCGCGCGGTACTGCGTTTCCTCGTCGATGAAGTTGCCCGTCGTCGTTTGGAAGCGCAACGGCGTGCTTACCCGATAGTGCTGCCGGAACGGATTGATGCCGCCCACCGGCTCCCGCATGCGCTTGTGCCGCTGCGCCGGATGATCGACCCATTCGCAGCTGACGCGCTCGCCGCCGACGAAGGCGCCATGTGCGCGCAGCCGGTTCCAGTAGAGACGGTCGAGGTCGTCGGACTCGATCTCGTCGCGCTCGGTCCAGCGCTCGGATACGCGCCGGTGCATGCACTGCACGAGCTGCAGGGCGAAGCCGGGAACGGCGCCGGGCGCCTCGCGGTTGTAGCGGTAGCGCACGCCCGAATGGGCGAGCACCGCCCGAGGATGCGCTTCGAGCAGCGCATCGAGGCGGTCGAGGTGCTCCTCGTACCAGAGGTCGTCGCTAGGCAGATAGGCGATGCGTCCGGCGCGCGCGTGATCGAGTGCGACGTTCAGCGCGAAGCCCAGGCCGCCCTCGTGGATGCGCAGGTAGCGGATGCGCGAGTCGGAGAGCCAGCGATCGACGACGCGCGCGGTGTCGTCGGAGAAGCTCGCGTCGACCAGCACCAGCTCCCAGTCGTCGATGCGTTGCCGGTACAGCGAGTCGAGCGCGCGCGCGAGGAAGGCCGGCTGCTCGTAGGTCGGCATCAGCACGCTGATGCGGGGCGACGGGAGTCGAGCCATGGGATCAGCGGTTCCGGCTCGAGGCGGACGAGGTCGCGCCGCGCCCCGAGCCCTGGTCGGGATTGGCGCCCAAGTCGCGGTCGGGCCCGATGCCGGCCAGACGCTCGATCACGTTGCGCGTGATCCGTTCGATGGCGGGCTCGCTGCCGTGGGCGAGCGCCTGCGCCCAGTCGACCGACCCCGCGGTGAAGACCGTGCCGTCGCGCTCGTACAGCCCGAGCGTGGCCGAGTGCACGCCTTGCCTGGCGTCGTATCCCTCGCGGTGCGGCAGCTCCTGCCAGCGTTCGTCGAGCGGACCGACGGCGAGCGCGCGGAAGCTGCGCGGCGTGCCGTAGCGGGCGGCGTCGGGCGCCAGCGCGTACAGCCCGCGCGCCGCATCGACCGGCAGCAGCGGCGCGCCGTCGCATTCGTAGCCGACGATCGGCGGCGTCGTGTTCGCGCCGAAAGCGTCGCCGGTGCGCAGCCCGGTGCCGTCGAAGACCCAGTGCGCATCGTCCTGCACGATGAAGCCGCGCGTTTCGCGCGGGCCGTCCCACCAGCCGCCGCCGTGCCGGTAGCTGACGCCGGTGAGCGAGTCTTCGGGGCGCGCCGCGCCCACCGGGGACCACCAGTGATCGAGCGCGCCGCGCGGCCCGCCCTGGTGGCAGACCATCGCGCCGCAGTCGTCGACGAGATGGATGCGCCACCAGCACACGTTCGCGCCGAAGAAGCACGCGTTGCCGCCGCCGGCAACGAAGCGCTCGACCTGCGCACGCATCGTCTCGCTCCAGTACTCGTCGTGGCCGACGCTGAGCATCAGCCGATGCTGCGCGAGCAGGCCGTCGTCCTCGTGCAGGTCGAGGTCGGTGCAGTATTCGGGCTCGTGTCCCCGGGCGCGCAGCCACCCGATGAAGCCGGCGTCCCAGTGCGCGAAGGTCTGCCGCGGCGAGCGCTCGTCGTAGTGGTCGACCGCGCCGAAGGTGATGCCGCCGATCCCGCCGCCCGGCCTGCGCCAGCTCACGCGCGCGCCGGGCGGATCGATCGAGCGCGGCGGGTCGTGATAGAAGCACGCGCCGCCGGTGCAGTTGTAGGCGTGCCAGGTCGCGATCGGCAGCTTGTAGACGATCGGGCTGCGCCCGGGCCCGCGCACGACGAAGAGCGCGGCGGCGCGGTCCATCGACACGTCGAGCCTCCCGGGTTCGCGACCCTGCTCCTGCAGGTGCGCGACGTAGACGCCCGATGGCCAGTCAGACGGAATGCGGAACTCGAACGCCGGCCATTGCCAGTCGACGTCGGGCGCGCGCTCGGGCGCATCCGTTCCCGGCAGCCAGCCCGACACGTACATCGCGACGAATTGCCCGATCCAGCGGTGGAACGCGACGCGAAATGCCGGCGCGCCGGTGGACACGTGCAGCACGAGCGTGTGGCCGGGCTTCACGCTCGGCCTGTGCGGATAGCCGCGGATCACGGGCCGCGATCCGTTCACAGCTTCTTCAGGCGAGCGACGCCGGCGCCGAGCGCTTGCGCACGAAATACGGCGGCATCGCGATCGAATGCAGCGGCATGCGGCGGAACGAGTCGAGCGCCTGCTGCGGCGTCTCGACGATCGGCTCCTCCCTGCGATTGAACGACGTGTTCAGCAGCACGGGAACGCCGGTTCGCGCGGCGAAGCCTTCGAGCAGCGCGCGCAGCAGCGGATCGTCGTCGCGGGCCACCGTCTGCAGCCGCGCGGTGCCGTCGACGTGCGTGACCGCCGGAATGCGCGCAGCCGCTTCCGCATGCACCGGCGCGGCGAACTGCATGAACGGCGACGGACGGCGGATGTCGAACCAGCGATCGGCCTCCTCGAGCAGCACGATCGGCGCGAGCGGGCGGAACCACTCGCGCTCCTTCACCTGCGCGTTGATCCAGTCGCGCACGATGCCTTCGCGAGGGTCGCCGACGATGCTGCGATGTCCGAGCGCGCGCGGACCGAACTCGCTGCGGCCCTGGTAGAGCGCGACCACGCGCGTGGCGAGCAGCTCGTCGACCAAGCGCTTCGGCAGGTCGTCGGGCTTCTCGACGACGAGGTCGTGTGCGCCTGCCAGCGCGCGCTCGATCGCGCCCTCGCGCAGTTCGGGGCCGAGGAAGTCGTCGCGCCAGCGCCAGTCGCAGCGCTCGCCGAGCAGCGCGTTGAGGCCGTAGACTGCGCAGCCCAGGGAAGTGCCGGCGTCGCTCGGCGCCGGCGGGATGAACAGCTGCGTGAAGGGCGACTCGCGCAGCAGCCGGTCGTTCGCCGAGCAGTTCAGACCGGTGCCGCCGGCGAAGCACAGGGCGTCCAGGCCGGTGCGCTCGTGCAGCGTCGTCGCGAGCTTCAGCAACGCATCCTCGAACGCGCGCTGGCCGGCGGCAGCGAGATTGGCAACGTCGTCGAAGCGCGAGCGATCGTTCGGGTCGTAGCGAAAGCGCGGACGCACCGCGACGATCTCGCGCCACGCGGCCGGAATCGTCACGTCGAAGCCGTTCACCTCGAGCGGCGGCAGGCCGAAGGCCTCCGGGTCGCCGTGCGGAGCGAGCCCCATCACCTTGCCCTCGTTGCCTTCGCCCGGAAACATCGCCTGCGTGAGCAGGAAATAGAACATGCCGAGGCCGACCGGCTCGCCCTCGTCGCCGCTCCACAGCTGCTTGTCGAGGCATTCGAGGCGTCCGCTGCGATCGGCGCGGTAGAACGACGACACCTCGCGCCAGTGGCCGGGCGTGCGTTCGCGACCCGGCCAGCTCTCGTCGAACTGCGACGCGGGACTGCCCTGTCCGTCGACGATCATCACCGCCGCCTCGTCGAAGGGCGACGGCGGGAACACGCTGTACAGATGCGAGAGATGATGCGAGATGCGGGCGCGCCTGGCGTTCGGCGCGAGCGTCAGCGTCGCGCGCAGCTCGTCGTCGTACTGGTCGAGGCGCTCGATCTCGCGGTCGGAGGAGAAACATTCGACGAGCGCGTCGATCGGACGCGTCGCAAGATCGGCAATGGCGTTCCGATAGAAATCGCGCAGGTCACCGAGCCTGCCCCAATGATGCTTCCGGCGGCTGAGCCGCTCCTTCTGGATGCAGCAGACGACGCGCGAGCCGTCCATCACGCAGATGCTGCCGTCCTGCGTTCGATTGACGCCGACGACGCGCGGCCCGGTGTCGCCTGCAGGCATGAGGATCCCCTTTCCGTTGCATCCGATGCCGGGGATCCGAGCAAGCGGGGTGCCGCTTGCCGCGCGCGGGGGCAGGAAGAGCCTGCGGAAGGCGGGACAGACTAAAACGCCCGCGGAGCGGGGCGTTTCCATACGAGTACCCGCAGAGCGGGCTTTCCATACGAACGCCCGCAAGAGCGGGCGTTGGGACACGGATCAGCGAAGCGCTGCCGTGCGAGCAGGCAGCGCAGGCAGCAGCGGTCAGCGCATCGGCAACCGGTGCAGAATCAGTGCAGCACCAGCGGATGCTGCATCAGCCCCTCGAAGCGCCGCAGGAAATCGTCTACCTGCTCTTCGGACGGCTCGCTTTCGATCAGCTCCTGCACGCCGCTGCGGAAGTGCTCGGCAAGATCTCCGCCGAGATAGATTTCCCTGCGGCCGTGCTTGTCCATGATCTCGAAACCGCCGACGTCGCCGCCTTCCGGGTCGCGAAACTCGACGACGCAGTAGTTCGAGCTGTTGTAGATCATGTTCATCCGGCACCTCTCCCAGTGCTGGGAAAATAGGGTCGCCGGCCGCGATGTTCAAGCGAAGCGCCAGCCGACCGCCGTCCTTGCCGCTCCGATGGGCGCCGTTCCGATGCCCATTAGTTAGCACATACTATCGCGAAAAACCGCTTTGCTCTAGGGCGTATTTGAATTCCTGTTGCTTTCGCAGTATGTGCAGCAAGCGATCTGCCCACCAGCGGGGAAAACCCGTGGGGAACATTCATCTTCGCCAGAACGCGGGCGTGAAGATCACGAAGAAGGTCAGCAGCTCGAGGCGGCCGGCGAGCATCGCGAAGGCAAGCAGCCAGGTCTCGAAATCGCTCATCGCCGCGTAGTTGCTGGTGGGCCCGTAGCGTCCGAGCGCCGGACCGACGTTGTTCACGGTGGCCACCGCCGCGGAAACCGCGGTAAGGAAGTCCTCACCGACCGCGAGCAGAACCAGCGCGAGCGCGAGTTGCGTCAAGCCCCACAGCAGCATGTAGCCGAGCACCGAGAAGATGATCCGGTTGTCGACGATCTGCCCGTTCAGCGTGAGCGGGGCGATCGCCCGCGGGTGCACGAGACGCGTGAGTTCGCGCCGCGCCTGCTTGATGAGAATCAGCGAGCGGATCATCTTGATGCCGCCGCCGGTCGAGCCGGCCGACGAGCCGACGCAGGCAAGAAACAGCAGCCATAGCGGCGCGAACAGCGGCCACGACGCGTAGTCCTGGCTGACGAAGCCGGTGGTGGTGCCCAGCGACACCGTGTTGAACAGTGCGTGGCGCAGCGAGACGACCAGACTCGGATACTCGCCCGTCCAGTGCAGATACACGCCGAGCGCGATCGCGCTGCCGATCAGCAGGCCCCAGACGGCCGGCGCCTCCGGATCGCGCCAGTAGGCGAGCAGCGAACGCTGGCGCAGCGCGACGGAGTGCGTGAAGAAGTTCAGCACGGCGATCAGCATGAACACGGTGAGCACGGCTTCGACCGCCGGCGACTCGATCGCGGCGATGCTCGCATCGCGCGTGGAGAAGCCGCCGAGCGACATCGCGGAGAACGCGTGACAGACCGACTCGAACCAGTCGAGCCCGGCCCAGTGCAGCGCGACGATGCACGCGCCGGTGAGGCCGGTGTAGACGAGCCACAGGTATTTCGCCGTCTGCGTGATGCGCGGCGTGAGCCGGTTCTCCTTCATCGGCCCGGGCATCTCGTTGCGGAACAACTGCATTCCGCCGACGCCGAGCAGCGGAAGGATCGCGACGGCCATCACGATGATCCCCATGCCGCCGTACCACTGCATCGCATGGCGCCAGACGTTCACCGACTGCGGCAGCCGCTCGATGTGGTCGAGAATCGTCGAGCCGGTCGTCGTCAATCCGGCGACCGCTTCGAAATAGGCGTCGGTGAACGACAGCCCGGGAATCTCGAGCAGCAGCGGTACGGCGCCCGCCAGCGACATCGTCAGCCAGCCGAGCACGACGAGCAGGCAGCCGTCGCGCGGCTCCAGCTCGCGCCTGTAGGGCCGGGTGACGAGCCACAGCAACGCGCCGACGACGAGGCAGGCGGCGCTCGCGACCAGGAAGCTGCGGTAGCTGCCGTCGTGGACGGCGATCGACCACGCGAAGGGCAGCGCGAAGGTCGCCGAGAACACCATCAGCATGCCGCCCAGCACGTGGGCGATGACGAGCAGGCGGTTCAATCGGAGCCGGTCGGACCGAGATCCCAGCGCTCGGGTAGCGGCTCGATCAGGCCCATCTTGTGCAGCATGTCGAGCGCATCGTCGAGGCCGCGATAGCTGTGCAGCAGCGTACGCAGCACCTGCACGCTGCGCCGGCCGTCGACCAGCGCGAGCACCGTGCGCAGGCGGCGCGGGATCGTCGCTTCAGCGCGTCGCGATTCCTCGCGGCCCAGGCGCGTCTTCAGGAAGACGAGCGCTTCGGGCAGCGGCGCCGGCTCGCCGGCCGACGCGAGCTGCCGCAGCAGCGTGTCGATCGAGCTCATGCGGAGATGGTACCGGAGGGCGCGGGGGTCTGCGTCAGCGGGATGATGACACGTGCATCGGCGGCGGATGCGTGCGGCGGGACCGGCGCGACCGGCGTCAAGACGCCTGCATCAGCGCTCGGGCGGTGCGCAGCAGGCGGGCATCGTCGCCGTGCCGGCCGACCAGTTGGACGCCGAGCGGCAGGCCGTTCGCGCCCGCGAGCAGCGGCAGGCTGATCGCCGGCGCGCCGATGTAGGTCCACAGCGTGCACATCAGCGGATCGCCGGTGCCTTCGGAAGCCGGCGGCGCGGTGCCGAGCGTGGCGGGGCAGGCGATCGCGTCGAAGCGGTCGAAGAACGGGTCGATCGATGCCACGACGCGCGCGCGGTTCTCGATCGCCTTGCGGTAGTCGACGGCGGTGATCGCGCGCCCTCGTTCGATCTGCCGCTGCAGCGACTCCGACAACTGCAGGCGGCCGGTGTCGTACTCGCGCTCGTACGACGCGGCGATGTCGGCTTCCATGACGGTACGCAGCCAGCCGATCGCAGGCTGTGCATCGGCGGGAAGCTCGATCGATTCGACCGCGTCTCCGAGCGACTCGATCCATTCGTCGAAGGCGGCCCGCGCGTCGGATGCGACGCGATCCCACCAGGGAGTGCGCGTCCACGCCAGGTGCAGCCGGGTCGGCGGCGTTTGCGCGGCAATCGCGGCAAGCGGCGGCATCGGCGCGAGTGCGGTAGCCGGGTCGGAAGGATCGGGCCCGAAGAGCGCCTCGGCGAGCGCTGCGGCGTCGTCGACGTTGCGCGCGAACACGCCGATCTGGTCGAGCGTGGGCGACTGGCGCAGCACGCCGCCGCGCGCGATGCGCCCGAAGCTCGGCTTGTAGCCGACGACACCGCAGAACGAAGCGGGCCGGATCACCGATCCGTTCGTCTGGGTTCCGATCGCCAGCGGCACCATGCCGCAGGCCACCGCCGCGGCCGAACCGCTCGACGAACCGCCGGGGGAGTGTGCGAAATCGTGCGGATTGCGCGTCTTGCCGGGCGCGTAGGTGGCAAGCTCGGTCGTCACCGCCTTGCCGATCGGCCAGCCGCCGGCTCGACGCATCGCGTGCACGAGCGCGGCGTCGTCGCTCGCGATGCGGCCGGCGTGCAGCACGGTGCCGTCGCCGGTGGGCATGCCGCGCACGTCGATGATGTCCTTGATCCCGACAGGCACGCCGAGCAGCGGGCCGCCTGCGTCGCCGCGCGCGATCGCGTCGTCGATGGCGCGCGCCGCCGCAAGAACCTGCGTGCGATCGAGACGCTCCCAGGCCTGCACCTCGGGCTCGCGTTCGTCGATGACCTTCAGCAGAGCCTCGGTGTAGTCGATGCAGCCGAGGCGTCGCTCACGGATTTCGCGGGCTGCATCGAGAGCGGTGAGGGCTGCGTGGGCGTCGGGCATGGCGGCGTGTGGTTTGGGAGTGTGCGCTGGGGGCTCTACGTTGCGGCGCGCGCGTTTGGGGCGTCAATGGCCGGTAGCGGCGCCTGCCCGGCAACGAGACCCACCGACACGCTGCAAAACACTGCATTCTCTGCTGCGCAAACGGCTTCGCAACGAAAAACGCTGTGTTTTGCAGCGGGCAACTGCTGAGCCAGAGGCGGCGGCAGCGGGCAACTGCTGAGGCGGAGGCGTCCGAACCGCCTCCGCCGCAGACTTGTCCCCCGGCGGCGTGGCGCAAGCCACGCAAACGCCGACGGGGGGCAAGTCGTGTTCGACGCGCCGCCGATCCCCGGCGGCACCCCCGGTCACCCCGCCACACTCACCGATACAGCACCGACGGCAACCACAGCCCCATCCCGGGGAACATGTACAGGATGAAGATCGCGAGGATCTGCAGCCCCATGAACGGCATCATCCCCATGAAGATCTGCCCGAGCGTCACGTGCGGCGGCGCGACGCCCTTCAGGTAGAACGCGGCCATCGCCACCGGCGGCGAGAGGAAGGCGGTCTGCAGGTTCAGCGCGACGAGCAGCCCGAAGAACAGCGGGTCCACCTGGAAGTGCGCGACCAGCGGAATGAAGATCGGCATGAAGATGACGATGATCTCGGTCCACTCGAGCGGCCAGCCGAGCAGGAAGATGATCACCTGCGCGAGCAGCAGGAACTGCACCTTCGACAGTCCGAGCGACAGCACCCAGCGCTCGATCAGCTCCTGGCCGCCGAGCAGCGCGAAGGCGGCCGAGAAGATCGACGAGCCGACGAACAGCCAGCACACCATCGCCGAGGTCTTCGCGGTGAGGAACACCGACTCCTTCATCACCTCGGCATTCAGTTGCCGGTAGGCGATCGCGAGCAGGAAGCCGCCGAAGGAGCCGACCGCCGCCGCTTCGCTCGGCGTGGCCAGCCCGAACACGATCGAGCCGAGCACGGCGACGATCAGCGTGGCGAGCGGGAAGAACGACGCCAGCAGCATGCGGAAGATCTCGAGCCGCGCGAAGCTGAGCATCAGGTAGTAGGCGAAGAGCAGCAGCGCGCCCAGCGCGGCCATCGTCCAGAACCAGATCGGCACTTCGCTCAGCTTCGTGCCGGCCTGCTGTTCGGCGGTAGCGGCATCGCCGGGCTCGGCCGTGGAGGCGGAGGCCGATGCAGCGGCGCCGGCCGGCTCCGCCACCGTGTTGTCGTCGGCTTGCGGCTCGGCGAGGCCGCCGTCGAGCGAGTTGTCGGCAGTGGCGTAGCCGCCGAGCTGCTGCAGTCCGCTGGTGTCGAACTGGACTTTCGGCGCGGTGGCGCTTTGCCACGCGAGCGCGAGCATCACGAACAGCGTGATTGCCGGCAGCAGCGTGACGAACAGCTGGCGGGCGAGCGTCGACATCGGCAGTTCGGCGTTGCGCGAGCCTTTCATCGCGCGCACGATCGCCGGCAGCGCACGGTTGCCGAAGCGCTCGCGCAAGCGTTCCGCCGGAGCCGACAGCACGACGTGCCGCGCCTCGTCGGGCAGCGGCGGCATCAGGTGCGGCTTGATCTTCGCCAGGATGATCACGTACAGGATGTACAGGCCCGCGAGCATGATTCCGGGGAAGAAGGCGCCCGCATACAGCTGCACGACCGACACGCCGGCGGTGGCGCCGTAGACGATCAGCAGCACCGACGGCGGAATCAGGATGCCCAGGCAACCGCCCGCGGTGATCGCGCCGGCCGAAACGCGCGTGTCGTAGCCGGCCTTGAGCATCGCCGGCAGCGCGAGCAGCCCCATCAACGTAACTACGGCGCCGACGATGCCGGTGGCGGTGGCGAACACCGCGCAGGTGAAGATCGTGGCCACCGCCAGCGAGCCGGGCAGCCGCGCCATGGCCAGGTGCAACGACTTGAACAGCCGCTCGATCAGGTTCGCGCGCTCGACCAGATAGCCCATGAACACGAACAGCGGCACCGCGATCAGCACGTCGTTGGCCATCACCGCATAGGTGCGCTGGACCATCAGGTCGAGCGTCTGGTGGATCGCCTGCTCGGTGCTTCCCGTTCGATCCATGTAGGCGAAGAACGCGAACATCACGCCCATGCCCATCAGCGTGAACGCGGTGGGAAAGCCGAGCATGATCGCGGCGACGATCAGCGCGAGCATCAGCAGGCCGAGGTGGCCGCTGGTGAGCGAGCCCCAGGGCGTGAGCAGGGCAACGGCGAGGACGATCAGGCCGAGGATCGACAGGCCGAAGAGGAGTTCCTTGCGCATCTCGTTCGGCTCCTTCAGTGCGCGTCGTGCGCCGCGTTCTCGGCGACGTGCTCTTTGACCATCGCGCGCAGCTTGTCCACGTCGACTTCCTCGACGTCGTCGAGCCGCTTCGGCCATGCGCCGGTCTTCAGGCACACGATGCAGCGCAGGATCTCGATCGCGCCCTGCAGGATCAGCAGCGCGCCGGCCAGCGGGATCACCGCCTTGAACGGGTAGATCGGCGGCCCGTTCGCGGTGATCGACGAGTGCTCGCGGATCTCGAAGGACTCGCCGGCATAGACGTAGCCCGCCCACACCATCGCGACGATGCCGGGAATGAAGAAGACGATGTAGAGCACCAGGTCGAAGAAGGCCTGCGCACGCGGCGAGAAGAAACCGTAGAGGATGTCGCCGCGCACGTGCCCGTTGGCCGCCAGCGTGTAGGCGCCCGCCATCATGAACAGCGTGCCGTAGAGCATCATCTGCGCGTCGAAGGCCCACGGGTGCGGCGCATTCAGCGCATAGCGCGAGAACACCTCCCAGGTAATCAGCCCGGTGAGCGCGACGATCAGCCACGCGAAGAAGTGACCGATCCGGGTGTTGAACCGGTCGACGGCCAGAAACAGGTTTTGCATGATGGCCCTGCGTGCTGCTGCATCGAAGCCCGTGCCGCGCGCCAGGCGACGGCGGGGCGAAAGGGCGGCGACGGGAGGCGAGCACCCCTGCGCGCGGGGAGTCGCCCCATCCTGCGGGCAGGCGCACCGCCCGTGCGAGCGCAACATCCCGGGCCGGCCCACCGGAACGCGGATGCGCTCCGGCGGGCGGTCAGCCGCGCGATGGCGCCCGTCGCCGCTCGGGCGTCAGCCTTTCTTCTGCTGCTTCGGCCCGAAGTAGTGGTTGTAGGCCATGCGACGGTTCGTGTTCGTGTCGAGATCCCACTTCACCGTGCGCGCGGCGAACTTGCGCTGCGAGTCGAGGATCTCCTTGAACAGCGGATTGCCCGCGGCCATCTTGTCGGCGACCTGGTCGTAGATGACGAGTTGCTGCTGCAGGATCGGATCGGGCGTCTTGTAGAACTTCACGCCGTCCTTGGCCTGCATCTCCTCGTAGTCCTTCGAGTAGCGGTCGATCGCCTTCCACGACATGTCGGCCGAGGCGGCCTCGACGGCGTTGTCGATGATCGCGCGCATCTTCTCGGGCAGGGCGTCGAACTTCGCCTTGTTGAAGAGCACCTCGAACTGTTCGGCGTTCTGGTGGTAGCTCTGCAGCATGCACACCTTCGAGACGTCGGGGAAGCCGAGCAGGCGGTCGGAACTCGCGTTGTTGAACTCGGCGCCGTCGAGCAGGCCGCGGTCGAGCGCCGGGACGATCTCGCCGCCGGGCAGTGCGTTCACCGCGACGCCCATGCCGGTGAAGACGTCGATCGACAGGCCGACGGTGCGGAACTTCAGCCCCTTCATGTCCTCGGCCTTCGTTACCGGCTTCTTGAACCAGCCCAGCGGCTGCGAGGCCATCGGTCCGTAGACGTAGGACTTCACCTGCGCGCCGATCGACTGGTACAGCCGCTCGAGGAACTCCTTGCCGCCGCCGTACTTGTGCCAGGCGAGCAGCATGTTCGCGTCCATGCCGTAGGCCGGGCCCGAGCCCCACAACGCGAGCGCGTTGTTCTTGCCGTAGTGGTAGACGACGACGCCGTGGCCGCCATCGAGCGTGCCTTTCGACACGGCATCGAGCAGGTTGAAGGCGGGAACGACGGCGCCCGCGGGCAGCACCTCGATCTTCAGGTCGCCGCCGGTCATGTCGTTGACCTTCCTGGCGAAGTCGATCGCGTATTCGTGGAAGATGTCCTTCGACGGCCAGGTGCTCTGCCAGCGCATCGAGATCGGGCCCTGCGCCTTGACGATCATCGGAAAAGCCAGCGTTCCTGCGCCCGCAGCGGCAGCCGTGCCGATGAACTTGCGGCGTGAGCGAATCTGTTCGGCCATGCTTGTGTCTCCGGAAAGGAATGGCAACGGGAATCGGTTTTTCTGCGTTCGGCGCGGGCTATCGATGCCCCTTGCGCGAAAGGCACCAAATGCTAATCACGACGGGAGGGGCTGTCACGCGATCGTTCGCCGCGCACGGGTTTTCCCGTAGTGACGCCGGACGTCGAGCCGCGGCGGCCGGGGCCGGTCCGGCGCCCGCAACGTACTAGAAGAAGCCGACGTTCACCTGGAACGATTTCTCGACCTTCGGGATCGTGCGCTTGTTGTCGACGAACACGATCACGTGGTCGCCCGAGCGGATCTCGGTGTCGTGGTGCGCCATGACGACCTCGAAGCGCGGCGCCGCGCGGCCGCGCACCGGCTCGAGCGGCAGCGGTTCGCCGTCGAGCGAGCGCACGATCGCGCCGATCGTCGCGCCGCGCGGCAGGTCGATCTCCTCGATGCGCCGGCCGACCACCTTCGACGACTTCGGGTCGCCGTGCGCGATCAGCTCGAGCGCCTCGGCCGCGCCGCGGCGCAGCGAATGCACCGAGACGACGTCGCCGCGCCGCACGTGCGTGAGCAGCTGCCCGATCGTCGTCTGCGAAGGCACGATCGCGATGTCGATGCGACTGCCCTCGACGAGGTCGGCGTAGGCCTGCCGGTTGATCAGCGCGATCGTGCGCCGCGCGCCGATGCGCCTGGCGAGCATGCACGACATGATGTTCGTCTCGTCGTCGGAGGTGAGCGCGACGAAGAGATCCATCTCGGCCACGCCTTCCTCGGCGAGCAGCGTCTCGTCGGTGGAGTCTCCATGCAGGATCAGCGTGGACGTGGGCAGCTGCGTGGCGAGGTAGTTGCAGCGGGTGCGGTTGCCCTCGATCACCTTCACCTGGTAGGCGGTGCCGAGGTGTCGCGCCAGGCGCAGCCCGATGTTGCCGCCGCCGGCGATCATCACGCGGCGCACCGGCTCGTCGTTGCGCCGCAGATCCGACAACGCGGTGCGGATGTGGTTCGACGGGGCGAGCAGGAACACCTCGTCGCCCGGCTCGATCTTCGTGTCGCCTTCGGGCCGCACCGGCCGGTCGTTGCGGAAGATCGCGACGATGCGCATGTCCACGTCGGGGTGCGCCGCGCGCAGGTCGCGGATGTGGCGCGAGACGAGCGGGCCGCCCGAATACGCGCGCACCGCGATCAGGCTGACGCGCCCGCCGGCGAACTCGAGCACCTGCAGCGCGCCGGGAAACTCGATCAGCTTCGAGATGTAGTCGGTGACCGTCTGTTCGGGGCAGATCAGGTAGTCGACGTAGAAGCCGCCCTCGCCGGTGATCTCGGGATGATTCTGGAACTCGGGAGCGCGCACGCGCGCGATGCGCGTGGGCACGTTGAACATGCGCGCCGCGATCTGGCAGGCGACGAGGTTCGTCTCGTCGCGCGCGGCGGCGGCGATCAGCATGTCGGCGTCTTCGGCGCCGGCCTGCTCGAGCACCGGCGGATGCGTTCCGTTGCCGGCCACCGTGCGCAGGTCGAGCTTGTCGGCGAGCTGGCGCAGCTGCAGCGGGTCGGTGTCGATGACCGTGATGTCGTTGCGCTCGGAGACGAGGCTCGCCGCAACCGACGCGCCGACACGACCGGCGCCGAGGATCAGGATTTTCACGGGAAACGCGCTCGCGCCGGCCGCGGCGACGCGCCGCTACGAACCCTGCTTGCGATAGGCGCCGCGCGACAGGTCGATGCCGAGCTGCTTGAGCTTGCGATACAGGTGCGTGCGCTCGAGCCCGGTGCGCTCGGCCACGCGCGTCATGCTGCCGTGCTCGCGCGTAAGGTGATGCTCGAAGTAGGCGCGCTCGAAGCAGTCGCGCGCCTCGCGCAACGGCAGGTCGAGCGGCAGCTCGCGCACGCCGACGTGCGCGGGCGTGACGCCGATCGTCGCGCCGCCGACCGCGGCGACCACGTGCGCGGCCGCCGGGACGGCGGCGTAACCGGCGCCCTCGCCTGCGCCGCCCGCCGGCGCGGGGTGAACGAGCGTCATCGGAGGCTGCGCATGCGCGCCCGGTACGGTGATGCCGATGCGCGCGCTCGCCTGGTAGCCGGTATGCACCGCACGCATCTGCGCGCCGGAGGGCGAGGCGGCGACGTTCGGGTCGTTGCCGCGGCCGCGCTCCAGCCCGGTTTCGACCGCCTTCAGCAGCTTCTGCAGCGTGATCGGCTTCTCGAGGAAATCGAGCGCGCCGATGCGCGTGGCCTCGACCGCGGTGTCGATCGTGGCGTGCCCCGACATCATGATCACCGGCATCGTCAGCTTGCCGCAGCTCGCCCATTCCTTGAGCAGCGTGACGCCGTCGGTGTCGGGCATCCAGATGTCCAGCAGGACGAGGTCGATCGGATTTTCTTCGCGCACCTGGCGCGCCTGTTGCGCGCTTTCCGCGAGCAGCACCGAGTGGCCTTCGTCGCCGAGGATCTCGGAGAGCAGCTCACGAATTCCGATTTCGTCGTCGACAACGAGTATTTCCGCCATGGATGCCGTCTGACCCCTATCCGTGCAGTGTTGCCATCAAACGACGATTGTCCTCGCTTTTGGCCAGTTTCGTAAATAGCACCGAGATCTGTGCGCCGACCGGCGCGCCGGCGGCGCTCTCGCCCCAGTTCGCGACGTCGATGCGCGCGCCGTGCTCGTCGACGATCTTCTTGACGATCGCCAGGCCCAGGCCGGTACCGCGCGGCTTGTTGGTGACGTAGGGCTCGAACACGCGCGCCAGCGCGCTCGGCGAAAAACCACCTCCGTTGTCGCGCACCAGCAGCCGCACCGCCGCTTCGCCGTCGGCCAGCGAGAGCGCCTCGGTGAGCAGCTCGACGTCGGGGTGCTCGACCTGGTCGGTGGCCTCGACCGCGTTCTTGATCAGGTTGTGGATCACCTGGCGCAGCTGCGTGGCGTCGCCCAGCACCTGCGGCAGCATCGGCGCCAGGCGCGGACGGATCGAGACGCGCCCGCCGGCGGCCGCGTACAGGCGCAGCACCTCGTCGACCAGCTCGTTCAGGTCCAGCGGCGCGAGCTGCGCGGCGGGCAGGCGCGCGTAGTCGCGGAACTCGTCGACCATCCGCTTGAGCGCCGCGACCTGGTTGACGATGGTCTGCGAGTTCTTCGCCAGCAGTTCGGCGTCGGCCGGCGGCAGCTTGTCGGCGAGCTTGCGCTGCGTGCGCTCGGCGGCGAGCTGGATCGGCGTGAGCGGATTCTTGATCTCGTGCGCCAGGCGCCGGGCGACCTCGGCCCACGCGACGGCGCGCTGCGCCGAGATCACTTCGCTGATGTCGTCGAACACGACGACATAACCGACGCGCCGCTCGGGCAGGATCGACCCGCGCGCGAAGATCGTCTGGTCGGTGGTGGTGCCCGGCGCGCCGGGCGCGCGCGGCGCATCGGTGGCCGTTCCGTTGCCCCCGTGCGCAGCCGTCGCGGCAGGCGCGGCCTGCGGCAGCACGAACTGGCGTTGCCAGCTCGCCGCGCCGGCCGCGGCCTGCTCGTTGAACGCCGCGCGGATCGCCGGCGCGAGCGCCGCGAGCCGCGGCACCTCGGCGATCGGCTTGTCCAGATGCTCGGTGAGCGCCAGCCCGAGGATGCGCTCGGCGCCGGCATTGGCGAGCGTGAGCCGGAAATCGGAGTCGAGCACGAGCACGCCGGCGGTGAGGTTGGCCAGCACGCTCTCCAGGCGTGCGTTCACGCGCTCCAGCTCGCGCTGGTTGCGCTCGACCTGCATGCGCGCGTCCTCGAGCTGCCGCGTCATCAGGTTGAACGACTGCGTGAGCACGCCCAGTTCGTCGCGCCCGGTGTAGTCCTTCACCGGCCGGTAGTCGCCCTCGGCCACCGCGCGCGTGCCGGCGGCGAGCATCGACAGCGGCCCGGTGAGCCAGCCCGACAGCAGGAAGGACGCGGCCACCGCCGAGAACACGGTGAGCAGGAAGATCAGCGTCAGCGTGATGCGGAAGATGCGCGCCAGGCCCTCGCGCGACAGCGACAGCTGCTGGAAGTCGCGCCGACCCTGCTCGACCGCCTCGGCGTTCTCCGACAGCGCGCCGGGCACCGGCTGCACGAGTTGCAGATAGCGGTGCTCGTCGGGCAGCTGGCCCTCGGTGTCGATGGCGACGATGACGCGCATCTTCAGCTGCGTGCCGTCGCCGGAGGGCTCCACCGCCGCGTACTGGCGGGTCAGGCGCGCCTGGCGCATCGCGCTCGGCGGCGGCAGGTCGGGCACGAGCCCGGAGAAACGGCTGCCGCTGGTCGTGATGATGCGTCCGGTGCCGGAAGCGATCATCGCGTCGGTGACGCCCAACTGCTCGCGGCGGCTGTTCAGCGTTTCGGGCCACGAGGCACGCGGCGTGTCCGACAATTCGACGGCGACGCTGCGCGCCTTCTGCGTCAGATCGGCGAGCAGCGAATCGAGCGCAGTCCTGCCCAGCGTCAGGCCCGACTCGAGCCCGCGCTCGACCGGCACGGCGAACCACGACTCGATCGAACGGCCGACGAACTGCACCGAGACGAGGTAGATCAGCGCGACCGGCAGCACGGTCATCAGCGTGAACGACATCGCCATGCGCGCCATCAGCCGCGTGCCGAAGAGCCCGCGCCGGTAGCGCACGACGAGCCGGCGCAGCAGCTCGAGCACCAGCAGCAGCAGGCCCACCGCCAGTCCGACGGTGAGCCACAGCAGCATCGGGTACTGGCTCTCGAACAGCTCGGTGTTCGCGCTCGCCACCGCAAGCAGCAGCAGCAGGATGACCGCGAGCACCACCGAGCCGATCAGCGCGAAGCGCAGCAGCCGGCCGACCGCGCGCTTCTCGGAGTCTAGGGTCTGAACGCGAAATCCTTCCATTCGGACTGCGGGTTCCAGTCGCGATCGGTGATCGCGTTGACCTGGAACGGCTTGGGCAGTTGCGACGCGTCGAGCTTCAAGCGTACCCGAGCCTCGTATTGCGTCCCCGGCTTGACGACCGAGGCGTCGAACACGCGCCAGTGGCGTACGCGGCTCATCGCCTGCGTCGCGTCGGACAGCGTGTCCCAGGTCTGCGTCAGGCCGTCGAAGTTCAACCGGTATTGGCGAGTGAGCGCGTGGTAGGCGAGGCGATAGACGACCGAGCGCTGGACGACCGTTTCGTCGGTCCACCACCAGCGGGGGCGGATCAGCTCGAACTCGAGGACGAAATACAGCGGCACGCCGCGGCGCACGGCTTCCTCGAGCGAACGGGTGAGCGGCACCTCGAAGTCGCCCGACAGCATCCAGCCATTGGACGCCGCATCGAGCTCGAGCCGCGGACGGGAGAACTCCGGATCATCGGCCGCCCGCGCCGCCGGCGCCTGTCCGCACAGCGTGGCCACCAGCAGGAGCACCAGCGCCAGGGCGTGACGGACGATCAAGGGCGTTTTTCCAGCA
Organism: Burkholderiaceae bacterium; assembly: GCA_021166835.1. The sequence goes on along the minus strand of JAJPEN010000024.1, from coordinate 43,649 downwards.
GGGCGAAGAAGAATCCGTCGTGGTCGCGCGTAGCCGTGGCAACCGGAAGCAGGGTCGACACCGGTTCCGGCGTGCGGCCGTCGAAGCACCACTGCAGGGGCAGTCTCGATGCATCCCGTTGCCTCCCAAGAAAGCGAGTGACTACTTCCTCGCCTTCCTCGGGAAAGACGGAGCACGTGGTGTAGAGCAATTTACCACCCGGGCGGAGCACCGACCAAAGCGCCGCGAGGATTTCCGACTGGCGTCGGGACAATGTCGCGAGATCGCTACGGCGGCGCAGCCAGCGCACGTCGGGATGGCGGCGGACGATGCCGGAGGCCGTGCACGGGGCGTCGAGCAGGATGCGGTCGAAGGGACGGCCGTCCCACCAGTCGGAGGGGCGGCTGGCGTCGCCGGCAACGAGGGTCGGGGCATCCGCGGGTGCGGAGCCGGTCGCGGCGGCCGCGTCGTGCTCTGCCGGGGCCGCGTTCGCGAAGCGCAGTCGCTCGAGGTTCTCGCGCACGATGCGCAGGCGGGCGGGGTCGACGTCGAGCGCGGTGAGTTGGACGTCGGCCAGTTCGAGCAGGTGCGTGGTCTTGCCGCCGGGTGCGGCGCAGGCGTCGAGCAAGCGCTCACCATCGACAGGAGCGAGAAAGGGCGCGGCGAGCTGGGCGGCGGCGTCCTGAACGCTGACGAGCCCGTCGTGCCAGCCAGGCAGCGTCGCTACCGGCACGGCATCGTCGAGCACGACGGCCTGCTCGCCGATGCGGCGCGCGCCGATCCCCTGCTCGCGCAGTCGCGTGAGGTAGGCGTCGGCGCTCGTGCGGCGGCGATTCACGCGCAACGTCATCGGCGGCGCGCCGTTGCCGGCCTCGAGGATCTGCCGCCAGCGTTCGGGCCAGGCGCGGCGCAGCCGGTCGATCCACCAGTCGGGATGGTTCCACCGCGCTTCCGGCTTGCGGCGGGCAGCCTGCAGACGTGCTTCGCGCTCGCGCACGAAGCGGCGCAGGGTCGCGTTCAGGAAGCCGGCAACGGCGCCGCCGCCGGGCAGCGCATGCGCGGCTCGCACGGCCTGATCGACGAGGACCGCGTCGGCGCGCACGCCTTCGACCAGTTGCGCGAGCGCAACCCACTGCAGTGCCGCGAGCGCGGGCGCCGGCTCGCGCGCGTTCAGGCCGCGCGCCAGCTCGCGGACGAGCCCCAGCTCGCGGCAGCTACGATAGGCGAGATCGCGCACCGCTCCGTGCGAGGCGACGGGCAGCGGCTCGCGAGCCGACCCGGCTTCGATCGCCCGGTCGAGGGCGTCGGGAAGCGAGCGGCCGGCGACGAGGGCTTCGATCGCCCGCGCCGCGCAGGCCAGTTCGCGCGAAAGCGCGGCGCGCCGGGCGCCGGCGTTTTCGTCGGCCGCGCGCTGCTCCGCGCCGGAAGCCGCGCCGTTTTCCGCTTCCTGGCGCGAGTGCGCGCTCACACCCTTGCAGCGACTCCAGCCGGCATCGCCAGCAACCGGCGGATGCGCTCGGCGGTGTCCGGGTGCGTGGAAAACATGCCGCGCAGCCCGCCGCCGGACAGCGGATTCATGATCATCATCTGCGCGGTTTCGGGGTGGCGCTCGGCGGTCTCGAGCGGGATGCCGCGCGCGTAGTGGTCGATCTTCTCCAGCGCCGACGCCAGCGCCCGTGGGTCGCCGGAGATCTCCGCGCCGCGGCGGTCGGCCTCGAACTCGCGGGCGCGCGAGATCGCCATCTGGATCAGCATCGCGGCGATCGGCGCGAGGATCGCGACGGCGATCGAGGCCACCGGGTTCGAGCGGCCCTCGCTGTCGCGGCCGCCGAAGAACATCGCGAAGTTGGCGAGCGCGGAGATCGCGCCGGCGAGCGTGGCCGAGATCGTCGAGATCAGGATGTCGCGGTGCTTCACGTGCGACAGCTCGTGCGCCATCACGCCGCGCAGTTCGCGCGCGTCGAGGACGCGCAGGATGCCGGTGGTGGCGGCAACCGCCGCGTTGTGCGGATTGCGCCCGGTGGCGAAGGCGTTCGGCGCGTCTTCGTCGATCAGGTAGACGCGCGGCATCGGCAGCTGTGCGCGCTGCGCCAGCTCCTGCACCATCCGGTAGAACTGCGGCGCGCTCGTCTCGTCGACTTCGCGGGCCCGGTACATCCGCAGTACCAGCTTGTCGGAGAACCAGTACGCGAAGAAGTTGCTGATCAGCCCGAAACCGAGCGCCAGCATCATTCCTTCGCGGCCGCCGATGATCGATCCCACGGCGCCGAACAGCGCCATGATGCCGGCCATCAGGATGCCGGTCTTCAACCAGTTGATCATGTTTCTTCGTGGCTCCTCGTTGCGCCGATGCGTTGCGTGCGCCCGGCTTCGACGCATATCGGGGCGCGATGCCGGCGCTGCAAGGGCAACTGTACCGTTGCGGGGCGCGGACGGTCGGCGGGAACGGGGCCAGCCGGCCGCTGGGGACCGGCCACCGCCGGCCGCGCTGCGGCGGGACCGACTCGGGCGAAGGCGCTCTCAGCGCGGCGCGGCGAAACGCGCGCCCGCCGGCACCGCGTAGCCGCGCAGGAACTCGTCGACGGCAAGCCGTCGACCGCCCGGCTTCTGCAGTTCGAGCAGCTCGACCGCGCCGTCGCCGCAGGCGACGACGATGCGCCCGGGCACGTCGAGCACGGTGCCGGGCGCGGGGAGAGTCCCGCCGGCGGCAGGCCGGACCGCCGCACGCCATACCTTGATCGTCGTCCCGGCCGCGTCGTCCAGCCGCGCCGTCGCTCCCGGCGCCGGATCGAAGGCCCGCACGCGATAGCCGATGCTTCGCGCCGGCATCGTCCAGTCGATCGCGGCGTCCTCGCGCGTGAGCTTGCGCGCGTAGGTGACGCCTTCGTCGGGCTGCGGCGTGGCGACCAGCTCGCCCCGCTGCAGCGCCGCCAGCGCGTCGACGATCGCGCGGGCGCCGAGCGCGGCGAGCCGATCGTGCACGCTGCCGCCCGTGTCGTCGTCGCCTATCGGCGTGCGCGCGACGAGCAGCATCGCTCCGGTGTCCAGGCCTTCGTCCATCTGCATGATGGTGACGCCGGTCTCGGCGTCACCCGCCTCGATGGCGCGCTGGATCGGCGCGGCGCCCCGCCAGCGCGGCAGCAGCGAGGCGTGGATGTTCAGGCAGCCATGGCGCGGAATCGCGAGCACCTCGGCCGGCAGGATCGCGCCGTAGGCGGCGACGATCATCGCGTCGGCGTCGAGCGCGCGCAGCCGCTCGTGCAGCGCCGGGTCGCGCAGCGTGCGCGGCTGCGCGAGCGGCAGTCCGCGCGCGAGCGCCAGGCGCTTCACGGCGCTTTCGCGCAGCGCCTGTCCGCGTCCGGCGGGCTGGTCAGGGCGCGTGAGCACGAGAACGATCTCGTGCCCCGCGTCGAGCAGCGCGGCGAGCGCCGCGGCGGCGAAGTCGGGAGTGCCGGCGAAGACGAGGCGCAGCGCCGGGCTCCGCTACGCGTCGACCCGCTCGGCCTTCAGCAGCCGGCTGCGGATGCGCGACTGCTTCAGCCGCGACAGGTACTGCACGAAGACGCGGCCGTTCAAGTGGTCGATCTCGTGCTGCACGCAGACGGCGAGCAGGCCGTCGGCCTCGAGCTCGAAGGGCTTGCCGTTCTCGTCGAGCGCGCGCACGACGACGCGGTCGGGCCGCTCGACCTCGTCGTAGATGCCGGGCACCGACAGGCAGCCTTCCTCGAAGACCTTCGTCTCGTCGCTCGCGCGGACGATCTCGGGGTTGATGAAGACGTGCAGCTCGTCGCGCGCGTCGGAGACGTCGAGCACGATCACGCGCTCGTGCACGTCGACCTGCGTGGCGGCCAGCCCGATGCCCGGAGCGGCGTACATCGTCTCGGCCATGTCGCGCACGAGCGTACGGATGCGCTCGTCGACCTCGCGCACGGGCTTTGCGACCCGGTGCAGCCGGGGATCGGGATAGCGAAGAATGTCCAATACGGCCATCGGTGATTTGCGACCGCCGGTAGGCTCGCGCGGCGCGATGCCGGTTGCGCCGATACAGTGGCGGCAGAATCCAAAACGGACTACGAGGCTGATTTCGGGGCGAATGCGACTCGATCAACCCTCCTCGTCGAGTATCCCACACGTTCGCAGGCACGCGCGCTCATGAGAAAGCTCTCCGTGCAATTTCTGGCACTGGCTGTCGCGGGGCTCGCCTGCGCGGCGGGGCTGGCGTTGGCACAACCGGCTACCGCCCCGCTCGAGCTGGCGAAGGACGCGCCGGACCGCTACGTCGTCGTCAAGGGCGACACGCTGTGGGACATCTCCGGGCGCTTCCTGCAGAAGCCGTGGCGCTGGCCCGAGATCTGGGAGATGAATCGCGAGGAGATCCGCGATCCGCACTGGATCTATCCGGGCGACGTCATCCTGCTCGATCGCAGCGGGGCGACGCCGCGGCTGCGCCTGGCGCGGTCGGTGGGCGCCGGCGGCCCGGGCGCGGGCGGCGACCTTCCGGTCGAGAAGCTCGGTCCGCGCGTGCGCGCGGAGCCGCTCGGCCGCGAGGCGATCCCTACGATCAGCTCCACCGACATCGAAGCCTTCCTGAACCGCCCGCTGGTGGTCGACGAGCATGGGCTGGCGTCGCATCCGCGCATCGTCGCCACGCAGGAAGGACGCGTGTTCCTCGGCCGCGGCGAGCTGGCCTACGTGCGCGGCATCGAGCAGCCGCAGGTGACGGAGTGGCACATCTACCGCTCGGCGCGACCGCTGCTCGACCCCGACACGCGCAAGCCGATCGCCTGGGAGGCGCTGTTCCTCGGCACCGGCAAGCTCGAACGCCCGGGCGATCCGGCCTCGCTGCGCGTGGTCGCCACCAACGAGGAAGTCGGCCCCGGCGACCGGCTGATGCCGGCCGAGCGGGCGCTGCCGATGCTCTACGCGCCGAGGCCGCCGGAGTCGCAGGTGTCGGGCCGCATCGTCGCCGTCTATCGCGGCGTGACGCAGGTGGGACGCAACAGCGTCGTCGCGATGAACGTCGGCAAGGAGGACGGCCTCGAGGTCGGCCACGTGCTCGGCATCGAGCATCGCGGCGCCACGATCACCGATCGCACGGCGCCCGATCGCGAGAAGGTCGTCCTTCCGGACGAGCCGGTCGGCCATCTTCTCGTCTTCCGCGTCTTCGATAAGATCTCCTACGGGCTCGTGATGAGCGCCTCGCAGCCGATCGCGGTCGGCGACGACGTCGCGAACCCCTGATCCGCTCGCAATCCGGCGATTGCGCCGCGCCTCGAGCGCGGCGCTTTCGTTTGGCGGAGCGCCGCCGGTTTGACGCCCGCCGCCGGCTTGACGCCCGCCGGCTTGGGGGCCGCGCGACGGCCGGCGCCTTCCGCGCGCGGCAACGGGAGACTCGAATTGCCGCTCGACGCCGCAGCGCGCGACGAATACGCCTGGTGGCTGCGCCTGACGCTGACGCCGGGCATCGGCCCCGCCGCGGCGCGGCGCCTGCTCGAAGCCTTCGGCCTGCCCGAGGACGTCTTTCGCGCAGCCCGCACCCGCATCGCCGCGGTGCTCGATGCGCCGCGCGCCGCGGCGCTGCTCGCCGACGACGACGCACGCGAGGCGAAGATCGCCGCCGCGCTCGACTGGGCGCGCAGCGACGAAAACCATCTGCTCGCGCTTGCCGATCCCCGATACCCGCAGCCGCTGCTGCAGATCGGCGATCCGCCGCCGCTGCTGTACGTGCGCGGGTCCCCAGAGGCGCTGTGCGGCGACCTGCTCGCCATCGTCGGCAGCCGGCACGCCACGCCGGGCGGCGAGGCGAACGCGCACGATTTCGCCCGCGCACTGGCCGACGAAGGGCTGGCGATCTGCAGCGGACTGGCGCGCGGCATCGATGCCGCCGCGCATCGAGGGGCGCTCGAGGGGCGCGCCGGCACGATCGCCGTGGTCGGCACCGGCGTCGACCGGGTCTACCCGGCGGCGCACCGGCAGCTTGCGCACGCGATCGCGCAGCGAGGCGCGATCGTCTCGGAGCTGCCGCTGGGCACCGAAGTGCAGCGCGCCAACTTTCCGCGGCGCAACCGGATCATCGCGGGGCTGTCGCTCGGCGTGCTGGTCGTCGAGGCGGCGCCTCATTCGGGTTCGCTGATCACCGCGAGGCATGCCGCCGAATCCGGCCGCGAGGTGATGGCGATTCCCGGGTCGATCCACTCGCCGGTGGCGCGCGGTTGCCATCGGCTGATCCGCGAGGGCGCGAAGCTCGTCGAATCGGCGGAGGACGTGCTGGCGGAGCTGCGCGGGCAGATGCGCGGGCGGGCGGACGGGCGGGTGGTCGGGCGGATGCACGAGCACACGCACGAGCGGACGCACGAGCCCAGGGACGCGGGCGCGCCGCCGCGGGTCGTTCACACGGAGCGCGACCCCGGGGCGGCATCCGCGAGCCACGCCGCGTCGCAAGCAGGTCGATCGGCCAGTCCCGCCGCGCGCATCCTGCTGCAGGCGCTCGGCTGGGATCCCGTCGATGTCGATACGCTGATCGCCCGATCCGCGCTGCCGGCCGGCGAGGTCGCCGCGGCGCTGCTCGAACTGGAGCTGGCGGGGCTCGCGCAGCGGTGGATCGACGGCCGCTACGCGCGGGCGGGGCCGCAGGCGGGGCGCCAGGGGCGGTAGGCGCGGGCCGCGCAGGCAGGCGATCGACGCGGGCCGCAGGCGCGCGTCGATCGCCCGTCAGCGCGCCCGCGCGTCAGTCTTGCACGAAACGGCGTCGCCGGCGCGCCGCGATCGGACGATCCCGATGGCTTGTTGCGCCTGCCGTCGGGCCCCACTTATGATGGCGCCCCCATGAGCAAAGCCCTGATCATCGCCGAGAAGCCCTCCGTCGCCGCCGACATCGCGCGCGCGCTGGGCGGCTTCACCCGTCACGGCGACTACTTCGAGAGCGACGAGTACGTGCTGTCGTCGGCGGTCGGGCACCTGGTCGAGATCGCCGTTCCGGAGCAGTTCGAAGTCAAGCGCGGAAAGTGGTCTTTCGCGCATCTGCCGGTCATTCCGCCGCATTTCGACGTCCAGCCGATCGCCAAGAGCGAGGAACGGCTGAAGCTGCTGGCGAAGCTGATCCGGCGCAAGGACGTCGACCGGCTGATCAACGCCTGCGACGCCGGGCGCGAGGGCGAGCTGATCTTCCGGCTGATCGTCCAGCACACGAAGGCGAAGCAGCCGGTGCAGCGGCTGTGGCTGCAGTCGATGACGCCGTCGGCGATCCGCGAGGCCTTCGGGCACCTGCGCAGCGACGCGCAGATGCTTCCGCTCGCCGACGCCGCGCGCAGCCGCTCCGAGGCCGACTGGCTGGTGGGCATCAACGGCACGCGCGCGATGACGGCGTTCAACTCGCGCGACGGCGGCTTCTACAAGACCACCGTCGGGCGCGTGCAGACGCCCACGCTCACCGTCGTCGTCGAGCGCGAGGAGCGCATCCGGCGCTTCGTGCCGAAAGACTATTTCGAGGTGCACGCCAGCTTCGCGGCGAAGGCCGGCACCTACGACGCGCGCTGGTTCGACCCCGGCTTCAAGCGCAGCGACGACGCGCCCGACGCGCGCGCCGAGCGCATCTGGGAGCGCGAGCGCGCCGAGGCCATCGTCGAGCGCTGCCGCGGCAGGACGGGCACCGTCACCGAGGAGACGAAGCCGAGCACGCAGCTGTCGCCGGCGCTCTTCGACCTCACCAGCCTGCAGCGCGAGGCGAACTCGCGCTTCGGCTATTCGGCACGAACCACGCTGTCGATCGCGCAGGCGCTCTACGAGCGGCACAAGGCGCTCACCTATCCGCGTACCGACTCGCGCGCGCTGCCCGAGGACTACCTGCCCAGCGTGCGCCAGACGCTCGGCGTGCTCGAGGGCGAGCGCGCCTATGCCGGCTTCGCGAAGCAGATCGCCGCGGGCGGATGGGTCAAGCCGAACAAGCGCATCTTCGACAACACGAAGGTGTCGGACCACTTCGCGATCATCCCGACGATGCAGGCGCCGCGCGCCGGCGCGCTGTCCGACGCCGAGCAGCGCATCTACGACCTCGTCGTGCGCCGCTTCCTCGCCGTGTTCTTCCCGCCGGCCGAATACCTGAACACGACGCGCATCACCGTCGTCGAGGGCGAGTCGTTCAAGACCGAAGGCCGCGTGCTGGTGAACCCCGGCTGGCTCGCCGTGCACGGACGCGAAGGCCAGGACGACACGCTCGTGCCGATCGAATCCGGCGAACGCGTGCGCACCGACGCGATCGAAGCGCGCGCGCTCGTCACCAAGCCGCCCGCGCGCTACACCGAGGCGACGCTGCTGTCGGCGATGGAGGGCGCGGGCAAGCTGATCGACGACGACGAATTGCGCGAGGCGATGCAGGCCAAGGGGCTGGGCACGCCGGCCACGCGCGCGGCGATCATCGAGGGGCTGATCACCGAGAACTACCTGGTGCGCGAAGGACGCGAGCTGATCCCGACGACGAAGGCCTTCCAGCTGCTGCGGCTGCTGCGCGGGCTCGAAGTCGACGAGCTGACCGCGCCCGAACTGACCGGCGAGTGGGAATACAAGCTGTCGCAGATCGAGCGCGGCCGCCTCGCGCGCGACGAGTTCATGCGCGAGATCGCCGAGATGACGCGCAGGATCGTCGAACGCGCGAAGAATCGCGAAACGGTCGACGTGCCCGGCGACTACGAAACGCTCTCCACGCCGTGCCCGAACTGCGGCGGCACGGTGAAGGAGAACTACAAGCGCTTCGCCTGCACGAACTGCGACTTCTCGATCACGAAAATCCCGGGCGGACGCCAGCTCGAGATCGCCGAGGCCGAGCAGCTGCTGCGCGAGCGCACGCTCGGCCCGCTGCAGGGCTTCCGCAGCCGGCTCGGCCGGCCGTTCGCGGCCATCCTGAAGCTGAACGACGAGAACAAGCTCGAGTTCGATTTCGGGCAGGCGGGCACCGGCGAAGACGATGCCGAGCCGGTGGACTTCTCCGGACAGGAGCCGCTGGGCGCGTGTCCGAAATGCCGCGGCCGGGTCTTCGAGCACGGCATGAGCTACGTCTGCGAGAACGCCGTCGGCCCCGGAAAGCACTGCGACTTCCGCAGCGGCAAGATCATCCTGCAGCAGGAAGTCGCGCCGGCGCAGATGCGCAAGCTGCTGGCCGAGGGCCGCACCGACCTGCTCACCGATTTCGTCTCGTCGCGCACGCGGCGCAAGTTCAAGGCGTACCTCGTCCTCGAACCGGGCGGCAAGGTCGGCTTCGCATTCGAGCCGCGGGCGGCGAAGAAGGCGGCCGCGAAGGCGACTGCGCCGGAAACGGCGACGATTGCGCCGCCGTCACGGGCGGCGCGAAAGACCCCCGCGAAGAGCGCGCGTACCGACGCCGCAACGACCGCGAAGAGCGCGGCGCGAGCCGGCTCGAAGGCGCCTGTGAAAACCGCGGCGCGAGCCGGCGCGCAGGCGCCTGCGAAGACCGAGGTGCGACCGGACGGCAAGACGACGGCGAAGGTCGCCCCTAAGAAGGCCGCGAAGAAGCCGGCTGCTTCGTCCGCCGCATCCTCGGGACGCGCCCGGCGCACCTGAGCCGGCACGAGGCGCGTCGAAGCCGAAACGGCGATCGCCTGAAGGAGGATCGCGATGAACGAAGCAACGACGAACGACCGGCGCGCCGCGCGCGAGCGCCTGTATGCCGGCATGCGGCCAGCGAATCTCACGCCGCTGTGGGAGTCGCTGCACGCGCTCGTGCCGAAGAGCCCCGCATCGCCCTGCGTGCCGGCGCTGTGGCGCTACGACGAGGTGCGTCCGTTCCTCGCGCGCGCGGGCGAGCTCATCTCGGCGGAAGAAGCGGTGCGCCGCGTGCTGATCCTCGAGAACCCCGGCATTCCGGGGCAGTCGGCGATCACGCAGTCGCTGTACGCCGGGCTGCAGCTCATCCTGCCCGGCGAGATCGCGCCGAGCCATCGGCACGTGCAGACCGCGCTGCGTTTCGTCGTCGAAGGCTCGGGTGCGTTCACCGCGGTGAACGGCGAGCGCACGTCGATGCATCCCGGCGACTTCATCATCACGCCGAGCTGGACCTTCCACGATCACGGCAACGAGGCCGACGTGCCGGTGGTCTGGCTCGACGGGCTCGACATCCCCACCGTACGACTGCTCGACGCCGGCTTCGCCGAGGACTTCCCGGCGAAGCAGCAGCCGATCGAGCGCAGCGAAGGCACGAACCTCGCGCGCTTCGGCGAGAACCTCGCGCCGATGCCCGGCGACGCCGGAGCCAGGCCGCACGGCGCCGCCTCGCCGCTGTTCGCCTGGCCCTATGCGCGCTCGCGCGCCGCACTCGAACGCCTGCGTCGCGAGTCGCCGATCGATCCGTGGCAGGGCACGAAGATGCGCTACCTGAACCCGGCCACCGGCGGCTGGCCGATGCCGACGATCGGCGCGTACCTGCAACTGCTGCCGGCCGGCTTCGAAGGCAGGCCGTGGCGGCAGACCGACGGCATCGTCTACAGCGTCGTCGAGGGACGCGGCCGCGCGACGATCGAAAGGCCCGGACAGAGCGAGCGGACAGTCTTCGAATTCGGCCCGCGCGACCATTTCGTCGTACCGTCGTGGCACACGTGCCGGCTGTCGGCGGACGAGGAGAGCGTGCTCTTCAGCTTCTCCGACCGCCCGATCCACGAGGCGCTCGCGATGCATCGCGAAGAGAAGCTCGACGACGCCCGCTGACGATCATCGAAATCGAGAAGGAGAACGACTTGAACGACTTCGTCGTACCGGCGGCCCCCACGGTGTCGCTGCCCGTCGTCGGCAGCGACGCGCGCTTCCCCGTGCGCCGCGTCTACTGCGTCGGACGCAACTACGTCGCGCACGCGCAGGAGATGGGCTTCAGCGGACGCGAGCCGCCGTTCTTCTTCCTGAAGCCGGCCGATGCGGTGGTACCGGTGCCTGCCGGCCAGGTGATCGAGATCGACTACCCGCCGCTGACGAAAGACCTGCACCACGAGATCGAGCTGGTCGTCGCGATCGGCGAGGGCGGCAGGCAGATCGCCGCGGCCGACGCGATGCGGCACGTCTTCGGCTATGCGGTCGGCCTCGACATGACGCGCCGCGACCTGCAGGCCGACATGAAGAAGCAGGGCCGGCCGTGGTGCATCGGCAAGGCCTTCGACCAGTCGGCGCCGGTCGGCGCGATCACCCCCATTGCCGTCAGCGGCGCGCTCACCCGCGGGCGCATCGCGCTCACCGTCAACGGCCAGCCGCGCCAGGCGAGCGACATCTCGCAGCTCATCTGGAGCGTCTCCGAGGTGATCGAGCACCTGTCGATGGCCTGGAGCCTCGCCCCCGGCGATCTGATCATGACCGGCACCCCTGAAGGCGTGGCCTCGGTGGTGCGCGGCGATCGCATGCACGGGGAGATCGAGGGGCTCAGCTCGCTCGACATCACGGTGCGCTGAACGCACGGCTGCGCCGGCGCGCGCGTGCCGCTGATCGAAGGCCACGGCTTCAGCGGCGGCACGGACACGGCGACCGGCGCCTCCCGACGGGCGCGGCGACGGTATCCTTGCGGGCATGGTCTGCATGCATCCCGCCTCCGTCGATACCGACTGGGTGTTCGGCTACGGCTCGCTGATCTGGAACCCCGAGATCGACTTCGAGCACGCCGCGCTGGCGCGCCTGCACGGCTACCACCGGGCGTTCTGCATCGCCTCACGGCACTACCGCGGCACGCCCGAGCGGCCCGGCGTGGTGCTCGGGCTCGACCGCGGCGGCAGCTGCATCGGCGTCGTGTTCCGGCTGCGCGCCGAGACGCGCACCGCCTCGATCCGGCTCCTGTACGAACGGGAGATGCCCGACCGGCAGGAGCGGGTCTACCGGCCGCTGGTGGTCGAGGTGCGCATGCCCTGCGGCCGGCTCGTGCCCGCGCTCACCTTCGTGGCCGACCGCCGCCAGCCCTCCTACCGCCGGCTCGGCGACGAGGAAATCCTCGCCCGCCTCGAAGGCTGCAGCGGCCTGCGCGGTGCCAACCGCGACTACGCCATCAACACCTGGCATGCGCTCGAGGCGCGCGGCGTGCACGATGCGCGCCTGGCGCGCCTGGTGCGGCGGCTAACCGCCACGCATGCCGCGGCGGCGGCGCCCGAGCCGCAGCACGCCTGCCCCGCCTGACCGCCCTGAGCGTTCGGCGCGGCCGAGGGTCCGACCACCGGTACCTGTTCCGCAGCGGTGCGACCACGACGATGGACTCCACGGCAGCCGCGCTGTACGTGGCCGAGATGAAGCCGGGCCTGAAGAAGGTGTCGGGGATCAATCCGGACTACGCCTGGGAACGAGACTCGTGGAGCGCGTTCGAGGCGGCCATCAAGGTGCTGGTGCCCGGCGTACAGATCATCCGTGGGCAGACACACAAGCTCCTCGCCGGCGAATACGATCCGGAGATCTCCATCGTCCGCGGCGCCGAGGTCGTGCATTCGAGCGTCTGGGGCAGGGACGCCGAGGCGCTGATCGAGCAGGGAATCCCGCGCGAGTTGTTCCGCCGGTCCACGCTGGTGATGACGGCCGGCGGCCCGACGATCACCCGACTGGGCAGCCGGATGCCCGACGGAACGATCGTCGGCGCGCGCGGTCCCTTCGCGATGTTCGCGCCCGATACCGCACTTCATCGCTGGTTCCGCGACGCGTACCGGAAACGCTATTCGGTCTCGCCGACCTATCCGGCGTACAAGATGGCGCAGGCGATCCTCGGGGTGAAGAGTGCGTGGGAGAAGGCGCAAGCTGCCAACGGCGGAACGCGGCCGTCACAGAAGCAGATCGCGGCGGCCTTCGAGCATTCGAGCTTCGAAGGCCCCGCCGGACGAGTCGAGATGAGCCGCGGCAAGGGCCACCAGGCCGCGCAGGAGACCGCCTACGGCACTGTCCGCCGCGTCCACGGCAAGACCATGCTGGTCGATGTGCGGCGCTATCCGGCCGCCCTGACGACGCCTCCCGACGGCATCGGGAGCGAGGAATGGATCAGGACGGATTTCCGGGCGACGATGCCACGGATCGACCCTGCCGAGCGGCTTGCGACGACGATCCGGATCGGAGCGAAGGAACGGTGATCGAGGGACGGGCGCTTCACGCCGGCAGCGCCCGCTCTTCCTCGTGAAGCCGCGAGTGCCGCGGCACGCCGGCCATCAGGAATTCCATCTGATCGGCCAGGATGCGGCGGTTGCGCAGGATGAACGCTTCGTGCAGGTTCGGCACGTAGGGCACGTACAGCAGCGGCATGCGCGCCTGCTCGGGCGTGCGGTCGCCCTTGCGCAGGTTGCACGGCTTGCAGGCGCTGACGAGGTTGGTCCACGTGTCGCGCCCGCCGCGGCTCTGCGGCTTCACGTGCTCGCAGGTGAGTTCGCTGTGGCGGAAGCGCCCGCCGCAGTACGCGCAGACGAAACGGTCGCGCGCGAACAGCATCTCTCGGGTGAGCGCGGGCACCGGATGGAAGCGCGCCCGTCGTGAGGCGTCGCCGCGCACGGCGACGATCGAACGCAGCGTGAGCATCGAGCGCAGGCCGGTGACACGGCTCGTTCCGCCGTGCAGCGTGAACGCGTGCCGGCCGAGGTCCCAGGCGACCTGTTCCTTGTAGTAGTAGCCGACGGCGTCCTCGATGCCGATCCAGCGGCGCGGCGTGCCGCTCGCGTCGAGCACGAGGATGCTTACTGTGGCAGTCGGCGATTCCATCGCGGTTGCGACCTCCGTCGCGCCGGCGCCTGCACGCGCTGAACGAAATGGGGCGCGGCGGACGCGGAAGCTGCTCATTGTGCAGCACGCCGCGCGCCTTGGCGCAGCGGGTGTGGGTAAAGCCGGCGCCGGAGCTTGCGCTGGCCGGTTGCATTCGTGCCGGTTGCATCCGTAACGCGGCGTATCTCGTCGCGCGAAGGAGCCGATCGATGCGGCCAGGAACGCGCGCCTACCACGCGCTTTCCGTCATCGGTGGATCGGCGCGGTGGGAAACGCGCGCTTTCCGCGCGATTCTGTTAGAGATGAGGATCCCATCGGACGAAATGCGCGAGTTCCGCGCATTTCGTCCGGCGCTGGCCGCGAGAGCGTTCAGGCGCGCCGGCGTTGGTTGGGTCGCCAGCGTCGTTGGTGGTGTTGGTGCCGTTTGGGCGCGCCCACTCCGGGAAGCTGGAAGGGCGCCGGCGCCGCTCTTCCGCGGGGCGCAATCGTCACGCCGGCAAATCGACGAAGCACGCGCTGCAAGATGTAGCGCTTCGGCTCGTGGAATCGGTTCCACGAACGAGAACGCTTCAGTTTGTAGCGGGGGCGATCCCCCGAGCGCGGCGCGGTGCCCCCGGAGCGCGGCGCCGTCTCCGAAGCGCGGCGCCGTCTCCAAAGCGCGGCGCCGTCTCCAAAGCGCGGCACACAGCCCCGAAGCGCGGCGCGGGCTCCCGAAACCCGGCACGCCTCCCGGAGCGCGGCGTGGCCCAAAGCGCGGCGCCCCCGAGCGCGGGCACCAGATCCCCGGCCCCGACGCCCGAGCCACGGCGCCCGCGGAGCGTACCCCTCTGTGGTATGATTGCAACAGCTTGCGACGCCGACGAACCGGCGCGGGATCGCATCCGGCGAAGGCTGCCGCGGCTGTCTCCTCAGAGGTGTCCCCATGTCGATCCGTGCTTCCCAGCACGGGGACAACGCAAGGCGCCCGGTCAGTACGATCTTCCTTGCGTTTCTCCGCAACCGCGAATCCCGCAACCAGTTCCTCTATGCCTGCGCGCAGGCCGCCGCGCCGATTGCGCTCGTTGTCGGCCTGGTGATGGCCGGCGCCGAGCTGCGCGAATCAGCCCTGCTCGCTGCCGCGTCGCCGGCACAGACCGGCACGGCAGTCGCTGTCTCCAGCGCCGTTCCTTAGCACGGCTTCGCGTCGCTCGCGTCGGTACGCCCCTTGCATCGCGACTTCGTCAGGCGCTTCGCGTGGGACGCAGCAAGCGCGGCGGACGCTGGTCGCGCGGCTTTGCCGGGCAAGCGCCAACGTCCGCCCGCCCCTCGGCGCGCGCCCCGGCCGCAGCCCCTGACATAATCGGCGTTCCATCTCATCCTCGACTCTCCTGCGAGAGAGGGAATTCGAATGCTCCATAGGGAAATGCTGGCCGGCGCGATCGTCGCGGCGGCAGTGCTGCTCGCCGGCTGCGCTGCGCCGTCGACCGCCGGTCATACGTACACCGCCGGCGAGGCGCGCCGGCCGATGCAGGTGCAGACCGGCGTCATCCAGGCGATCCGCGAAGTCCGGCTCGAACGCGACCAGCAGACCGGCGTGGGCACCGGAGCCGGCGCCGTCGTCGGCGGCGTAGCCGGCTCGAACATCGGCGGCGGCAAAGGCAGCATCGTCGCCGGCGTGCTGGGCGCCGTCGCAGGCGGCGTATTGGGCAGCCACGCAGAACAGTCGCTGAGCGATCGGCCGGCACTGGAGATCACCGTGCGCACCGACAGCGGCAACACCTTCGCGGTGGTCCAGGAGGCCGGCGGCGAGCAGTTCGCGCCCGGGCAGCGCGTTCGCATCATCACCGATCCCGCGCGCGGAACCACGCGCGTGTCGCAATGAACGACCGGCGCGGCGTACACCTCCCCGGCCGTACACGACGCATCGACGGACCACGACGATGATCGAGACGACCCTCGAACGATTCCAGGCCGACGTGCTCGACACGTCGATGCGCACGCCGGTCGTGCTCGATTTCTGGGCGCCCTGGTGCGGCCCCTGCAAGACGCTCGGCCCGATGCTCGAGCGGCTCGAGCAGCAGTACGGCGGCCGCTTCGTGCTGGTGAAGGTCGATACCGACGCGCAACCCGAGCTGGCGCAGCATTTCCGCATCCGCTCCATCCCCACGGTCTTCGGCATCGTCAACGGCCAGCCGGTAGACCAGTTCCAGGGCGTCGTCCCCGAGACGCAATTGCGCGAGTTCATCGACCGGCTGCTGCCGAACCCCGGCGACGTCGAGGTCGAGCAGGCGCTGCAGGCGATCGAGCACGGCGAGATCGAGGCCGCCGAGCAGCATCTGAAGAAGGCGATCGCGATCGATACGGGCAACGACAACGCGCGGCTGATGTACGCGCAGCTGCTGCTGCAGCAGAAGGACCCGGGCGCGGCCCACGCGCAGCTCGAACTCGTCTCGCCGGCGGCGCAACAGGATCCGCAGGTCGCCGCGCTGATCGAGCGCGCGCAGCGCGAGATGAAGGAGGGTCTCGAGCCGCCGTCCGACGACCTGCTCGACCGGGTCGCCGGCAATCCGGACGACCTAGCGGCGCGGCTCGAACTGGCGCAGCACTACATGGAGCAGAAGCACTGGGCGCCGGCCTTCGAGCAGCTGCTCGAGATCGTCCGCCGCGACCGCGCCTTCGGCGACGACGTCGGTCGCAGGACGATGATCGAGGGCTTCGAGAAGGCGGCCGCGCAGCCGCAGCTCGTTTCCGAATGGCGGCGCCGGCTCAGCTCGGTGCTGTTCTAGTGCAGTGCTTCGTGCTCAGCGCCGCTTACAAGCCAGCGGCGCTCAGCGCAAACACTGCACCAGGACCTGTGCGCAGGTCCTTGCCCTGAAGGAGGACGCAATGGGACGCTGGATCGAGGTGATTTCCGGAGACGGGCATCGGCTGCCCGCCTGGGAGGCGACGCCGGACAAGCCCGCGCGCGGCGCGATCGTCGTCATCCAGGAGATCTTCGGCGTCAACAGCCACATTCGCTCGATCGCCGACGGCTTCGCCGCCGACGGCTATCACGCGATCGCGCCGGCGCTGTTCGATCGGGTGCAGCCGGGCTTCGAAAGCGGCTACGACGACGAGGACATCAAGGCCGGGCGCGCGCTCGCGCAGAAGGCCGGCATCGACGACGTGATGAAGGACCTCGCCGCGACGGTGAAGGTGGCGAGCGGGGCAGGTGCAGGCGGCGCGGGCGCGGGCGGTGCGGGCAGCGACGCCGCGCCGGGCGCGGCCGGCCGCGTCGGGATCGTCGGCTACTGCTGGGGCGGCACGATGTCGTGGGTCGCCGCCGCGCGCGTCCAGGGCCTGGCCTGCGCGGTCGTGTACTACGGCGGCAACATCGCGAACTACGTCGGGGAACAGCCGCAGTGCCCGGTGCTCTGCCATTTCGGCAAGCGCGACCGGACGCCGTCGCCCGAGCAGGCGAGGTCGGTGCTGGACGCGCATCCGTCGGTGGAAGGGCATTTCTACGACGCGGGACACGGCTTCAACTGCGACCAGCGGGCTTCGTATGACGCCGACGCGTCCAGGCTCGCGCGGCAGCGGACGCTGGAGTTCTTCGCGAAGCACGTGGGCTGAGCGCCCGCGCAAGGGCGCCTGCACGCCCGTGCACCGCACGCGCCCCGCGCACCGCACACGCCCCCGCGCACCGCACGCGCACCAACGCACGCACGCGCACCGGCGGCCCGCGCCGGCGGCGGGCGCCGGCCACCCGCGCTGCAGAACGCAGCGTTTCTCGCCACGAAAGCCGCTTCGGGCGCCGAAACGCTGCTCCGCGCAGCCCACCTCGCGTGATCGGCCACAGCGACGCGTTCGACGACAGCGGGTTTGCCACACGCCGGCGGCGCGCGGCGCAACGACATCGTGCCGCGCCGCTCCAGCGCTCCCGCTTCACCCCGCGGCCGTCGTCCCCTCCGCAGCCGCCAGCGCCGCCTCCCGCTCGCGCAACTCGGTCTTCAGCACCTTGCCGTAGTTGTTCTTCGGCAGCGAGTCGATGAAGCGATAGCGGCGCGGCCGCTTGAAGCGCGCGATGGTGTCGAGGCAGTGCGCGTCCAGTTCGGCCTCGCTGACCGGCGCGCTGGTGACCACCCAGGCCACCACCGTCTCGCCCCATTCGGCGTGCGGCGCGCCGATGACGCTGGCCTCCGCCACGTGCGGATGCCGCAGCAGCGCCTCCTCGACCTCGCGCGGATAGATGTTCGTGCCGCCGCTGATGATGAGGTCGCGACTGCGGTCGAGCAGCGTGAGGAACCCGTCGTCATCCAGGCGCCCGATGTCGCCGGTGCGCAGCCACCCGTCGCGGATCGTCTCGGCGGTGGCGTGCGGGTTCTCCCAGTAGCCTTTCATCACGACTTCGCCGCGCACGCAGACCTCGCCGGGTTCTCCCACGGCCAGCGGCGTGCCATCGTCGGCGTGGATCCCGATCTCGACCATCGGCTGCGCGTAGCCCACCGACGCCAGCCTCTCGAGCCAGCGCGGGTGCGCGCGGTCTTCGATCACGTGCTTCGGCAGCACGGTGATCGTCATCGGGCTCTCGCCCTGGCCGTAGATCTGCGCCAGGTGCGGGCCCAGCACCTCGCGCGCATCGAGCACGTCGGCCAGGTACATCGGACCGCCGCCATAGACGACGGTGGCGAGCCCGGCCAGGGGCGCCGGCTGCCGGCGCGCCCAGTCGACCAGGCGGCGCACCATCGTCGGCGCCGCGAAGAACGACGCGTTGCGCCAGTGCGCGGCGAGCGCGGCGATCTCGGCGCCGTCAAAGCCGCCCGAGGCCGGCACGACGTTGACGCCGCCGCGCAGCACGTAGGGCAGGTGATAGATGCCCGAGCCGTGCGACAGCGGCGCCGGATGCAGGCAGCTGTCGCCGGGCGCGACCGGCTGCACCTCGGCGAGATAACCCATCGTCGCCCAGCGCAGGTTGCGCGCGCTCAGGCGCACGCCCTTCGGCTTGCCGGTGGTGCCGCTGGTGTAGAAGAGCCAGGCGTCGTCGTCCTCGCTGCGCGCGGCCACCGGCGCGGGCGGCAGCGAGCGGTCGTCGAGGAAGCCGTGCTGGTCGATGACGCGGCACGCGCCCGGCACGAAGCCGGCCAGCGCGTCGGCGTGGCTGGAATCGACGAAGCACAGCGTGGCCGCGCAGTCGGACAGCATGAACGCCGCTTCGCTGCCGTGCAGGCGCGCGTTGATCGGCACGGCGACGAGCCCCGCCCACCAGACGCTCCACAGCAGGCGCAGATAATCCGGATGATTGCCGAGGAACAGGCCGACGCGGTCTCCGGGCTGCAGCCCCTGCTCGCTCAGCCACTGCGCGCCGCAGGCGGCCGACTGCGCGAACTGCGCGTAGGTGGCGGCGACCTCGTGGCCCAGCGCGAGCGCCGGCCGGTCGCCGAAGACGGCGGCGCTGCGCTCGAGCCAGTGCGCCAGATTCATCGTCTCGCTCCGCTGCCGGCACGCGTACTATCGAGGATTCTGCCACGCAGGCAACCCGGCTGCAGAAGCACCGCCCGATCCGCACGATGCCCGAACCGTCCGATGCTCGCGCGACCGATCCGAGCTCGCGCGATGCGCCCGCGCGGCGCGCGTGGCCGTCGGTAGTCGTGGTTCTCGTGCTGCTCGTGGCCGCTGCGTTCGGCTGGTGGTGGTGGCAGCATCGCGCCGCCGCACCCGCGGGCGCGTCCTCGCCGGGCGCCGGCACCTCGTCGCCGGCAGCCGGCGGCGGCGCACCAGCCTCGTCGGCCGCCCGCCGGGGGTCGCCGACGGGCGCACAGCGCGGCAGCGAGGCGACGCGCGTGCTTCCGGTCACCGTCGTTGCCGCGGCGCGCGCGGACGTGCCGATCGTGCGCGATGCGCTCGGCACCGTCACGTCGCTGCGCACGGTCGTCGTGCGCGCGCAGGTCGACGGCCAGCTGCTGCGCGTCACCTTCCGCGAAGGGCAGCTGGTGAAGGCCGGCGAGCTGCTCGCCGAGATCGATCCGCGGCCCTTCGAGGTGCAGCTCGCGCAGGCGCAGGGCCAGCTCGCACGCGACCGCGCGCTGCTGGAGAACGCGAAGGTCGACCTCGAACGCTACCGCACGCTGGTGAAGCAGGACGCGGCGAGCGCGCAGCAGCTCGACACGCAGGCGGCGCTCGTGCGCCAGTACGAGGGAACGCTGAAGACCGACCAGGCGCAGGTCGACAACGCACGCCTGCAGCTCGGCTACACGCGGATCACCGCGCCCTTCGCCGGCCGCGCCGGACTGCGCCTGGTCGACCCGGGCAACCTCGTTCGCGCCGGCGACACGACCGGGCTGGTGACGATCACGCAGATCCAGCCGATCGGCGTCACCTTCTCGGTTGCCGAGAAGGATCTCGGCCCGATCCTCGAACGCTATCGCGCGGGGCGCGAGATGCAGGTGCAGGCGCTCGATCGCGACCAGCGCGAGGTGCTCGCCACCGGGCGGCTGACGACGATCGACAACCAGATCGACACGACCACCGGCACGCTGAAGATGAAGGCGGAGTTCGCCAACGCCGATGCGGCGCTCTTTCCGAACCAGTTCGTCAACGTGCGCGTGCAGATCGACAAGCTGCGCGATGCGATCGTGATCCCGAGCGCGGCCGTGCAGCGCGGCTCGCCCGGCACCTACGTCTATGTGGTGCAGGCCGGCAACACCGTCGCGCTGCGCCGCGTGTCGCTCGGGCCGGCCGACGGGCAGCGCACCGTCGTGCGCGACGGCGTGTCGGCCGGCGAGCGCGTCGTCGTCGACGGCGTCGACAACCTGCGCGACGGCGCGCGCGTCGAGCCGATCGACAAGGAGGCGGCCGAACGCGCCGCGGAGCAACCCGGCGAGCCGCGCCGCCGCACGGCGGGCGCGCGCTCCTGACGAGCGCGGCGGCGCGGCCCGTGAAACGCTGCTTCGGGAGCCGCCGGCCTTGAACCCGTCGCGCCTGTTCATCCTGCGCCCGGTGGCGACCTCGCTGCTGATGGTCGCGATCCTGCTGGCCGGCCTTGTCGGCTATCGGATGCTGCCGCTGTCGGCGCTGCCCGAGGTCGACTACCCGACCATCCAGGTGACGACGTTGTATCCGGGCGCGAGTCCCGACGTGATGGCCTCGTCGGTCACTGCGCCGCTGGAGCGGCAGTTCGGCCAGATGCCGGGCCTGAAGCAGATGTCGTCGACCAGCTCGGGCGGCGCGTCGGTGGTGACGCTGCAGTTCGATCTCGCGCTCGCGCTCGACGTCGCCGAGCAGCAGGTGCAGGCGGCGATCAACGCGGCGATGTCGATGCTGCCCACCGACCTGCCCGCGCCGCCGATCTACAGCAAGGTGAACCCGGCCGACGCGCCGGTGATCACGCTGGGCATCACGTCGAAGACGATCCCCCTCACGCGGCTGCAGGACCTCGTCGAGACGCGCATCGCGCAGAAGATCTCGCAACTGGCCGGCGTGGGTCTCGTTTCGATCAGCGGCGGGCAGCGCCCGGCGGTGCGCGTGCGGGTGGACCCGCTGGCGCTCGCCGCCTCGGGGCTGTCGGTGGAGGACGTGCGCAGCGCGATCGTCGCCGCGAACTCGAACCAGGCCAAGGGCAGCTTCGACGGCCCGGAGCGCGCGGCGACGATCGACGCGAACGACCAGATCCGCGCGGTCGAGGGCTACCGCAACCTCGTGCTCGCTTACCGCCAGGGCGCGCCGCTGCGCCTGTCCGACGTCGCGCGCGTCGACGAAGGCGCGGAGAACGCGCAGCTGGCCGCCTGGGCGAACGACGAGCCGGCGATCGTGCTGAACATCCAGCGCCAGCCCGGGTCGAACGTCATCGAGGTCGTCGATCGCATCCAGGCGCTGCTGCCCTCGCTGCGCGCATCGCTGCCGGCGGCGGCGACGCTGCACGTGCTCAGCGACCGCACGGTGACGATCCGCGCGTCGGTGCGCGCCGTGCAGTTCGAGCTGATGCTGGCGATCGCGCTCGTCGTGATAGTGATCTTCCTGTTCCTGCGCAGCGTGCCGGCGACGATCATCCCGGCGGTGGCGGTCCCGCTGTCGCTGGTCGGCACCTTCGGCGTGATGTACCTCGCCGGCTTCTCGCTGAACAACCTCACGCTGATGGCGCTGACCATCGCCACCGGCTTCGTCGTCGACGACGCGATCGTGATGATCGAGAACGTCGCGCGCTTTCGCGAGGAAGGCGAGACGCCGCTCGAGGCCGCGCTGAAGGGATCGAAGCAGATCGCTTTCACCATCGTCTCGCTGACCGTGTCGCTGATCGCGGTGCTGATCCCGCTGCTGTTCATGCGCGAGGTGGTCGGGCGGCTGTTCCGCGAGTTCGCGATCACGCTGGCGGTGGCGATCCTGATCTCGGCCGTCGTGTCGCTGACGCTCACGCCGATGATGTGCGCGCGCCTGCTGCGCGACGGCCGGCGAAGCGGGGAAGGCGAGGCGGCCGGCGACGCCGCGCACGAGCGGAGCGCGCCGCCGGACGACGGAAGCACGCCGCACCGGCCCGGCTGGTTCGACCGCCTCGTCGCCGGCTACGGCCGCTGGCTGTCGTGGGTGCTCGACCACCAGCCGGCGACGCTGCTCGTCGCCGCCGCCACGCTCGTGCTCACGGTGCTGCTGTACCTCGTCGTTCCGAAGGGATTCTTCCCGGTGCAGGACACCGGCCTGCTGCAGGGCATCTCCGAGGCCCGCCAGTCGATCTCCTTTGCCGCGATGGCCGAGCGCCAGCGGGAACTCGCACGCGCGATCCTGCAGGATCCTGCGGTACAGAGCCTGACTTCGTTCATCGGCGTCGACGGCGCGAACCCGACGCTGAACACCGGGCGCATGCTGATCGACCTGAAGCCGCTCGCCGAGCGCGATCTCGATGCGGTGGGCGTCATCCGGCGATTGCAGCAGCGCGCCGCCGAGGTGCCGGGCATCACGCTGTACCTGCAGCCGGTACAGGACCTGACGATCGAGGATCGCCTCGCGCGCACGCAGTACCAGTTCACCGTGGAAGAGCCCGATCCGCAGCGGCTAGCGTTGTGGGTGCCGCGACTGGTCGAGCGCATGCGCGCGCTTCCCCAACTGGCCGACGTGGCCAGCGACCTGCAGGACAGCGGACTGCAGGCCTACCTCGAGATCGATCGCGACGCGGCCGCGCGCACCGGCGTGTCGATGACGGCGATCGACCAGGCGCTGTACACCGCTTTCGGACAGCGCCAGGTGTCGACGATCTTCACGCAGGCGAACCAGTACCGCGTCGTGCTCGAGGTCGAGCCGCAATACGCGTCGAGCCCCGAGTCGATCGCGGCAATCCGCGTGACCGGCCGCGACGGCGCGCTGGTACCCCTGTCGAGCATCGCGCGCGTCGTCGAGCGCCCGGCGATGCTGGCGATCCACCATCTCGGGCAGTTTCCGTCGGCGACGATCTCGTTCAACCTCGCGCCCGGCTTCTCGCTGGGCGAAGCGGTCGAAGCGGTGCATGCCGCCGAGCGCGAGCTGGGCCTGCCGGCGAGTCTGCAGACCGGCTTCCAGGGCGCGGCGCTCGCCTTCCAGGCATCGCTGGACAGCACCGTGCTGCTGATCCTGGCCGCGCTCGTCACCATGTACATCGTGCTGGGCGTGCTCTACGAGAGCTACGTGCACCCGATCACGATCCTCTCGACGCTGCCTTCGGCCGGCGTCGGCGCACTGCTCGCGCTGATGCTCTCGGGCAGCGACCTGGGCATCGTCGCCGTCATCGGCATCGTGCTGCTGATCGGCATCGTGAAGAAGAACGCGATCCTGATGATCGACTTCGCGCTCGACGCCGAACGCATCGAGGGCAAGCCGCCGCGCGAAGCGATCTACCAGGCGGCGCTGCTGCGCTTTCGACCGATCCTGATGACGACGATGGCCGCGCTGCTCTCGGCGCTGCCGCTGATGCTGGGCACCGGCGTCGGCTCGGAGCTTCGCCATCCGCTGGGCGTCACGATGGTCGGCGGACTGCTGCTCAGCCAGGTGCTCACGCTGTTCACGACGCCCGTCGTCTACCTCGCCTTCGACCGCTCGGCGCGCTGGCTCGCGCGCCGCGGTCGAGCCGCGTGATGAGCCAATTGATGAGTCAACTGAAGGCCCGACTGCGAGCCGCCTGATGGGATTCTTCGAGACCTTCGTGCGCCGGCCGGTGGCGACCACGCTGCTGACCGCGGCGATCGTGCTGGCGGGCCTGGCCGGGCTGGCCATGCTGCCGGTCGCGCCGCTGCCGCAGGTCGACTATCCGACGATCTCAGTATCGGCGTCGCTGCCCGGCGCGAACCCGGAGACGATGGCTGCCACCGTCGCCACGCCGCTCGAGCGCGCGCTGGGCAAGATCGCCGGCGTCACCGAGATGACCTCGTACAGCTCGCTCGGGCAGACGCGCGTCATCCTGCAGTTCGACCTCGATCGCAGCATCGAATCGGCCGCCGTCGACGTGCAGGCGGCGATCAACGCGTCGCGCGCTTCGCTGCCGTCGGGCCTGGTGCGCAACCCCACCTACCGCAAGGTGAACCCGGCCGAATCTCCGATCCTGATCCTCGCGCTCACCTCCGAATCGATGACGCAGGGCCAGATCTACGACGTCGCCTCGACGGTGCTCGCGCAGAAGCTCTCGCGCGTGGCCGGCGTGGGACAGGTGGTCGTCGGCGGCAGCTCGCTGCCGGCGGTGCGCGTGTCGGTGAACCCGCTGCAGCTCGACCGCTACGGCATCGGCCTCGAAGCCGTGCGCCAGGCGATCGCCGACGCCAACGCGAACCGCCCGAAGGGAGCGGTGGCCGACGGCGAGCGGCGCTGGCAGATCGGCGCCAACGACCAGTCGCGCTCGGCCGCCGACTACCTCCCGCTCGTCGTGGCCTGGCGCAACGGGGCCGCGGTGCGGCTGTCCGACGTCGCCTGGGTGCGCGAATCGGTGGAGGACGAACGCCAGGCCGGCTCGGCCAACGGGCGGCCGTCGGTGCTGCTGATCGCCTACCGCGAGCCGGCGGCGAACATCATCGAGACGGTCGATCGCATCTACGAGCTGATGCCTTCGCTGCGGGCATCGGCGCCGGCAGCGATCGATCTCGACGTGACGATGGATCGCACGACGACGATCCGCGCGTCGCTGCGCGAGGTGCAGCAGACGCTCGTGCTGTCGGTGGTGCTCGTCGTGCTCGTCGTGCTGATCTTCCTGCGCAGCCTGCGCGCGACGCTGATTCCGGCGGTGGCGGTGCCGACCTCGCTGATCGGCACCTTCGGCGTCATGTACCTCGCCGGCTATAGCCTGGACAACCTGTCGCTGATGGCGCTGACCATCGCCACCGGCTTCGTCGTCGACGACGCGATCGTCGTCATCGAGAACATCGCGCGCCGCCGCGAGGCGGGCGAGGGCCGATTCGAAGCCGCGATCCACGGCGCGCGCGAGGTCGGCTTCACCGTCGTGGCGATCAGCCTGTCGCTGATCGCCGTGTTCATTCCGATCCTGGCGATGGGCGGGCTCGTGGGGCGCTATTTCCGCGAGTTCGGCATCGTGCTGTCCGTGGCGATCCTGATCTCGCTCGTCGTGTCGCTGACCACGACGCCGATGCTCGGCGCGCGCTTTCTCGGAAGGGAGCGAGGAGAAGCGCCGGCCGGTAGCGGCGAAGCCTCGCGCCAGCGCGTCGGAGCCTCGCGCGAACGCGGCGAAGCCTCGCGCCAGCGCGACGCAGGACAGATCGGCCACTCGCGGCGCGGCCACGGCTTCGAGCGGATCGCCGCCGGCTATTCGCGCAGCGTCGGCTGGGCGCTCGACCACCGCTGGTTCATGCTGCTCGTGCTGGCCGCCACGATCGCGCTGAACGTCTGGCTGTACACGGTCGTGCCCAAGGGCTTCTTCCCCGAGCAGGACACCGGCCGCGTGTTCGCGTCGATCCGCGGCGACCAGAGCATCTCCTTCCTCTCGATGCGCGAGAAGCTCGACGCGTTCATCGAGATCGTGCGCCGCGATCCGGCGGTCGCCAACGTCACCGGCTACACCGGCGGCTCGCGCGTGAACAGCGGCGCGATGTTCATCTCGCTCGTTCCGCTGGCGCAACGCAGGGAGAGTACCGACGCGGTCATCGCCCGGCTGCGCAGCGCGACGGCGAAGGTGCCCGGCGCCCGGCTGTACATGGCCCCGCAGCGCGAGATCCGCATCGGCGGTCGCGAGAGCAGCTCGACCTGGCAGTACACGCTGAAGGGCGACGACCTGAACGAGCTGCGGCTGTGGGAGCCGCGCATCCGCAACGCGATGAGCCGGCTGCCGCAGCTCGTCGACATCGACACCGACGCCGAGGACAAGGGCAGCCAGGTGACGCTGACGATCGACCGCGACGCGGCCGCGCGCGTGGGGATCCGCACGCGGCAGATCACCAGCCTGCTCAACGACGCCTACGGGCAGCGGCAGGTGTCGACGATCTACGAGCCGCTGAACCAGTACCACGTCGTGCTCGACGTCGCCGCGCAGTTCCGCGACAGCCCCGAAGACCTGCGCAACCTGAGCGTGCCGAACGCCGCGGGCGAGCCGGTGCCGCTGTCGATGTTCGCCAGCTGGGGGCCGACGACCGCGCCCTTGTCGGTCGCGCACGATGCCGGCTTCGTCGCCTCGACGATCTCCTTCGGGCTCGCCGAGGGCGTCCCGCTGTCGCAGGCCACCGAGGCGATCGAGGATGCGATCGCCCGCATCGGCACGCCGTCCACGCTGCAGCACGGCTTCGAGGGCACGGCGAGCGCCTTCCAGAAATCCGTGGCGAACCAGCCCGTGCTGATCCTCGCCGCGCTCGTTACCGTCTACCTCGTGCTCGGCATCCTCTACGAGAGCCTCGTGCATCCGCTCACCATTCTCTCGACGCTGCCGTCGGCCGGCGTCGGCGCGCTGCTCGCGCTGATGGCCACCGGCACCGAATTCACCGTCATCGCGCTGATCGGCGTGCTGCTGCTGATCGGCATCGTCAAGAAGAACGCGATCATCCTGATCGATTTCGCGCTCGCCGCCGAGCGCGAGCAGGGACTGTCGCCGCGCGAGGCGATCCATCGCGCGTGCCGGCTGCGCTTCCGCCCGATCCTGATGACGACGATGGCGGCGATGCTCGGCGCCGTGCCGCTGGCGCTGGGCGCCGGCGACGGTGCCGAGTTGCGACGGCCGCTGGGCATCGCGATCGTCGGCGGCCTCGCCGTGAGCCAGTTGCTGACGCTGTACACGACCCCGGTCGTCTACCTGTCGCTCGATCGCTTGCGGCTGCGCTGGAGCCGCAGCGCTCGCTCGCGACGCGAAGGGCCGGGCGGTCCGGGCGGCCCCCCCGGCGGGCGCCTCGCGCATCCGCTGCGCCTGCTCGCGCTGGTCGCCGCGGCCGCGCTGCTCGCCGGCTGCGCAGCGGCGCCCGAATACGCGAGGCCGGCAATCGCCGTTCCGCCCGAATACAAGGAAGTGCAACCCACCGGCGTCTGGCAGCCGGCGCAGCCCGACGTTCCCGCCGCGGCCGTCTCATGGGAGGTCTTCGACGATCCGGTGCTCGAGTCGCTGGTCGCCGACGTCGACCTGTCGAACCAGAACTTGCGCATCGCCGAAGCGCAGCTGCGGGGCGCCCGCGCCGCCGTGACCGCCGCACGCGCGGCGCTGTATCCCAGCGTCTCGGCCGGCGCTTCGGCCAGCCGCGGCCGCTCGACGACGGGTATCACGAACGACGTATACGGCGTGGACGTCGGCGCGAGCTGGGAAGTGGACCTGTGGGGCCGCGTGCGCGCGAGTGTCGCCGCTGCGCAGTCGGGCGCCGAGGCGAGCGCGGCGGAGCTGGCCGCGGCGCGGCTGTCGGCGCACGCGCTGCTCGCGCAGAGCTATTTCCAGCTGCGCGTGGCCGACGCGCAGCGACGCCTGCTCGGCGAGACGGTCGCGTCGTACCAGCGCTCGCTGCAGCTCACGCGCGACCGGCTGGCAGCAGGCGTCGCCACGCGCGCCGACGTGGCGCAGGCCGAGGCGCAGCTGAAGACCGTCGAGGCGCAGCGCATGGACGTCGGCATCGCGCGCGCGCAGCTCGAGCACGCGATCGCGCTGCTCACCGGACGCGCGCCCTCGTCCTTCGCGCTCGACGAACGTCCGCTGCCGGAAGCGGTGCCGCCGATCCCGCCGGGACTGCCGTCGCGCCTGCTCGAACGCCGGCCCGACATCGCAGCCGCCGAGCGGCAGGTGGCTGCGGCCAACGCGCGCATCGGCATCGCGCGCGCCGCGTATTTCCCGTCGCTCACGCTGTCGGCCGACGTCGGCCTGCGCTCGAACCGCTTCGGCGACCTGTTCTCGCTGCCCAGCCGCGTCTGGTCGCTCGGCCCGGCGCTGGCCGCGCTGATCTTCGACGCCGGCGCGCGCGAAGCGGCCACCGAACAGGCGCTGGCCGACTACGACGCGACGGTCGCCGCGTATCGGCAGACGGTGCTGCAGGCCTTCCAGGAGGTCGAGGACAACCTCGTCGCGCTGCGCGTGCTGGCCGACGAAGAAGGCGTGCAACGCGAAGTCGTGGCCGCGGCGCGCATCTCGCTGGACATCGTCACCCTGCAGTACAAGGCCGGCACGGTCTCGTACCTGAACGTGATCCAGGCGCAGACGACGGTGCTGCAGGGCGAGCAGGCACTGCTGTCGCTGCACGGCCGACGACTGGTCGCCACGGTGGCGCTGCTGCGCGCGATCGGCGGAGACTGGTAGCGAAACGCGCGTGGCGCTGGCACCCGCTTGCACGCGACGGCGACGAAGCCTCGCGCGTCCTCGGGCCACGCCCTTGCTGCGCCGGCCGTTTCCGACGACGGAAATCCGCGATGCCGAAGACACAGGAGCAGGGAGATCTCGAGAAGATCGAGCAGCTCGAGCGACGCGCCACGCCGCCGTCGCCGATCATCTACCAGGCCGTGCGCCGCAACGGCGAAGAGGAGATGGCGCGGCCGGCCGTTTCGCTGTGGTGGTCGGGGCTCGCCGCCGGCCTGTCGATCAGCTTCTCGCTGGTCGCGCAGGCGGTGCTGATGCGCCATCTGCCGGAAATGGCGGGACGGGAACTTCTCGTTGCGCTCGGATATCCGATCGGCTTCCTCATCGTGATCCTCGGCCGCCAGCAACTGTTCACCGAGAACACGATCACCGTCGTGCTGCCGGTGATGGCCGAGCCCACCGCCGCGAACTTCGGCGCGGCCGCCCGCAACTGGGCGATCGTCCTCAGTGCCAACCTCACCGGCACGCTGATCTCCGCGGCCTTCGCCACCTTCCTGCCTGCGGTCCCGCCCGAGACCTTCGACGCGATGCTGCGGGTGAGCGAACATGCGATCGGCGGTCCGTGGTTCGAGGTGACGATCCGCGCGGTCGGCGCCGGCTTCCTGATGGCCACGCTGGTGTGGATGACGCCCGGCGCCGGGCACAGCCAGACCCTGGTGATCCTCGTCATGACCTGGCTCATCGCCGCTGGCGGCTTCGCGCACATCGTCGCCGGAAGCATCGAGGCCTGGTTCCTGCTGCTGAACGCGCGTATCGGCATCGGCGAGTTCGTCGGCGAGTTTCTACTACCCTCGCTGCTCGGCAACATCGTCGGCGGCACCGCGATCTTCGCGCTGCTCGCCTATGCTCAGGTGATGAAGGAGATTCCCGCGCGTTGAGCGGCGCGCGGAAGGAACGGAAGCGATGACGACGAGCCGGGACCGACGCGATTTCCTCCGGGTATCGGGCGCCTGCGCGCTGGCGGCGCCAAGGCTCGGGGGAACGACGCTCGGGCTCGGGCTCGCGCCCAGGCTCGCGCTCGGGCTCAGGCTCGCGCTCGCGCTCGCGCTCGGGCTCGTCTCGCCGATGCCAGCGGCTCGCGCGGCCGACTCCGCGCCCGCCGTGCAGGATGAGGTCGGTAGCAGGCTTCGCCCGGGCGACGATCCGGCCACCCGCGCCGCACCGCGCGTCGCGGCGCCCGATCCGCTCGTCCTGCGGATGCTGCACCTCGCGCAGGTCGGCTCGTCCGATACGCTCGTCGATCTCGGCTCCGGCGACGGCAGGATCGCGATCGCCGCCGCGCGCGACTTCGGCGCGCACGCGCGCGGAATCGACTACGACGCGAACGTCGTCGAACTGGCGCGGCGCAACGCCGAGCAGGCCGGCGTCGCTGCGCTCGCCACTTTCGAGCAGGGCGATCTCCTCGCGGCCGACCTGTCGTCTGCCACCGTCGTCACGATGTACCTGACGCCCGAGCTCACACTGCGGCTGCGGCGCGCGCTGCTGGCCGCGCAACCGGGCACGCGCATCGTTTCGCGCGAGTTCCGGATGGGCGACTGGGAACCCGAGGAAAGCTCGAAGATCGGCCTGCGATCGATGCACCTGTGGGTCGTCCCGGCCAATGCCGGCGGCGACTGGCGGCTGCGCCTGCAGCAGTCCGGTGGCGCTATCGACGCCACGATGAAGATCCGCCAGCGCTTCCAGATGCTCGACGGTCGCGTCGGGCTCGCCGGCGTGGAGACGACGATGCGCGAGGCGCGCGTGCTGGGCGACCAGGTGCACTTCGCCTTCACCGACACCGACGGAGCGCTGCGCATCGTCGACGCGCGCATCGAGCCGGGCCGGATGATCGGCGCGGTCGCCACCCGCGACGGAGAGGTCGCGCCCTTCCTCGCCGAGCGCGTCGGCGAGGCGCCGCCGATCGAGGGCGCCTCGACGGGCGCCGATGCCTCCGGCGGCGCGGGGAATCGGTAGCAGCGGCGGGTAGCAGCGGGTAGCAGCGCATCGGGCGCGCGCCGGGCATCAGCATCTTCGCCGGACGCATATCGACGCAGGCATGCGCCCGACGCTGGCAGAATCTCCGGTTCCCGTGGCGCGGCCCGTTGGGCCGACTGCGCCGACCACCCGAACCGGAACCCTCCATGCGCATCGAAACCCTGGCCGTACACGCCGGCTACAAGCCGGAGCCGACGACGAAATCGGTTGCCGTGCCGATCTACCAGACCGTCGCCTATGCCTTCGACAGCGCGCAGCACGGCGCCGACCTGTTCGACCTGAAGGTGCCGGGCAACATCTACACGCGGATCATGAACCCGACCGAGGACGTGCTCGAGCAGCGCGTCGCCGCGCTCGAAGGTGGGGTCGGGGCGCTCGCGCTGGCTTCCGGAATGTCGGCGATCACCTATGCCGTGCAGACGATCACCGAGGCGGGCGACAACATCGTCTCGGCCAGCACGCTGTACGGCGGCACCTACAACCTGTTCGCGCACACCTTCCCGCAGCAGGGCATCGAGGTGCGCTTCGCCGACGCGCGCAGGCCGGAGAGCTTCGCCGCGAAGATCGACGCGCGCACGAAGCTGATCTTCGTCGAATCGATCGGCAACCCGCTCGGCAACGTCGTCGACGTGGCGAAGCTCGCCGAAGTGGCGCACGCGCACGGCATTCCGCTCGTCGTCGACAACACGGTGCCGAGCCCCTACCTGTTGCGGCCCTTCGAGCACGGCGCCGACATCGTCGTGCACGCGCTCACGAAATACCTCGGCGGACACGGCAACAGCATCGGCGGCGCGATCGTCGACAGCGGCCGGTTCCCGTGGGCCGAGCACAAGGCACGCTTCAAGCGGCTGAACGAGCCCGACGTCAGCTATCACGGCGTCGTCTACACCGAAGCGCTCGGGCCGGCCGCCTACATCGGCCGCGCGCGCGTCGTTCCGCTGCGCAACACCGGCGCCGCCATCTCGCCGTTCAACGCGTTCCTGATCCTGCAGGGCATCGAGACGCTGCCGCTGCGCATGGACCGCATCTGCGAGAACTCGCTCGCCATCGCGAAGCACCTGCAGAAGCATCCGAAAGTGGGCTGGGTGCAGTACGCCGGACTGCCCGAGCACCCGGATCACGCGCTCGTGCAGAAATACATGGGCGGACGTGCATCGGGCATCCTGTCCTTCGGCTTGAAGGCGGGCGGGCGCGAAGCGGGCGCGCGCGTGCTCGATGCGCTGCAACTCTTCACGCGGCTGGTGAACATCGGCGACGCGAAATCACTGGCGACGCACCCGGCCTCCACCACGCATCGACAGCTCTCGCCCGAGGAACTGGCGAAGGCCGGTGTGAGCGAGGACATGATCCGGCTGTCGATCGGCATCGAGCACGTCGATGACCTGATCGAGGATCTGGATCGGGCGCTCGAGGCGGCTTAAGAGGGCCGGGGCGTCCGTCGCGAGGCGCCCCTGTACTACGGCTCGATCCGTTCGCCGGATTCTGCGTCGAACAGATGCACGCGTCGTGCGTCGGGAAGCACCCGGACGATCTCCCCCATTCCGAGACGCAGTCTCTCCCGGAAGACACCGGTGATCGGCTCGCCGCCGATGCGGGCGATCACCTGCGTCTCGGAACCCGTCGGTTCGACGACGACGATCTCGGCCGGCACGCCGCTGTCGTCGAGCCGCAGGTCCTCGGGTCGTATCCCGTAGGCGACGGAGCGACCCGGCATCCGTTCGGAACCGGCAGGCGCAGGCAGAACCAGGCCCGACCTCGTCTCGAAACCCCGCGGGCCGAGAACGCCCTCGATGAAGTTCATCGCCGGCGAGCCGATGAAGCCGGCGACGAAACGGTTCACCGGGCGATCGTAGAGTTCCAGGGGCGCTCCGACCTGCTCGACGAGCCCCCCGTTCAGCACGACGATCCTGTCTGCCATCATCATCGCCTCGACCTGGTCGTGCGTGACGTACACGGTGGTCGTGCGCAGGCGCTGGTGCAACTCCTTGATCTCGCCGCGCGTCTGCACGCGCAGCATCGCGTCCAGGTTCGACAGCGGTTCGTCGAACAGGAACACCTGTGGGTCGCGCACGATCGCACGACCCATTGCGACGCGCTGGCGCTGCCCGCCCGAGAGCTGGCGAGGATAGCGATCGAGCAGCGCCGCGAGTCCGAGCGCATCGGCGGCCCGCTTCACCTTCGCATCGATCTCGTCGCGCGGCGCCTTCTTCAGGTCCAGCGAGAACGCCATGTTCTGCGCGACGGTCATGTGCGGATAGAGCGCGTAGCTCTGGAACACCATCGCGATGTCGCGCTCCTTCGGCGGAAGTTCGTTGACCCGGCGCTCCCCGATGCGGATCTCGCCGCCGTCGATCGACTCGAGACCGGCGATCATCCGGAGCAGCGTCGACTTGCCGCACCCGGACGGACCGACGAGTACGACGAACGCCTCGTCCGGAATGCGGATCGTCACGCCCCGTATCACCGGCGTGGCGCCGAAGTTCTTCCTCAGGTCGGTGATCGCCACGGCAGCCATCTTCGATGTTCTCCTTCCCGACTCTCGTCTCGTCCGGCCGCGGGGCCGGTTGCCTTCCGGTTCAGGCGAACGCGCCCGCGCCTGCCGCCCGCGACACCCGTGCGTTGCGCGCCTCGATGATCAGGTCCGCCGCCTTCTCTCCGATCATGATCGCCGCGGCATTCGTGTTGCCGGACACGAGCGTAGGCATGATCGAAGCGTCGGCGACGCGCAGGCCGTCGATTCCGTGCACGCGCAACCGGGCGTCGACGACTGCGTCGCCGCCGATGCCCATCCGGCAGGTGCCTGCGGGGTGAAAGACGGTATTCCCCTGCGCGCGCACGTAGTCGAGGATCTCGTCGTCGCTGCGCGCGTCGGGGCCCGGCCTCCACTCCGATTCGACCCATCGGGCGAGCGCGGGCGCGGCGGCGATTCGTCGCGCGAGGCGAATCGCGCGCACGAGCGCGGCGCAGTCCTCGGAGGCGGTCAGGTAGCTCGCGTAGATACCGGGCGGGACGCGCGGGTCGGCCGAATGTGTGCGGATCTCGCCGCGACTTGCCGGACGCAACGCGCACACGTGCATCGTGAACGCAGGAAACGGATGCAGCCCGCCGTCGTAGCGATCAAGGCTCAACGGCTGGAAATGGAACTGCAGGTCCGGCCGGTCGACGTCCGGGGCGCTACGCGCGAACGCGCCGGCGAGACTTGCGCCGAAACTCAGCACGCCGCGCCGGCGGAACACGTAGTCGGCACCGATGCGCATCCGGCCGAAGACGGTCTGCGTCTGCTCGTTCAGCGTCGCACAGCCCGCGACACGGTGGATCGTCTTCGCCTGGAAATGGTCCTGCAGGTTGCGACCGACGCCGGGCAACGGATGCACCACGTCGATCCCGCAGGAGTTCAGCATCGCCGGATCGCCGACACCCGACAGATGCAGCAGATGCGGGGAACCGATGGCCCCCGCGCAGACGACGACTTCGCCCCGGCAGCGAGACGTCCGGTTCTCGCCCGCCTGCGACCAGCGCACGCCCGCGGCTCGTCCCGCCTGCAACACGATCTGTTCGACGAGCGCCTGCGTGACCACGCGCAGGTTCGGCCGCCCGAGCGCCGGGCGCAGGAACGCCCGCGCGGCGCTGCAGCGCCTTCCGCGTTCGACGTTGAGCTGGAACAGGCCGACGCCTTCCTGGCGCTCGCCGTTGAAATCGGGGTTGTACGGCAGACCGGCCTGTTGCGCCGCCTCGACAAAGGCATCGACGATGCGCAGCCGAAACTGCGGATCGGACACGCACAGCGCGCCCTGCGTGCCGTGGTACGGGTCGTCGCCGCGCGCCTGCCGCTCGCTGCGGCGGAAGTACGGCAGCACCTCGTCGAAGGACCAGCCCGGGTTGCCCAGATCGCGCCATTCGTCGAAGTCCTCGCGCTGGCCGCGGATGTAGACCATGCCGTTGATCGAACTCGATCCGCCCAGCACCTTGCCCCGCGGCCAGCGGATCGTGCGTCCGCCGAGGCCCGGTTCGGGCTGCGTCTCGAAGCACCAGTCGAGCCGGGGGTTGTGGATCAGCTTGAAGATTCCGCCCGGCGCGTGGATCCACGGGCTGCGATCGGGAGGACCCGCCTCGAGCAGCAACACGCGCACTGCGGGATCGGCGGAAAGCCGGTTCGCGAGCACGCAGCCCGCCGAGCCGGCCCCCACGACGATGTAGTCCCAGAACTCGTCTCTCATCCCTTCACCGCGCCGGCCGTGAGCCCCGCGACGAGCAGCCGCTGCAGGAGTGCAACGACGAGAACGACCGGGAGCAGTTGCACCGTGACGCCCGCGAACAGTACGCCCCACGCGGTTCCGTCCACCGCGCCCATCACCTCGCTGATGACGAGCGGCGCGGTCTTCGCGTGCTGCGTCGTGAAGATCAGCGCGAACAGGAACTCGTTCCACGAATAGACGAAGACGAAGACGGCACCCGCCGCCATTCCCTGCAGCGTCAGCGGAAACACGATGCGGCGCAGCGTCTGCCAGAGGGACGCCCCGTCGATGAAAGCGGCCTCGTCGAGTTCGACCGGAACCTCGTCGATGAAGGTCTTCATGATCATCGTGAACAGCGAGACCCAGAACGTCGAGTACAGGACGATCAGCAGCAGGTGCGTATCGCTCACGCGCAGGTAGTCGGCCAGCGGAAAGAGCGGCAGCGTGACGACGATGGGCGGCAGCAGCCGGATCGCGATCAGGTAGAGCGCGCTGCTTGCCAGCCACCGGCTGGCATAGCGCGAATACGCATAGCCGGCGAGGAAGCTGGCGGCGGCGGTCAGGACCGTGGCACCGATCGAGATGATCAGGCTGTTGCGCAGCGTGTCGAAGAACTCGCCCCATTCGTTCCACAGCGTCTCGTAGTGGACGAAGGTCGGCCGGAACCAGAGGGCGGGCGGGAACACGAACATCTCGTTCGCCGGCTTCAGCGACGACAGCACGATGTAGGCGATCGGCACCGCCGACCAGAGAACGGTCAGCAGGTAGACCAGCGCGCGCAGAGCCGCCCCGAACACCGCCCCGATCATGCGACGACCATCCGGCGATGCATCTTGTACAGGTAGAACGAGGCCAGCAGCAGCGAGCCCGCGACCATCACCCAGCCGGTTGCCGCGGCGGCGCCGAACTCGGCGTAGCGGAATCCGCGTTGATACAGGTAGACCGCGAGCACCTCGGTGAGCCGCGCCGGGCCGCCCTTCGTCAACAACCACACCTCCTCGAACAGGCGGAATGCGAACACCAGCCGGAAGATCATCGCGAGCAGGATCGAGGGCACCAGCAGCGGCAGCGTGACCCGGCGGAAGGTCTGCCAGGCGCTCGCACCGTCGATCATCGCCGCCTCGTACACCGAGCGCGGAATCGAGAGCATGCCGGCATACAGCAGCAGGAACGTGAACGGCAGGTTGTGCCAGACGCTGATCGTCGAGATCAGCGCCAACCCCTGCACCGGCGAGACGCTCCAGTTCAGGCCATGCAGCCCGATCGCCTCGAGCGTGCGGCTGATCGCGCCTACCGACGGGTCCATCAGCAGCTTCCACGTGAGCACGCCCACCACCTGCGAGATCGCGTAGGGCATCAGCACGATCGCGAGCATCAGCCGCGGGAACGGCACGCCGCGCACGAAGACGACGGCGAGCCCGGTGCCGAGGAGCAGCTCGGCGTAGACGACCACGTTCACGACGACGAACGTGTTGAGCGCCGCGCGCCAGAAATACGGATCGGAGAAGATCTGCGCGTAGTTCGCCAGGCCGACGAACTCGGCGTCGGAACCGTAGCTGGAAACCG
The DNA here is from genome assembly GCA_021166835.1 of Burkholderiaceae bacterium. Next base: position 7,460 of record JAJPEN010000024.1, on the reverse strand, counting down.
TCAGGCTCAGCCAGAAGACGTACAGCGACGGGACGGCGAGAATCGCCAGCAGCAGCAGGTGAACCGGCGCCAGCAGTACGAGGGTCGAGAGATCCGGCTTACGCAAGTTCGGATTCGCAGCGCGTTCGCAAGCGGCGCTGCGACGCCGCCCGCGATCGATCAGCCTATTTCGAGTGGACCAGCGGTTCGAGCCGCTTCTGCATCGACTCGGCAGCCGCCTGCGGCGTCTTAAGGCCAATGACGGCCGCCTGCGACTCCTCGCGGAAGATCGCGAGCGCGCGCAGCGACTCGTCGAAGCCCGACGGAATGATCTGCGCCTCGGCGATCGCCTTCGCTTCCTCGGCAGTGTAGGGCAACTGCTTCTTTAGGCGCTCGTCGGAATAGGCGGCCGGCCGCACCGGCCCGTTCCCGTTGAGCGCGATGCGCACGGTGTTCTCGGGCTTCGACAACTCGCGGATCAGGCTCCAGGCAAGCTCCTTGTGCTTCGAGTTCTTCGGGATCACCATTGACCAGATTTCGGTCAGCGCGGTGAACTGGCGGCCCGTCGACGGATCCGCCGGAACCACGGCGACGTGCACGGCACCAGGGTCGCGCGCCGCCTTCGGGTTGTTGTAGACGGTGAAGCGCGCGAACGGATCGATTGCCATCGCGGCACGGCCGCTCTGTACGGCGCCGATCACGTCGTCGATGCTGACCGAAGCGTAGTTCGTCGGCAGCACGCCGTCCTTGTACATCTTCGCGAGCTCCGTGAGGCCGCGGATCATTTGCGGCGAGTTCGCGCGCACCTTCATGTCGCCGTCGATGAGCACGGCGCCGTACATGTTGAGGAACTGCAGCGTGGACAGATGCTCGTCGCCCGAGTTGAAGATGAGCCCGTTGACGCGGGTGCCGTCGCTGCGCGTATACGTGAGCTTGCGCGCGAAGTCGGCGACCTCGTCGGCCGTTCGCGGCGCCCGGTCGAGGCCCTTCTCCTTGAACAGCACCGTGTTCCAGTGCAGGCCGGTCGTCGCATGGCGGAACGGGATGCCGGTGAGAACGCCGTTGTAGCGGTCGGCCTCGAGCAGGTTCGCGGGAATGCCGCCTAGATCCTCGATCGGCGCCTCTGCCTGCCGCGCGTCGAGAGGCTCGAGCAGCTTGCTGATCTTCGGCACCTGGAACTTGTTGATGACGAATGCCAAGTCCACGGAGGTCTCGCGCAGCGACAGCTCCCGGAACAGCCGGTCGTGCATCGGTTCGATATTCGCGGTGACCCAGTTCAGCTTCACGCCGTTGCGCGCCGCCCACTCGCCCGCCACGTCTCCGCCGGTGGTTCCCGGCACGAGGCCTCGCGACACGTTCTCGTGCACCTTGTGGCTCAGGATGGTCAAGGTGACCTCCTGCGCGGCTGCGGGCACTACCCAGAGGACCGCGGCGGAAATCGCGAGCAGTCCGGCGCCTATCGATCGCTTCATTCGGGTCTCCTTCGCTTCTGCGTGGCTCGTGCGGAACGGTTCAGTGCGTATCGCCGAGAACTGCGCCTTCCGCCTTCAGGCGGGCGCGCAGCGCCTGTACTTCGATCGACGCGAATGCGGGATTCGCCCCGCCCGCTTCCAGCAGCATCGCTGCGGCCGTACCCGCCGCCTGGCCCATCGCGAGACACGGCCCCATCACACGTGCCGAGCCGTGGGCTTCACGATCGGCCGACAGCACCCGCCCCGCCGCGACGACGTTCGCGATCCCCTTCGGCAGCAGGCATCCCCACGGGATATCGTACGAACCGCCGTCGCGGACGGGTATGCGGATCTGCCCCGTACCGGACTGATGGATGTCGACGTGGTGCGATCCCTTGCCGATGCCGTCGGCGCGCTTGCGCGCCTGCAGCACGTCTTCGCCCTGCAGCGTCGCCGCACCGTCGATGCGGCGCGTCTCGCGCACGCCGATGCGGGTCGCGATCCCGCTGTAGCTGGCGTCCCCGAATCCGGGAACGTTGCGACGCATGAACTCGCTGCATTGCCAGACCTGAGCGGCGAGCGACGCAAGCGTCGCGCTCAGCTCGCCGGTGCGCGTACCGTCGATGCCCCCGACCCGCGTCGTGTTCAGGCAAACCTCGCGTCGTGCGACAGACGTCGGCTGGATCATGATCAGTGCCGTCGGGTACATCTCCCCGCTCGCGATCGCAGCTTCGAGCAGCGGCCCGTTCCCCTTCAGGAAGACCGTCGGCTGTCCCTGCTCGGCAGCGGCGTCGGCGAGCTGGCGATCGGTGCGGCCTGCCCGGATCGCCTCGCTCTCGCCGAGCGCGAAGTGCTCGGGGTGGTCGCGGAGGAAGGCGAGGAGCGCAGCAGTCTCGACGCCCGACATCCGGAACATCAGCGACACCGGCTGCAGCTCGCCCTTCGGGCCGCCGTGGAACACGGTGCCGCCGGCGCCGCGCACGATGTCAGCGTCGCCCGAGCAGTCGATGAACAACGGCGCCCGGACCTCGGCTTCGCCTTCCTTGTTGAGGACGAGGAGAGACTCGACACGTCCGTCGGTTGCACGCACCGCGGTCGCGAAGCTGTGCAGCCACAGCTGCACGCCGGCACGAGCGAGCGAGTTCGCCACCGCGAGCTTCATCACTTCCGGGTCGAGGCACACGTACCAGATCAGGCGGAAGTCGTTCAGCGGTCCGATGTAGCCGCCCATTCGCTCGCACTCGGAAAGCAGCTCGCGTCCGACCCCGCCCATAATCCATTCGCCGCGGGCATTCAGCGCGCCGTCGATCGCCATTCCGCTGATCAACTCGCCGCCGGGTATCGAACCGGCATCGATCAGCAACGTGCGCGCACCGGTACGCGCGGCGCTGATCGCGGCGGCGATTCCCGCGGCGCCGGCGCCGAGCACGACGATGTCTGCTTCGACGACCCTGCGATCGCCTCGCGCTCCGTCGCGGGCGGCTTCCAGCGACATGGGGCTTGTCCTCCTGTCTTCGCCGGCAAGTGGCGCCGGGCGCTGAGGCGATTATTGGCAGGCGCGCACGCGGGCTCAAGGGCCGCGGCCGGCATCGGCAGGCTAGAATTCCGCATCGTGGACAAAAACTCGCGCACGACCGTGAACGCCGCCTCCGCGCCGGGCGGCACGCAGTGCCTGTCCCGCGCGTTCCTGCTGCTGAAGGTGCTGTCGACACACCTGTCCACGGGATGGCGACTGAGCGACCTCGCAGAGGAAACCGGCCTGAGCCGCGGCACCGTGCATCGCGTGCTCGATGCGCTGGTGCGCGAACGCCTTGCCTGCCGGGTTCCCGGCTCGCGGCGGTATTCGCTCGGCCCCCTGGCGTGGGAACTCGGCAAGGCGGCCGCACCGCATTTCTCGCTCGACGCGCTCGCCGCTCCCGTGCTCGCACGTCTCGCGGCCGAGACTCGCTCGATCGTCTTCATGAACGTGCGCAGCGGCAACGAAACGGTGTGCGTCGCCCGGCACGAGGGCCGGCACGCACTGAAGGCCTACACGGTCGGCGTCGGAACCCGTCGACCCCTGGCGCTGTCGGCGGGCGGCGTGGCGATCCTGATCGCGCTGCCGCGCGCAGAGCAGCGGGCCGCGGAAGCAGCCAACCTGCGGTCGATCGCGCGGAGCGACGAATCGCGGCAAGAGGCGGTGCGACGGATGCTGCGACGCTCGCGCGCGCTGGGCTTCGGCTGCAATTTCGAGGACATCATTCCGCGCATCGCCGCGCTCGGCGTCGCGATTCGTTCGCCGACGAACGATCCCGTCGCGTCGATCAGTATCGCCGCGTCGTCGGCAACGCTGACCGAGGCGCGCCAGGCCGAGATCGTCGGCCGATTGCAGGCGGCAGCGTGCGAGATCGAACCGATGCTGGCGGTATTGCGTTTCTAGTGGCGCGAAGCCTCACCGCCACCGGCGAATCTTCGGCCTGCCGCTTCGTGGCCTGAAGCCGAGCGCTGATGCAGCGACTCACTGCGCACGACGGCCTCGTGCGCAGCCGTCTTCCGTCCCCCGACCGCAGTCGCGGCCGCGAGCCAGGCCGCGTATGTCGGCACGTTCCGGCGCGACCTGCGCGACAGCGATTTCCTGCACCGGGGCGAAGGCTCCGTTTCGGTCGGCCCGCGGAACATCGTCCTCGTCGGCCGCATCGCCCCGGTCCCGACTACAAGCTCTACCTGTCGCCGGAGCTCGTAGAGACCGAAGCCGACTTCGAACGCCTGAAGCCGCGCATGGTGCCCGTCGGGGACGTACGCACCTTGGAGAACTTCGTCGTCCCGGTGCCGGAATCGATCGACGTGTCCGCGTACGACACGGTGATCGTCTGGTGCGAATCCTTCAGCCAGTTCATCACGGCGGCCCGCTATCGGTAGGCCGAGGCGACTACGGCCGCATCGCCGCCGTCGCCTCCTTGCGCTCGCGCGTGACCCGCGCGAAGCACTCGCGCTCGCCGAGCATCCGCAGGTAGCCCTTCAGCGGCGCGATCGGCTCGAGCACGTCGCGCCCGTAGATCGATTTCGACGCCAGCGAGACGATCGGCAGGTGCACGAAGGCGGCGCAATCGGCGAGCGTGAGCTCGGCGCCGGCTATGTAGGGGTCGAAGCGGGCCAGCCTCGCCAGCGCGCGCACGCCCTTCTCCAGCGTGTGCTCCACCTCGCGCTTCGTCCCGTCGGACACCTTGCCGCCGAAGAACGCCTCCTTGTACAGCCGCCGCGCAACCAGCTCGAGGTGCAGCTCGATGCAGCGGTTCAGCTCGCGCACCTTCGCGCGCGCCAGCGGCTCCTTCGGCAGCAGCGGGCGCTGCGGATACGTGTCCTCGAGGTACTCGCAGATGACGTCCGACTCGGTGAGCACGGCGCCATCGACCTCGAGGAACGGCACCTTGCCGAGCACCGAGCGCTCGAGGAAGGCCGCCTCCTGCGACGGCTTGCACGAGTCGTCCTCCTCGTGCTCGATGCCCTTCTCGAGCAGCGCGAGACGCACCTTGTTGTGGTAGTTGCTGAAGCGGAATCCGCAGAGTCTCACCGTTCGTCTCCGGGGTCGAGATCGACGAATGCTAGTGCAGGGCTTCGCGGCGTGCACGAAACCCGGCACGGCGCAGGCAGCGGCAGCGACCGGTCGCGAATCCGCCGAGTACCATGGGGGCATCCATCCCCTGCAGACTCGACGCCGTGCTGCGCATCGGCCTCATTTCCGACACCCATGGCCTGCTGCGCCCGCAGGCGTTGGAGTTCCTCGCCGGAAGCGACTTCATCGTGCACGCGGGCGACGTCGGGAACTCACTCGTCCTCGAGTCGCTGGCCGCGCTGGCGCCGCTCACCGTCGTACGCGGCAACACCGACCACGGCGCATGGGCCGAGCGCCTGCCCTACAGCGACTGCCTCGGCGCCGGCGGCCTGCACCTCTACGCGATACACGATCTGTCCGACCTGCCGATCGATGCGCTCGAAGCGCAGGTCGACGTCGTCGTCCACGGGCATTCGCACCAGCCGCGGGTCGAGACGCGCGGCGACGTCCTGTACGTGAATCCCGGCAGCGCCGGGCCGCGCCGTTTCCGCTTGCCGATCGCCGCCGGCGAGCTGCTGATCGAGAACGGCCGCGTGTCGGCGCGGATCGTCGACCTGGAAACAGGGCTCACGCTCTGAGCGAAGCCCTGCGGCATTCCCCGATCCGATCGGGCGGCGTATATGCGATGCGCGTAACGTGAAGGACCACTTCGTCGATTCGCCCGGCCGCTTCCCCGACGGTTTCCTGTGGGGCACGGCCACCTCGGCGTACCAGATCGAAGGCGCGGTGAACGAGGACGGGCGAGGCGAATCCATCTGGGACCGCTTCTCGCGCACGCCCGGTCGCATTCGCAACGGCGACACCGGCGACGTCGCCTGCGACCACTACCATCGGTATCTCGACGACGTCGGGTCGATGAAGGATCTGGGCGTCAACGCCTACCGGTTCTCGGTTGCCTGGCCGCGCGTCTTCCCCGACGGCGCCGGCGCGCCGAACCCGAAAGGCCTGGCCTTCTACGAACGCCTGGTCGACGCGCTGCTCGGCGCCGGCATCGAACCGGTCGCCACGCTGTACCACTGGGACCTGCCGCAGGCGCTGCAGGACCGCTTCGGCGGCTGGCAATCGCGCGAGACGTCGCAGGCCTTCGCCGACTACGCGGGCTTCGTCGCGGGCAGGCTCGCCGATCGGATCGGCCGCTTCGTGACGACGAACGAGATCGGCTCCTTCGTCGATCTGGGCTACGGCAGCGGCGTGCATGCGCCAGGCCCCGCGCTCGCGCCGCGACAGCTGAACCAGGTGCGTCATCACGCGCTGCTCGGGCACGGGCTGGCAGTGCAGGCGATCCGCGCGCACGGTCGGCCGGGCACGCAGGTCGGGCCGGCGGAGAACCTCATCGTCGCCGTTCCGGCGCTGGCCGGAGAAGAGCATGCCGAGGCGGCCGAGCGCGCGACGCGCGCGTTGAATGCCGGCTGCCTGACGACGATGCTCGAAGGACGCTATCCGGATGTGTACGCGTCCCATCCCGACGCGCCGCGCTGCTCGGCTGACGACCTGCGCACAATCGCGGAGCCGGTCGATTTCGTCGGCATCAACGTCTATGGTCCGGGACGCTACGTGCTTGCGTCCGGCGATGCGTCCGTGTCCGCTGATGCCCTCGCGTCTGGCGGTGCAACCGCGTCCGGCGGTGCTCTCGCATCCGGCGCTGCCCTCGCATCCGGCGCTGCAACCGCATCCGGCGATGCAACCGGATGGCGGATCGTCCCCTTCTCGCGCTCTCACCCGCGGACCGCGGCCGCGTGGCAGCTCGTCGATCCGTCGACGCTGTATTGGGCGGCGCGGCACGTGACACGGCTGTGGAACCCGCCGGCGATCCTCGTCACCGAGAACGGTTGCGCGGCCGCCGACGATCCGCAGGAAGACGGCCTGGTCTACGACACCGACCGCGTCGCCTTCCTGCGCGCGTACCTGTCGCAGCTACGGCGCGCGATCGCCGAGCGCCTGCCGGTGCGCGGGTATTTCCTCTGGAGCCTGCTCGACAACTTCGAGTGGGCCGACGGCTACGACACGCGCTTCGGCCTGCTACGGGTCGATCGCATCACGCAGCGACGCACGCCGAAGCTGAGCGCCTCGTTCTATCGGCAGATCGCAGGCACGCGCGGTGCGGTCGTGTGATGCCGCTTCCCGCTCGAGGACGAAGAACCGGGCGTATCGGCAGTGGAAAGCTGACGAGGCGCCGCGAGAGGCTGCGGATGTGCGCTGCAGGAAGCTGCGGATGCGCGCTGCGGGAGGCTTCGGATGCGCCTGCGGGACGCTGCCGAGGCGCGCTGCAAAAGACCGGCCGAGGCACCCTGCGAAATGCAATGGGATGGACGCCCCCACCCAACGGCATCGATGTGCCAGAGTGGAAGTGTCACCAACCACTCGCAGACAGGGGCGTCCACCATGCAGATTACGACAGTCGGAATCGATCTGGCCAAGAACGTGTTCCAGGTCCACGG
>JAJPEN010000015.1 GCA_021166835.1 Burkholderiaceae bacterium | reverse complement strand
GGGGCCGCGCGCCCCCCCCCCCTTGGGGGGGGGGGGTGGGGGGGCCCCCCCCCCGGGGGGCGGCCCCGGGCGGGGGGGGGGCGCCCCCCCCCCCCCCGGCGCGGGGACGATCGTAGGGTGAACAGGCCCTAGTCAACCTGGAACTCGGCAAGGAACAACGAATGAGGAAACACACGATTGCCGCGTGGGGACTCATCGGTGCGGTCACCGTCGCGGCAGGCGGCTTCGGCGTCTGGCTGGCGACGCTGCCGTCCGACGTCGTGGCATCTGCGCCGCCGGTGCCCGCATCCGAGACAGCGGCAATGCTGGAGGCGCTTCAGCCCAAACGTCAGCGGCCGGTCGTCGCCGCCGTTGGCCTCAACGACGCAACCGAGACGATCGACTACGTCGTGCCAACCGGGATCCTGCGGCGCGCCGACGTGGCCGATGTGCTGATGCTGGCGACCAGCACGGGTCCGGTGCGGCTCTATCCCGCGCTCAACGCGGTCGAGCCGGATGCGACCATCTCCGAGTTCGACGCGGCCCATCCGGAGGGAGCGGACTACGTGATCGTGCCGGCGATGAGCAGGGATGACGACCCAGCGGTATTGGCGTGGCTGCGGCAGCAATCGTCGAAGGGCGCGATCGTCATTGGCGTCTGCGCAGGGGCCAAGGTTGTCGGTGCGGCCGGCCTGCTCGACGGCAAACGCGCTACGACACACTGGTACTACCTCAAGGATCTGCTGGAGCGCAGCCCGACGATCGACTACGTTGCGGACCGGCGCTTCGTGATCGACGGAAGGGTCGCGACGACTACCGGCATCACGGCATCGTTGCCCATGATGCTGACCCTGATCGAAGCCATCGCCGGCCGCGAGAAGGCGGCGGCCGTGGCCCGGGAGCTCGGCGTCGACCGCTGGGACGCGCGGCATGCGAGCGGGGCGTTCAGGTTCACCCGCTCATTCGCCAGCACGGTTCTGGGAAACACGCTCGCCTTCTGGAACCGCGACGAGTTCGGCATTGCCCTCGAGCCGGGGATCGACGAGGTCTCGCTGGCACTGGTGGCCGATGCCTGGTCGCGGACCTATCGATCCAGGGCGGTCACCTTCGCCGCGTCGACGTCGGCCATCGTGACGGCCCACGGCATCCGCATCCTGCCCGGCCGCAATATGGAAGACTGGCCGGAAGACCACATCGTTTCGATCTTCCCCGACCAGCCACCAGCAGCCGCTCTGGACCGGAGCCTTCGGGCGATCGCCGGGCGATACGGTGAAGGCACGACCAGGATGGTGGCCATGCAGCTCGAATATCCGAGGACAGACAGCTCGCAATAGTGGTTCACGCCGGAGTGCGGTGTTGGCCGTCGCGGTCCGGCTCCAGCAAACCGAGGAGCATCCGCATGTCGCTCGCCCATGTTCAGAACTTTTCCATCTCGCTCGACGGCTTCGGAACCGGCGAAGGACAAAGCCGCGATCACCCATTCGGCCATGCGGACGAACGGCTGCACGAATGGATGTTCGAGACCCGATGGTGGCGGGAGAAGAGCGGGCAGCCGGGCGGAACCGGCGGCATCGACGACGCCCTCGTTCGCCGGCACGACACCGGCATCGGTGCCGAGATCATGGGAGCCGGCAAGTACGGATACCCCGGATGGCATGACGATCCCGACTGGAAGGGATGGTGGGGCGCCAACCCGCCGTTCCATACGCCGGTCTTCGTCCTCACCCATCACACGCGCCCTCCGATCGAGATGGAGGGCGGCACGACGTTTCATTTCATCGAGGCTTCGCCCGCCGAGGCGCTCGCGATGGCCCGCAAGGCCGCGAAGGGCCAAGGCGTGCGGATCGGCGGAGGCGCCACCGTCGTCCGTGGCTTCTTCGTTGCGGGGCTCGTCGACCGCGCCCACATTGCGGTGGTGCCGATCCTGCTCGGTCGCGGCGTCCGGCTGTGGGACGGTCTCGAGGCCCTGGAGAAGAACTATGAAATCGAGGCGGTCTCGTCGCGGAGCGGGGTGACTCATCTGACATTCACGCGCCGAAGCCTGTGAGCCGCGTCGGCCGCCGGCGGACAGCCGGGCGAGACCAAAGGAGGGACGCGACCGATGACCCGCCGGATAAGTCTGCTGCTTGCCTTCCAGGCAGCCCTGTTCGCCGCTGCCTCACTGGTTCATGCCGGAGTTCTCTTCAGCGGCTATGAGCATTCGCGCGCCGCGATCGCGGAAGGTGTCATCGCCCTCGTACTTCTTGCAGGCCTCATCGTCAGCGGGGTCCGGTCGGCGTCAGCGCGGACCATTGCTCTTGCAGTGCAGGGCTTCGCGCTTCTCGGCACGCTTGTTGGCGCATTCACCATCGCAGTCGGGGTCGGCCCGCAAACGACAGCGGACTACGTCTTCCATGCCGTATTGCTGGCGCTCCTTGTCTGGGGGCTTGTAGTTGCCTGAAGGTTATCGCGCTACTAGCGGAAGGATGCGGCGGGACGGCTGCAAGCGATGCCCCGAATCACTCCCACTCAATCATCAACGAGCCTTCTAAGCTGCTGATTCTCAAGGCACTCGCCGCTGCTCCGCAGCCTTTTACCGCCAGTTTTACCGTCAAAGTGCGGGGCACCAGCATTGGCGCGGGTTTGCAGGCGATTCGGTCTGAAGTGACATTTCGAGATCTATCGATATCTATCGACTGCCAGGACCATCGGCGACAGCATCGACGCGCGTCCATGTCGGTCAGGGACAAGCCAAAGAAGGGCTGGCATCGAACGCCATAGGCTGTTGTCCTGGCTCACTTTTCCGGCAGTTTTCTTACCGTTAGGGACACCCTTCAAGTCCCGTTCAGATGGGTCGTTTGAGACATGGCCCGCATAACGGGCGGCGGCTCGGCGATCCGGTAGCCCATCGCCCGGTAGCCACGCAGGCGCTTGTCCCACATGCGAACCAAGGCCGGATGCCCGGTGTCGACGAAGTCGATGATTCGCACATCGATCTTGCCGGCGTGCTCTCGATGCAACCGGCCAGCGTACTGCTGCAACGTTCCCTTCCACGAGATGGGCATCGCCAAGACCAGAGTATCGAGGGGCGGATGGTCGAATCCTTCGCCGACGAGCTTGCCGGTGGCCAGCAGAATGCGCGGCGCAACGGGTGGCAGCGCGTCGAGTTCTGCGATGAGCGTGGCGCGTTGTTTCCTGGGCATCCGCCCGTGAAGAACGAACAGCGGCAGGCTCTCGGCGCCGAGGGCCGCCTTGATGGCGTCAAGGTGCTCAGTGCGCTCGGTCAGGACCAGCACCTTGCGGCCCTGATCGAACGCTTTCCTGACTTCTGCAGCGATTGCTGCCGTCCGCGATCGATCGTTGGCGAGATGCCGAAATACCTCTTGAATCCCCCGACTCCGGCGGCAGGTCGATCCGAGCAAAACATGATTGAGGCAACACCTCCAGGTCGTCAGGAGCGTCGACAGGCCTCGCCGCCGTGTGCCGGATCGGTCCGCACTGCATGAAGATGATCGGCTGCAGCCCATCTCGGCGGATCGGCGTGGCGGTCAGGCCAAGCACGTACTTGGCTTTGCATCGCTTCAGGATGGCGTCGAACGACACCGCACCGACGTGATGGCACTCGTCCACGATGACATGGCCGTATTTCTCGACGAGAGCATTGACCTCGCCTTGGCGGGACAGGGACTGCATTACCGCGATGTCGATCGTGCCGGTGGGCTTCGCCTTGCCGCCGCCGATCGTGCCGACCACGCCCCCGCCGACGCCGAGAAAAGTCTGCAATCGTTCCTGCCACTGCCTGAGCAGTTCGGTTCGATGCACCAGCACGAGGGTGTTTACGCCCCGACGGGCGATCATCGCGGCAGCGGTAACGGTCTTGCCGAATGCGGTCGGGGCGCATAGCACGCCCACGTCGTCACGAAGCATCGCGGCGACAGCCGCCTCCTGATCAACGCGAAGCTTCCCGACGAATCTCACATCGATCGCCTCGCCGGCGTTGCGCTCGTCCCTCAGATCACAGCGGATTGCGTTTTCGCGCAGCAAGTCCCGCGCGGCATCGAGGCAGCCGCGCGGCAGTGCGATGTGACGGGGATAGTTCTCGGCGCAGCCGATCACCCGCGGCTTGTCCCACACCGACAGCCGCATAGCCTGTGCCCGGTAGAACTCGGGGTTCTGAAACGCCGCGAGTCGGATCAGGCGGTTTGCCAATGGCTGCGAAAGCTCGGTCTTCTCGAAGTAGACAAGGTTCGCCAAGGTCACGGTGAGCGACTTCGGCATCACACCAGGAATCTTCTCAAGCGATCGCGTGTCGCGCTTCCACGGCGTTGCCAGATCCTCGTCGTTGATAAAAGTCACGTCGAGGGGATGGACGCCGCCTGTGGCCTGAACGATCGTCGGCTCGATGTCGGGTGGCGACATCGGCTGGATCGATGCCAGGAACTCCCACTGGTCCGGGTGCGGTCGCAGATCGGAGTCGACGAACACAGTGAAGCCGTGCTCCCGCGGCTTCTTCTGCAGCGGGAGGGCGATCAGATTGCCGAAGCCGCCCTTGGGCATGCTGTCCTGATTGGGAAACAGGCGGTCGTAGGACGTGAGCTTCAGTTGCCGGGTGCGCGCGCAGGTGTGGCTGATGATGGCGGTGCCCAACCGACGGGCATCGCGGGCCGATACGCGATTGGCGAAGAAGATCCAGGCGTGCGCCCCGTTTCCCGAGCGGGAAGTCTCGACCGTAACCGGGACGCCGAGATCGGTGCACGAACCGGCGAAGGCGCGAATATCCTCTGTCCACTCGGCTTCGTCGAAATCGATCGCGACAAAGTAGCAGCTGTCGTCCTCCAGCAGCGGGTAGACACCGATCGTGTGGTCACCGGCCAGGTGGGCGTAGATGGCGGCGTCCGAAAGCGGGATCAACGAGCGATTCCGACAGTCTCCGCACTTGATTCGTGGCTTCTCGCACACTCCAGCGCGCCACTCGTTCGCACAGGCAGGTGCGTAGCCCGACTTGCCGGTCGTCTTGCTCTCCCAGCGCACCGCGTAGACATCTGTGCGACCCCGAAACCGCCGGCGAAAGAGTGCCACCTTCGCCTCGGTGGAGAGTCGCGAGGATTCGGTTTGCGGAGGAGAAGTTGTCGGTTCCGGCGCTTGACGCCACTCGATTCCGTTTTCCTCCAGGAGCGCGATCAGTCGCTCGTTCTCCGCCTGCAGCACGGCCAAGGATTCGGGCTCCGACGTCGATCGCCGGCTCGGCGGTGATCTCTCCGAAGCCGTCATTGCGGCTGTTTCCGATCTCGGGGCATCAGCAACGCCGGATATCGCGATGCCCGCAATTCTTCGATGACCGCAGCGGAGAGCTTCCATGGATCCCCGCTGATTTGCGCGATCAGCTCGCTCCAAACGCGCTCGAACGCCTGGATCGAATCCGCATCGCTCCAGCGCACGCCCGCCGGCAGCATGGGCGCGACGTCCTCGGTCAGGCTTCGCGTCAACTTCTCCAGCATGCGCTGCTCGGCCATCGCTCGCGTGATCGGCTTGCCCTCCATGGCCAGGTAGTGGTCGAAGCAGGCGATGACTTTCTCCGGATCCAGCGGCAGCTGTTCGAGTCCCTGGTGCAGATCGAACAGGTCACGGTTCCTGCGCCGCTGCAGCAGTGCGCGCAGCTTCGTGCCGAACAGTTCCTCGGGCTCGAAGGAGGCGATCTGCGCCGTTCCGCGGTACCAGTCGTTTTCCACGGCGAACGGATAGCGTCGAACACCAATCAAGCTCGCGTGCTCCCGAGTGTTGATCTCGACCTTCAGCTTGAGCGTCGCCTGCGCATCGATTTCGGGCCTGAACTTGAACACCAGGTGCATCGAGTGCCCGGCCTGCTCCCGGCTGCATTTCCCGAGCCACGACAGCGCCGCGCGAATCGCGTCGACCGTGCCGCCGATAGGCTCGGGATGCGCCTGGACCAGATCGATATCCTCCGAGTAGCGCAGCGGTTGCTTGAAAAGCAGCTTGTGAATCGCCGTACCACCGCGGAATGCGATCTTCCCCGCCAACGCCGGCGCATTGAACAGGTCGCACAGGGCGCGACAGATGATCAGGTCCTGCTCAATCTGCCGCAGGTCCGGCCAAGGCGCTTTCGTGCTCCACGCTTGCAGAAAGGCGGCAGGAATCACTCCGCGATCTCCACCGCTTCATTGATCATGAGCCTCCACTTTGGATTTCGCTCACTAGCCTGGGACAAAGCCTTCACGAGCGGCCTGACGGCCGGATCGAGCGGCAGTGCCGTTCTGGCACGTTTCACGAACCCTTGCAGCGCGTCGGCCTGGCGCGCGTGCCCCGCCAGATCAAGCAGGTAGCCAAGCCGGCGGACCGCCGAATTCTCGTAGGCGCCGGCCGCCTTCTGCAGCAGGCGCGGGCTGGCCTTGGCGCCGATATTCTTGACGATCTGCGCGACGCCGTTGATGCCAGCTGCCTTGTGAAAGTAGCGCACGCAATCGAGCAGCGTCAGCTCGACGCCGGCCACCGTGGCGAAGCCGGCGTCGCTCTTCATCTGGTCGACCAACGACGCCTGATTGACCTGTCTGAATGCATCCGGACCCTGATAAAGGAACTGCAGGCGATGGCGGCCCAGATCGAAGTCCCGCAACTGCTTCGGGACGACGACCTGGAAGACCATGCTGGCCTGGTGCGAAGCGCCGTGGAACGCCGCCGCACGCAGCAGCGAAACTCGGTAGGCGATCCCCTGATGCTTCATCAGCGGGTCGATCCATTTCACGGGGTCCGGCGCGCCTGCGACCTGATCTTCCGGGCGCAGGATGAGATAGAAGCCGTGCCTGGGGCTCGCCATACGGCGCTTGTTGATCCCGCGCGTGATCGCCGCCGCCAGTGCCGACGGCTTCAGGCCAAGCGCGGCGGCTACCTCATCCCGGGAGAAGTAGGCTCGTCCGCGGGCAAGCAGATCGTCGAGGAAGGAATCGATGGAAGCCATACCACACCATACGCAAAACTCGACAGATATTCAAGAGTTTTGCATATGATTTGGGTCATTCCCACTCGATCATCAACGGCTTCTGTAAGTCGTGGATTTGCTTGGACAATGCGTCGAACTGCGCTGGCTTTACCCGTCAGATGTACCGCCACTTCGAGTGGGATCCCCCCGAGCAGCTTTCACCATCGATCGACATCTGTCGAGCGCAGTCGGCGCTTCCACGATCCCTGGCTGTCGAGGTCTATCGAGATCTATCGCGTCTTCGCACGCGATTTCTCTGGCGCGAGCGGATTTCTCGCTCCGAGCGAAGTGATCAACGAGACGTCGGCATCAAAAGGCCTAAGTTGTTGTCGAATCGAGTCTATGGGGCGAAATTCTTACCGTCACAAAGCTCCCGCTCGGAAGCGAAAGTCAGTGCGCATTCGCCGTCTGCTCCGTTGCTTCCTTCCACGGCCTGATCTTCGCGAGCGTCTTCGCGAGGCTCGCCTTCGCGACCTCGGTGTCATAGTCGGCCTGCAAACGCAGCCACCAGCCATCGGAGAGCCCGAAGAAGCGGCACAGCCGCAGATCGGTGTCCGCAGTGATGGCGCGCCTCCCGGCGACGATTTCCCCAATGCGCTGCGCGGGCACACTGATCTCCTTCGCCAGCCGGTAGTTGCTCATGCCCAAGGGCTTGAGGAACTCCTCGACGAGCATTTCGCCGGGTGACACCGGCTTGAGTTTCCTAGTCATCTCGTCCTGCCTCAGTGATAGTCCACGATCTCGACGTCTTCGGCGTCGCTGCCCGTCCAGCGGAAGCAGATGCGGAACTGATCGTTCACCCGCAAGCTCCACTGGCCCACGCGATCGCCCTTCAGCTGCTCGAGCCGGTTGGCTGGCGGCGCACGCAGGTCCTCGATGCGGCGTGCGAGGTCCAGCTGCTTCAGCTTGCGCAGCGCCGGCCGCTCGATGTTGGCGAAGCGCGCTACGCGCCGCAACCGGAACAGCGCTTCGGTGTCGGCACACTTGAACGTCCTGATCGCCACGCATGCAATAATGACGCCTTACGTGATTAACGTCAAGCGTGATTATTGGCGGCAGTGTCAGCTTCCGTCCGCCCAGCAGGAGCTGTGTCAAGACATCACTTGCGGCACGCAGCGTCCTGGTCGTCCGCCGACCGCAAAGTGCGACTGACGTGCTCCCCGATTCAGTCCCGCACCGAGATCAGCGCGCGAAAGGTTGATCAAGGGATCTCAGCCGCCTGCCGAATGCTCGAAGATCAGGCAGGTCGTGGTGGCATGCGCATACAGCTTGCCGTCCGGCCCGATGATGCGGCCCTCGGCCGTTGCGATTTGGCGTCCCGCATGGATCACCTTGCCTTCGGCGCGTACCAGAGGAACCCCATCATTCAGGGGGCGGATCATGTTCACCTTGAGTTCCAGCGTGGTGTAACCCTTGCCGACTGGCAGCGTCGTGTGCACTGCACAGCCCACTGCCGAATCGAGCAAGGTGGCGAACCAGCCCCCATGCACAGTGCCCAACGGGTTGTAGTGACGACGCTGCGGCTTGCCCTGGAAGACCGCGCAGCCCGGCTCCATGTGGATCGGCACGAAATCGAGCGTGTCGCCGATCGGCGCTTGCGGCAGCTCGCCAGCAAAGATCGCCTCGAACATCTCCATGCCCGAACGACCAAAGACCTGCCCCTTGGGCTCAGCATCGGGCGCACTCAAGCGTGCGCGCACGCGCGCTTCGTCCGCTTCCCAACGAGCGATTACCTCATCGACTTCCATTCGTCACCTCTTTCTCCGATATAGTTGCATATACAAAGGTTGTAGGTACAATAGATCACATGAAGAACGTCATCAAGCCTCGAGGGTGTACGAACCTCAAGCTGCGCCAGCTCACTCGCATGGTGACGCGCCACTACGACCGCCATGTCAGCGAGACGGGACTGAAGAACACGCAATACGCGCTGCTGTCGCACGTCGTTGGCCTCGGGCCTATTCGTCCGGGCGACCTGGCCAAACGCATGTGCATGGATGCTTCGACGTTGACGCGCAACATGCAGCCGCTGGTGGCTCATGGGTGGTTGAAGATCGGCGCCGGAAGCGATGCGCGCAGCCGTCTCGTCGAAGCGACCGAGGCCGGTCGAACGAAGCGAGCCGAGGGGCAGCGCGCCTGGAAGGAGGCACAGGTAGAACTCAACGAGCGGCTTGGAATCGAGCGCGTTGCCGCGTTGCATGAGTTGCTTGGCACCTGCATCGAGTGCCTTGATGACGATCCCGAGAGCGCCGCCGAAGACGACACTGAATCGGCTGGCAGGGGTGATCGCAACAAGCGCCCTCGGAGACGGCCATGCAATCGATGATGCAGGTTCTGAGAGACACCCAAGTGGAGGGGCGATTCTTCCCGCGCGGTTGCCGTGTGCGGGTGATCCAGGCTGGCAATAGGTGCCTGGTGCGATGAGCAGGAACGCTGGGGGCTCGATACGGACGCAAAAGGGAACTCACTTGGCGGCTGGCGATGAGGCCGTGGGAACGCAGAAAGCGTTGACCGGCGAATTGCTGTTCCTGCTTGCCGGCCTGGCAGCGCTTGGAGCGCTCGCCACCAACATCATCCTGCCGGCATTTCCCGACATGGCCGGTGACCTCGGCACTTCGGTGATCGACCTGAGCGCCACGTTCAGCAGCTTCTTCGTCGCGTTCGCCGTGGGTCAGCTTTTCGTCGGCCCCCTGTCGGACCGATTCGGCCGAAGGTGGTTGGTGTTGTCCGGCCTCGCCACGTTCGTCATGGGAAGCGCGATATGCGCGTTCGCCAGCACCTTGCCTCAGCTCATCGGCGGGCGAGTTGTCCAGGCACTCGGGGTCTGCGCGACGTCGGTTCTTTCGCGTGCGGTTGCGCGTGACTTGTTCGACGGTGAAGCGCTCGGGCGCGCGCTTTCGCTCATCATGGTGGCGATGGCGGCCGCTCCAGGCTTCTCGCCGCTGCTGGGCGGTGCGTTGAACAGTTGGCTCGGCTGGCAGTCCACATTTGCCTTCGTGGGCGTGCTCGCTGTCGTGCTGGCCGTTCACTACGGCGTCAAGCTGGGAGAAACGCATCAAGCTGACAAGCGTTCAGCCATTTCTGTCCTGGCAATACTGGGAACCTACTGGCAGCTCCTGATCGACCGGCGATTCATCGCTCCAGCGTTTGCCGTGGGTCTCGTCATAGGTTCCCTGTACGCATTTTTCGCGATGGCCCCGGCGATCCTGATGGTTGGACTCCACTTCTCGCAGCTTGGGCTGGGGATCTTCTTCGCGTCTACAGTTTTCGTCGTGTTCGGCGCCGGCTTTTTGGCGCCTCGCCTGGCGCACCGATGGGGGCTGGTACGAACGGCCCGGGTCGGTCTCGTCATTGCGTTGACGGGCAGCATTGCGCTTCTGGTCGGCAAGGAAGATTTCGTTTTCTTTTCCGCATCGCTGACGATATTCCTGCTCGGGATGGGGATGGCCAATCCACTGGGCACCGCCATCGCGCTACAACCTTTCGGCCGGCAGGCAGGTGCGGCTTCAGCGTTGCTCGGCTTCTTGCAGATGGGCTGTGCGGCCATGGCCATCAGCGCTGCCGCGCTGCTCGATGTTCCTGCCTACACGTCGCTCGGCATCATCCTGACATCCAGTCTTGCGCTGGCCTTCCTCGCTTTTCTCGCCCTGCGATGAGCAACGGAAGCTCTGCTGGCACATCTACTTCAACTGAAACGAGGCGGAACCTATGCCATTCAAAGCACTACTGACAACCAAAACAGCTGAAAAGATTTCGACGGAGATTGTGGATTTCAATGAGCGAGACCTCATGCCGGGCGACGTCGCCGTTGCGGTCGAATACTCGACGGTGAACTACAAGGACGCGATGGCGGTCACCGGCCGAGGCGCCGTCATCCGCAAGTTCCCTCTGATTCCCGGCATCGACTTCGCGGGCATCGTCGAGGCGTCCACTCATCCCGGCTTCGCCGTCGGCGATCGCGTAGCCGCCAATGGATGGGAGCTGAGCCAAACGCACCACGGCGGCTTCGCGCAGAAGGCGCGCGTCAACGGCGAGTGGCTGGTCAAGCTTCCGGATGTCTTTTCGACCAGGGATGCCATGGCCATCGGCACCGCCGGCTACACAGCGATGCTGAGCGTGCTGGCCCTTGAACACGGCGGCATCACACCCGACCGCGGCGACATCCTGGTGACCGGCGCCAATGGCGGCGCCGGATCCGTGGCGATCACGTTGCTATCGAAGCTGGGCTATCGGGTGATCGCATCGACCGGCCGCTCTGAAGAGGCCGATTACCTGCACGCGCTTGGCGCAGCGGAGATCATCGATCGCCGCACGCTGTCCGAGGCGGGCAAGCCGATCGCCGCCGAACGGTGGGTTGGTGCCATCGATTCCGTCGGCAGCCACACGCTGGCGAATGTTCTGGCGCAGACCCGCTATCGCGGCGTCGTCGCGGCCTTCGGGCTCGCGCAAGGTGCGGACCTCCCCGCATCGGTGTTGCCCTTCATCCTTCGCAACGTGACGCTCGCCGGCATCGATTCGGTCAACGCACCGAAGAACGTGCGATTGCAGGCATGGTCGCGTCTTGCCCGCGACCTGGATCTGGACAAGCTCGCCCAGACCACGCAAGTGGTCGCTTTGGCGGAGGTTCCCCGTGTCGCCAACGATGTCCTCGCGGGTAAGGTTCGGGGACGCACCGTGGTCAACGTGAACCTGTGATTGCCATCAAGAACGGAGGCGATGGGATGAGCCAGCCAACTGCAATCGTGTTTGGCGTGGGGTCTGCGCGAGGGGTGGGCGGCGCGGTATGCAAGCGCTTCGCGCGCGAGGGCTATCACGTCATCGTGGCCGGACGCACTCTGGCGAAGATCGAGGGCGTGGTCGCGGACATCGCCACATCGAGCGTCGGCAGCGCCGAAGCGCTTCCCACCGACGTGACCGATGAAAAGCAGGTGATCGCTGCGTTCGACCGTGCAATGGCGCCTGGCCCGGGCCGAGAGCCCGCCGATGTCGTCGTTTCCAACGCAGGCAACAACGCGCTCATTGACTTCACGACACGACTGCGGCGCAGTTCGAGGACTTCTGGCGTGTCGGCTGCTACTCCGGCTTCCTGGTCGGACGCGAAGCCGCACGGCGTCTGGTTCCCTTGGGCCGCGGCACCGTGATCTTCACTGGCGCCTCGGGGAGCCTGCGCGGCAAGCCCGGTTATGCACACTTCGCTGCAGCCAAAGCCGGCCTGCGCATGATCGCGCAAAGCATGGCCCGCGAGTACGGGCCGAAGGGGATTCACGTTGCCCATGTCGTCATCGACGGAGGAATCCTCGGCGATCGGCTCGAGAAGGCGTTTCCAGAGAGCGTGGCAAAGGCCGGCCAGGAAGGACTTCTCGGGTACGACGCCATCGCCGATAACTACTGGACGCTGCACCGCCAGCCGCAGTCGGCATGGACTCAAGAGCTTGACCTACGACCGTTCAAAGAAAATTGGTAGTTGCTGACAACTCGCTGCCGTTGGCCCGGAAGCAGTGCTGGAGATGACATGCGTGTCCCAGACGTCCCTACCGCGCCCCGACACTTTTCTTCCGGGTTCCGTATATTGAAACCAAGGCTGCGGCTTGCAACCGACGCGCATCGCCGCAGCGAGATGACCGGAGACGACAGATGTAGCCCAGAACTACGTAACGTAAGGAGCTGTGCCGCAGCGCCCTACTCCCACTCGATCGTCAACGAGCGCTCTAAGGTATTGATCTGCCTTGCCTCTGCGAGTGGGACGGGATGTCTTACCGTCACTTTTACCGTCAATTCATCGAGGTCCAGCATTGGCGCGGGTTTGCAGGCGGCTCGGCGAAAACCTATCTCCCAATGTCTATCGAGATCTATCGGCTCCTGAAGCACTCGCGAGCCATGTGCTGGACCCCTGCCTCGACTTCCATAAGTGGCATCGGGACGCCGCGGCACCGAACAATCCAAGTGCTTGTCGCATAGTCGCATATGACTTCTTCATTAGATTTTTTACCGTCACGGGTCGGCAAGGCCCAAGCGACTCGCGGCCGAGTCGAGCGTCGGTGATTGAACGCTTCCAGTCGAACCCATTCCGCTTGCCTTGCTGCCTCTCTTTGTCCGGACTTGGCATCGACTGCCCCTGCGACTCCGGTCTCTTCTCCAAGTACTACTTCAACAGCAAGACAACAGTATCCACCGCCCGTGTATCAAGGTCATGATGGGTAGAAGCCCACGCGTCCCTCCCCAGGAACGCCGGTGAACTCGATCGGCTGCAGGACGACGCTTGTCGAAGACTTGATGTCCTGATTCTCCAGGATGATGACTTGCCCGGGTCCTTGCCACTTCAACAGCCACTCATAAAAGCGGTCCGTCACCGTCCCTACTTCGACTTCTCGCCGTTCTGTGCTCTTCGGGTCCGCATAGGACTTTAGCGGGGAGTCGATCACGATGAACCCCAAGTGCGGGTTGTGCTGTGTCAGGGCATGTTTCAGCAACGCGACTGTCATTGCGGCGAGGAAGATGGCGCGCTTGCCCGCCCCATAGTCCAAGCGAGCGCGTCCGTCGATCACCACGTCACATTTATCCGAATCAAGCGCGACGGACTCAACGCCGCTGAAGCCCCAGGCGTTCAAGAGCTCCTTCGTGTATCCGGCCACCGCGTTCGCGGCATCGCCGACGTTGCGGCTGAAGGTCGTCTTCGGACGACGTTTCGATTTCGTGAGCCTGTCGATCTCTGCCTTCAGGCGGGTTTCTTCGTTGAACTTGGCGAGTAGTTCGGAAAGCTCACTGCGGCGGAGGGCCAGCGCCTTCGGATTCTCGCTGAATTCGACCTTCGCTTCGCTCAGTTGTCTGGCCTCTATGGATTCAAGCCGCTTGAGCTCGACCGTCAGAGAACCGACCCGTTCCTGGAGTACTGCCACCCGATCTCGTTCGCGCTCGAGCGCTCCGGCCAAGCCGTGCCGCAGGGCCTTGACCTTCTCCACTTCAGCTATCAAAGCGCGGCGGTATCCATCCTGCACTCCTTGTTTTAAGTGGCGAGGGTCGAGTTGTGCTTCGGCCGGGGTCCCGCAGAGCGGACACGGCGTCTCGTCCAAAGCTTGGAACATCGACACGCCCTCCCAAGTGGCACCGAGCCGCTCTATATCATTGTGATACTTCCGATCGAGAAGTTCGAATCGCTCAACCATGGACTGACTGTGCTCCTGCGCGCTGCGAGCCTTCCGCAGTTCGAAGGCGGCAGGCAGGATCTCCGAACGAACACGGCGCAGCGCGGCGGCGCGAGCTTCATAGTGACGAGTCATCGCGCCGAGAGCTGTATCGACTCTTTCTAGCGCCGCCGCCACGTCGTCTCGCTTCGCATCGGTGGCGATATCGGCACTTATCCGCTGAAGTGCCTGTTCGGCGCCAATAATCTGCCCGGCAATTCGCTCGACCTCCTTGGCCGTTTTCGTGAGCTGGATCGCTGCGTCGTCGCTTCCTGTCAGGAAGAGATGGAACGCCGCAGTGCGCTGAGTGGCAGGCACGCCGACGCCGCTCGTCGCTTCCTCGCTGATGACGTTCGGCTGCGACAGGAGGAACCAGTGCCGCAGATCGCCTCCTGTCACCGCCCCCTTCTTGGATTTCGAGCGCAGCAGCTGCTTGCCGTGGGCGCCGGACAGGCGAACAAGGAGTTCGCCGGTCTCTTCATCGACAGGCTCCCGTACGACCACTCCATCTACGCCCGGACGCAGCAAGCTGACGCTCGCATCACCTCCTGCGATGCCACGCACAACCTCGTATCGCTGGTCGTCGCCTTCGAAGACGAGCATCAGCGTGTCGTAGCCCAAGGCCTGGGGGATATTCTTCGGCGTCTTTTCTCCGCCAAGAAGGTACCAGAGACAATCTCGGATGTACGACTTGCCCGTGTCGCTCGGGCCGCGGACAAGCATCGCTGGTGACCTGAAGTCGATGCGCGCTTCGTGTTTGTCCGGGCCCGTCGCAGCGAGGTAGACGAGGGTGACTGTCACTGGAAGGGGTCTCTTGCTGATGTCTCGATTTCGGCGCCCCAGAGGTGGCCACGTGCTGCGAACTGCCGCAGTAGGTTGGGTGAGTCGCTGTTTCCGAACTGCTGCGCGGCCCACTGGCACCGCACCTCGAGGTTGCGCCAGTACTTCGATGTCAGCGAGCCGACCATTGTGAAGCTGCTAGGCCCGGCCACATACGTCATGCCGCGCTCGTCTAAGACGACGTCTACCAGACCTCGTGTGCTCATCAAATAGAGCCCTTGCTCGATCCGCTCGCGCCGGCTGAAGAGCTCGCCATTTCTGAATGGCACTGGCGTATGAAGGCTCTCCGGGCCACCAACATCATTGGAGTAAACGACCGCATAGTCGAGCAGGACGAGCTTCTGCAGATCTGCCCCCCCGGGCCGCAAGGCCGAAAGCAGATACACCATTCGCAATCCGAGTTCGAACGGCGTGTTGAAGAGCTCCGGGAAGCGCTTGGCCTTCAGCGGACCCATTTGAGATGCTTTTCGTTCACGAGGTGATGGCAAGTCCCCGGGAGGTCCCCGCCGCGTAGCCGGAGATGGAGGACACTGTCCGTTAGGCTTAGCCGCGAGGCGACATCGATCGCCGCTTGCAAGCGGTCAAGGCCGGCGGTCAGCCGCGGGCTAGTCACAGTTGCGCGGACGCCGTGCCGCACCATCTGCAGCAACCGGGAAAACTCGTCCTCCGGGTAGATGTCCCGGCTGAATCGTCGCAACCCCTCTGCAGCATAGAAGACCTCGCGCTGCGACGCATAGTGATCCGAATACGTTGCTGACCGGTCCACGTCATTGAGGCTAACTGGCGAACCGGCATGCTCCGAGTACACCCTCAGGAGTTCCTCGATGTAATTCATTTCGTAGGGCTGCGCCTTGTCAGGCACCGAGGGGTCGTCGCCCCGCTCGGGCTCGATGCCGAAGAGCTTGAAGTGGGTCGCGCGATCGCGTTCATGCCACTCAAGGAGGTTGTGTACGAGGCACTCCTCGATTCGGCTGAAGTCAAACGCTTGGACGACCGCTTCCAAGTTCGCGTTAAGGGGTGCGCTCCCCAAGCCATGCGTGCCGGCCTTCCATGCTTTCAAAAACGCAGCCTTGAGTTGCGCGCAATCGGCCAAGAGGTCATGCAGATCGGGGCCAACATTTTGCGGGGCGCAGAAGTAGTACTTGCGCGGCACCGGATAGCTCTTGGCGAGGAGGTGACCGAAGAACTTCATCATCTCGGGGAAAGCATCGCCCGGCGTGAGGCGATTCTTGTAGTGCTTCGCCTGGTATAGATCCCACATGTCCGCCTCGAGCTTGGTCTGCAGGCGGGCTTCAATGTCGCGGCCCTTGTCTCGTGCGTTGCCGAGCAGCTTGACTTTGGCGTACTTCGGTGTCGAGCGCTGCCAGCACGCGGCTTCGATGAACCTTTCCCACTGTTTGTCGGAAACGTGCAGCAGATAGACCGACGGAGGCACTGCTCCGCGCTTGACGACGAGGCGATTTCGGCGGGGCTTGGTAGCAGCGGAGGTAACGCTCATCCGGAAGAGGCTGGCTTCGTGAAGCAGTTGCCGCGATTCTCAGTTATCGGGTAAGGCAGCGCCAGTGTGCTTCGGCGTGCGCCCGACTCCTTCCTTCACCGGACGAAAGTCGCCCGCGCAGTGCGGAACCAGAAGCCCAACGCTGACGCGCCACCGAAGTGGCCAGCGCGCTTCGCCCGGGGATAAGCAGGGCGTAATCCCTAATGACAGGCATCGCTTGCCTCAATGCGCACGCCCCTTGGTCTCGGCCGCCGATTCTGCCCAGGGCTTTATGCTCGCCAAGGCCTTCGCGAGCGTCGCCTTCGCGATCTCGGTGTCGTAGTCCGCCTGCAGGCGCAGCCACCAGCCGTCGGACAGTCCGAAGAACCGGCACAGCCGCAGATCGGTATCCGCCGTGATGGCGCGCTTGCCGGCCAGGATCTCGCCGATGCGCTGCGCAGGGACGCCGATCTCCTTTGCAAGCCGATAGTTGCTCATGCTCAGGGGCTTCAAGAATTCCTCGGCCAACATCTCGCCGGGCGATACGGGTCTGAGTTTCCTGCTCATGTCGACCATGCCTCAGTGATAGTCCACGATCTCGACGTCCTCTGCGTCAGCACCCGTCCAGCGAAAACAGACGCGGAACTGATCGTTCACGCGGATGCTCCATTCGCCTGCACGATCGCCCTTCAGTTGTTCCAGCCGATTCGCCGGCGGCGCGCGCAAGTCCTCGATGTGTCGCGCGAGGTCGAGCTGCTTCAACTTGCGCAGCGCCGGGCGCTCGATGTTGGCGAAGCGCGGCACGCGCCGTAGCCGGAACAGAGCTTCGGTGTCGACACACTTGAACGTCCTGATCGCCACAGGCGAAATAATAACGCCGAGCGTGACTAACGTCAAGCGCGACTATCCACGACGGCACCCGCGCAGGCGTTCCCCGCTGCAGCGTAGCTGGCACCTCCTCGGATAACGCTGCTTGGCGGCCGTGCAACCGGAGAGCGAAGGCGCGGTTGGAGTTCGAAATGACGAAGAAGCGTCGACGTTCACGTACGCAGCCATTGTCGATAGAACGGCATACTCGGTGCACAGTAAATATCGTGCTGCAAGGTCGATCGCCAGCGCTACGGCCAACCCGCGGGAAGCGACTCCTGCTCAACCGCAATCCGGTGCGCAGATACCCATTGAGCCGGCGCATCCCAGCTCCACCGGGCGCAGATCCTTTCGATCATCGACACTTCGGCGTCGGCGAGTGCACGTCGAGACGTAACGGCGTCGAGTCGCGCTATATCAGGGCACATGGCGTGAAGTTCGAGACGCCGCCCCGCGGTGCCAGCGCAATCCGCCAAGTGATCTGCGATCCGGAATCCACCTGAATCAATATCGCCCCAGTGGAACATCCTCGCCTCGGGCGGCAGCGATGTCAGTAGGAGGCGGTACACACGCTTCCAAGAAGGACTGGGCATGCCACCCGTGTAAAGGAGAATCGCAGCCGGGGCGTGGCGATGATGACCGACCATCTCATGAAATGTCGTCAGGTTCTCGACCGTCAACAACAGGGACGCTGCCTCGCATGAACCAAAACTCGTGATCGCGGACGGAGGAAAGCCAAGATACGGCGCGTCTACCGGGATACGCTGGGCGCCGACACGTACCTGAAGCGCACCACTGATCAGCAGCGTCGGCGGAAACTTGACGAGCCCGAGCTCATTGAAGACGTCTTCCGGATCGCGGACCGGGGCAGCCACATCACCCTGAATCAGGACATCAATGGGGGCGGACAGCTGCTCGACGCGTTTGCTGTCTCCCGTCAACTGCGCGCTCAGCCTGCGAACCGCCACATCGGTCGCGGCCTGCGCACGGCAGTGAGACACGACGGCAACCGCGTAACGCCATGCCTCCACTTCCTCGGGCCCCGTTCCGCGGACCTTGGCGCCACGACGCCAATGCTCCAGTACTCTCCCAAGCACCGGGTAGTCCGCCTGATGAGGCGCAAGATGCTGCGCCGCTTGGGCGACCGCATCCCATCGCGGTACAACTCCCAAGTGCCGCGCCAGCGCCTCACGATCCAGCAGCTGGATCCGGAGGATCTGATTTCGTTCGCCCGCTCGTCGGTCCCACTCGATGGTGATCGCCCCGTCACGTTCGGCGAGCAGGAGGTCACCATGGCAAGCCTCTTTCTCAGCGTGCGTGCCGATGGTCGAGTAGGCGGGCAAGGACTCGCTGGAGAAGCGCAAACCGATGTTGCGGCCGTGCTCGCTCTTCCCCGACGCGTTCTCTGCTCTACGCAGGAGCTTTAGTAGCGCCTGGTTCGCTACGGGATTCATGCCGGGCTACCGAACTTCACCGCCATCTGCTCGACGAGCTGCGGATTGCGACTCGGCATGTCGGTTTCAAGTAGCCGTCTGGCGTCTTCCTTGACGATCACCTCGCTCGTGAAGACATCCGATCCGAAGCGATCGAGGTCGTAGTAAGACTCGAGGGTCGGCACCAGCTTCCCGACGTCTGCATCGGGCGCCGCCATGATGAGTTGCAGGCCGAGGGATCCCAGGAACTGCGCCGTGACGTAGGCGTTCTGGGCATCGAAGCCATGGAACGCCTCGTCGATGATCATCACGGCCGCGCCCTCGTGGGACTCCCCTGCCTTCAGGCGATATGCATTGGCGAGCGAAGCACCTGCGATGACGTAGAAAGGCACCAGGTGCTCGCCGTTCGACCCCACGCCCAGCCGCTTGCTGAGCGAATCGACTTTCTTGTCGCCGACGCGGATCTCGAGGTCAAAGTTGAACAGGAGCCGATAGTCTTCGAGCGGGTTATTGGCCTTGTCGGCGCCGGTTTCGCACGCCTCGAGGAACGCAACCAGTTTCTTCTGGACATCGTCGGCCGCCTCGAACAAGGGCGACGAACCCGACTCCAGAAAGGCGCTACTTTGGATGAGCTCGTACAGCGCCTTATGTGCGAGCGCGGGTGTCGCTACGAAGCGGTACTTCTCGCCACCTGTGAATTCCGGGCACGCACGGAGGATTCGGTTCAGATCATCGATGTCGTGTTCCACACGCTTGATCGCCTCTCTCATGCGGTAGGCAACGTCGGCGCGGAACGACTGGTTCGCGGCCTCGCGCGCAGCCTCAGCCTCCTGCTCGTATTCCACCAGGGTCGATGCCGTGAGCTTTTGGATGTGGTTCTTGACCCACACGGCCGCCTTTCGCCAATCGCCACGCTCGTCCACGAGATTGATCGACATCTCGTTGATGAACGTCGTGAACTCGGCCTTTGCATCCGACTCCGATCTGAGAATCCGCTCGTTTGCGCGCCTTGCTTCGTTCTCCAGGAAGGTCAAGGCCGCCGCGGGCCCCTCGGCCGAGTCGATTTCGCCCGCTTTGTCGTACGCGGATGCTGCTGCTTCCGTGTCATAGTCGACATCCTCCGTCGCCACGCCATACCGCGTCTGCAGGTCAGCGAGATCGCCCTGCGCCTTGCCCAGATTCGTCTGTGTTTCCTCGAGCGCGCCCCGCTTCGTCCCTCGCGCCTCGGTCAGCTCAGGCAGCTCTCGGTCGATGTTGTCGGCTTCACGCTTCGCCTCGTCCACACGGCGTTTGAGTTCCACGAGATGGCTCGGCAGGTCGATCGTTGCCGGGTCGGGCGAGCCGTCAAGGGAACGCTGCGCGTCTCGCAGTTCGTTAAGCGACACGCGAATGTGTTCCGGGGTAACGTCGCGCAGGACGCTTGCCACGCGATTCGCCGTGTCCAGGGCGAGCCGGACCCCTTTCCTGGCCTCGCTGTCCGCCCGAGTGGCTTCCAGGACTTCCGCTTGCAGGGCCTCGCGCTCTTCGCTCGAAATACGAGCACCGAACACCCATTCCGACGAAGGCACAAGGCGGATTCTTCGCGTTCCACCGTTGGCGCTCAGCATGCCGTCGCGCGTCAGAGCGCGCTCATAACGTTCAAGCTCCTCCTCAGTGTCGACCTGTCGCATCTGTCCCAGAAGACGACGCAGGTACGTCAGCGCGATGCTGTTCGAGCTCTCCAGGAGCGATGCCACGGTCGTGGCGTCGAAACTGCGCTTGAGGTCATCGCGAATGTGCTTCGGTTGCACGACCGTGACCTCGAACAGAGGGCGCGGAGCGCGTCGAAGCAGGCGGACGGCATCCCGTTCCCGGCCGTAGGCAACGACGAGGGCATGTCGATGGCGGCCAAGGAACGACTCGACCGCGGACTGCCAGGACGAGTCCTTGACACCGACGACGCTGCCGACCGTGACGCTTTCGATGCCGGCGGAGCGAAACATCGCCATGGCCGCGGCGACGTCGCCCGAATCCGTCAGTCGAATCCCCTTCTCGGCGGCCTTCGCCCGCTCCGTCGCGCTGGCGAGGCGCTGGCCGGCGAGCGCCGCTCGCTCTTCGAGCAGTTGCCAAAGACTTGCGATGTCCCCGGGCACCGCGCTCAGTGCCGTGAGCACTTCGCCGAACGCGTTAAAGTCTGGCAGGGCTGCGGCGCGTGCTCGCGCCTCCCATTTCGTGGCGAGACGCCCGATTTCGGACAACGCCCCGGTGTCCGACGCGCCGCTAGTGCTCTGCACAGCTTCGAGCGCATCCCGCACTTCAACTACGAGCCGTTCCACCGCACGCCGGGAGTTGGTCACGTTGGTCTGTAAGGCCGTCCTCAGCTGACGTGCATGCTCGGGATTCTGGGACGCGGGGTCTGCGTTGTAAGCAGCATCCAGCCTCTGATGTAGCTCGCGCGCCGCCTCCCGCTGGCTCGTGCGCGCCTCAATGGAGTTCGCAAGCGCATCGATCTCGCCAGACAACTCGCGCTCTCTCGACAGCAGATCGCTGACGCGCAGGTCCGCCGACTCGACTTGCAGCAGGAGCCGCACAGCGCTCGCGACGGCACGGGTCCGATACTGCGTGGCCACATTGCGAAATTGTTTGTCGATGTCCGTCAGGCGTGCGATCTGCTGCTTGACCTCTTCGATCTGAAGGACGAGCGAGCGCACGGTCTTGATGTGCTTCAAGGTCCCCTGCTTGTCGATCGGCTGTGCGTCGACGAGGTAGCCGCGCAGGTAGTCGTTGACGCTCTGGATGCCCTTCAGCCGAAGACTTTGGGCCAGCGCGCGGAGGAATTTGTCCTTGTCGATCGCGCGCCCCTTGTGCTGAAGGACGTGCAGCAGTTCGTTGAGGTACGTTTCCGGCTTCGCCGTCAGCGTCGGAGTACGTCCGGCCTGCCTGGCAAGCCTGCGCGCCAACGCCTCGAAGGTCGGCCAGTCCAGAGGAGCCTTGCCTCCGTCGTCGAGGGCGCCGAGATGATCTTCCAGCGCCAGTCGAACACCCGGCAGGATGTACAGGCCCAGGGTTCGATGGTTCTTGTCGTTCGCCACGGAATGAAGGCAAACGCCCGCACTGACGACGTCGGCGACGGACTCGCCCTCGAAGATCAAGCTGATGTAGGAGATGGCTTCGTCGCGCTTGCGTGCCAATACACCCTGGTCGCCCTCGCCGGAGCGCATCGTGGCGAGCGCATAGTCTCTGACCGAACGATGGTCTCTGTGCACCGATTGCGCATTGAAGTGCATGTGATTGCCGTGTGCGCCGACCAGCGCGATCTGAACCGCATCCGCAAGGCTTGTCTTGCCTGCCCCGTTGGGCCCCAGGAAAGCCGTTCCGCCCCGGCGAAGGTTGAACGTCTCGTAGTCCCAGAAGGAGAACTGCACGAGATGCAGGGTGCTAAGCGTCTTCACGTGCAACCTCCACTGCTCTCGCGATTTCATCATCCGCGGGTCGGGTTGCGACCAAGACGGACTTCAGGTGTGCGCCAAAGCGGCCAACGGCGTGCTCGCTCAGCACCTCGGCGATGGCGGGGAGAATCGCGACGGCGAACGGTTGGGGATCGCCCTCGGGCGTATCGATCAGGCGGGCCAATCCGCATCGCGCGGCGGTCTTCACCAACCCCTTCACGACGCCCTGATTCTTGGTTTCCAGGGAACGGCCGGTGATCGAGCGGTAAGTGGCGACCAGCTCCTCGATGCCCACGATGGCATCACCCTCGTCGGTCAACTCGCCTGCGCTGCCACGCAGGTGGTAGAGCTGTCGCAGGACGAGAAGAAATAACGTGTCCTGCATGTCGAGGGGCGTGAGCTTGACCGTTTCCGGGACGACGTAGCAGAACGCCAGGCGCTCGTTGAAGCCGAGGCGAAGACCCATGAGCTCCACGGCCTCTTCGAAATCGCGGCGGTGTGCCGAGACGATCCGAAAGGCCGTGCTCTGATGGTTGAAACGAGCATAGAGGCACTGCTGCGCGATCAACTGGTACATCGACTGCTTGAAGTCATCGACCGTATAGATCCCGTCAGATGCTTCCGCCAACGACCGCCAGTTGCGTGGCATCTCGATCTCTCCAAGTGACTTGAAAATTCGGAACGTTGAAGTACGGTGTATCGGCTCGGCTGCCTTCGATCAGCGAGGCCTCGAATCCAAGGCTGCGCAGTAGCGGATTGCGCCGGACGGCGGCGGGATTGCGGGAACTGATGCCGGCGAGGCGCATCAGTACAAGAAAGGAAACCGCGTCCGGGACGCTCGCGACCGGGAGCTGTTGCGCTGTGACCTGCGATCCCGGGGAGAGGTACTCGCGGATATAGCGACGCACTGCGGTCGGTGCGGTGTCGCGATTGGCGATCATCGCCTTGCGCAGGAAGTGGACAGCCTTCTCGTGAGGCGTCATTTCCCTCTTACGCAACACGGTGCGTTTGGGGGCCGGCGGCGGCTCGACCGGAAGCCTCAAGCGGTTGTCGCCGACCACCGGTGAAGGCGAAAGAAGCCGCCCCTCGAGCGGAACGCTGCGATCGTCGGCGGCGACTACCGCGCGCACCGTGTCAGCGATCACCTCCTCGATTCGTTCCGACGCTTTCAGTCGATATCCGAGATACGCGACTGCGCGCTGGGTTGCGGCGTCCATCACCCGGTCCATCCGATCGAGGAACTTCTCGACGTCGAGGAGACGCCGAAAGCGCTGTACATCGCGCTCCAGCAGCTCTTCCTCCTCGCCCGGCCTGTTGCCAGGAAGCTCCGCATAGCCCTGAAGCAAAGCGGCGCGCGCCGGGCCTTCAAGAGCCACCGCGTTGACAAGCTCGATGATTTCGTAGCGCAGCCGCAGCGGATGGTTCTCGGTGCGAAGCTGCTTGAAGTCACGAACGTACAACTCGCTGATGTGTTCGCTGAAGAACCGCCGGACGAAGACCGGTGTCTCGGCCTCCTGTGTGAGCTCCTTCATCAAGTCGCGAACGCGAAGCGTGGTCGTGTTCAGCGAATTGATGAGCCGCACGCAGAGCTGCGCCGCACTCACGAAACCTCCCGCCTGGCCTCTGGGGTCCTGCGAGACGCTCTTGAGTTGGTTGTAGACGAGGAGGACGTTTCCGCCGAAGAGCTGAGGCCCTTCGGTAACGAACTGCTGGATGGTGTCGAAGAACCGCGCAACCACGGGCCGCATGCTGACGAAGCGACGCAGCCCGACCTGTTCCTCTGTCAGCCACCCGGTCTCTACAAGACGTGCCAGCAGCTGATTGGCTTGGATCGACAGCGGCGTGGCCACCTCCAGCGCGGGATCATCGTCGTCGTGCTCCCACCCGGCGTCGAGTAGGAAGCGCTCGATTTCCTTGACGATCTGATCATGGAGGTAGCCGTCTGCGTACGGAGGAACGGCATCCGGACCGAAGTAGCGATCCGACAGACGCACCAGCAGATCCCAGGCGCGACGATTGTTGCGTCCGGTGAGCGCCGCGAAGAGCCCGTGCGGGATCCGATCGAAGAGGTTCATCGATTTGTCCTTTCGTGAATTTATACTGCAAGCTAATTTAGCTTGCAAGCTAATTTAGCGTGCAGGATAATTCAGCCATGAACTCTGCGGCAGATCGAGTAGGCGATCTCGAAACCGTCCTCCTCTGGGAGGGGGAGATCGACAACTACAGAATTCGAGAACTGCTGGGCGTCCAAGCTGTGTGGGCGAGTCGGCTAATGGGCGCGCTTCAGAAGCGATTGGGTGATCGCGCAGTACGTTCCACCGCGCATGCACCGTTGCGCTGGTCGCTCGGTCAGCAAAACCGGGAAAAACGTCAATCACCGGACGACTATCTGCGCGTTGTGGCGAGTGCCGGGTACGCGGCAACGCCTGAGCCGCTGCTCGCGGACGCGAGGCGCGACCTTTCCGTCGTAGCGCCCGAGACCTTTGCCGCGGTCGTGCAAGCCATACGGAAAGGAGCCGGCTTGCAACTCGTCTACCGATCGATGAATCACCCAACCGGTACTGACCGACTTGTGTTCCCCCATGCCCTTGTTCGGGTGCCCCGACGGTGGCACATGCGCGCATGGTGTACCGAACGTCAGGGCTTTCGCGACTTCACGCTTGGTCGGGTCGCGAACGTCGAACTCGTGGAAATGCCCGCGCCAGCGGCGCGATCAGACGACAAGGACTGGAACCGGATCGCCACCGTGACGATCGTTGCACATCCCGATCTCACGGCAGAGCAGCAGAGCATGATTGCTGCCGAGTACTTTCCAGGGGCGAGTGCCCGCCAACTGAAAGTGCGCCGCTGCCTGGTCGGCTACATCATTCAAGACCTGCGGCTGGCGACCAGCCCGGAAAAGCACAAGCCACCGGAATTCCAGTTGCTCGTCAGCAATGCGGAGAGGCTCGGGGACGCCATCTGGCCGGAATAGCCGCTCCCACGATCAAGTATTAAGGCGTCTCCGGCCGTAGGCTCGCGATGCATTCGAACCTTCGAAGCATCAGCGCCGGCGCGGTTTTGCGGACAATCGCGCGGAAATGCAACCGTCGACATCGATTGGAATCGGTCGACTCGGCGGAACGGCCAGAGATCACGTCGCCGAGACATTCAGACGAACGACAAGTCGGCACTCTATAAATGCTTCTTGTAATACGCCCATTGCACCCCCGCCAGGCAACCGATCAGGATCGCGAGCAAGACGACGCCTACGCTCCACGCCACCGCCCCCGGCCACATCAACAGCGTCACTCCGCCCAGTCCCAACACCGTTAACTGCAGGTACTTCGCCCGGTGATATAGGCTCGCCGACTCGCGTCCGGCACCTGCCCGGCGGATTGCACGTCGGCCGATGCCATCAGCAGCGCCGACGAGATAGAAAAGTGCGAGCAGCGGCACGAATCTCACAAGGATCGCCGCACGCACTCCAAGCAACTGCGTGCCGACCATCACAACTTCGATCGCCGCGCGGTGCCTGAAGTATGCCCTGCGCAGTACCGTGTCCGGAATCGACAACGACGAGTCGCCAGCGAACTGGCGGCCCATATCGTCGATTCCGCTGACTTCGAACACGATCCAGTACAACGCGTTGGCAGGTGCCGTGATCACGCTCGCATCGGCACCCTGTCGGGCCGCCAATGCGATGCCGCGGGCCAGGTCGTTCGCGAGCAGCTCCCGCAATCGTTCGATCCCCTGCGGCCAGATCTTGAAGACGAACACCCAGTCGACGATCCACGTGCACACCAGCAGCGCCGCCAGGCCCAGCGCGAGCGCGAGGATCAGTTTCAGCGGACCAAGCAGTACGCCGGCCAGTGCCGCGTCATGAAACGTAGCGTTTCGGGATGCCAAGCTGATCCCTCGTTTCGAGGCTACCGTCTGGCCGATTCCACGGTCCCTCGAGGCGGGCGCGCAGCGTCTCCCCGATTACCGCAAGGCTCGCCGGCATCAGCGGATCATGTCCCGTGGAAGGAAACGGCATGCGGAGCTTGTGCAGCTGGCCACCATGAAGGAGTGCGAAGGCCTCCCCCTTGGGCAATTGCACCAGATCGGTCGGCTCGAGCAGGCGAACGCTTTCCGCGGCGAGGCGATCCTCATTGCGACTGGCGAAGTCTGCGAAGTCGATCGGATCGTTGGTATCCGTCACCGACGACGACGCCACGGTCGACAGGACCTGCACTTCGGGCAATTGCTGGGTCAGTAGCTCGGCCGTGGCGAGCTCCTTCACCCGCAGCATGATGAGCGTATTGAAGTTCCCCGCGATCTGCCCGGCCTTCGCGAGCGACCCGATACGGGCCTGCACGTCCGACCACGTTTGCGTGTACGCCGTCACCTGGAACCCCGCTCCACCCGCCTTGTTCAGCAGCGGAACGAACTCGTCGCCGATCAGCTCGTTGAACTCGTCGGCGTGAATCGCGATGCGCCGCTGTGCCACGTCACCGGGCAGACCGCGACCGGTACCGAATTTGTAGACGCTGCCGGCCACGCTCGTAAGATCGGCGAACATCGAATTGCCGACAGCCGCCGCCACCTCGTAGTCGGAGAGCGCATCGAGCCCGACATAGACGATGCCGCGCAGGTTGATGATCGTCGCCCAGTCGAATACCGGGCGCCAGTCGGCCGGATCATCGATCGGCGAGAGCAGCGCCGCGGTGCGCCCGGTGGTGAGCTTTTCCATCAGGGGCAGCAACGATGCCACGAGCTTGTCGAAGTGGCTCTTCTCATAGTTCAGCGTCGAGGCGAGCGCGTGGGCGATCGGATCGTAAAGCTTCCTGTGCCGTGCGTACTCGACGAGCTGCACGGCACGTGTACCGCGCGACTGCAGGCCTTTGCCGAGAGCCTTCCGGTCGATCGCCAGTGACCCGAGCTCTTCGCGCCAACCGGCGGCGGCAGGTTCCTCGTCGAGCCAGTGCTCGAAATAATCGATCAGCAGCGGTTCGACATCCGAGGCGTAGCGATTGATCTCCTGATAGTCGGGCTTGCGACCGAGTGCGACGAGCGCCCGGGCCATCACGTTCACGAAGCGCCAGACGAACTCCTTGAAGGCGGCCGATTGCCCTTCCGACGGGAGCTGCCCCGCGATACGGGTGGCGACCTCGGTGATGCGCGAAAAACTCCCGACCGGGTTGTAGCGCGCCGAAATCTCGGGATGCCCCAGATGAAAGAGGAAGAACTCGGCGGCACGTCCGGCACGCTCGGCTTCGGCGAACACGCGGCGCAACAGATCGATATCGCCCTTGGGATCGAAGACGATCACGACTTCGCCGCGACGGATGTCCTGTGCGATGAGCAACTCCGCCAGGCGGGTCTTGCCCACGCGCGTGGTGCCCAGCACGAGCGTGTGCCCAACCCGATCTTCGAGTTGCATCCAGATGTCGGATTCCTCGGGCTCGACGCCGTGAATCGCGGGATCTCCACCCACGCCCACTACTTCGCTTCGCCCGTGTCCGAACACCGACATCGCGCGTGCGCACATCCCGTCTTCAATCAACGCACGACTCACCGGAAGCCGCGCCTCGCGCAGGCGCTGGGTGTGGCGCTGATCCCAGCGAAAGCCGCGCCCCAGAAAGAGCCGATCGGCCGACCAGGAGATATCCGCGCTGTCCACCTCGTATCGCCTTCGTCTTCGCAGGTTCGCGCGGTAACGCAGCGTGCGCACTCCGGCGGCAGCGCGCCATGCGGCGTGACCGAGCAGCAATCCAGCCATTGCCCAGTGCCAGGGAGGCTCCAGCAGGAACAATCCGGGGCGACTGAGCACCAGCGTTGCGCCCAACGTCGATACGAAAGCTGAACCGAGTTCATACGCGGGCCGCAGCCGCGCCTCCAGCGGATAGCGCGTCACACCACCTCAGAAGCGGGAGCCCGGATGCGCTCAAGCGCCGGGTTGATCTCCGGCACCGGATCGAGGAAGCGCTGCGGTGCGACGATCACGATTCCGTGGATGCGAGCGCGGGAGTCCCTTCCCTCTTTCCACCCATACCCATGCAGGTTCACTCCGCGGGCACCCCGCAAGTGCCATCCGACGCGCAGCACGTCACGCTGCAGTCGCTTGACGGGATCGCCCCGCTCACGGTCGCGGCCACCGTGGCATCGAACAAACGCCCGGAAAATCCCAGGTGACGCAAGCAGCAACCCGTCTTCGACTCCGTGCACGAGCGCGTCACGCGCGTTGACGGACAACAACCCGTCCGAGATCGCCTGACGAACCCACCGCAGGAAGCGGCGTGCGCCGTCGTTCCCGGCAGCATCCATACCATCGAGGAATTCGGGCTCACTGCCTTCGCTGCACTCGAAGAATTCCCTTTCATCTGATGCCGATCGGAGCCGCTGTATGGGACTGCTCGACTCTTCAGGGGAAGCGGCCGATTGCGTCGTCACTCGCGGCTCGGTCGAGGCAACCTCAGCACACGCACCCGTCGCCGCGTACCCCGCCAGTTCGGCAATGGCGCTGGAAGCATCAGCGTGACCCGACAGCACGGCCTGCAGCTCGGCCATCAACCCAGGCGCCTCGGCCAACCATTCCCAGACGCGCGGGAGAACCGAGCGCTCGAAGATCTCCAGCGCCGCGCCGGGCGACTCCGCATCGATGTCGCGCAGCAGCGCTGCCGCGAACACTGCATACGTCCATCGGTGCACCAGCGCCCCCAGCACTTCCGGGGGCGCATTGCGCGGCAGGATCTGCCCGCGTCGTCGATCGAGCGCACGCAGTGCGGCTACGAGTCCGCGATGCAGTTGCCCACCGGGACAGTCGTAACAACTGCAGCCCGAAGCGGGGCGGAGTTGCACGAACTGCGCAAAATCAGCGAGAAGCGGCTGCGCGGCGAGCACGAAGCTCTCCATGGGAAACCCCATCCGCACACGAAGCAGCGCGATCACGTTCGCCGCACCGATTCGATCGATCACTGAGTGGGCAGAAAGAGTCGACGTCTCGAGTGGCTGGGATGCGCCGTTCGCTCGTGGCAAGACAAACCGGCAGAGCGTTTCGTGCGGTGTCATGCAGCGAGTATTCCGGCGGGGCGAGAACGGTTCGCTTCGATCGAAGCATCGACGAAGACCCGATTTGCTCTTGACGCGCCGGATCCGTTCGGCCTGCCCACCCCCATCGCCGTGACGGTCCCTCGCATCGGCGGCTCGCAGCCGATCGTCAAGCACGAACTACCTACCGATTCCAGCTGAATTCAGCGCCCGATCGAGGCTGCGATCGAGCCTGATTTGCGACTGCCCTCTCCCTACGATGGCCATGCGTCGCTGTGGGCTCGAAGCGCCGCGGATTCTCTCCCGTGCCGATCGCAGGAACATGAAGGAGCGTCGATTGCCCAAGTCAGCGAGCAGGCCAACGATCGCGGCATTCATCGCCGCGTTCGGCGCGCTTGCGATGGCGCCCGCACACGCCTGCTGGGATGCGGCCGCTGCGCGCTACGGCGTCAGCAGCGAACTGCTCTACGCGATCGCACGCACCGAATCAGCGCTCGACCCGAATGCGATCGGGCACAACCGCAACGGCACGCGCGACCTCGGGCTCATGCAGATCAACTCGGCATGGCTGCCCACGCTGGCCGTCTACGGCATCGGCGAACGCGAGCTCTTCGAGCCGTGCACGAGCATTCACATCGGCGCCTGGATTCTCGCCGGCAACATCCAGCGCCTGGGCTACACGTGGGATGCGGTCGGCGCCTACAACGCCGTCGACCCCGAGTTGCGCCGCGCCTACGCGGCCAGAGTCCACAGGCAGCTTCAACGGGCGGGCACCGCGCAGGCGCGCACGCCGCCCCGCGAGCCGAACGGCACCCTTCCCCACGACGATCGCCGAGTTCCGGCACTCGCCGCCCAGCACTGAACGCTCTGACCAGCTTCCCAACTTCGCACAGCTGAGAGTCAACTCACCATGACCCTGATCCGTCGCTGCCGCATCGCACTTCCGAGTGCCGCCCTCCTCGCGCTCGTCGCCAGTTCGGCGCTCGCCGGGACGACCGGCACCGAGTTCCAGACGATGTACATGACGCTGCTCGATTGGGCGACGGGATTCCTCGGCAAGTCGATCGCGATCGCCGCCTTCATTCTCGGCGCCGGGATCGGCATCGCCCGCTCCTCGCCGATTCCGGCATTGGCCGGTGTCGTCTTCGCGCTCTTCATGGTCTACGTGCCGACCATCATCGATTCGATCATGACCGCGGTGATCTGACGGGCCCATTCGGTGAACGACGCTTCGCTCGACATCCCGCGGCGCCTGAACGATGCACCGCGCATGTTCTGGTGGGACATCGACGTGGCGCTCCTCGTGCTGGCCGCGGCACTCGCCGGCATGCTCGTCGGGTTCTTCGTGAGCGGCTGCGCGATCGGCGTGTTGCTGGCTTCCGCGTACGGTCGGGCCAGGGCGGGCAAACACCCTGCCTTCGCGCTGCATCTGCTCTACTGGCACCTGCCGGCCTTCGTCACGGGGTTGAAGCGCACGCCGCCCTCGTGGCTGCGGGAGCTGGCCGGATGAAGCTCGACTGGCTGCGTGCCGACATCGCCAGCGCGCGCCGCGCGAGTCTGCTGCTCGTCATGCTGCTGGTCGGCTCCATGCTCGCCAACGTCGCGTTGGCTGCGCTTGCGATGCACCTGGCCGATCGCGAGCGCGTCATCGTCGTTCCGCCCGACATCCACAAGACCTTCTGGGTCGAGTCCGGACGCGCAAGCGCCGAGTACCTCGAACAGATGGCGTACTTCCTCGTACAGCTCACGCTGAACGTGACGCCACAAAGTATCGATCACCAGTCGCGTCTGCTGCTGCGCTACGCCGCACCGGCCGCCTACGGTGAGCTGCGCAGCGCGCTCGCGACCGCTGCCGAACGCGTCAAACGCGATGGAGCCTCCACCGTGTTCAGCGCGCAGGACATTGCGGTCGATGAACGCACGCAGCGCGTCGGCGTGCGCGGCCTGCTCACCACGTTCATCAGCGATCGCCGTGTATCCGAGGTCTCCCGGGGTTACCTGGTCGAACTCGAGTACGCCGGCGGCCGCATTTTCCTGAAGGCATTCCGGGAGACGAGCGCCAATGATCCGCTCGAAACGAAACCTGCATCGTGAGCTCGCCTGCCTGCTGCTGGCGCTGAGCGTCGGGCCGCCCGCGCTCGCGCTACAGATCGTCGACACGCAGGACGGCGAGACTGCGCTTGCGAAGATCTCGCGCAAGGAAGTCACGCGGATTGCGATCGAGCGCGGCCGCATCCGCAAGGTGACCGGCAACGCCGGCGAATTCGTCCTCGAAAAAGACGACGAGAAGGGCCAGATCTTCCTGCGGCCCGCTTCGCCCGAAAGCACCAAGCCGATCAATCTCTTCGTGAGCACCGAGCGTTCGACGATCGGTCTGCTGCTGCAGCCGGTGGACACCCCGAGCGAGACCATCGTGATCCGCGAGGCGCGCGCAGCCCGGGATCAACCCGCACGCTTTGAGCGTGCCGCACGCCACGTGCGCACGTTGAAGAACCTCCTGCTCGTGATGGCCGAGGATGCACTCCCCGAAGACATGCAGGTGCGCGAGCCCGGACGCGAACTGATGCTCTGGCCCGGCACCAGACTCGTACTGCAGCGTCAATGGCTCAGCACGGACGTCGTCGGCGAGAAGTTCCAGCTGCTCAATACCAGCGAATCCGCGCTCGAGCTGACCGCGCGTGATCTCTTCCAGCGCGGCGTGATGGCGGTAAGCGTCGAGCAGCACACGCTGGTGCCGGGTGCGACCACCACGCTCTTCGTCGTCCGGGAGCGCCGTGTCGATGACTGATCCCGCACGCACGCAGGAAACGACAACAAACAGCGCGCCGGGCGCGTCCCGCCCGGAGTTCGGACCGAACCCGTCGCCGCTTTCGGCCGCCGACGTACGACGCCGCCAGATTCTGCTGCTGTCGCTCATTGCCGGCGCGATCGTGGGGGGCACGCTGCTTACGGTCTCGCTCACCGGCACCAGGAGCCGCGACGCACAGCGCACCAGGCCGCACTCGACCAACATCCTCGCACCGGGCGCACAGGTCGATCCACGCGACGCCTGGCGCGGTCAGGCCGATGCGCAGCTCAAGGAGATCGAGCAGCGCTCGCGCGCACTCGCGCAGCGCAACGCCGAACTCGAAGGCCAGGGCAAGGAGATGCTCGAACGCCTGAGGAAGCTCGAAGCCGGCACGCTCACGCCAATACCGCCTGCACCGATCCCAGTGCCTGCCTCGCGCCCGAACTTCGGCCCGGATCGCCCGGGGAACGAAGCATCGGACGTGGGCGCGCAGCGCTTCCCGCCTCCGCCGCCGCTGCGCCAAGGTGCCGGCATGCCGCCACCGCCCGTCAGCCAGAGCACGCCCGTGGCCACCGGGATCATCAGTATCGTGCTGGGGAACGAAGCATCGACGAAGAGCGCAAAGCCCACCGCGGGCGCCGAAGCCGCGCCCGCCGCCCGACGCGACGCACGCCGCTATCTGCCCAGCGGCGCCTTCACACGCGCCGTACTTCTCGGCGGACTTGACGCCCCCACCGGCGGTCAGGCGCAGCGCAACCCCCAGCCGGTGCTGATGCGACTGGCCGACAACGCGATCCTGCCCAATCGGTATCGCGCGAGCGTGAAAGAGTGCTTCATCGTCGGCGCCGGCTACGGCGACGTGAGCTCGGAGCGCGCCTACATCCGCACCGAGTTGCTCTCGTGCGTCACACGCGACGGCACGGCGATCGACGTGCCGGTCAAGGGGTACGTGGCCGGCGAAGACGGCAAGGCCGGGATGCGCGGGCGGCTCGTCTCCAAACAGGGGCAGATTCTCGCCAACGCGCTGCTCGCCGGTGTCGCAAGCGGCATCGGACACGCGTTCCAGCAAGGCGCAACAACGCTCTCGGTCTCGCCTCTGGGGACCACCGGCACGGTCGATGGCGGACGCCAGCTCGAAGCGGGTCTGGGAACCGGTATCGGCAAAGCGCTCGACCGGCTTGCCCAGTACTACATCAGCCTGGCCGAGAAAGTCTTCCCGGTGATCGAAGTCGATGCGGGGCGCAGCGTCGACGTGGTTCTCACGCAAGGCGTCTCCCTGCCCGAGACGCTGGACGCTACCGACGCGGATCTTGACCACCTCGCGCAACTCACCGAGCGCCGGCGCGCGCTCCGAAGGAACAGCGATGACGACGACGGTAATGACGACTGACCGCGCCCGGCGTGCGCGCCTTGCCGCAACCGTCTGGGCGGCAATGCTTGGCAGCTGCGTGATGATCCCGGCCGCGGCACAGCACAACCGCGCCGAGCTCGAATTCGTGCTGCCTGCGCCCGAGCTCGCGATGCTTGCGGCTCGTCTGCAGACGCTCTACCCATCGACGCGCTTCGGCGAGATCCGCGCCACACCCCTGCCGGGCGTCTTCGAAGTGGCGATGGGCGCGAACCTGGCCTACGTCGACGCGAGTGGCCAGTTCTTTCTCTTCGGCCATCTGTACGACATGAACGCACAGCGCGACCTCACCGCCGAGCGCAAGGACACGCTTGCGCGCATCGACTTCAGCGCATTGCCACTGTCCGATGCAATCGACGAAGTGCGCGGAGATGGTTCGCGGGCACTGGCGATCTTCAGCGATCCGGACTGCCCGTATTGTCGCCAACTCGAGATCGGGCTCGAAGGTCTCACCGACGTGACGATTCATCGGTTTCTCATGCCGATCGCGTCGCTGCACCCGCAGGCCCGTGCCAAAGCGATTGCCGTGTGGTGCGCCGGGAATCGCCTGAGCGCTTGGCAGGCGCTCATCGCCCGCGATGAGGTACCGGCGTCCGCCGAGTGTGCGCATCCGGTCGATCGCAACGTTGCCCTGGCCGAACAGCTCGGTGTGAACGGAACGCCAACACTCGTTGCTGCCGACGGACGGGTGCTTGCTCGTGTCGCGAGCGCCGAGGAGATCGATGCGTGGCTGTCGCGCACAGCGACCAGTCAGAGGAGCGCTGCTCCGGGCGGGCGTACAGCGCGCACGACAGGTCGATCGCAATGACTGATCCGGCACACGGCACGACGCTTCTCGTCGGCGCACTGCTCGCCGCATTGAGCGGGTGCGCATCGAACCTGAGTGGTCTGGGCGGTGCGCCAGGCTACGCCTGCAAGGCACCGGTCGGCTCGCAATGCACGTCGGTCTCAGGCGTGTACGCAAATTCGCTCGATGCGGAGATCGCCGCTTTCGCGCCGCCCGCGCTCGCCAACGAAGCGAGCACGACGTCCGGTGCAATCAACATTCCGGCATTCGATACGCCGGTGACACCGGGTACTGCGCCGGCATCGTCGGGCGCTACGCCTACACCCGATTCGTCGACGGCCGCAGCGACACTCGACGTCGCCCTGCAGCCCGGATCATCACCCGCAGCTTTGCGCTCTCCGCCGCGTGTGCTGCGCCTGTGGATCGCCCCCTGGGAAGACGCCGACGGCGATCTGCACGAAGCCTCCGTCGTGCACGTACTGGTCGACGCCGGACGCTGGCTGATCGAGCGCGTGGTCCCGACCAATCGACCCCGCTTCGATGCGGTACGGCCTCCCCGCACGGCGCATGCACCTGCGGCGGATGCGGCGGAGAGCGAAGTCGCGCCGCAGAGCCTCACCGAGTCCGATCGCTTCCCGTCGTACCCGCAAGAGTTTCGCGGGGAGGATATGACCGGGAGCGCAGGGCGATGAGACGCAGCCTCCTGGGCGATCTCGAATCGGTGCTCGAAGGCGCAAGGCCCGGCACTTTGCTTCGCGCACCTGGAGCGCTGCGCAACGAGCACACCGCCGCCTTCTCGCAGTGGCTTCCCTATCGCGCCTGGATCGCCGATCGCGAAGTTTTCGTCAATCGGGACACACTCGGCTTCTGTTTGGAAGTGCGACCGCAGTCCGGCGCCGACGAGGAGATGGCGCACGTACTGACCGCGCTCTACGCGGCTGCACCGGCGGGCACCGGCATCCAGTTTCACCTCTATGCAAGTCCCGCGATCCGCGCGCCGCTTGCCCGCTACGCGAGCCTGCGCGTGGCCGACGACATCGTCCCCAAACTCGACACGCTCGGGCGCGCAGGTCGCAACACCAACATTCACCGGGCGATGGCGCGTCGCCGCGTCGGACACTACCTGCAAGGCAGCCGCACGTCGCTGCTGGCGGCACAAAGCTATCTCTTGCGCGACTTCCGGCTGGTGCTCGCCGTATCGCTGGCCGGCAGCCCCGAGAATCTCGCGCGCCTGGAAGAGCTGCTGCTGCTGCGCGACAGCATGCGCGCCACGCTGCACGCCGCGGGCTTTCCATCGCGTGCATGGACCGCCGCCGACCTGATCAACTGGGTTTCCGCGCTGCTGGACCCGCATCGGCAAACGGGTGATGCGCTCGCGCTTGCCTACGACGAGGGCCGCGAGTTGGGCGAGCAGGCGATCGATCGGGCGACACGTCTGTCCATCGATCGACAGTCGATACTGCTCGCCAACCCTGCGACCGATCTGCGAACCGCGCTGCGCCTGATGTCGGTGCGCGCGTATCCGCCGCGCTTTGCGCTGTGGAACGCGGCAAGCCTGATCGGCGATCTTTACCAGGCAACGCTGCAGTACCCGTGCCCGTTCCTGCTCACGCTCGGCGTACACGTGCTCGATGCCGAAGCCACGCGCAACTGGGCTTTTCTCAAGGCCGCCCGCGCAACGACGAACGCCACGAGCTACATGGCGCGCTTTCTGCCCGACCTGCAGGAACGCAAGGCCGACTGGGACATCGTGCTCAAGGCGATCGACGCCGGCCAACAGCTCGTCGATCT
This sequence comes from Burkholderiaceae bacterium, assembly GCA_021166835.1. Next base: position 63,959 of record JAJPEN010000015.1, on the reverse strand, counting down.
GAACCTGCAGCTTGCCCTCTTCACCGAGCCGCAGGCGGCAACGCACGCCGAGCAGGCCGCGCGCGCCATCTTCCGGGCGCGCGGCTTCGAACTCTCCAGCGACACGATGATGATGACGCAGGCGCTTCTCGGGTCGCTGCCGATGACGCTCTCGGCGCCGTTTCACGCCGATCTGCAGCGCATGAAGCGCGTCACGACCAAGACCTCGGCCAACGCCGTGCATCTGGCGCCGCTCATCGCCGAGTGGCAGGGCACCGGCACGCCGGTGCTGCTGTTGGGCGGGCGGCGGGGTCAGCTCATGCAGATCGACGTCTACGACAACCCGGCGGGCAACTTCAACGTCGCGATCGCCGGCACCTCGGGCTCGGGCAAGTCGCTGCTGCTCAACGAGATCGCCGCTGCCTATCTCGGGACCGGTGCGCGTGTGTGGATCATCGACGTCGGGCGTTCCTACGAAAAGGCGTGTCGCAACTTCGGCGGCAGCTTCATCGAATTCACCGAAGACGCGGCGCTCTCGCTCAATCCGTTTCCGCTCGTCGAAGACATCGACGAGGACATGGAGCTCCTGCAGCCACTCCTGGCGCAGATGGTCTCCCCGCGCGAGCCGCTCGACGGTTTTCAGTACTCGACGCTGGGCGCGGCGATCAAGAAGGTCTGGAAGGCCAGGGGGCGCTCGATGAACGTCACCGACATCCACGACCTGCTGGCCACGGGCCGCCTCGACGCCGGGAGCGACGCCAGCGCGCACGAGGTGTTCGCCGTGGATCGGCGACTCCAGGACCTCGCCGCGATGTTGCATCCGTACACGCGCGAGGGTGCCTACGGGAAGTACTTCGATGGGCACGCCAGCATCGACTTCGGCGCCGATCTCGTCGTACTCGAGCTCGAAGAACTCAAGGCGAAGAAGGATCTGCAGACGGTGGTGCTGCTCATCGTCATGTACCGGATCACGCGCGAGATGTACTTCTCGCGCGATCGCAAGAAGATCGTGATCATCGACGAGGCGTGGGATCTGCTCTCGGGCGGCGCGACCGCCGAATTCATCGAAGCCGGCTACCGCCGGGCCCGCAAGTACAAGGGCGCGTTCATGTCGGCCACGCAGGGGGTGGACGACTACTACCGCAATCCGGCCGCCAAGGCCGCGCTGGACAACTCCGACTGGATGTTCCTGCTGCGTCAGAAGCCCGAGTCGATCGAGATGATGGACAAGCTCGGGCAGCTGACGATGGACGATGCGATGAAGCGGCTGCTGCTGTCGCTGCGCACCGAGCACGGCGCGTACTCGGAAGTCTTCGTCCATTCGCCGGTGGGCAACGGCATCGGACGGTTGATCGTCGACCCGTACAGCCTGCTGCTCTTCAGCAGCCGCGCCGAGGACTTCAACGCGATCAACGCTAGACGCGCCGCCGGACTGGACGTCTCGGCGGCCATCGATGCGGTGCTGCGGGAACGGGGGCTCGCATGAGGGGCCGCAACGTCGCCACACTCATCGCTCTGAATGCGCTCGTCGCCTGCGCCCTGATCGGCGCCGCCGGCCTGTGGCTCATGCCGACGCCGCTGCCCGCGTTGGCCGTGCTCGATGTGGCACAGCTCTATCAGAGCAAGGAATCACAGATTGCCGCGGTGCTCGTGAAGCCTGATGCGAGCGAGGCCGAGCGCGCTGCCGCCCTGCATGAGGCAGCTGGTTTCGGCACCGAAATGAGCATGCTGCTGCAGACGCTGCCGCACGAGTGCCGCTGCATCGTGCTCGCGCGCGGTGCTGTGATCAGCGCCGAGCCCGCACTGCCGGATCTGACGCCGGGCGTGCAGCGTCGCCTCGGTCTTTGAGCGGGCCACGCGCATGCGCACCCTGTTCCTGCATCACCGCGACGACCGTTTCGAATTGAGCGCCCGAGTGCGGCTGCGCGCGTTCGCCTTGCGCAGCATCGGACACCTGAAGCGCTGGAGATTTGTCTACCTTGCCATCGCTGCTGCGGCGCTCTGGTTCCAGGCGCGTTACACGCTCGGTGTGAACGCCTCGCCGAGCCTTCCATACCGGGTCTTCCTCATCCACAAGGGCGAGCACCCTGAGCGGGGCGATTACGTTGCCTTTCGCTGGGCCGGTGGCGGCCCCTACCCGGCAGGCGTCACCTTCATCAAGGTGCTCGCCGGTATCCCCGGCGACGACGTCATGCACGATGCACAAGGCTTTCGCGTGAACGACAAACCGGTCGGTGCGCCCAAGCCATTCGCACGCACCGGCCATCCACTCGAACCCGGACCGACCGGACGTATTCCGCCGAACCGTTTCTACGTTCAGGCTACGCACCCCGACAGCCTCGACTCGCGATATGCGCTGACCGGCTGGATCCACGCGTCTCAGGTCATCGGACGAGCCGATGCGCTCTTCTGATCCGACGTCCATCAGTGCCCTGGACGGCCGCCGCCTTGCGCGACCCGCAGCGTCGATCTTCGCGCTTGTCGTGATGCTCATCGCCGCAACCGCCCCGCTGCACGCGCGCGAAATCGGCGTGATCGGTCCGGTCTATCCGGTTGCCGAGCCGAACCTGCTCGAAGTGATCCTTGCACGACTGCGCACGGCAAGCGAGGACGGCACGCTCGCGCGCTTGCAGCGCGAAGCGCTCGCCGGTGCTCGGAAAAACGTCGAGCACCCGCAGCCGGTCACCGGACTCGCCCGCACCACGCAGGCGCGGCACTTCTACTTCGACCCGAGCATCGTCGTGCACGAAGCGGTCCGCGACATCGATGGGCGCGTCCTCGTCGCTCCCGGCACGCGCGTCAATCCGCTCGATGTCGTCGCGTTGAGCCAGGCGCTGCTCTTCTTCGATGCGCGCGATACGAAGCAGCTCCTGTACGCCCGCAAACTCATCGACGAACGCGATGGGAAAGTGAAAGTGATCCTCACCGGCGGCTCGTACCTCGAGTTGATGCGGCGCTGGCAACGGCCGGTCTTCTACGATCAGCAAGGCGCGCTCACGACGAAGCTCGGGATTCGTCAGGTGCCCGCACTCGTCACCCAGGACGGCGCGAGGCTGCGCATCGATGAGCTCCGTTAACCCCGCACCGCACCGACTTGCCCGGTTGCGCTTCGCACTGGTCGCGCTCGCCGTGTGGTTGCTTGCGCTCGCATCCGGTGCGGCCGCGACCGGCCCGACCTGTCACGGGCGCTTCATGAATCCGGTCACCGACATCTGCTGGAGTTGCGTCTTTCCGCTCACCATCGGCTCGGCATCGATCCTCTCCGACGCTCAGCCCGACATCGGCAATCCGTCCTCGCCGGTTTGCTACTGCGGCAACCCGCCGCGCGTCGGCGTGTCGATCGGCTTCTGGGAGCCGGTACGCATGGTGGACGTGACGCGCACGCCCTTTTGCATGGTCGGTCTGGGCGGCATCGCACTGGATCCCGGTATGTCCGTGCCGCGCGGCGCACAGGTCGGACTCGACAGCCAGACGCGCAACAGCTTCTATCACGCGCACTGGTACGCCAACCCGATCTTCAGCTGGCTCGAAGTGCTGCTCGACTTCCCGTGTCTGGAAGAGGGATCGCTCGATCTGGCCTACCTCACCGAGGTCGATCCGCTTTGGGCCGACGACGAGCTCACGGCGATCCTGAACCCCGAAGCGGTGCTTTTTGCCAACACGCCGGCCAAAGCCGCGTGCGCCGCCGATTGCGTGGCCGCCAGTGCCGGGTTTCCCATTGCAAGCCTCTTCTGGTGCGCCGGCTGCCAGGGGTCGCTCTACCCGATGAACGGACACGTCGCCACCCATATCGGCGGCGTGCAGGCCTCGACCCTGATCGCCGAACGCCTGACGGCGAAGATGCACCGGCAATTCACCACCTTCACCGGCGCCGGCTCGCGCGGTCTGTGCGGCCTGTACCCGCTGCCGATCATGGACAAGACGCACTACAAACTGCAGATGCTCCATCCGGTACCGGCAACCACCAAACATGCCGGTCAGTGCTGCCAGCCCTACGGCCGCACGACGACGATCTGGGGTGCGGGCAAGTCCTGGCCGGTCACCGGCGAAGACTTCACCTACCAGATCTTTCGCAAGCGGAACTGCTGTGCCGGCGCGTATTGAGATGCACCCGGAGATGCGCCCGCTCGCCGGAAAATCTGCGCTCGCGCTGGGCGCCTGCGCATTCGTGCTTCTCACGATCAGCGCCGGTCATGCGCAGACCCCGAACTGGCCCGACGCCGCCGAGATCGAACGCGCCCGGCAAACGCACCCTTTCCCGCGTCCCGATCAGCTCGACCTACAGCCGGCGCCGGCGCCGCCGCGCATCGATCTCCCGCACGCACCGGCGCCGATCGACATCGAGACGCTCGCGCGCTCGGGCGCACCGCTCACGAAGCCCGCACCGGCGACGGCAACCAGTGCGGTGCGCATCTTCGTCACGCTGGCGATGCCACGCGCAAGCCTGCAACTACTGATCGATCAAGCTGCACGCAGCGGTGCGGTGCTCGTACTGCGTGGCTTGAAAGCAGGCTCCATGCGTCAGACGCTCACGGCCGTATCCGACCTGATCGGTGAGCACCGGGTTGCATGGGTGATCGACCCGGAAGCCTTCACACGCTACCGGATCGAGCACGCGCCGACCTTCGTCCTCGATCTCGACCCACGCGCGAGCCGATCCACATGCGGTACCGAATGCCGGATTCCGCCCGGCTTCGTCAGCGTATCGGGAGACGTGAGCCTCGATCACGCGCTCGACGTACTCGCCCGAGAACATCCAGACGCGCAGCCGCTCGTGGCGCCGCTCCTGGTACGACTGAAGGGACCCTGAACATGCGGTCCGCCAGATGCCGTATCCGCAGGCTTCCCGGATTCGTCGTCGCACTACTCGCGACGTTGCCGGTCGCCTTCACGCAGGCGCAACCGTCGCTGGGCGACGTCTTCGAGCAGGGAAAAACGTTCGGCCGAAGCGGCAACGCAACCGCGCACGGCACCATCACCGAGGGCAACGCGCAGTCGATCGTCCCGCACTACACCTCCAACCCGTCGCAGACCCACTACTTCGGCAGCGCCGATCTGGAATCCGAGGCAGCATCACAAACTCGTGTGTGCAGCGGCCCGACTGCGACCGACCCCTCGTGCACCGGCGTGCAGTTCTCGCAAACCAACCCGGCTCGCCGCCCGAACATCCCCGTCGCACCCACCGACCCCTTGCTGGCGCAAGGCCGCGCGATCAGCGCCGATCCGCAAGCGATCGCCGGCAATCTCGCCGGCACTTACAGCGGCTGCGCCACCCGGACGACGAGCACGTCCGATCGCTTCGAGACGGCGATCTGCCACCGCTATCGCAAGCTGGAAACCGCCACCTGCGATCGGGTGCTCGTCGTCACCCCGGTCGAGATCCCAGCTTGCTCTGCGGGCGAGTTCCTCACCCGGATCACGGTCGACGCCTGCCCCACCTGCGTCGACTACTACGCGTTCGATTTCCGCTGCACGACCAGCGGCTACGCAGTGCACGTCGTCACCTTCGGCAAGACCACAAACGAGCTCCGCCTGGATCTCGGCTCGCTCGACGTCCCCGGGCGCCTGAACACGCAGATCGCGCAGACCCCGGGCCCGTCCCGGATCGACGCGACTGCCTGCTACCGAAGCTCGTTTACCCAGAGCTGCTCGGGAGCGAACTGCACGATCGGCCTGTCGCTGGAGAACCCCTGCGAGGGCACGACCCAGTCCAGCGCAAGCACCTTCGTGATGCCGACCACGGTGAGCTTCAACGACCGCTGGACGAACGGCTGCGCCGCCCTCGAGGCTCGTGCGCAATGAGAGCGGTACCCCATTTCGCCTTAACCGCAGTCTGCGCGCTTGCGCTGGGCCTTTATGCATCCGCGCCCGCCCGCGCCGCCGATTGCTATCAGAGCGCCGAGAGCTGCGCCGAAGGCCCCGAAACCCGCATCATCGACGGACATGTCGTACAGCGCGATTGCTGGCGCTCGCGCGCAACCTATACCTGCATCGCAGCGGACAGCACCGACGATTGCCAGCCACTGAGCGACCGCGGTTGCAGCCAGGTCGCGTCAACGTGCATGGACACGGGCCCACAGGGCGCTTGCCTGCTGAGCGAAGAGCGCTGGCAGTGCCGCAGCGCCCCTGGCAGCACGTCCACGGTGACGAACTGTGCCGGCCAGCGATATTGCCTGAACGGCTACTGCTTCGACACCGGATACGAGCCCGATGCGGACTTCGCGCGTGCCGTGGCCGGACTGGAAGCGCAGCGCGAAGCCGGCCAGTACCTCGATCCCGACACGCTGGAAGTGTTCAAGGGCTACGACAACCGCTGCCGCAAGAAGCTCTTCGGGTTGGTGAACTGCTGCAAGGGCGGCGGCACCGATGGCTCGCTTTTCTCGAACCTGAACCTGATCGCAGGCGCCGGCGGGCACGCGGCTGGTGCGGTCGGCTCGAGCTACACCTTCGATGCGCTCTTTACGGCCGACGCACCGGATCTGGTGATCTCCGGGTTCGGGGCACTCTTCGGCGCCGGGGGCGGCTCCTCGGCACTGGCCGGACTCATTGCCGGCGACATCTCGGTGAGCTCGTTCGTCACCTCGCTCGCCCCCGGCCCGTGGACGATGGCGATGATCGCGATCCAGGTCTCGGGGCTCCTGAACTGCAAGGATGCCGAGCAGATCCTCGCAATGAAGCGCGACAACCGCCTGTGCCACAACCTCGGCAGCTACTGCTCGAAGCGCCTGAGGATCATTCGCACCTGCGTCGAGACCACGCAGTCGTACTGCTGCTTCAACTCGCGTCTGTCGCGCATCCTGAACGAACAGGGCCGAGCGCAACTCGCTCGCGGCTGGGGCGCCGCCAGACGTCCCGACTGCCGCGGCTTCACGCTTGCGCAACTGCAATCGCTGGACTTCGCGCGCATGGACCTCAGCGAGTTCTATGCGGAGATCGCACCGAGCCTGCCGAACGTGGGCGAACTCCAGCAGCGCGCGCAGCAGCGCATCGACAGCTACTTCCGGCCATGATGCGCACTGCTCGCATTGCCGCCACACCGACTGAACGATTCGTGTTCGGCGCAAGAGTCCCCGCAATTCTGCTCAGCGCATTTCTCGCCGTCTGCAGCCATGCGCAAACAGCGCAACGCATGGCGGTCACCGAAATCCGGCCGCTGCTGAAGCTTGCCATCGAGCACGGCGCGGCGCGCGGAGTGCTCACCGGTGCGGGCGCCGACTATGTGCGGCGCCGGTTCGACGCCACCGCACCGATCGAGATCGACGTCACGCGCCTGCACGATCTGCCGCAGCACGGCTGCGCCCGGCTCGAAATCGTCACGCACCAGCGCGCCGTGCTCGAGCACGGCGAGCGCGCCGATCAGGAGCTGCGCTGGCAGGTCAGCTTTTGCCGAGACGGCACGCTTGCGGGAGAAGAATAGATGCGCGCAACCGTGCGTTCGAGCCGCCTGGGCGCGCGCACCACCGTGGCGGTGCTTCTCGTCGCCATGATGCTGTGCGTTCACGCGTCGCCCGTACCGGGTGCAGACGACCAGGTACGGATCGCCGCCGACCCGCACGATGCCGCGTACTGGCTGCGCCACCGCGAAGGTTGGTTCTGGTACCGGGACCCGCCGCGGCGCGCGCCCCGACCGAAGCCGGATGCGGCAAAACCACCGCGCGAGCTGATCGAGTTCGAAGCGATGCAAGAGCGCCTCGAGAATCTGAAGCGCATCGCCATCATGAACCCGAGCGACGCCAATCTCGTCGCCTACATGCGCTACCAGCGGATGGTGATGGACCGGTCCGAACATTTCGCCCAGCGCTGGCAGCGGCTGGTCTGGCGCGTGCCCGATCTGGACTACGGACTGACCGGACGGCCCACCAACGCAATGGCGATTAACGTCTTCGACGAGCAGCAGCGCGACCGGCAGAAACGAAGCGTCGAAAGCCTCGCCGCCACGCATGGCCTCATCTTCGTCTTCCGCAGCGACTGTCCGCATTGCCATCGTTTTGCGCCGATCCTCAAGCGATTCGAAGAGGCGTTCGGGTTCACCGTGCTCGCAATCAGCCTGGATGGCCGCGCGCTGCCCGAGTACCCCAACGCCCGACCCGACAACGGGATGGCTGCACGCCTGAATGCCACAGCCGTGCCGGCGCTCTACCTCACCGCACCGGCCACCCGCGAGATCACCCCGGTCGGATTCGGTGTCATGTCGATGAGCGAACTCGTCGAGCGCCTCGCTGCGCTCGGGGAAAACACGAGCACAGACCGCCCCTGAGGAACCCGCATGGCACACGCACCGGACACCCGCCCGTTCCGACCCTTCGCAAGGCGCCTCCTCGCAGCCCTGCTCGCCGTGTCGATGGCGGCGGCACCGCTCGCAACTCACGCGGCCGACCTGAACACCGAAATGCAGGCGATGTTCGACGACCTCGGTGCGCTGGGCAACGTCACGGCGCCGGGCGCGTTTCGCGGCCAGGCGATGAACCTCTACACCGGCGGCAGCCTGATGATGCGTGCGCCAGGGCGCAACTATCCGCTGGCGAGCGCGCAACTGCCCAGCCTGCGCGCCGGCTGCGGCGGCATCGATCTGTACGGTGGGGCGTTTTCCTTCATCAACAAGCGGCAGTTCATCGCGCTGCTGCAGAACATCGGTGCCAGTGCCGTGGGCTACGCCTTCAAGCTGGCGCTGCAGTCGATCTCGCCCGACATCGACAAGCTCCTCACCGAACTGCAGGACCAGATCAACAAGATCAACGCGATGAATATCAACTCGTGCGAAGCCGCGCAGGCGCTGGTGAACGGCGCGGTGGGCGAGTACGACAACTCGATGATGAGCGGCTGCGCGAACATCTCGCAGTACCTGGGCAGTGTCTCCGACCGGGCCGAAGCGCGCCTGACCTGCGCGACCAACGCTCCGAGCGTCGTGAAGACCGCCGCCAACAGCGCCGACCCGAACGTGCGCAACACCACCTTCGTCAAGGGCAACGTCACCTGGCTCGCACTCAATCAGGTCAGTGGGATGATCAGCCGGCAGGAAAAAGAGCTGATCATGAGCGTGATCGGCACAGTGATCCTGCACCCGCCCGCCGACGACGGCAGCGGCGCCAGCCCACGCTACGCCGAGCCCACGATCGTGGGCCTGCGCGACCTGCTGCTCGGCCACGGCGCATCGGCCGCAAGCGGCCGCGTCGACATCGAGGTGTACGTGTGCGACGAACCGGCCGAGTGCCTGAATCCGACGCGCGCGACTGTCTCGGCCAAGCCCTTCACCAGTCTGGTCTCCGAGCGCCTGCACCGGATGTCGGAGAACATCGCCACGCGCAGCCCGCAGCAGCCTGCCGATATCGGGTTCGTGAACAACACGACCGAACCCGTCTACCGGATGTTGTCGATCGCCAACGCCGTGCCGGGCTCGAGCACCGCCGAGACGCTGATCGAGACCTACAAGGACGTGATCGCGTTGGACTACGCCGAAACGTTCCTGAGCCGCGCGATCCGCCAGGCGACGACCGCATTGTCGCAGTCGCTCGAGCGCACCAGCATCGAGCAGCAGTACCTCGATGCGATTCGCGAAAACGCACGCGAAGCGCAGCGCCAGATCATCACCGAGAAGCAGACCGCCTACGCCAAGGTGCGCTCGGTCGGCTCGATGACGCAGGATCTGCAAACGCTCGAGCGGCAATTGTGGAGCTCGATGCCATCGTCGGTGAAAGCGATGCTCGACTTCAGCGCGAGCAGCAGCAAGCGCGGCTCGTAGCTCGGCGCACGAACCGCGAGCCGGCATGTTCGAGATCTACGCCTACGGCAACGTCGATACGCTGACCGGAGTGTTCAACGCGATCGCCGCCATCATGGGCGGAGCGGACTACTTCGGCCTCATCAAGACGATTGCGGTCACCGGCGTGCTGGTCGCCGCCTTCGCCGGGCTTTTCACGCCGGGCAAGTTCCACGGCTGGGCCTGGCTGATGGGATTCTTGTTCGTCTACTACGCGCTCTTCCTGCCCAAGTCGACCGTCGTCATCGTCGACAAGCTTGCGAGCCAGCCCCCGGTGGCTGTGGGAAACGTACCGCTCGGCGTGGCCTTCTTCGGACACGCCACGAGCAAAGTAGGCGACGTGATGACGCGGTTCTTCGAGACGGCGTTCCAGGTCATTCCCGCCGCCGATGCGCAACTGCCACCAGAGCTTGCCTACCAGAAGAACGGCGTGCTCTTCGGCAATCGCCTCATCCAGGCCTCGCGCGCGGCCAACATCTCCGACCCGCAACTGCGCACCGATCTCATCGCCTTCGTCCACAACTGCACGGTCTACGACCTGCAGGACGGCACGATCGACCCGTCCGCTTTCGCGCGCAGCACCGACGTGTGGTCGCTGATGGGCACACCCAACCCGGCGCGCTTCACCACGTACGGCAACCGGGTGCAGGTCGACACCTGTCCGAACGCCTACACCTGGCTCGCTGCGCGCCTGCCGGCGGAAGTCGCGCACGCCCGCTCGATCCTCGCTTTTCAGCTGAACCCCACGCTGGAGCCAGCCGCCGCGCTCACCGCTATCGACGGGCAGATCGAACAGGCTTACTACAAGACGAAAATCGCCACCGCCGCACAGGGCGCCGGCGATCTGCTGCGCCAGAACATCATGATCAATCTCGTGCAGGACGCCCGCAGTCTCGCCGGTCAGAAGCTCAACGACCCGGCAGCACTCATGATCGCCACCGCGCGCGCCAACGCCACCGCGTCGGTGAACTCCTCGTTCATGACGATGAGCAGAATCGCCGAGCAGGCGCTGCCGTTGGTGAGAAACGTGATCGAGGCCGTCGTCTATGCGGTCTTCCCCTTCGTGTTCCTGCTCTTCCTGTTGGCGCAAGGCCGTGGACTCGCGATGGCCATCAAGAGCTTCGCGATGAGTCTCGTGTGGATTCAACTGTGGCCGCCGCTCTACGCGATCCTCAATTATGTCGCCACGCTCGCCAGCGCGCGCAACCTCGAAGCCGCCGCGAAGATGGGCACGGTCGCGCAAGGTCTCGCACTCGAAACCGCGGCGAGTATCTACGGTGGCGCGGTCTCCGACCAGGCCATCGCCGGCTACATGGTGATCTCGATCCCGATCATCGCCACCGCCATCATCAAGGGTGGCGAAGTGGCGTTCCAGGCGGTCACCGGCGTCGGTGCCATCCAGTCCGCGGCATCGGCAGAAGCCGCAGCCACCTCGAAAGGCAGCATCACGCAGAGCGCAGTCTCGATGGATCAGCAGCAGCTCGCTCCGACGCGGTCTTCGGCCTTCATGTCGACGACGACCGACGCGCACGGCACAACCACCCTGGGCAGCGGCCCCGATGCCGGCGTGTTCCGCTACCAAGCGAATCTCTCACGGTTGATCAGCACCTTCACCGTTACCGAACGTCAGGCAAACGCCGTGGGTGAAAGTGCACGCGAAGCCGAGACATTCGCACGCACCGAACGCGAGGCGATGCAGCGCAGCCAGGCAACCGCGCTGACCCGGGCGCTCGGCATTCAGGAAAGCTACGAGCGCTCCGGACAGAGATCTCGCGAAACGACGACATCCGAAGGCGGCTCCTCCAGCACGCAGTTCCAGACCCTCAACTCGGTGGCCCGTGACGTCAATCGACGATTGGGGCTGAGCGACGATTCGACCGTCGGCAAGACCGTCACTGCCGCGGCTTCGATCGGCGCGAAGATCCCGTTGACCGAAATCGGTGCGGACGCGAAGACAGAAGGCCGAGCCGTCGATCAGCAGATGCTTCAGAGCGCGTACGACTTTGCACGCAGGGCGGTCGAGAACGCACAGCTCACGGAGGCGACCGCGCTGATCAAGGACTTCCGCTCCTCAGACGCCTATCAATGGGCGCGCGGTAATCGGACGACGTCCACTACCGGCTATGACTCGTCCTTCCGTGAAGCGAGTGAGCGGCAGACCTCCAGCGACAACGCCTATGGTCGAGCGCGCGAACTTGCCCGCACCGCGCAGTTCATGCGCGAGTGGAGCAGTGGCACGCAGACCGACTTCACCAACTACGCAGCACAACGTCTCGCCGAGCGCGGACTCCTGCGCGAGGAGGATCCGATCAAGCTGCAGCGCGCGGTGACCGAGATCGCCTACGCCTACGCCCGCGTCGGCAGTTCGGCAACGGGCTACGTTCCCAGCGACAGTCCGCTCATTCCGTCGCGGCCGCTACCGGAAACCATGGGCTGGCCCGATTCAACGCTCAGGGAGCAGTACGACGACAGTGCACGCCCGGCGGACGGCAGCACGCTCGGCCAACAAACCGCTACCAACGAAGCCGAGATCCGCGCGCTCCAGACTCGACAGCGTGCCGTTCCCGGACCTGTGGCCAATGATGTGTCCGGCCGCGCCAGCGTCGGCGAGGCCGAAGCGAGAAACAGGATCGACAAGGGTCGCGCTCAGGTCGCGCAGGACGCCGGAACACTCAGCAAGGACTACAAGGGTTCGGTGCGGACTGGAAAGATCAGCCCCCACCATGGCGGAAACCGAGCGGTCTGGGATACGGTGGGCGCCAACGCGAGCCAGCCCAACCTTGGCACACCGCCCAAGGTCGAGCCGATTGGCGAGTGGCACTTCGACAAAGATGGCGTGCCCGTGATGGGTCCGCCGCCAAACCCTGAGACCACAGCGAAACCGGCTACGGCAGAGACCGACGGTCGCTCACGAACCGACCGGGGCGGCGCGGCCGGCAAGCGCTGAACTATTCGCCGGTTCGATCTCTGAACGCGCCGACCTCGAGACTCCCGAGGCCGTTGCGCGTCATGTAGCCCGGCGCGTCATCCCTCAATCGGCGCGCCGAATCGTGGGCAGCCGACCGCGCTGGCCCCAGTCCGTCGTCGCCTTCCTGACCCGCGCCCGGTTCAACGGCCGCGCGCGCGTCGTCCTCGGGCAACCCCACGGCGAAGGCTGCGCTGATCTGGGTGCGCAGGCTTCCGAAGAAGTCGGACCACCGGTTTCGGAGCGATCGGCTGTCAGCGGACATGGACGAAAGATAATCGATTGCGGAGCCCATCAGGCAGACTCCTGCGGCAAAGCGCTGTCGATAACGATTCCGAGTTATGCGTTTCCATCCAGTTCGCCGACTGCGTTCCGAGGCAGCTGATTTCTAGAACGATCGTCGCGAGAAATTTCGAGGTGCACTCACAGGAACGCACGTTTGCTTCGGGAGAAGCATGAAAATCGATGCTCGAGTTTTTCCAGAGCCCCAGACGCAATGGACTGATCCATGTACGTGATCGACCTGACACACTACCTGGACAACAAGGGACGTATCGCTCCCGAGCGCGGCCCGGCACGGAAGATGGCCGATTTCCTGACCGCCGCGGTCGCACATGCCTCCGACTTCGATCGATCCGACGACGTGCCGGGCCCGCTTTGCTTCAAGTGTCGCAAGCGCGACCACTGCGTCGTCGACACAGGCATCACCGAAGAAGATGTTGTCGTCTGGCGCTGCCCTGCGTGCGGGACCGAGGGGCAGATCTCGAACTGGCACAGCACGTTCTGGGACTTGAGCCAGGGCTTGCCGTCGGATTGAAGCCTGGACAACCGCCTCAACTCATGACGAAATCATCCCGTGAGGACCTGGAAGCCTTCCTGCGTCGCCAGAACACGTCCGACCTGGTTGGCCTCCTGCTCGAACTCGCGCAGGAACACGACGCGGTGCTGGCGCGTCTGGCACGCATGCAACTGGCGGACCGCCCCGACAAACTCGCCGCCGGCTTCAAGAAGACGCTGGCGAGCCTGCGGCGCTCGACGCGCTTCTACGACTATCGAGAGGCGCCCGCATTCGTACACGCGCTCCGGACCTGGCTGGATCAGGTCGTGCGTGAGCTGCTGCCGATCGATCCCTCGGCTGCTCTGTCGCTTTTCGAGGCTTTCATCGAGGTCGACGAAAAATGGTTCGAGCGCGTCGATGATTCGGACACGCTGATCGGCGAACTCGTGCAGACCGCCTGTCGGTACTGGTTGCAGGCTGCCGCGCAGTGCAACGCCCCGCCCGGCGGCTGGTCTGATCGCCTGCTCGCGCTGTACGCCGCCGACCCGTACGGAGGGCGCTCGGATTTGTTGCGCTGCGCCGGGCTGCTGCTCGATGAGCCGGTGCAACGCGAACTCGTCGCCCGCTTCGAGTCGCAACTGACAGGAGCGCTCGACTCGGCCCCTGGCGGCCGGCAATTGCCTATCGGCGTGTTTCACGCCTCGGGGGCGCTGTCACTGTTGGCCGAATCACTCGACGACCCCGACATCGAGGTGCGCGCGACGTTGCGCCACAGCCCGCAACCGAACGCCTTGCAGCGCGAACGATTCGCTCGCGCGTTTCTCGATGCAAATCGCCCCACCGATGCACTCGTCTGGTTGCAGGACCGCTGGGACAGCTACGAACTGACCCGCCAGAACCTTCGAGCCGATGCGCTCGAGCGACTCGACCGCTTCACGGAAAGCCTTCCGATCCGACAGCAAGTGTTCGAATCCACGCTATCGGAGCTCGATCTTGCCGACTGGCTTCGACACCTGCCGCCTGCCGAGCAACCGAAAGCGATCGCGCATGCGCGCGAGCTCGCACTCGGACACGACGAGTTGATCAACGCAGCAGCGCTGCTGCTCGAGCTCGGCGATGCGGCGGCCGCAGAGGAGCGCTTGCTCAGCGAAGCAGCGCGCATCGACGGCCGGTCATATACGCGCCTGGTTTTGCTGTCCGAAGCGTTGCGCGCTCGTGGTTGTCTGCGCGGCGAAGTCGCTATCCATCGCGCACTGCTCAATGCGATTCTCGATCGGGGCTACGCGCGGGCCTACGGACACGCCACCCGCTACTGGAAGCGGCTGGGCGAGATCGACGCAAGCGGGCTCGAAATGACTCGACTCGTTTCGCACGAAGAGTTCGCAGCGGGAATCCGTTCACGCCACCGACGCAAGACGTCATTCTGGGCGTACGTGAACGGAACGCGCCGCGATCGCCACGACGACGACGACGACGACGACGACGACAGCGACAGCGACAGCGACAGCGACAGCGACAGCGACAGCGACGATGACGCCGAACGCAACGACGCAGGTGAAACCGTCGGATAGCGCTTATCCACCGCCGCGCGATCGGCGCCACCAACGCAAGACTCGCGCGGCGGTGGGTAAGCCGTCTGCTGCTGCCGGACAGCTTCGTTCTGTCCGCATGGCTGACGCTGAAAAGCACGTCGCGCGCAACAACGGCCCTGCCCCAGCGGGGCCACTGCAATTGCAGTCTTCGTGAGACTGGCGCAGCATCGCACCCACGTACGCTGGCTGAGTCAGCCCGACTGATGCCCGTCACCGCATCGCCCCTGCCCGCTTGCGCGAGCACCGACGCCGGCCCCATCTCCTGAAACCCGGCGGGCGCAACGCCCGGAGATACGCGTCCGATCAGCGGGCAACACACGTCCGTTTTGCCCCAGTCGATCTCGTTCGACCGCAGCGGGGCATCCGCCGAAAGGCCACTGCCGCAATTCCCGTCGCACGCTGCGCCAATCGTCGGCGTCAATCCACTGCGCCAACCGCGTCGTCACTACGCGGCGCGAGCCGGTAGTGACGACGCGCATGCGGCCCCAGCGCGCAAGCGTTCGTCGGGGCTGTCGCAAGTGACGTCCCCACGTGACGGGCTCTCCCCTGGCGCGTCAACCGTTCAGCCCGTGCAACGCGGTCTGCACCCGCCCGCTCCCCGCGGGACTCCGAGCCACAGTGCCAACCGGCGCACCCCCAGCCTTGGGGCAATGGCTCACCCGATGGTCGGTCTTCCCGCAGGAAGCCGCATCGGTGCCAATGCCGCGTGCCGCGGCGGCCAACAGCAACACCCCGGCACGAAACGGGAGTGGTGTCCCGTGTCCCCTGTGGTTCTCGCAACGCCGAGGCGTTCGAGACGGACAGAAACACTGACCGAGCCCGCGTCATACACCAGCGACAACGAAGAACCGAGCACCGGGGCAGTCAACGGAGAACGAAGCGACGAGCAAAACGAATGCGGGATCTGAACTATCAGCTCAAGCAGCTATGCCGACGGAACCGCGACGGCAGCTTTGCCACGCAGCGCGACCGAGAGCGCGTGCTGGACCTCGTAGCGAACCAGCTTCGCGACCTCGGCTATCGGCACATGGCTGCAGCAAGTCTCAAGCCGAAGCACGTCCAGAGTCTGATCGGGCGCTGGCAGGCCGAAGGGCTCGCCGTCGGCACGATCAAGAACCGCATGGTGCAGCTGCGATGGTGGGCCGAGAAGATCGGCAAACAGAACGTCATCGCCCGCGACAACGACCACTACGGCATCGGCAACCGGCAGTACGTCACCAACATCAGCAAGGCGCGGCAATTGACCGGCGGCGAGCTCGCCAGGATCACTGAGCCGTACACGGCGATGTCGCTGCGGCTGCAGGCAGCCTTCGGGCTGCGACGCGGCGAGTCGATCAAGATCCGGCCGGAGTGGGCCGACCGTGGCGACCGGCTGGCGCTCAAGGACACGTGGACCAAGGGTGGGCGGCCGCGCGCGATCCCGATCCGCAACGCGGAGCAACGCCAGGTCCTCGACGAGGCCAAGGCACTGGCAGGCAGGGGCAGCCTCATCCCGGCCGAGCGAAGCTACGTCGAGCAGTTGCGCCGCTTCGAGTATCAGTGCGCGGCGGCCGGCGCGCACCGCATCCACGGCCACCGCCATCAATACGCGCAGACCCGCTATCGCGAATTGACCGGATGGCCGGCGCCGGCCGCCGGCGGGCCGCGGTCGAGAGACCTCACGCCCTCGCAGCACGAGGCCGATCGCGAAGCGCGGCTCACGATCAGCGAAGAGCTGGGGCATGAGAGGGAGCAGATCACGGCGGTGTATCTGGGCCGGTAGGCACCGGCCTGGCTCGCCCGATGCCCAAGATTCAGTCTTTCACAACGGCGACCACACGCTTCGCTGCAGGCAGGTGCGATCTGGCTTAACTGATCAGTCGATCCGGCGGCCTACGCACTCGACGCCCATCACGCTGCGATCATTCGACCGAGCGGGCGGTACGGCTGCCATGCTGCGGTTGCAGTCATTCGAGCTCTACACGGACCGGCTGGTAGGCGGCAGATTGCGGACAGCGGTTGATGAGTCTGCAAGCGCAGCAATTTGGGCAAGTTGGCGTCTGCTCTCCTATCTTTAGTGAACAGCGCGTGTTAGGCTTGATTTCGTCACGAAATCATGCCAAATGAGCCCACCAAGTCCAACCACGGTGGTACCCGACACGGCGCCGGGCGCAAGTCCGCTTACGGCGAGCCCACAAAGACTGTCAGGGTGCCCCAGAGCCTCGTTCCCGTGGTGGTCGGCTACCTGGATGAACTGAAGCGTTCGCCACCGGCCCCGGACGACGTAGCCGGCCCGAGGCCGATTTCGGTGCTGCGCGCGCCGACCTCCATCCCCGCGCTCGGCCGCTGCGTTCGTGCCGGCAAACCCACATCAGGCGACGACTACCAAGAGGACGCGGTCGATCTCGGCAAGCACCTGGTGCGCGACCCGAGCAGCACTTTCGTCATGAAGGTCGCCGGCTGGTCCATGCACGATGCCGGCATTGCTGATGGCGACGAACTTGTGGTGGATCGTGGCGTGGCCCCGGAAGACGGCCGCGTCGTTGTTGTTGACATCGACGGCGAACTGACCGTCAAGCGCTTGAAGCGCACGGCCACCGGCTGGCTGCTGCTGGCGGCAAACTCCGCCTTCGCCGATATCCCGATCGGCGACAAGAACGAACTGAACATCTGGGGCGTCGTGACGCGCGTGCTGCACGCCGTTTAGACGGCTTGCACTGACTCTAAAGAACAGGAGGACCTCATGTCTCAAGCAAGCCGGATCGAATGGACCGAAGCGACTTGGAATCCAACAGTGGGCTGCACCAAGATTTCACCTGGGTGCAAGCACTGCTACGCGGAGACCATGGCCAAGCGTCTGAAGGCCATGGGCACGCCCGGCTACGAGAACGGGTTCAAGTTGACGACCCTTCCCGAGCGCCTCGCCGAGCCGCTCGCGCGCAAGAAGCCGACGGTGTACTTCGTCAACTCGATGTCTGATCTCTTCCACAAAGGAGTGGATAACGGCTACATCGCGCAAGTTTTCGACGTTATCCGGCGTTGCCCACAGCACACCTTCCAGGTCCTGACCAAGCGAGCAGACCGAATGGCCACATTCTTCCGAAGCCGCGAGGTTCCGGACAACGCCTGGCTCGGCGTGTCTGTCGAAGATCGCCAATATGGTGTTCCAAGGATTTCAGCGCTTCGCCAAGTTGAGGCTCGCATTCGCTTCTTGTCGGTGGAACCGTTGCTTTCCGACGTTGGCGCTCTAGACCTAACGGGTGTTCATTGGGTGATCGTCGGCGGAGAATCGGGACCCAAGGCCCGTCCGATGCAGCTGGAATGGGTCGAGAACGTTCGCCAACAATGTGCGGAGCAGGGAGTGCAGTTCTTCTTCAAGCAGTGGGGTGGGTGGGGTGCCGACGGCAAACGCCGATCCAAGAAGGCCAACGGCCGGCTGCTTCAAGGGCGTATCTGGGACGACATGCCAGCATCGTCTGCCCACGTTTAAAAGAACGCATGACGCTGAAGCAATACAACTGGAAGGACGGTCCTGACTTCATCCAGCAGCACAGCGTCGCCAAGCACCGCATTCTTCAGGCCTATCTCGCCGCTTACTTCCGCACCCTCGTCAGTTCACCGAACCAGGATGTCCTCCGACTGACGCTGGTCGACGGCTTTGCCGGCGGCGGCCTATACGTCCACAAAGACACGCGGGAGATTGTCAAGGGCTCGCCATTCATCTTCCTGGAAGCCACGCGCGAAGCCGACTTCCTGATCAACAAGGATCGGCGCAAGCACGTTCAACTTCAGGTTGACTACTTCTTCACCGAAGCCGACCGGCATGCCTACCTGCACCTTGACAAAGTGCTGCGCGAAGCAGGCTACGGTGACCGAATCGGCAACGGCATCTACATCGATCAAGCGCGCTTCCAGGACAAAGCCGACGCGATCATCCAGTTCATCAAGAAGAAGAGCCCAAAGAACGGAAGATCGATTTTCGCGCTCGACCAGTATGGCTACAAGGAGGTGCCCACGCACCTCATGCGCAAGATTTTCGAGGCTCTGCCGAGCGCAGAGGTAATCCTCACGTTCGGGGTCGACTCGTTCATGAACTTCGCGAACGATGGCAACCAGGTCAAAGACCTCTTGGACGGACTTGGCCTGCCCGACGTCTTCGCCGGCAGGTCCATCGAAGACATCAAGACCTCGGACCGCGATTGGCGCTTGTTCCTCCAGAGCACGCTGTACCGCCGCCTGGTCGAGAATTGCGGCGCCAGGCACTTCACACCCTTCTTCATCCGCAATCGCGGCGGCCACGGCGATTACTGGCTGATTCACATGTCGCAGCACCATCGCGCTCGTGACGTCATGACGGAAGTGCATTGGGCTAACAACAACTACTTCATCCACTACGGCGGGGCCGGTCTCGACATGTTCCACATGGTCGGATATGACCCGGATCATGACGCGCAGTACCTCAAACAGTCGGCACTGGGTTTCGAGTTCGACGACGTAGCCAAGCGCGCGAGCATCGCCGCGCTTAATGAGCACATCCCCCGCCGCGTGTACGCCGACGACACCGGCATCAGCTTCGGCGAGCTGTTCGCCACGACGTGCAACAGCTCACCGGCCTCGGCGCAAATCTACCGAGAGTCGCTTGGACATCTCATCGCAGAACGCGTCATCGAGATTGTGCCTGCTGACGGTGGCAGTCGTCGATCGGCAGGCCAGATCAAAGCCACCGACCAACTGGTTGCACCTCGGCAGCGAGCAATCCAGTTCTCCTGACTCTGTGTTTACACAGTCCGAAGGTCTTCGAGGAGCGCATCCTTGTCTAACCAAGTTCCAGACGTGTACGACGGCCGTATCCCAGCCTGGATCAAGCACGCTCTGCTAAAGAGCTACCTGGAGAAATTGGTCCTCATCATTGGAATGAACGGCAGGTCAAAGGGTCGCGCAGAGATTTGCTACGTGGACTGCTTCGCGGGCCCCTGGGGGTCACAAGACGACAAGCTGGAAGGCACGTCCATCTCTCTGTCGCTGAAGACGCTTGCAGCCTGCAAGCAGAAACTAGCCACGCTCGGAGTCGATGTGCGCATGCGCGCTTTGTATATCGAACGGGAGGCCTACGCGTTTCAGAGGCTCTCGACGTACCTGACCAACGATGCGCCGAAAACGGTCGAGGCTCTCTCGCTGGAGGGCGACTTTGTCGGCCTTCGCGCTGACATTCTCCGTTGGGCCGGCAAGGAGGCATTCACATTCTTTTTCATTGACCCGAAAGGGTGGTCGCCGATCGTCATCGATGTACTGACCCCGCTGCTTCAGCGACCGCGATCAGAATTCTTGATCAACTTCATCTACGAGTTCATCAATCGGGCGGCATCGATGTCGCAGTTCCGGGATGCCATGCGACGGCTTCTCGGTAAAGAGGTCGAGGTCGACGGCAAGACGCCCGAGGAACGCGAGCTGGCTCTGGTTGGTGCCTATCGGGAAACGCTGAAGGCTGTCGTTCCGTCCGGGCGGAAGCCTTTCAACGCGCGGACTGCATACGTGACCGTCATGCATCCGGAAAAGGAGAGAACAAAGTACCACTTGGTCTACCTTTCGTGTCACCCCAAGGGCATCGTCGAATTCATGAACATCTCGCAGGCGGTTGACATAGTCCAAGCACGAGTTCGCCTGTCAACACAGCTTGCGGAGCAGTCCGCGAAGTCTGGAACGATGGACATGTTTTTCGACCATGCTGTGGCTGAGATTGATGGCTCGCGCAGTTCTCCTGAGGAGGTAGATAGCTTCTGGCTCGACTACCTCAGCAAGGGTGAACGAAAGGTCGATCAAGCTGAATTCGCCTACATCCTTGAATTAACCAACTGGCTTCCCCGCGAACTCCAGACCTCGCTCGCCCGCCTGATCGAGCGCGGTGCAGTTGTGAACCTGGACGCAGTGGGCAAGAAGCGCTCAGCCAGACCACTGCACTTCGAAGGTTCTGGCGAAACCCTTTGCCTGACCCCTGTCGCTAGCGATGGAACTCGCTGAAGCGCATGACCTGCTGTGGACGGGGCACCTCATGCTGCGAGCACAGGAAGTGCGCGAACTCGGTGCAGCGTTGACTACTGCATCGTCCACAGTCAAGGCGTGCTGCCAGACTTTCAGCGCTCGGCCGTGGTGTCGACATTCGCCTCGAAGAACAAGCTATCGCTCTTGATCGATGGCAAGGCGTTTCGACCGACAAGACTTCGGCACTAGCCCCTCCGATTGCTTCCCGAGTCCCACGAGTGGCCTATGGCTCAGCGCTTCAACACTGCCCAGACCAGAACGGTGACTACATCATGAGAGAGTAGCAGCGCGAGGAGTAGGCGGCACGACAGGCTCTCCCCGTTGTTCATGGCTCCGCCATCCGTGTCGCGACATCGGCTCTGACAACCTCAGATGTTCGGTTGTTGTTGGAATCGCTTGTTTGCCGACTCCGAGACTGCTGCAGCGAAACGCTCAACGGCCTGGCTTAGTGCTTCGATTTCTGCACTCGTGACATCAACGTCCTCGCCATCCTTTGTGCGACCGCTTCGATGCACGATGTCGTGACGCTTGACGAGGGCGTCATCAAATACCTTGACGCTCGGGAGGTTGATTCCCAGTCCGTTCCTGTAGATAGCGACAACCTTGTCCCAACGGTGCCAGACAGTGTTCTGTAAGTGGCCCTTGACGTGATCGCGAATACTGTCGTGACGATCGAAAACATCACCCAGCTTGATCGTCTGATCCCGAATCGCCGGAAGCTTGGTCACGCAGCCGCGAAGCGCTTCTTCGCTCGACTCGATCCAATGTTGAGCCAACTCCCAGAGGAATGATTCGAGAACGCCGATGACGGCGCCCAAGACGAGTCGGCGTGCAAGAGCCACAGCTTCAGTTCCGCCGTGAAGGTCAAGAACGTGGCGACACTCGGCCAAGCGCTTGCGCACTCTTCGAAGGGGTTCATCAGCGTCTACAAGCTCAAGGTCGAAGCGCTCGTCATAGTCATCGGGCGGGTTGCGCCTGATCGGCGCCCACTGGTCTCCGACCTCGCACACCATCTCATCGACCACTTCGTCGATCAGTTCATCTTCGACGACGCCCCCGAAGCGATCATGCAGTTCAGTGGACGGGTCGAATGGCCCTCCGTCGACGAACAAGTACCCGCCCTCACGACCGTTGTACGGAGTTTCGTACGCCGGGTCACAGAATCTGGCGCGAAACCAACCACGCATGGCGATCACCTGGTCTTCCCTTTCGGCTGACCTCAGCCAGTTGTCGTTTGGGTCGAAGGTTCCACCTACGTTGAAGGTGTTTCCCCATGCCTCTGCCGGGAGGTTCGAAACATCGTCACTGTCATCCATGTGATCATTCCAGCCCACGCTCGTCTCCACTCGGTTTTGCGTCTAGCACGCGAGCATTGTCACTACCTTCCTACAGACTCGATAGCTCAGCAGCACGCCTTCACATCTGCTTCCGACTTCAGGCAACGCCGCCACGACGGCTGCCGACTGGATGCGCCGAATACGCTCCTTGTCGAGATTCGTGTCGAAGTTCCCGAACTTGTGATCTGTGGCGGATCAAGGATGCGAACTGGCTATCCCGCGCGCGCCACGAGGCGAGAGTCGACGTCTGCTCCTGCGGACAGCGATCACTGGTTCGCAGTAGCCCAATCGGCAGCAACCAGTCTCGACCAGTCGCTCGGGATGCCGGACCGATGGGCAGGTCATGGCCGATCAGGAATACCCGCGAGTGTCGGCAGCGGGCGGCGGCAGTCGCCCCGCCGGGGCCAGTGGCCATCGTAACGTAGGAAAGCATGTGAACTGAACTCCGCCGCCAAGGCGCCAAACTGAATTGGCGCGAGCCATGATCTCCGCAGGTGCATCAATCCGTTCACCAGGCAGGAGCAGGTTTTCGCTGCCAAGCCGGCAACGGTCAAGATCAGGTTCGGTCCCTGAAGAAGCTCGAGGGCGTCGTGCTACAAGCAGGTCGGACATCGCGCACCGGGAATCGCACTGACCCGCGCTCACGAACGCCCCTCTCGCGAAGTGATTGCGACCTGCGGCGGTCCGGCTTACTCGGCAGCGGCCCGGAATGCCGCCTGCACGGCGCGGACCAGCGATGGGTGGAGCACGCCCAGCTTGGGCGTCTGGCCATAAGGCGCTGCGGGTGGCACCGAGAACCATTCGGTGTTGTACGGCAGGTCCAATACCTGCTTGAGGTCGAACTTGGTGTCGTAGCTCAAACCCGCTGCCGCGTAGGCCGCGGGGTTCCGCTCGTGCAGGATCGAGAATTCGCCGCGGTGCAGTCTCGTGGTTCGCTGGCTGGTGGCATAGGCGACTCGCACGGTGAACTGCGGCGCATCATCGTCGAACACGACCAGAACCAGCGCGGGGCGGGGTTTCGGGCGAGGATGGATGTCGTCAGGGAAGTGGCACCAGACGATCTCGCCGGCGGCGGGCTCAGCCCACCACCGCAGGATCATGCGGTCTCCGTGTCGAGCAGGCTGGAACGCACGGATCGCTTGCCGCCCTGCGGCGCCCGCTTCCTGATCTGACGCACTTGGGCCGCCGTCAGCGGCCCTTCGTCGGCCTCATATTGCGGCAGCACCCGCACGGCCAGTTCGTGCAGCGCACGGTGGATCGCCTGCGTCTCGTCGACGCCCAAGTGTTCCGCCAAACGCTTGGCGGTTTTCCGGGTCACGCCGGTGGCGCTGTCGACGGAACGGTAGCGAAAGGCGATCTGATCGACGGTGTTACGGGCGGACATGAAAGACTCCGAATGGATATCAATATGATATCCGTCCTCTGCTAAACGTCAAGCTTGGAGAGGCGCCTTGGAGAGGCGTCGAAACGGGCTCCGCCGCCGCGTCGATCCGCCTGGTTCGACCTGAAGGTTCTTCTCCAAATAGCGCAATGCTTGCGGCCGCTCTCGTTGCAGATCGGGGCAGGAGGTATTCGCGCTTCCTCGCCAGGCCCGCACTTCGGCATTGCAGTGCTTGTGTCAGATCAAGTATCAAAAAAACGCCCGGACAACCTTGAGGCTGCCGGGCAAGGGGGGAGGAGTTTCATTCAGGTGCGAAGCATTCCGTCCGACCACTCATCGGCCAACTTCAGGAGGCGTGCGCCATCTCCTTCCAGTCTCCGGGAACCAGGTCGATGAGCTTGCCGCCCAGCGCCTCTAGCTCCGTGGCGCGGTCGTAGTCCTCGACATCCTGCGAGTACCGGGTAACGGCATCGACCAACCCGAAGGCAGTGAGATCGCCTTCGACGATAAGGTGGCGCAGCACGCCGGCGCGCTCGCAATCGTTGAGCGTGTAGCGGTTGGCCAGTACTTCGACCGTCTTCAGCAGATCGCCGGTCAGGGGAATGTCACGTGTCTTTTGCAGCTTGCGCGCGACCTGCAAGAACGTCGTCTCGGAAACCGCGGCGTCGACGACATCGCGCACTTTCAGGAAGAACGCGCGATCGTCCGCAGCCAATGTGTCGTCGCGATACACGTTCGCGGATTCGACATCGCTGGCAAGCGCACGCCCCACGTGCGTCTTGCGCAGCACATGGTCGGGTGCGATCAAGCCGTTCCTGCACACGAGCCGGTACAGGAGCGGTTGTACCGACAACGTGCCGCAGCCGACCTCCGAGTTGGTGACGACGATCCCGGCCTGCACGATGTCGCCGGGAGCCACTTCGAACTGCAGACGCGGCGTAACGACCTTCAGGTACATCTTCGTCTCGGTCAGCTCGACCGACTCGAAGCGGGCACCCTCCAGGCGTTGCAGGATCGGCAGGACGTTTTCCGCAAGATCGAAGTTGTCGAGCCTGCGGTAGCGATCCGAAAGCACTGCTCGCACCTGGCCGTCCAGTGTGCGAATCATCCGCCGGTCGCCGTCGGCCTGCAGCCAGGTGTTCACGTTGCGATCGAGCAGTTCGGGCTGCTCGGTGCGCATGCGCTCGAAGTAGGCGAACGGAATTTTCAGCTTCTCGGCAAGCTGCCGACGCGCCAGATCGGTCACACCGTATTCGCCGTCGCCCTCGCGGGAGTCGACGATCAGTTTCACGTTGCGATCCGCTTCGGTACGACACTGCAGGAAGGACGACGGCACGACCAGGTCGCGCTTGGAAGAAAGCTGGCGCTCGAGTTCGCGCGCCAGATCGACGAGGGGACGTCCGCTCTTCATGGTGAGGCTCCTTGGAAAGTGCAGGGACGGCCCCCGTTGCGCGGGGATGCACATCCCCGCGGGGGTGAAGAACCGGATCGGGAAATCCCGGTCCGGACAGGAAGCACGACGCTTGTCGTGCGGGTGGGCGACTACAGCAGACCGCGTTCGGCAAACGACGTGGTCTTGCAACCTGCAACGACGATGTGATCGAGCACCGTGACTTCGATCAGCGCAAGGGCCGAGCGCAGCGACTGGGTCAGAAATTCGTCGGCGCGGCTCGGCTCGGCGACTCCCGACGGATGGTTGTGCGCGAGGATCACCGCCGCCGCGTTGAGCGACAGCGCGCGCTTGACCACCTCTCTTGGATAGACACTCGTTTGCGTGAGCGTTCCCCGAAACATTTCCTCGGCCGCGATGGCGCGATTCTGTGAGTCGAGAAAAAGCACCATAAAGATTTCATGGTCACGCTGTGCGAGCACGATCTGGAGGTACGCGCGCACGTCGGCGGGCGAAGCCAGCGTGTCCCGCTCGCGCATCGTCTCGGCCAGCGCACGACGCACCAGTTCTCTGGCTGCCGCGAGCTTGGCCTCGACCGCAGACGACGGAACAGCCTGCTGCGCGTTCGCGTTCACCAGATGCGCGAGGCTGCCGCGTGCCTCCTTCAACAGGTTTGCCGCCGCACGGGGCCCGATCAACGTGCCGAGCAGCGCCAGGTTCGAGAGCGATTCGATCGACTGATTCATGGAGTTCTCCTTCCTCGAGACGGATGGGGACTCCTCTCCCCGGGGAGCGAGCTCCCCGGGGGAATCGATGGTGATGGTGACGACGGTCAGAACGGTGCGCTTTCGTGCTCGTCTGCCCGCGCCGGTTGCGGCACATCGATCGGTTCGCCGTTGACCTTGGCGAACTTGATGCGCAAGAGCCGCCCCTTGATGCTCACGCCGGGCTGCCCCTTCCGGTCACCTTTCTCGAAGGTGAAGAGCTCCGGATAGATGTCGGCGATCCGGAAACCGATGATCACCGTCCGCTCGGCGGCGACATCGCTCTCCAGGCGCCGCACGATTGCCTGCGCGTCCGCACCGCTGACACGGCAGTCGAACTTCGTGTAGCTGACGTCCCGGTCGCTGCCACGCAGGGCGGCGACGGTGCAGGCCAGGAACTCGTGGCCATTTTTCGGCTTCACAGTGCGTACGCGATTCAGATAACCGATGCCGTCGACGTGCAGGTTGAAGAACGACGACGGCTGAGGAACTTGCGATGATTCGGACATGACGGCCTCCTGGACATGACACACATGGAAAATGGGAAGGCCGTCTCCCGGTACGGGGAGAGGCTCCCCGGCTGGGTAGAAGCACGAACGCAAACCTCCAGACCTTGCGGCCACCGGTTCTCAGGAGATCGGACCGGTTTCGGGCGATGCATGACGGGCATCTTCCGGGCTGACACAGCCAGCGAGAGACTCGGGCTCGAGCGCAGCAAGCATCGGCGCGCGCGGGTGAGGGATGACGCATGCTGAGCCCGTGCGTGAAGGCCGCGCAACTGCAATGCGGACGGCATCGAGCAGCGTGGCGCCACCGTCGTCATCAAGCGTGAGCATCACGCGAACATGCCGGCCGCCGGCAGCGTAAAGAGACCTACCCTCGATCCGGTAACCGTGAAACGAGACGCGCTCGAAGCCGTGCAGCGCCGCGGTCCTGAGCACTTCGTCGAAGAGCGCACGCAGCATCCGGCACTCTTGAGAATCGGGATGGCGCGCCGGGAGATCAGCCATGCCGGTCACAGCAGTTCTGCCTCGGGCGTCGCCGCCTGTGCCGCTTCGTCCGAAGCCGGTGTGCTGCCGTGCGTCTGTTTCGCGCTCGCAATGCGCGATGCGATTCGACGCTGCGTATGACGTGGCGCTTCTTCGCCCGTGAAGACTTCCGGCGGCACTTCACCGAAGAGCGCAACCGCCGCCTGCACTCTCTGACGCGCTGCCGGATCGGCTTCAGGCAGAAAATCACGCCGGCTCAATGGCAGCAACTCCGCGCGCAACAGGTTGCGCTCCCAGCGAATCGGCTCCAGAAAGAGTGCCCGCAGGCCGCGTCCGACTGCGCGGATCTCGGCCCTGCCCGCCTCGTCGCTCAGCCGATCCTTGAGCATGAGCGTTCTGACCATGCGCACGTGGTAGTCGAACTCGACGATCGCCTCCGCCGTGGCGTAGCCGTAGGGGCTGCGAAACCCCAGCTCCACGGTGATCGGCGCGCGTGAACCGAGTACGGACAGCGCAAGCCCCTTGCGACGAAGCCGCTCGAACTCCACCTCGCGCGCCTGGATCCGCTCGTCCATTTGCGATCGGATCTCTCCGAGCGAGCGATAGACGCGAATCAGAATCCAGTCGGCGTAGGGGTTGTCGTTGGCCGAGAGATGCCAGATCGCCTTGAGCATCGCCGCGAAGCGGCGCCCACCCGGAATCGCAGCGCGCTCGTGCACGGGGTCGGCTGCGCGGCCCACGAACATGTGCCAGGCATCGCGGGTGTGCAGCACCATTGCATCGGGCGTCTCGTCCAGAAGGCGACCCATGGTGCGCTGTTCGCTCTGTAGAGGTGTATCGCGCATGCTCGATGAACGATCGATCGTGCGTCCAGGCTCGATGGATGACGGGGCGTTTCGCGTGCTCATTTGTGCTCCGTGAAGGTGTGTCTCGACGTCGATCGGGAAAGCGCGTGTGGAGAGCTGGTGACGACCCGCGCTCATGACGGCTTCGGTTCGAGACGATCTGGCTCATGGCGCGCCGCCCATGTTCGTGCGCGCCTTGAGACCGTCGACGATCTCGCGCAGCTTGTGTCGCTGAAACTGAACGCGGGCCTGGTACTCCGGAGTGGCGCGTTCGACGGCCAGACGCTGTGCCTCGGCTTCGCAGGCGCTACGCTGACGCGCATCGTTCTGACGCAGGTGTCGCTCGGCCGCCACCCGCGGGCCGAGTTCAGCGGCGAAGGTGCCGGCTGCGGCACGTGCAATGAGTCCGCGCAGATACGCGACGGCACCGACGCGAACCGCGCGCAGCTCGAGCCGTGCGGCAAGCTCGTCGAGCAGGCATTGCGCCTGTTCGCCACAGCCGCGCAGAAGCAGGCGCGCCGCCTGCCGCTCGGCGGGCAGCATCTGCTCGGGGAAAATCAGTTCACCACCACCGCCCTTATGGGCGGCAGTCGCCCCGTGCGCGGTGTGCTGTGGTTGTAGTAGTTCACTTGTACTGTGATCCATATGAGAGAAGGCGCTTTCGGCGAAACAGTGATGGCGGTTCGGGTGAAACAGTGATGGCGCTTTCGGCCGAACAAGACTGCGGTGTGCGCGCAGACTTGTTTCGCCCTTCGGGGAACGCCTGTCAGTGGCAACACCGCGATCCGGATCTGCCACCGGCGCTTCGCGCTGCGTGATGGCCGTCGCATCGCCGGCCAAGCGCCCAAGCAGGCGATCGAGCCGGATGCGTGCCATCAGGCTCGGAGGAATGCCGCGCAGCGACTCTTCCCAGAATCCCGTGCGCAACAGATCGCGGCGCGCGGCTTCCTGTTCGCGCCGCGTCAGGCCGATGTCTTCGAACCAGTACGCGGCGGAACTGGCGATCCAGTCGTCGACCCGGTGCCGAGCCTGAAGCCGTATGAGGTGCAGCGCACGCGAGAGCATTAGTCCGGCATGCACGCCGCCGGCGAGTGTGGCGAGCGTGCGATGAAACGCCAGCGACGGCCCGAGCAACTCGGCCAGCAGGAGATGCTCGCGCCAGTTCGCCGCATCCCGGTGGCTTGAAATCCGCGCCGACAGACACGCACCGAGCTCGTTCACGTTCAAGCGAAAGTGCATCCGCGCCGGGATACCGCTGCGCGCCTCTTCGAGCAACGCGAGGCTGCGCAACCGCGTCCGTGCGCTGGCCTGCTCTTTGACGGAAAGGCCGGTCTCCGTCTCCCATTGCGCCGTGGTCTTGTGGAACCACCCGCCGCTTCGCTCGATGTCCCGCCCGTGGCGTGTCCAGTAGATCGATTGCGACAGCAGTAACGCCGCCTTGACGCTCGCCGTAACGTCGACGAGACGGCGATGAAAAGCGATGTGGCGACCGAGCAGCGGCCAGATGATCGACAGCGGTGCGACTTCGACCACCGCCGTCTGTCGCTGCGGGTGCGCCGCTGCGAGCCCGACGCATGTCAAGGTGCTACCGCCTTCCGAACGAATGCGGCGCGCCGTCATCACAACGACTGCCCGGCCGCCGCCTGCAGCGCACGCCAGACGGCATCGGGGCGCACCCGAAACCAGAGCCGGGCGGGCATCCCGATTCGCCGTTCTTCGAGCAGACCCGAGCGACGCAACGCACGCCGCGCCGATTCCTGCTCCCAGCGTGACAACCCGGTCTCCTGCGTCCACTCGTCCTGCGAGCGAAGGAACCACCCGTCGGCAGCCGGTTCGAGCCACTGACTCGTCCAGATCGCCTGCGAGAGCAGCAAGGCCGAGGTGATACCGCCCGTCACCGGAACCAGGCACCGATGAAAACTCACCGGCGCATCGAACACGTCGAGCAACAGCTGCGGCGTGATTCCCGGAACTTGCAGGCGCGCGTTCATTCGTCAGCCTCGAACTCGCGGACGACCGCCTCCAGCACGGCGATCGGAAGACGCGCGAACTCCTGATGCAGGCGGTAGTAGCGAATGCGCGGCGCCGGATCGGTGATCGCTCGCCAGGCCTGGTAGATACGCTCGCGAGTTGTGTAATCGGGCAACCGCAGGCGCCCCGCCGGGCGCCACGCCCCGCAGTCGCGCCGGCGTGCCAGCGTCAGCTTGCGACGCACCTTGAAGAGCGCGCTCATCAGGTGGGTGGACGCCCCATTGCGAATGAAGTAGGTCTCGAGCGCCTTCGCCTCGTTGACCAGCGCCACGGCACGCAGGCCGGCCTTGAGCGCAGCACCATCGAAGGCAACGCCGATGGTGAGGCTGCGCATCGCGGCAAGACGACTGAGATCGACCGCCGAGAGCTGCCGAAGACGGCCGAGCAGCTCGCGCTCGATCCCCGCGGCGTCCAACTCCTCGTGCGCGGCATCGGCCAGCCGCACGGTGACGTGGTTGAGCAGCACGAGCCGCACCTGGGCGTCCTGCAGCGCGAGCATCACGCCGGCTCCGAAGCACGAATCGATCGGTCGGTCGCGCGTGACTCGTGCAGCACGCGAGCGATGCGCCGGCCACAGGCGAGCAGCTCCCAGAACGCCGCCGCCGACTCATCCTCGGGATGGGTGAGCCAGCGCACGAATCCCGAATCGACCGACGGCGGCGCCGGTGCTTCGGCATCGAGCTCGTTGAACAAGCTGGCAAGCAGCCACCACGCGCGTTCGCGCTCGGGCCGCGATCGATCCTCGGTTCGTGGCGCCGACAGTCGCAGCCCAGTCGTCGATTTCGGCTCGCGATGAAGAGCGTCGCCAAGACCGGCCATGTCGGCAAAGTGCTTTGCCCGCGCGAGCAATTCGTCCTGGGCCGAACGGTTGACCTGTGCCGTCCGGTCTTTACGCTCTGCGCGATTCACATCGACGCCACCGGTACCCGCAACGTCGGTTGTCGAGTTCGTCGCATGCGCCTCCGCACCGCGCGCCGCTGCGGGCCTCAGTCCGGCACGCAATCTCTCGACCGGTTCTTCGAGGTGCTGCGCAAGCGCGCCCTCGCAGGCCTCGCAAACCGCAGCAACGCTGAAAGGGGCGCGCTGGGTGCCCTGCTGTGCGAATCGCCCGAAAATCGGCTCGAACACCCGCGCATAGAGCTCGTCTTCGGTAATCGAAGTTCGCGCCTGCGCGTAGCGCTTGAGTGCGTTCAGTCGTGGCTGGATCGTCTTGACATCCAGACCGCAAAGTCCGGTCACCGCTTCGCCGAGCGTTCGCAACCGCTCGGTGGCGAAGAGCTGCAGCGCAAGCGTCGCGGTGTTCACCGACAGACCGAGCTCGTGAAGCGCATCCTCGAGGGGACGCAACGACAAAGAGCGGTCCTGCTCGGCCTCCAGACGCGCCTTCAGGGCGACGATGCCACAGGCCTTGTCCCAGAAAGTCATCTCGCCACGCTGCTCGTTTTCGATCAGGTGCGAGGTGAGCACGTGGCTCTCGGATCGCCATGGGCGAAGGAGCACCACCAGCTTGTGAAAGCGCGGATCACGCGTCTCGGCCCATAGTTCCCTCAGCGCGCGCAGCCGCGTGTTGCCGCCGGCCTCGACGATGAAGTGCGCCTCGCCGGGACGGCGCGTGACGGTCAGCGGACTTCGCAGGCCGCTCGTGCGCATCGATTCCTTGATGTCGTCGAACTTCGCGTTCGCCGCGCGCCGCGGATTGTTCTCGTACGGATGAATGTCATCGATCGAGAGCTCGATCTGCGCCTCACCTTGCAGCTCGTTGGAGACGGCCAGATCCCGCGCGTTGTTACCCGGATTGCCGACCAGCAACGATTCGGCCACCCGTCGCCGGCGCTCGTCGAGCGAAACTCTTGCGCTCATGCCGATCGATCCGCAGCGGGATAGCCGCCGACTTGGATACCGCGCAGGCCCGGGATCAGCTCCCAGGCGAGCTGGTGCATGACCGTGCAGGCGCTGGGCATGACACCCGAACGCCGCGCTTCGTGCCGATGCACGGGGATTCGCAGCGTGGCTGCTTCCTTGTACGCCTTGGCGTGCGGCACGACCGTCTCGAGCACCGATACGCGGCCCTCGAAGCGCGTAAAGTCGTCGCGAATGCCGCTGGCAATCAGGCGCGCATCGGCCGTGCGGTCCTGCCGGTAGATCACTGCTTTCACGGGACCGAGCGCAGCCCCAAGCGCACTGCCCGGCTCGAGGCGCTCGAGGAGTTCCAGCGTGCCGTCATTGAATTCGCGCGCCGAGAGGATCTCCGGAGTAATCGGCGAGACGAGAATGTCGGCGGCGAGAACCGCGGCGTCCTGCAGGGGGCCGATCGCGCCCTGCGTATCGATCAACACATAGTCGTACACATCGGCGACCGCAGTGGCTTGCAGGGCGACACGCAAGCGAAACCCGCGGTCGATGCGATGAAGCAACCAGTTCGGCAGGCGCCCTTCGGGATCGTCCGAGACGATGATGTCTAGATTCGGCAGCGTCGTTGCCGTAATGCAGGGCGCGGTGACCTCGCCGCGAACGATCGTCTCGGTAAGCCCCGCCAGAGGTTGCGGCACGGCAAGCGGAAAGTACTTCGAGAGCGACGGTTGCACGTCCGCATCGACCAGCAGGACCCGCAGACCCATGTCGGCCAACAGCGCGCCCAGGTTCGCCGTGAGCGTCGTCTTTCCGACACCACCCTTCGTGCTCGTGATGGTGAACTTGATCATCGATTCCGCGCCGATTCAGGTCACTCATCAGGCATACGGATTCGTGTGAAAAAGTGTCGGCTACGGCTTCAGGTACTCGCCAAGCCCTTGATCGACAAAGACTCGTCGAATGCGCTTGATCTCCTCGTACAGCGTGCCGCGCGGAATTCGAAGCCGCTCGGAGGCCTCTTTGATCGAGCATCCCTCTTCGCCCAACATCCGGCATAACTGCTGTTGTTGCGGTGTCAGTCGCACCAAGACGCGGGCGATGTCGATGC
This sequence comes from Burkholderiaceae bacterium, assembly GCA_021166835.1. The sequence goes on along the minus strand of JAJPEN010000015.1, from coordinate 31,174 downwards.
GGGCATGGTCTCGATTGCCGCCACCGGACTCGTCCGACTGTGCCGACGCGCAATCGGCCAACACGTCGCCCAGCGTCACGCCGTCTTCCGATCGGTCGAGCGGAGCATCGAGCGAAAGCAGATCCTGTTCACCCGCACGTTTGTCGGCCGATTGTTCGCGTATCCGGTCGGTGAGCTTGTTGCGCAGGACCTGCGCCATGTACGCCACCGGGGGTGCTTCCGGGTCGGGCGCGAGCTTTTGGCGCACCACAATCCAGTGCGCGAGGCAGTCCTGTATCAGATCGTCGAATTCCTCTCGCGCGAGGCTTCGCGAGCGTCTTCGGAACTCACCGACCACCTTCCTGGTAACTGCGATCTCCCACTGCTGGAGCCCTTCTCCCGCTTTGAGCGCCATGGCGCACCCCGTCAGTTGTCTGACGGGGAGGCGACCGGGGACGCGCTAGTTCAGTAAGGCGACGGGCGCCCTAGGACGGCAGTCGCATCAGGCGATCGGTCTACGACGATGGCCCGGCACCTTCGGTCGTGATTCGGGCTGAGGGAGATCAACCGGAGTGTCGATCGATGGCAAAAGACCGATCGCAGTTGCGACTGATGTCGGAGGGTCCAACCGGGCGAACGACGAGCCGCGAGAATCCACGCGCGCGGCTACTACACTAGGTGTACGACCTGATCAGTCGATTGGTGCAGTCGTTGCGCGCATCTGAAATCTTCGGGACAGCGGCTCGAGCGACACGGTGGAAGTGCGACCGAAACTTGAAAGCGCCTGACGGACGCACCGCGTTCATATGACGCGGCAAGCTCGTAGTGAATGGACGAACGGTTCGACCAACTGGCCACGGCTTTCATCCGGCGTGCCGAGGTGATTTCGCAACACTTGGCGAGACGGCGCGCAGCATCAACCATCTCGAGCTTTCGATAACCACGATCCGTGAGCGACTACATTTCGCGCGCGGAGCTGTCGCATCCGGCGTTTTTCGCACCGTTGAACGCTGTCTCTAAACGCCGCTCCGGGACGAGAGCCGGATCAAAAACTGCCCGTAGGCACCGGACCGCCTTACTATTGGCCTTCTACATCCAATTCGAAACATCGAATCCAAACGGCGCCTCTCGGCCTCCAATAGCAAATGTCGAACATCGCTAAGACATTCAGAGAAGAGATCGGCAGGATCGCTCGGCGCGAGTCCCGCGCGAGCCTCGAACGAACCCGGAAGATGCTTTCCCAACAGCGACAGGAGATCGCGTCGTTGAAAGCTCGAGTGAAGCTACTCGAACGCAGCGCCTCCGCCGTCGAACGAGATCAACCTACAACCGCGGCGTCGCCTGTCGAGACATCGGCAAAGCAAGTGAGATTCATGCCGAAGGGAGTCGCGTCGATGCGACAACGACTGGGTCTCTCGGTCGCCGATCTCGCGAAACTGCTGTCGGTAAGCGATCAAACAATCTACAACTGGGAACGCGGATTGAGCAAACCGCGACTCGAGCATCAAACGAAGCTGTTTTCGCTGCGTCAGGTCGGCAAGCGAGAACTGCAAAGCTTCTTGGCCCAGTCTGAAGCCTCCGGGTGACGCGCCCGAACGCGGCACGCAACAGAGTCGTCGATAGCCGGCGCGACAACGCCCTGGCGCTCGCCGGAGTACAACCACGTATTCGCGTTGAGCGAAACAGCCTGTCACGGACGGCCTTCTGAGACAGACTCACGCCCTCGCCCCGGATCGCAGTCTCTTCGGGGCGGGGCGCATGTAACGTCACCGGCAGCCCGCACACGCGCGGAGTGCGTTGCATTGCGCCGCGATCCCTTCTCTCGCGTGGTCAGCGTGCAGCCGACGCACTGCCCGAACGGGAATCCTTGACCCGCATCGCGATCCAGTCGCTGATATCGGATTCGAGCCAACCCACCGCACGCAGGCCCAGCTGCACCGGCTTCGGGAAACCGCCGTCCTTGATGTACTGATAGAGCGTGCTGCGCGACAGACCGGTACGTTCCTGGACCTTCGGACGCCGCAGGATCGCAGGTTCATTCTGGATCTTCTGGTGCATCTTCGTCATCTCCCGGATGTGAACAGACGATTGTCGGGCTTGAAACTGCACACCAGCGGCATGTATTGGCCCTGCCGAGAAGAAACGGATTCCCGCAGGAAACTGTCGGATGCGTGCGCCAGGAGCGTCGATCGGCCTGAATGAGCTCGGAAACCTGCTGCATCAAGCAGGTTCGCGGCGCTCGGTGTGTCGACGATCGCGTCCCGGACAGGTGCTGCGGCACTTCTTCATCGATGTCCTCGCATCAGCTCTGCATACCTGTTGGCACCGGTATCGTCGATGTGATCGGCTGTTGTTAAACGTTGCCTTACCGGCGCATTACATCTGCGTAATCGTCAGCCACACCCCATCTCCAGGCGGCACAATGGCCGTCATGAGGGAAATGAATCTGTCGAGGGAAACTGTGAAGATCCTCATCGTCGAGGACGAACGAAAGACGGGCGACTACCTGCGACAGGGGCTGAGCGAAGCCGGGTTCGTAGCGGACCTGGCGCGCGACGGCATCGACGGGACGCATCTGGCGACGCAGAACGACTACGACCTCGTCGTGCTCGACGTGATGCTCCCCGGCATCGATGGATGGGAAGTGCTGCGACGGATCCGCGCCGCGGGCCGGTCGATGCCGGTGCTGTTCCTGACCGCGCGTGACCAGGTCGACGATCGCGTCAAGGGACTCGAACTGGGCGCCGACGACTATCTCGTCAAGCCTTTCGCGTTTTCAGAATTGCTCGCGCGCGTGCGCACGCTGCTGCGGCGCGGGCTCGGTCGCGAACAACAGCGATTGCAGGTGGCCGATCTCGAGCTCGACCTGCTCAGGCGTCGCGTGATTCGCTCCGGCAGGCGCATCGATCTCACCGCGAAGGAGTTCGCGCTGCTCGAGCTGCTTTTGCGCCGACAGGGCGAAGTGCTGCCGCGCTCGCTCATTGCCTCGCAGGTCTGGGACATGAACTTCGACAGCGACACGAACGTGATCGAGGTGGCCGTACGCCGCCTGCGTGCGAAGGTCGACGACGACTTCGAGCCGAAGCTGATCCGCACCGTGCGCGGCATGGGCTACGTGATCGAGGCGCCGGAGCAAACCTGATGCGAAAACGGCGGTCGCTCACGTTCCTGCTCACGCTGTATTTCTCGATCGCTTCGACTGCCGTCCTCCTCTTCGGGGGCTACTTCGTCGGGCGGCTGGTCGACGCGCACCTGATGGAGCAGGACCAGGCCGTGCTCGAAGGAAAACTCGAGCTCGTGCGCAACGTGCTCTCGAAGGTACGCACCGAAAGCGAGCTCGTCGCAGTGCACGACAAATTGGCCGAAGCGCTCGTCGGGCACCACGACCTGTTCGTTGCTGTCGTCGCGCCTGATGGCAGGAGGCTATACAGGTCTGAAGGCTTCGGGCTCGCAAACGGGCCAGCGTGGTCGGTTCCGTCGGCCGATGCACCGCAGGCCGCCGAAGCGAGTATGCGAGAGCACGAAGGCCGACTGTTTCGCTACATCTCGATGACCGCGGACACCGGAATCGAGGGCGCGCAGCCGGCGGGGATCGTCGTCGCACTCGACATCGATTTCCATCGCCAGTTCATGACCGACTTCCGCAACAGCCTGTGGGTGAGTGTCGCGGTCGGCATCGCGCTGTCCGCGCTGCTGGGCTGGTTCTCGGCGCGCCGGGGCCTCGCGCCCGCGCGCAAGGCGCTGAATCTGATGCAGCGCGTCTCCGCCGATCGGCTCGGCGAGCGCTTGCCGCCTGAATCGATGCCATCGGAGCTCGCTCCGCTCGCCGCGGCCTTCAACGACATGCTGGCGCGGCTCGAGGATTCGTTCCGGCGCCTGTCGGACTTCTCGTCGGATCTCGCACACGAACTGCGCACGCCGGTCAGCAACCTGATGACGCAGACGCAGGTTGCACTCGCCCGTGCGCGCACCGCCGACGAATACCGCGAGATCCTGTACTCGAACCTCGAGGAGTACGAACGCCTCTCGCAGATGACCTCTGACATGCTGTTCCTGGCCAAAGCCGACAACGGATTGATTACCACGCGAACCGAGAGCGTCGATCTGGCTTCTGAGGTCGAGCGCCTGTTTGCGTTCTACGAGGCGCTGGCCGAGGAGCGCGGCGTGCGGCTCGTACTCACCGGCGAGGGACGCGCACGCGCCGACCGCGACATGCTACGGCGCGCGGTGAGCAACCTGTTATCGAACGCGATCCGGCACACCCCCCGCGACGGGGAGATTCGCGTGACGGTCGGCGCAGGTCGTGCTGGGCAGACCGAGTTGAGCGTCGAGAACCCCGGGCTGCCGATCGCGCCCGAACACCTGCCCCGGCTGTTCGACCGCTTCTACCGGGTCGATGCCTCGCGCCGGAAGGAGGGCGAGGGAGCGGGCCTCGGCCTCGCAATCGCGAAATCGATCGTCGAGGCGCACGGCGGATCGATCTCGGCGTCCAGCATGGAAGGGACGTTCCGCTTCGCGTTCACCGTGCCCGCCGCCTGAGCGCACGGAGCGCCCGAACTTCGTCAGCGCAGTCGAGACCCGATCTGCCGCGCCCTTTGAATCGGAAACAGGCGCGGAGCATAGTATTCGCCTCACCAGGCCGAGGGCGTCCGCGCAGCGGGATCATGGCGCGCTTCGAACCACGGCGCGGCTACTCTGTCGACGAAGCCGCTGCCGTTCGACGCGCTCGAGAGCATAGGAGAGGCGGATCGTGAACATTGCATTGATCGGCGCAAGCGGTTATGTCGGTTCGGCGCTGCGAAACGAGGCCTTGACGCGCGGTCATAAGGTCACCGCCCTCGTTTCCCAGCCCGGCAAGCTCGAAGCGCAGGACAATCTCAGCGTGGTCAAGGCCGACGTGCTCGACGAGGCAGCGCTGGCCGGATTGCTGCGAGGTCACGACGCTGTCCTGAGCGCGTTCAGCGGGCATGCGCAAGCCGACGTTCTCGGCTACTACCTGCGCGGCTTCCGCTCGATCATCGCCGCGGTGAAGAACTCCGGCGTGCCACGCCTGCTGGTGGTGGGCGGTGCGGGCAGCCTCGAAGCGGCGCCAGGCGTGCTGGTGATCGACACGCCGCAGTTCCCCGAGGCGTGGAAGGCGACCGCCGAGGGCGCGCGGCAAGCGCTGGAGTTGCTGAGGCAGGAGCGCACGCTCGACTGGACCATGCTCAGTCCCTCGGCGATGCTCGAACCAGGCAAGCGGACCGGTCAGTTCCGACTCGGCGACGACCGACTACTGGTAGACGCGAACGGCGAGAGTCGCATCTCGCTGGACGACTACGCGGTGGCGATGATCGACGAACTCGAGAAGCCGGCACATTCGCGACGACGTTTCACGGTCGGGTACTGAGCTTCAGCGTCCGCGCGCTGCTCGCTCGCGCTCTTCGTGGCGTCGCTTCACGTCCTCGGGCCACGTCGAACGAATGTAGCTGAGCACGGCCCGGATTTCGGGGTCGGAAAGCGTGCCACCGAACGCCGGCATATCGCTCTCGTAGCCCGCGGGCGCGTACTTCTCGACACCGCCCTTCACGATGCCGAACAGCACATCCGACGCATGGTGCCAGGTATGACCGGTCGCGTCGTGCGGCGGCGCCGGCATGCGCCCCGAAGGCAGGCGCTTCGTCCAGTCGGGCTGGCCTTCGAGATTCGCGCCGTGGCAACTCGCGCAGTACCGGTCGTACAGCTTACGGCCCTGCCCAAGAACGGCAGCATCGTTCGTCTCGATCCACTTCCCCCGCGGCGAAAGCGCGGTCTGTTGCCATCCCAGCGCCACGCTCGCCGCAATCGCGAGTGCGGCGAGCGAAATCCAGATCCAACGCGTCATTCCATTCCTCAAGTGCGCGCGTTCCTCAGGCGCAAGGCGTTCGAGACCACGGAGACTGAGCTCAGGCTCATCGCCAACGCCGCGATCAACGGCGAGAGCAGCAAGCCGAACGCCGGATAGAGAACGCCGGCGGCGATCGGAACGCCGAGCGCGTTGTAGATCAGCGCGAAGCCGAGGTTCTCCCGCATGTTGCGCACCGTCTGCGTGGAGATTCGGCGCGCACGCGCGATCGCGCGAAGGTCGCCCTTGACCAGCGTGACGTGACCGGCATTCATCGCGACGTCGGTACCGGTGCCCATCGCGATGCCGATGTCGGCTCGCGCGAGTGCCGGCGCGTCGTTGATCCCGTCGCCCGCCATCGCCACGCGGCGGCCTTCGGCCTGCAGTCGCTCGACGAGCGCGACCTTGTCGGCCGGCTTGACCTCGCCGATCACCTCGTCGATGCCGAGCTTCGCGCCGACCGCGCGTGCGGTGGTCCAGCCGTCGCCGGTCGCCATCACGAGCCGCAACCCCGCGTTCTTCAGCGCTCGCACGGCCTCCGGCGTGGTTTGCTTGATCGGATCGGAGACGGCGAGCAGTCCCGCCGCTTGCCCGTTTACGGCCAGGTACATGACGCTCGCACCCTGCGCGCGCAGGCTCTCGGCTTCGCCCGTCAGTGCGCCGTATGGCACGCCCTCGTCGTCCATCAGCGCGGTATTGCCCAGCGCAATATGGCGGCCTTCGACCGTGCCCCGTACGCCGATGCCGCTCGCCGACTCGAAGCTCTCCGCGGCAACCAGCGCCAGCGGGCGGCGCCTGGCCTCGTCGACGATGGCATGCGCCAGCGGATGCTCGGACCCCTGATCGAGGCTCGCGGCAATCCGCAGCACTTCCGCCTCGTCCCACCCGGAAGCAGCGACGACACGATCGAACGCGGGCTTGCCTTCGGTCAGCGTGCCGGTCTTGTCGACGACGATCGTGTCGATCGTGCGGAACGACTCGATTGCCGCTGCATCGCGAAAGAGGATTCCCTGCGTCGCCGCCTTGCCGGTGGCGACCATGATCGACATCGGCGTCGCGAGCCCCAGCGCGCACGGGCACGCGATGATCAGCACCGCGAGCGCATTGAGCGTGGCATACACCCAGCTCGGCTGCGGACCGAAGAACCCCCAGACGACGAAGGTGACGACCGCAATCGCGAGCACCGCAAGCACGAACCAGCCAGCGACCACGTCGGCCAGGCGCTGCATCGGTGCGCGTGAGCGCTGCGCCTGCGCGACCATCGCGACGATCTGCGAGAGCATCGTTTCGGCACCAATGCGCTCGGCCTGCATCACGAGCGCACCACTCGTGTTGATCGTCGCGCCCACGACCTTGTCACCGGCTCGCTTGCGCACCGGAATCGGCTCACCCGTGAGCATCGATTCGTCGATCGAGCTCTCGCCCTCGATGACGACACCGTCCACCGGCACCTTCTCGCCCGGGCGGATGCGCAGCCGGTCGCCGACGTGTACATGGTTGAGCGGGATGTCGCCTTCCGTGCCGTCGTCGTTCAGGCGACGGGCAGTTTTGGGCGCAAGACCGAGCAACGACTTCAGCGCCGCCGAGGTCTGGCCCCGTGCCTTCAGCTCGAGCATCTGGCCGAGCAGCGTGAGCGAGACGATCACCGCAGCCGCTTCGAAGTAGACCCCTACCCGACCGTGCGCGATGAACGACTCGGGAAACCATTGCGGCGCGATCGTCGCCACGACGCTGTAGAGAAACGCCGCGCCGACGCCGATGCCGATCAGCGTCCACATGTTCGGACTCGCGTTGCGGATCGACTGCCAGCAGCGCACGAAGAACGGCCATCCGGCCCACAACACGATCGGAATCGACAGCACGAGCTCGACCCACGACTGCGTCGCCGGCGACATCAGCGCGAATCGATGACCGAACATCGCCAGCGTTGTGACAATCACGGTCAGCGGCAGCGTCCACCAGAATCGCCGCCTGAAGTCGACGAGCTCCGGGTTCTCTTCGTCCTCGAGTCCGGGAAGGAGCGGCTCGAGCGCCATTCCGCAGATCGGGCAGTTGCCCGGCGCATTGCGGCGGATCTCCGGATGCATTGGACAGGTGTAGATCGTCTCGCCCGCGGTCGGCGCTGGCGCGAAGGTGCCCGCCTCGGCGCGTTCGGTGTCCGCTACGTGTGCCATCGACCGGTGCCGGTTGCCGTGGGCTGCGTGCTGCGCGTGCGCTGAGTGGTCGTGTCCATGCTCGATGTGGTGCGCGTGCTCGCTGTGATGGTGCGCATGCTCGCCGTGATGTGCATGTTCACTGTGATCGTGCGCGCCGCGCGTCGCCGGTCGAGCGCCGTCGTCAGTCGCGCCTCGCGAGGCCTTTGGCTGCTCCGATTCTCGGCCATCGACCATGAAGTCACTCCTTTTTGTGCTCAATCCTCGATGCTAGCGACTCAATAGAACCCCATCCTTACGCAGCGATTACATTCCGGTCATCTTCCAGAGACCGCACGCATTACACGATCCTCATCCTCCGGTCGCCGTCGCGTCATCCGCGGAACGGCACGATCGCTGAGACCTCATGGCGCTGCACGTCGTGTGCGCGTCAGCGGTCAATCCGGAGGAAGTTGAATCGTGTCATTCGTGAAAACCGTTACCGCAGCGCTCGTAGCGAGCCTCTCACTGCCCGTCTTCGCCGGGCCCGATCTCTGGCTCATCGAGAAGGGGCGCAGCGCACTCCAGGCAGAAGCGCAACGCTCGGGCTCCGACTCGAAAGATGCAGCCGGTTGCCCCCCGGACAGGCTCGTACTGCCGCTGGATCACGGCCCTCGCGCGCAAACGACCCCCTATCTGAACGAACGGCGCAAACAGCGATACGAGGAGCAACTGCGCAATTGTGAGAGTGCGCGAATTCCGGCCGCCCCAGGTGCTTCAGGATCCGCAGGCGGCGCGGGCTGATCGGCGCGCCAACATCGAGTGCGCCAACGGACGATCCGCATCTGGCGCCTCCTGGTCAGCTCGTCGCTGCCGCCACGCAATGCGTCACTTCACGCGCGCCACCGCGATGTTCGAGTGCATGGGGAAGACGAGAAACCCGTCTTCGCTGAAACCCCTTGTGACGGTCCGCAGGTCGACGCCGATGGCCTCGACCAATCGTTTTCGCGCCGCTTCGTCGAGCCGTGCAAACGCGGGGATGGAGGTGGCCGCCCCTGTTGTCGTGAGCTGCACGAAGCGCTCGGGCTCCGGCAGTCGCACGGTAAGCGTATGCGGGACGGTCTCGACCTCCGAGAATCCCGCCGAAACGAAGCAGTTCCCGCAAGGTCTCCGAGTCGGGCAAGGAAAACGAGAGGTCCAGATCCGAAACGGACGCCCCGAGGTGGCGCGCCGTCGCTTCGAAGAGCGCTGCGTACAGCGGATGTTGCTAGAGCGACTGCCACACGCTGATCACCGCGCGACCCCGCTCGACCAGCACTCGGCGCATCTCCCGAGCGGCGGCGCTTCGATCGCGGAAGAACCGCAACCCTTGCTGGCACACAACGGCATCGAAACTCCGGTCCGCCATATCCAACCGCGCGGCATCACCTTGCCGCCAATCGATGCGCGCCGCCTGCGCGGGCAGCGCAAGCTTGCTGCCGACAGCGAGCATGTCCTCGTTGATGTCAACGGCCACGACCTTCCCCGAGCGCCCCACCCGAGCGGCCGCCTGCCGGGCGACGCTGCCAGTGCCAAATGCAACGTCCAGCACACGCTCCCCGCTGCGCAGCGCTGCATGCCCCAGCACGACCTGCGTCCACGGATCAGCGATCGTGGACCCGAGATATTCGTCGTATACCTGAGCTGGCGTCGGCTCACTTCGATCGATCATTGCCGTTCTCCGATTACACGAACGTAATCATCCAGTCAGCGCCCTGACCACCGTCGTCCGCCATCCTGCGCACACCGATCCCATTGGACTGGAAACCACGAATCATGAACGACCGCATCCTTCGATCGACGGCTCTCGCCGTCCTGCTGGGTCTTCCTTTTGGCAGCGCGGCACTGGCGCAAACGCATCATCACGACTCCGGGCACGCACCGACGAGCTCGGACTCGACGAGGCAGGCCGACGGAACGGTGCGGAAAGTCGACACCACGACGGGCAAGCTCACCATCGCACACGGACCGCTCGAAGGGCTCGGAATGCCGTCGATGACGATGGCGTTCCGCGTTGCCGAACGCGCGATGCTGGAAATCGTGAAAGTCGGCGACAAGATCCGCTTCGTGCCCGCGCAGGTGGGCGGAGAGCTGGTCGTCATCGGCCTCGAAGTCGTTCGCTGACCCTATTGCACCGACAAGAGACCGCCTTCGCGCCCACACGTCATGCGCTTTCCGTCTTCGGCACTTGGGCAGCACCGGCGCCGTCGTGGCGTCCCGACGCTCGCCGCGCTCGCCTTCGCCTTCTCCAGCGCTTTCGCATTCGCCACCGGTAACGCACCCGACGCGCCGGCGTCGGCCGAACCGGTGCTTGGAGCAAACGTCGACGAGCTGATCGAATACGCGCGCCGCAATCACCCTGCCTTCGCTGCCGAGCGCGCCGAGGCCGCGGCCGCCCTCGAGCGGGTTGTGCCCGCCGGCGCGCTTCCGGACCCGACCGTCGGGGTCGAGCTGATGGACTTCGGCAATGCGATGCGCAATCGCTCGGCTTCGCTCGTTCCCGGGCAAGTCGGCGAAACCCGTTACCAGATCTCGCAGCCGCTGCCCGGATGGGGAAAGCGCGAACTCGCGTCCCGCGCGGCGCAGGCGCGAGCCGGGCAAGCCGCAGCGACACGGGATGCGACGTGGAACGAGCTCGTTGCGCGAATCGAAGCCGCCTGGCTGCGCTACTACGTGGCCGGCCGCGAGCTCGCGCTGAGCCAGCAGGGGCTCACGCTGCTGCAACGGCTCGAAGAGCTCAGCCTGAAGCGATTCGAGCTGGGGCTGGTGCCGCAACAGGCGGTGCTGCGCACGCAACGCGAAATCACCGCGCAGCGCGTTGCGCTGCTCGAGGCCGAACAGCGCAGCAAGGGGCTGGCCGCGGCCCTGAACGGGCTGCTTGCGCGCCCGCCACAAGCACCGCTCGCCGCACCGTCCGAACCGCCGCCCCTGCCCGAACGCCTCGAGGCAGCGGCGCTCTTCGATGCAGCGCGCACTCGCAACCCGGAAGTTCAGACGAGCACTGCGGGGATCGAGGTCGCGCGAGCCGAGCGAGAGCGTACGTACCAGGATCGCCTGCCGGACTTCAGCGTCGGGCTCCGGAACGACCGTCCCTATGAAGGCAAGAGCTCGTGGGCGCTGATGTTCGAAGTAATGGTTCCGTTGCAGCAGGCGAGCCGCCGCGCCAAGGAGCGCGAGGCGGAATACATGATTACCGCTGCCGAGGCGCGACGCGCCGATGCCCAGGCTCGTGCCAGCGGTGAACTCGGTCGACTCTGGTCGGCGTTCGCGTCGAATCGAGACAGCCTGCGACTGCTCGAGCGAACGCTGCTGCCGCAGGCGATCGCCACCCGAGATGCGGCTCGCGCGGCACTGGCCAACGGCAAGGTCGATTTCGACAGCGTGATCGAGGCCGAGCGCCAACTCATCGACATCCGCGCGCGGGCACTGCAGGCCGAGCAGGAAGCGCGGCTGGCGCTGGTCGAGATCGAAAGAATCACAGGAGCACCGAAATGACTCCGATCCGGACCGTGGCGTTCGCCACGGCATTCGCGCTGGCCCTGGGAGCCGGCTACTGGATGGGCAGTGGGAAGGTTCTTATTCCCGCTGCCGTATCGAGCGTCGCGCAGCACAGCGCGGAATCGGCCCGCTCGACGGCCGCTCCCGCGAACGGCCTCGCAACCGATCCCACGACGACGTCCGGCGGCGCCACCCCCGCCGGCGAGCGCCAAATCCTCTACTACCGGAACCCGATGGGGTTACCCGACACGTCGCCCGTGCCGAAGAAGGATTCGATGGGGATGGACTACATCCCGGTGTACGCGGACGACAATCCAGGCGACGCCGGCGTCGTCGTCGTGAGCCCGGCGCGAGTCCAGACGCTCGGCGTGCGCACCGCGCTGGTCGAGGAGCATCCGCTCGAGGCGACGGTGCGCGCAAGCGGCCGCGTCGAGGTGGACGAGCGTGCGCAGGTGGTCGTGGCACCGCGTTTCGAAGGGTGGATCGAACGCCTGCACGTCAGCGCCGTCGGCGACAAGGTCCGCAAGGGACAGGCGCTCTTCACCACCTACAGCCCGGAGCTGCAGTCGGCCGGCGAAGAGCTTCGCATCGCCGAGCGCCTGGCGCGCGACAGCGAAGGCAACGACGCAATCGCCAACGAATCGGCCCGGCGGCTCGCGGAGGCCACGCGCGGCCGACTGCGCAATCTGCAGGTCGCCGACCAGACTTCGCCGCGCCAGACCTTTCATTCGCCCGCCAACGGGATCGTGCTGGAAAAGCCGGCGATCCAGGGAGCGCGGTTCGAAGCGGGCGAAACACTGTTCCGCATCGCCGATCTTTCCCGGGTCTGGATCATCGCCGACGTCTACGAGCGCGACCTGGCGCGTGTGCGCGTCGGCCAGCCGGCGCAGGTGACGCTCGACGCCTTTCCCGGCCGGCGATTCGAAGCCAAGGTCGCTTACCGCTATCCCACGTTGAACGCGGCGACGCGCAGCACGCCCGTTCGTCTCGAGCTCGACAACCGGGAGGGCCTGCTGCAACCGGGAATGTTCGCGCAGGTCGAGCTCGACACCGGCGGCTCCACGCCGCGAACGACCGTGCCCGCCACGGCGGTCATCGACGACGGCCAGCGGCAGGTTGTGCTGCTCGCGCTCGGCGAGGGTCGCTTCCAGCCGCGCCCGGTGCAGTTGGGTGAGCGTGGCAGCGACGCCGTCGAGGTGCTCGAAGGAGTGAAGCCGGGGGACCGGGTCGTCGTCTCGGCGAACTTCCTCATTGATTCCGAGAGCCAGCTCCGGGCCGCGCTCGCGAACCTCGTCGACAGCGGCACCGGGCAGGCGGGCAGCGACGCGCGAGGCGGCGGCGAACAAGCCGGCGCGGGCACAACGCATCGCGCGGAAGGGACGATCGACGCGATCGATCGAGCCTCCGGCAGCGTGACGGTCACGCACGGTGAAATCCCGTCGCTGAAGTGGCCGGCGATGACGATGGACTTCACGCTCGCCGACTCCGCGCTCGTCGACGGCATCACGCCGGGGACCGCCGCGCGCTTCGAGTTCCGACAGGGTGAACCAGGCGAGTTCCTGATCACGCGTATCGAGCGGTTGCCCGCCGGCACCGCTTCGGGTGGCACAGGGCACAAAGGCCATTGAGATGACTGCGAGACGCGACGAAGCCTCGGCCAGCGACCACTCGGGCGTGCTGGGTCGGATCATCGAATGGTCGGCACGCAACGTCTTTCTCGTGTTGCTGGCAACGCTGTTCCTCGTGGGCGTGGGCGTCTATGCGGCACGGCACACGCCCGTCGATGCGCTGCCCGACCTCTCCGACGTGCAGGTCATCGTCTACACCGACTACGCCGGCCAGGCGCCGCAGGTCGTCGAAGACCAGGTGACCTATCCGCTGACCACGTCGATGCTCGCCGTGCCGCGCGCGAAGGTCGTGCGCGGCTTCTCGATGTTCGGCGCCTCGTACGTCTACGTGATCTTCGAGGATGGCACCGACATCTACTGGGCGCGCTCGCGTGTGCTCGAGTACCTGAGCGCGGCCGCCGGGCGGCTGCCGCAAGGCGTGGCCCCGCAGATCGGGCCCGATGCAACCGGTGTCGGCTGGGTCTATCAGTACGCGCTGCTCGGCCGCGACATGACGCTCGCCGAGACGCGCAGCCTGCAGGACTGGTACGTGCGGTACCAGCTCACGAAGGCATCGGGCGTGGCCGAGGTGGCGAGCCTGGGCGGCTTCGTGCGCGAGTACCAGGTGGTCGTCGACCCGCAGCGGCTGGCGGGCTACGGCATCACGGTCGACGAGGTCACGAAGGCGATCCGCACATCGAACCGCGATGTCGGCGGCCGCGTCATCGAGCTCGCCGAGAAGGAATACATGGTGCGCGGCCGCGGATACCTGCGCGGCACCGACGACATCGCCGGGATCGTATTGAAGAGCGAGCGCGGCGTTCCGGTGCGGATCGGCGACGTGGCACGCGTCGAGATCGTGCCCGCCGAGAGGCGCGGAATCTCGGAGCTGAACGGCGAAGGCGAAGTGACCTCGGGAATCGTCATGGCGCGCTTCGGCCAGAACGCGCTCGATGTGATCGCCAACGTGAAGGCGAAGATCGCCGAGATTGCTCCGGGCCTGCCCGCCGGCGCCGAGATCGTACCGGTCTACGACCGTTCGACGCTGATCGAGCGTGCGATCGACAACCTGAAATGGACACTGCTCGAGGAGAGCCTGATCGTCGCGCTGGTGTGCATCGTGTTCCTGCTGCACGTACGCAGCGCGCTGGTCGCGATCGTCACGCTGCCGCTCGGCATCCTCGTGGCATTCATCGCGATGCGCGCGCTCGGGCTGGGGTCGAACATCATGAGCCTGGGCGGCATCGCGATCGCGATCGGCGCGATGGTCGACGCGGCCATCGTGATGATCGAGAACGCGCACAAGCGGCTCGAGCACGTTCCGGCAGGCGCCCCGCAGGCCGAGCGTTCGGCAGCGATCGTTCGTGCCTGCAAGGAAGTCGGCCCGGCGCTGTTCTTCTCGCTGCTGATCATCACCGTGTCGTTCCTGCCGGTCTTCACGCTCGAAGGCCAGGAAGGACGGATGTTCTCGCCGCTCGCCTTCACGAAGACGTTCGCGATGGCCGGCGCCGCGCTGCTGTCGGTGACGCTGGTTCCCGTGCTGATGTTGTTCTTCGTGCGCGGGCGCATCCTGCCCGAGAAGCGCAATCCGGTGAACCGGCTGCTGGTCTGGGTGTATCGGCCCGTCATCCGCACCGTGCTGCGCTTCAAGGTCGTCACGCTGCTGCTGGCCGCGGTCGCGCTCGCCGTCACCTTCCTTCCGGCGCGCCAGATCGGCTCCGAGTTCATGCCCACGCTCAACGAAGGCACGCTGTTCTACATGCCGGCGGCGCTGCCGGGCATGTCGGTGACCGAGGCCGGCAGGCTTCTCGCGACCACGAACCGCATCCTCAAGACCTTCCCGGAAGTCGAATCGGTATACGGCAAGGCCGGGCGCGCCAACACCGCCACCGACCCGGCGCCGCTCGAGATGTTCGAGACAGTCATCAACCTGAAGCAACCCTCGGAATGGCGGCCCGGCCTGACCGTCGACGCGTTGATCGCCGAGATGGACGCCGCGCTGAAGTTCCCCGGCCTGGCGAACTCGTGGACGATGCCGATCAAGGCGCGCATCGACATGCTGTCCACCGGCATTCGCACGCCGGTCGGGGTGAAGGTGTTCGGCAAGGACCTCGAGACGCTCGAGCAGGTCGCCCGGCGCGTCGAGGCCGCGGTGCGCAAGGTGCCCGGTACGAGCAGCGCCTATGCCGAGCGGGTGGCGGGCGGCTACTACGTCGAGATCGTGCCGCGCCGCGACCAGCTCGCGCGCTACGGGCTGACCACCGACACGATGCAGGACGTGATCGCGACCGCGCTGGGCGGCGAGACGGTGACGACGACCGTCGAAGGGCTCGAGCGGTACGGTGTTTCCGTGCGCTATCCGCGAGCGCTGCGAGACGATCCTCAGCGGCTCGGCAGCGAGGTGCGCGTACCGACGGCCAACGGGTCGATCCCGCTCGGCCAGCTCGCCGATGTGCGCATCACGCGCGGTGCACCGAGCATCCGCACCGAGAACGCGCTGCTCGCCGCCTACGTCTACGTCGACACGCGCGAGGCCGACATCGGGACGTTCGTCAAGCGCGCGCAGCAGGCGGTGGCCGATGAAGTCGAGTTTCCGCCCGGCTACTACGCGACCTGGAGCGGCCAGTTCGAGAACATGGAACGAGCCAAGGAGCGGATGAAGGTCGTGGTGCCGCTGACGCTCGCGCTGATCTTCCTGCTGCTGTACCTGAACTTCCGGCGGATCACCGAGACGCTCATCGTCATGCTGTCGGTGCCCTTCTCGCTCGTCGGCGGTGTCTGGCTGATGTGGGCGCTGGACTACCAGATGAGCGTTGCCGTGGCGGTCGGCTTCATCGCGCTGGCCGGCGTCGCCGCCGAGACGGGCGTCATCATGCTCATCTACCTCGACCATGCCTGGCAGGAGGCGCGCGATCGGTGCCTCGCCGAAGCCCGCGAAGCGACGGTGGCCGATCTGTACCACGCAATCATGGAAGGAGCGGCCGAACGCGTGCGACCCAAGATGATGACGGTGGTCGCGATCATGGCGGGGCTGCTGCCGATCCTGTGGAGCAGCGGCACCGGCAGCGAGGTGATGAGCCGGATCGCTGCGCCGATGGTCGGCGGCATGGTGTCGTCGACCGTCCTGACGCTGGTCGTGATTCCCGCGCTGTATGCACTGGCGAAGCAGGCCGAACTGCGCCGAAAGCGCCGTTCTTCGAAAGTCCTGCAGCCCGCCTGACTATTCCGGTTCGGTGACCGTCATCGGGATGCAGCGCCGATTGCTCAAACCAACGTCATGACCGCCAGCCAAACGGTGGACAGCAGCGCCGCCTGCGTCGTGCGCCCCGGGGACCGCCAGATTGCTACCCACAGGAACACGTTATAGGGCAGCGGCGCGAAATGAACGGCAGCAACCAGCGCCGACGGCGTTCCTCGAGCCGCCAGCATCAGCGCCACGAAGGTTGCGACGGCGTTCACTGCCGTGCCAATGATCAGCATGTCTCGCCACAGCAGCGTGGACAAAGGCACCTGCCTGCGCCAACGCCGCGTAAGAAAGTTGCAGCCTCTTCCCGCCTTCATGAAGGTCCTCGATGTATTCGCGCCTCGAGCGGATCGTTTCGGAGGCGCTTACGCCGAATGGCAGTATCGGGACGTAATGATTCGAGCCGCCGCCCCCGTTCTCGCTTCCGCGCTGCTGTTCGGCGCGAGCACCCCGTTTGCCAAGCTCCTCACGCAGGACACGGCGCCTCTGCTGCTTGCAGGCCTGCTCTACCTGGGAAGCGGGATCGGGCTGGGCGCCCTGCTGCTCGTTCGGGAAACCCGGAACAGAAACGCGACCGGGCCGACCCCGTCGCTGAGCATTCCCAGGCCGGAGATCCCCTGGCTGCTCGGCGCAATCGTTGCCGGCGGGATGCTCGGCCCTGCTCTGCTGATGCTCGGCCTGTCCCGAACCGATGCGGCCTCGGCCTCGCTGCTCCTGAATCTGGAAGGGGTGTTGACGGCCGTCATCGCCTGGGTCGTGTTCAAGGAGAACGCAGACCGCAACATCGTGCTGGGCATGGTTGCCATCGTCGTGGGGGGCATCCTGCTCGCATGGGAGCCCGGAGCAGGAGCGACTCTTTCGCCGGGAGCTTTCCTGATCGTGGCCGCGTGCCTGTCCTGGGCGATCGACAACAACCTCACGCGCAAGGTATCGACGAACGACGTCCTGCTCGTTGCCTGCCTCAAAGGCCTGATTGCCGGCATCTGCAATACGGCCCTCGCCGTTGCGGGCGGAGCGGTTCTCCCCGGTCTCGAGACAATCGCCTACATCCTTCTCGTGGGCTTCCTTGGATACGGAGTAAGCCTGAGCCTGTTCGTCTACGGGCTGAGGACGCTCGGAACCGCCCGGACCGGCGCCTACTTTTCCGTCGCTCCGTTCTTCGGCGTGGTCATCTCGCTCGTCCTCTGGCCCGAATCACCCGGCGTCCTGTTCCTGGCAGCCGCGGGACTCATGGCGCTCGGCGTCTGGCTGCACCTGAAGGAGCGCCACGAGCACGAGCACACGCACGAGCCGCTCGAGCACAGTCACCGCCATCGGCACGACGAGCACCACCAGCATGAACATACGTTCGAATGGAACGGCAGCGAGCCCCATGCGCATCAGCATCGGCACGAAGTGATCGTGCACAAGCACCCGCACTATCCGGATGTTCATCACCGGCACACGCATCGGAGATGAACGAAGCTCGAGAGGTGCCGGGAGCGCTACTGCCGGTCGCCGATGACAACCGGTACACTACCGGCCGAATGCGGCGCTTTCCCGTCCTCGTCTACGTGATCGTGAGCCTGCTCTGGCAGGCCGCTGCCATTGCGGTCCCGATGGGGCTGGTTGGCGATGAGGATGCTGCAACGCACGCCGTACTGCATTGGCAGGAGTCGGGACATCACCACCACGACGGTGACGACTCCGGCTTTCACGAGGACGATTCCTCGGACTCCCGACAGCACACGGTGCTGGACGATGGCCTTTCCTCGCCCGCGCTGTACTCGACGCCTGCTCCTTCGGTCGAGAGCCGGGGTAGCGCGGCGCCTGCCGTGCTGGACGACCCACTTGCGCCCCCGCCCTACGTCGACAAGCGTCGACGGCCTCCGCGACAGATCCTCTGAAACATTGAGGCACGGCCGACTCTTCTAGGACGCCGCGTTGCCGGTGCGCGCCCTCCAGGTCGCCGTCACCGGATCCCGTCAGAGGTCCCCTCGAGAACATCCTTGCCAGCCCGCGGCTTGGCCCCGGGGCATGGTGCTATCGCTCTTTGTTACCCGGAGGTCTTGTGGATTTGCACCGATTGAGGATTTGGGTGTTCGTCGGAGTCTGCGGCATCCCCTCGGTACAGGCTGCCGAGCCGCTGCGTCTGGAGGAAGCAGTGACCCGCGCACTAACCTCGCATCCATCCATCATTGCCGAAAACGCCCAGCTGCAGTCGGTGCAGGCCCGCGCCGAACGCGAGGCTCTGCCACCTCCTTACGTGATTGGCGGTGAATTCGAGAACGCGGCCGGCACCGGCAGCCTGAGTGGCATTCGCTCGGCGGAAACCACATTGCGCATCAGCCGCAAGATCGAACGCGGCGGCAAACGTGCGGCCCGACAGACGCTTGGCAGGGCCGAGGTAATGAAGCAGCGGCACCAGGCCGATACGGCCCGGATCGACCTGGCGACTCGAACCACCACGCGTTTCATCGAGGTGCTCGCCCGACAAAATCGCTTGCACTACGCCGAGGAGCGTGTTCAACAAGCCGAACGTACTCGCCGCGAGGTCGCCGCCTGGGTCTCGGCCGGCCGCAATTCTGAATCGGATCTACAGGCCGCCGAGATCGCTCTGGCCGAGATGGAACTGGCACGCGAGACCGCGCAGCTCGAGTTGGCCAGTGCCCGAATGACGCTGGCGGCGAGTTGGGGGGCATCGGCGCCCGACTTCGGCCCAGTCGTCGGCGACCTGCTAGCCCTGCCGCCGGTCGAGTCGTTCGAGAAATTGGCCGCTCGCCTGCCGATGACGCCCGAACTATGGGCCTCGCGGCTCGAGGCAAACACCATCGCCGCCCGGCGACGAGTTGCCGAAGCGAGCGCCAGGACGGATATCGACCTCAGCCTGGGGGTGCGCCGCCTGGAAGCTTCTAACGATCAGGGCCTGGTGGTGTCGATCTCGGTGCCGTTGGGCGGCCCCAAGCGCTCCGGATACTCGATTGCCCAAGCGGACGCCGAACTCGCCGCGCTCGAAGCCCGCCAGGACTCCGAACACTTGGAACGACGTCAAGCCCTGTTCGACACGTATCAGGAGCTCATGCGTGCACGTCACGAAGCCGAGATGCTGCGTACTCGCATGTTGCCCATGGCCGAAGACGCGCTGGCGAATACTCGCCGCGGCTTCGAGGCGGGACGCTTCTCCTTCCTTTCTCTGGCGCAGGCGCAAAGGACGCTGTTCGAACTGAACCAGCGCACCGTTGAAGCTGCTGCCCGCTATCACCTGTTGCTGGTCGACGTGAAACGCCGCAGCGTCACCGTCGAGGAAATGACCCGATGAACCGCCTGCTTTCACTAATTTTTCTCGGCTTGGCGCTGGCCGCTTGCAACCCGAACAGCAACCCTGTCGACGGCGGCGTCGACAGGCAAGCGAAGGGCGACTACGAACGTGGCCCGAACAACGGACGTCTCCTACGGGACGGCGACTTCGCGCTGGAGGTCACGATCTACGAGACCAACGCGCCACCGCACTACCGTCTGTTCGCGTACAAGGGCGACGATCCGCTCCCACCCACTGAAGTCGTTGCCACCATCGAACTCTCGCGCCTGGACGGCGAAGTCAATCGATTCACGTTCGCCGCGGAGAGCACCTATCTGGTGGGTAGCGGCGAAGTGACCGAACCGCATTCGTTCGATGTGACCGTGACCGCCGAACATGACGGCAAGCGGTCCAATTGGACCTACGCTTCCTATGAGGGACGCGTGACGATCCCCACGGCCATTGCCGAAGTCGCCGGTATCCGGGTCGAGCAGGCCGGCCCGGCTCGCATCCGCGACGTCGTACGACTGACGGGCACCGTCGCCTTCGACGCCAATCGCTATGCGGCCGTCAGGGCGCGTTTCCCGGGCATCGTGCGCTCAGTGAACGTGCAGCAGGGCGAGCGCGTCCGGCGCGGCCAGACGCTCGCGGTTGTCGAGGGCAACGACAGTATGCGCACCTATCCGATCACTGCACCGTTGGATGGCGTGGTGATCGTGCGCAACACCAACGTCGGCGACGTCGCCGAAGCCAGCGCGCTGTTCGAGCTGGCGGATCCGTCCCAGGTATGGGTCGACCTGCGCGCCATCGGCACTGACGCCGAAAAACTGGCGCCCGGACAGGCAGTGCGAATCCGTTCGGCGACGGGCACCTCAACAGTGGAAGCGAAGATCAACCGCTTGCTGCCCGTCGCCGGCGTCGGGCAGAGCGTCATCGCCCGCGTCAACGTGCCGAACCTGCAGGGCCGGTGGCGGCCGGGGATGACGGTATCCGCTGAAGTCACGGTGGACTCGCGCAAGGTACCGTTGACGGTGAAGGAAATGGGCTTGCAGCGCTTCCGTGACTTCACGGTGGTCTTCGCACAGGTCGGTGAAACCTATGAGGTGCGCATGCTCGAACTCGGCGATCGCGATGGCGAACACGTCGAAGTGCTGAGCGGGCTCAAGCCCGGTACGCGCTACGTCACCGAGCAGAGCTTCCTGATTCGCCAGGACATCGAGAAGTCCGGCGCCAGCCACGACCACTGAGAACGCCGCCATGCTTGAACGCATCATCCGCGCGTCCATCACGCACCGCTGGCTCGTTCTCGTCCTGGTGCTGGCACTGTCAGGACTGGGAATCTGGAACTACAGCCGCCTGCCCATCGACGCCGTGCCGGACATTACCAACGTCCAGGTGCAGATCAATACCGAGGCGCCGGGCTACTCGCCGCTGGAGGCGGAACAGCGGGTCACCTTCCCGGTCGAAACAGCGCTCGCGGGCCTCGCCCGGCTCGACTACACCCGCTCGATTTCCCGCTACGGTCTGTCGCAGGTGACTGCCGTCTTCGAGGACGGGACCGACATCTACTTCGCTCGGCAGCAGGTCGCCGAGCGCTTGCAGCAGGCTGCCTCGCAACTGCCGACGGGGCTGGAGCCCACCCTGGGTCCGGTCGCGACCGGCTTGGGCGAAATCTTCATGTACACCCTGGAGGCAGAGCCGGGTTTTGAAGAAAGGTGGACACCAACCGCGCTGCGCACGCTGCAGGACTGGGTGGTGCGTCCGCAGCTTCGGAATCTGAAGGGCGTCACCGAGGTCAACACCATCGGCGGCTACGTGCGCCAGTTCCACATCACGCCTGACCCCGTGCGGCTGTTGGCCTACGAACTGACGATGCGCGATGTGCTGGACGCGGTGGCGCGCAACAACGCCAATGTCGGTGCCGGTTATGTCGAGCGTTACGGCGAGCAGTACCTGATCCGCGTGCCGGGTCAGGTGGCGAATATCGAGGGGCTGCGAAAGATCGTCGTGGCAACGCGCGATGGCCTCCCGCTGCGCATTGGCGATGTGGCCGAAGTGATCGAGGGCAGTGAACTGCGCACGGGTGCGGCGACCAAGGACGGCAGCGAGGTCGTATTGGGCACCGTCTTCATGCTGATCGGTGAAAACAGTCGCGCCGTCGCTCAGCGCGCCGCGGACAAGCTTGTAGAGATCGACGCCACGCTGCCCGCTGGTGTGCGTGCGCACACAGCCTACGACCGCACCGATCTCGTTGATCGAGCCATCGCTACCGTGCAGAAGAATCTGGCGGAGGGCGCGTTGCTGGTGATTGCCGTGCTGTTCCTGCTGCTGGGCAATCTGCGTGCAGCGTTGATTACGGCGGCGGTGATCCCGCTGGCCATGCTGATGACCATTACCGGCATGGTGCAGAACCGGATTTCCGCCAATCTGATGAGCCTGGGTGCGCTCGACTTCGGTTTGATCGTCGATGGGGCGGTGATCATTGTCGAGAACTGCGTGCGGCGTTTCGGGGAGCGCCAGCACCAACTCGGCCGCCTGCTGACCCGCGACGAGCGCTTTGCACTCGCGGCCAGCGCCGGTGCGGAGGTGATCAAGCCCGCGTTGTTCGGCCTGTTCATCATCACCGCCGTGTACCTGCCGATCTTCGCGCTGTCCGGTGTGGAAGGAAAGATGTTTCACCCGATGGCCCTCACCGTAGTGATCGCGCTGACCGCCGCAATGGCGCTGTCACTGACCTTCGTGCCGGCGGCCGTCGCCTTGCTGATCACCGGCAAGGTCGCCGAGAAGGAAAACAGGATCATGCGCAGCCTAAGCCACTTCTATGCGCCGCTGCTCGACAAGGTGATCCGGCTGCGGGTCGCGGTGGTGGCTGCGGCGATGGTGCTGGTCGTGCTCGCGGGTCTGCTCGCTACGCGCCTGGGCACGGAGTTCATCCCGCAACTGGACGAGGGTGATATCGCGCTGCACGCGTTGCGCATTCCCGGCACGAGTCTGACGCAAGCAATCCGCATGCAACGCCAGCTGGAAGCCCGGATCAAGGAGTTTCCGGAAGTAGAGGAAGTGGTCGCCAAGATCGGAACCGCCGAGGTCGCGACCGACCCGATGCCTCCCTCGGTGGCCGACACTTTCATCATGCTCAAGGAGCGCAAGGATTGGCCCAACCCACGCAAACCCAAGGCGGTCCTGGTTGCAGAGTTGGAGGAAGCGGTGAACGCCATTCCCGGCAACAACTACGAGTTCACCCAACCTGTGCAGATGCGCATGAACGAGCTGATCGCCGGTGTTCGTGCCGAGGTGGCGATCAAGGTCCACGGCGATGACATGGAACGACTGGCGGAGATCGGTCGTCGGATCGAGACGCTTGCCGAAGGTATCCAGGGAGCGTCGGACGTCGCGCTGGAGCAGGTCACGGGCCTGCCGGTCATGACGATCACGCCGGACCTGGACGCGCTCGCGCGCTACGGCCTGTCCATCGATGATGTGCAGCAGGCGGTCGCGGTCGCACAAGGCGGCGCAATTGCAGGCCAGATGTTCGAGGGCGACCGCCGGTTCGACATCGTGGTGCGGCTGCCCGAAGCGCAGCGCCAGAACCCGCAAGCGCTGGCATCCCTGCCAGTTCCAGTACCGGCCGGCAAGGCTGGGAGCGCGGGCCAGGCTGCCCATGTGCCGCTGGGCCACCTCGCCTCGATCGAGGTGGTGCCGGGCCCCAACCAGATCAGCCGTGAAAACGGCAAGCGCCGGGTGGTCGTCACCAGCAACGTGCGTGGACGCGACCTGGGTTCCTTCGTGGAGGAGTTGCGCAATCGCGTCAGTGCGCGAATCGAACTCCCGGAAGGCTATTGGGTCGCGTACGGCGGCACCTTCGAGCAGCTTATTTCAGCCAGCCAGCGCCTGTCAGTGGTGGTACCCGTGGTGCTGGTCATGATCTTCGGGCTGCTGTTCATGGCCTTCGGCTCGGCCCGGGATGCAGCAATCGTGTTCACGGGCATACCACTGGCTCTGACCGGCGGCGTGGCCGCTCTATGGTTGCGCGAGATTCCGTTCTCGATCTCGGCCGGTGTAGGCTTCATCGCGCTGTCGGGCGTGGCCGTGCTCAACGGTCTGGTGATGGTGAGCTTCATTCGCAGACTGCTCGACCAGGGAACGCCGCTACAAGAGGCCATCGTAAATGGCGCCCGGACACGACTGCGCCCGGTGCTGATGACGGCGCTCGTAGCCGGCCTGGGCTTCGTGCCCATGGCCATCAACGTCGGCACGGGCGCCGAAGTGCAACGCCCGCTCGCCACCGTCGTCATTGGCGGCATCATCTCTTCGACGCTGCTGACCTTGCTGGTGTTGCCTGCACTGTATCGTCTGGTTCACAGGAATCACGAGCAATCGCGTGTCGATGCCGTGCCGTCTGTGGCGGGAATGCCATCGTGATGCGTTCGGCGCGAGCACGCACGCTCGCCAGGCAGCGCATGCCTACGCTTACTCCACCTGCACCTTGCCGACCATTCCTGCTTCGAAGTGTCCGGGCACGAGGCAGGCGAAGTCGACCGTTCCCGGCCGGTCGAACTGCCAGACCACGCCGCCGATCTGGCGGGGCTCCAGCGTGATCGAATTCGGCTCCTCGTGCTTCATCTCGGGCATGCGGCGCATCATCTCGGCGTGCTCGCGAAGCTCGTCCATGGAGCCGATCACGAACTCGTGCGGAACCTTGCCGGTGTTCTTCAGGAAGAACCGCACCGTCTCGCCTGCTTGCACGGTGATCCGGTCAGGCGTGAAACGCATCGTGTCGTCCATCGTCATGTCGATGACCCGGCTCACTTGTGCCGCATCCCCGGGCCGTCCGTTCACGGCAGCATGCGCGTGACCGTCCGCCGCGTTGCTGCCGTGCGCCCCGTCCTCGGAGTGCCCATGCTGTCCCTTGGAGCCGTGCTGTTCGTCCTTCGAATGCTGTCCGTCGTGCTCTCCCTGCTGCATGTGCTGCATTTGCTGCCCATGCTGCATGTGTTGCGGATGATCGCCCGAATGCTGCCCTGCCGCGAACGCGGTAGCAGACACGACCAGTGCAGGCGCCGCTGCGGCGAGCAGGGAGAAGAGAGTCCGTTTCATCATCGTGTCTCGAGTAGTAAGGGAAGCGCGGTGGGTGTTCAGAACCAGAACCGGATTCCGGCGACCAGACGCGTGTCGTCGCTGCGCCCGCCGGCCTCCCGTGCCAGATCTTCCGTCTCGCCGTATTTGCGCACCCATTCCACGCCGACGTACGGCGCAAACTGACGCGTGATCTCGTAGCGCAGCCGCAGCCCAGCCGCGACATCCGAAAGCCCGCTGCCAATCCCGCGCTCCCGGTCGCTCTTTCCGTATGCGTTGACCTCGATGCGAGGCTGCAGGATCAGGCGTTGCGTGACCAGCAGTTCGTACTCGGCTTCCAGGCGCAACGCGGTTCGCCCGCTGGAGCCGAGATAAGCCGTCGCATCGAGCTCGAACCAGTACGGCGCAAGGCCCTGGATGCCTACAGCGAGCCACTCGCGGTTCGGTCCTTCGCCGCTGTCGGAGCGAATGCCGAGCTGGGCATCCCAGTAGGCGGTGAGCGCGTGGCCCCAAAGCAGTTCCGTGCGCGCGTGCTCCAGTTCGCCGCGCGATCGCTCGCCCTCGGCCTTCACGACCAGTCGGTCGTAGCTTGTGCCGAACCAGGCTTGCGCATCGTAGGCAGTCGCGTTGTCATCCTCGCCGTAGCTGCGCTCGAGCCTGTTCACCAGCAACGCGCCGTAACGGTGCTCGTCGCCCAATCGCAGACGGAAGCCGGGCTCGAGCGAGTACTTCCCGGACCCGCGCACGAAGCCATCGGAATAGGCGTGCGGATCTCGCGCGTCCGGCGGCGGGGAGCCGCCCTGCATCTGCATCTCGCCATGATCCATCGCCGGCTGTTCGCGAATGGCGGGCGCCGGCGCAACCGAGGGAGGGTCGGAAGTCGTCGGCGCGGCCTCCGAAGGCGGCGAGGCGCGCTCCGACGGTATCGGGGCGGCACCGTGATGCGCTCCACGATCGGCTGCGCCAGCGGGAGCGCCTTGGGCGAACGCGCTTCCGGACAAAACCAGCACGGCCATCGTGGCGGTGAGGAAATTGTATTTGTTCGTCATTGCTCGGTTCCCGGATCCACTCAGGCGACGATGACTTCGCGGAACATTCCCATGTCCATGTGAAACGACAGATGGCAATGCCAGGCCCAGCGACCGAGGGCATCGGCGGTCACGAGAAAGCTGATTCGCTGCGCGGGCTGGACCGGGATCGTGTGCCGGCGCACCTGAAAACCGCCCTCCGGCGATTCGAGCTCGCTCCACATCCCGTGCAGATGCATCGGATGCGACATCATCGTGTCGTTGTGCAGGATGACGCGCAGCCGTTCACCGTAGCGGAAGCGAACCGGCGTGGACCCGCCGAACTCGAGCCCGTCGAACGACCAGGTATAGCGCTCCATGTTCCCGGTCAGGTGAAGCTCGACCTCGCGTTCCGGGCCCCGTGGATCGATTGGTCCATCGACCGTATGCAGGTCGGCCAGCGTCAGGACGCGTCGTCCGGTACCGCGCAGCCCTACACCCGGGTCGTCGAGATTGGTCCGCGGCATGTCCACGCGCATGTCGGTGCTCGCGCCGTACTCGGTGCTCGCGTGGCGCACGCGGGCCGCTGCCGGCGCAAGCGAGCCTTGGCTGTGCGCAGCGTGGTTCATCGATGCGCCGTGGTTCATCGCCGCGCCGTGGTTCATCGATGCACCGTGGTTGCCGTGCTGCATGCCTGCAGCCATGCCCCCGTCACCGTGATCCATGCCGCCCATCATGTCGGCCATCGTCAGCCACTGCACCGGGTCGAGCGCGGGCACCGGTGCGACGAGTCCCGGGCGGGAAGCGAGCGTTCCCCGTGCATATCCTGTGCGGTCCATCGCCTGCGCGAAGATCGTGTGGACGTCCTGCGAGGGTTCGACGAGAACGTCGTAGGTTTCGCCAGGGCCGAAGCGGAACTCGTCGACAGTGACGGGCTCGACGTCGACTCCATCGGCCTGTACGACGGTCAGTTGCAGTCCCGGAATACGGACGTCGTAGAACGTGTTCGCCGCGCCGTTGATGAAGCGCAGGCGCACTCGTTCGCCGGGCCGAAACAATGCGGTCCAGTTGCCTGCGGGCGTGACGCCGTTCATCAGATAGGTGAGCGTGTAGGCGGACAGGTCGGCCAGATCGGTCGGACTCATCCGCATCTGGTTCCACATCTGCCGTTTGTCGATTGCCGAGCGCAGCCCGTCGCGGGACACGTCGCGGAAAAAATCGACGACCGTCGGCTGGTTGAAGTTGTAGACGTCGCCCTGGATCTTGAGTTTCGCGAGCACGCGCATCGGGTCGTCGTCGGTCCAGTCCGACAGCTGCACGACGTAGTCGCGATTCGCGCGGATGGTTTCGCCATCCGCCGGCTCGATGACGATTGCGCCGTACATGCCGGTCTGCTCCTGCATGCCGGAGTGCGAGTGGTACCAGTAGGTGCCGCTTTGTTGAACGCGAAATCGATAGGTGAAAGTCTCGCCGGGCGCGATGCCCGGAAAGCTGATACCGGGCACGCCATCCATCTGGAACGGCAGAAGGATTCCGTGCCAGTGGATCGAGGTCGCTTCGGCCAGCCGGTTGGTTACACGGATCGTGACCGTATCGCCCTCGCGCCAATACAACGTCGGCGCCGGGATCGAACCATTGATCGTGGTCGCAACGCGCGCAGCGCCGGTGAAGTTCACCGGCGATTCGGCGATGACGAGGTCGAATTCGGTCCCGCGCAACACGGGCGCCGAGCCAGTGGCGGCATTGCGGGGTTGCGACCATGCCCGGTCCGCCAACGACGCTGCAGCACCGACGAGGACGCCACCCGCCGCGAGGCCTTGCACGAAACGGCGGCGTGAAGCCAGCGGCAGCGCGAGCGGCGGGGCCGAATGCGGAAGGGATTGTCGTTTCATACGGGCGAGCTCCATCCGGGCGTCGAGAACCGGGCGCGTGGCGCATCGCCCGCGTTCGAACGCGACATTTTGTCGCCGTATACCTGTCTGACGGATGGCGACGAGGTTACAGAAACGTAACGTCGCCGATCCACTGGTGGACTCGCCAGGGCGTCTCGCCCCGCACGGGCGATGCGGATGAAGCGAATGTAATCGACGAGTCAGTTCCTTGTCGGGAGACGAGCCCTACACTTTTCACCGTGATGCGCACCGCGCGTTTCGGGCAGCGAACAAAGTGCTGCGAACAATCGATCCACCCTCGACAAGGAGTACCGAAGATGACCTCGAAAGCCCTGCTTCTCGCCGCGTTCGCGCTGTCGGTGAGCGCCCCCGCATTCGCGAGCAACGGCGCCACGTTCGTGAACAACGAAATCGGCTGGGAAACACACGCGACGCCGAGCACGAAGAGCCGTGCCGAAGTCGTTGCTGAATTGAAGGCCGCGCAAAGTGCGGGCGTCCTCGCAAACTCGTACGAGGTTCCGGCAGCGACGAAAGCTTCTCCTTCCAGGCTCAGCCGTGAGGGGGTCCAGCGCGGCGCCACCGAAATGACCGACGCCGAGCGCGACGCCGTACACCGCGTCTACGGTCCGGTGCACGGCCGCGATTCCTGAGCCGGCCCCGACGGCCAACGCCCTTCGGTCGCCTTGTGGCGCCCGAAGGGCGTGATCGTTTCGGGCTAAAGGTCTGCGTGACGGCGCACCGGAGTGGAGCTGAGCGTGAAGAGCGAAATGACGAGCGTGAACATCGAGGTGAAGGGTCTGTTCGAGCCGCTCGATCACCTCGGCGTGGAGAAGCGGATCGGCGCCCTGCCCGGCGTTCATCACGCGCACTCGAATCCGGCCTCCGGCAGCGTCACCGTGCACTACGACGCTGCGGTGGTTGCCGAGCCGCAGCTGCGCGAGTCGGTGCGCGAGTGCGGCTATCACTGCCGCGGCGAGGTGCAGCCCGACCACGTTTGCCGGGTGGCCGAGCCGGACATTCACGCCGCTCATGCGAAGCATGCGGCCCAGCCGGGCGCCAAGGACGAAATGGCGCACGACATGGGCCACGGCGCCGGGATGGACATGGCGGGGATGGTGCGCGACATGCGCAACCGCTTCGTCGTGAGTCTGATCTTCAGCACGCTTCTGTTCTTCTGGGCGCCGATGGGCTTGCCGCTGCCCACGCCGCCGGTGCCTTTGGGCCTGGAACTCGACCACTGGCTGTTCGTGCTCGCCAGCGGCGCCGTCCTGTGGCCGTCGTGGCCGTTTTTCGTCGCCGCCTGGCGCGCCTTGCGCAATGGCGTCCTCAACATGGCCGTGCTGGTCGTGCTGTCGGTCGGCACCGGCTACCTCTTCAGCGTGGCGTCGACCTTTCTGTTCGAAGGCGTGCAGTTCTACGAAGCGGTGTCGGTGCTGCTCGTGTTCATCCTGCTCGGCCACTGGCTGGAGATGCGGGCTCGCGCAGGAGCGAACGACGCGATCCGCGCGCTGCTCGAGCTTGCGCCTCCGATGGCGAATGTGTTGCGCGACGGCAAGGAAGTGCAGGTGCCGACGGCCGACGTGCTGGCGGGAGACGTCGTCATCGTGCGCCCCGGCGACCGGATCCCCGTCGACGGTGTCGTGACCGAGGGTGAAACGCAGGTCGACGAGTCGATGCTCACCGGCGAATCGATGCCGGTGAAGAAGGTGGTCGGCGCGAACGTCGCCGCAGCCACCATCAACAAGAGCGGAGCGTTTCGCTTCCGCGCGACCAAGGTGGGCGCCGACACGGCGCTCGCGCAGATCGTGAAGCTGGTGCAGGAGGCGCAGAACTCGAAGGCGCCCGCGCAGCTTCTCGCCGATCGGGCCTCGCAATGGCTGGTGCTCATCGCCATCGTGATCGGCCTTGCAACGTTCGCGGTGTGGTTCTGGCTGATCGGGCAGACGCTGCTGTTCGCGGTGACGCTCACGATCACCGTGTTCGTCATCGCGTGTCCCGACGCGCTGGGCCTCGCGACCCCGATGGCGATCATGATCGGCACCGGCCGCGGCGCGCAAAACGGCATCCTGATCAAGAACGCCTCTGCGCTCGAGAACGCAACGCATCTGGACGTCGTGATCTTCGACAAGACCGGCACATTGACGCTCGGCAAGCCGGAGGTCGTGGAAGTAGCGGCCGCTCCGGGACGAAGCGAAGACGACGTGCTTGCCCTGGCGGCCGGCATGGAGCAGCACTCCGAACACCCGCTCGCCCACGCGATCCTCGAGAAGTCCAAGGGGATGCAGCCGCTTCCCGCGGACGGGTTCACCAACATCGACGGAATGGGCGCTCGCGCACGCTCCGAAGGTGAGCCGGCGCTGGTCGGCAACCGCCGGTTGATGGACGCGGAGCGCGTCGACCTGGCCGGTATGGAGTCGACGGCAGAACGGATGGCCGACGGCGGGCGCACGGTGGTACACGCCGCGCGCGGCGGCAAGCTGTGGGGGCTTATCGCGATCGCGGATGCGGTTCGACCCACTTCGGCGGCAACGGTCGCGGCGCTGAAGAAACGCGGCGTCGACGTCGCGATGCTCACGGGCGACAACCGCGCCACGGCCGAACGAATCGGACGCGAACTGGGCGTCACGCTGGTGCTCGCCGAAGTTCTTCCCGGCGAGAAGGCCGAGCAGGTGAAAGCGCTGCAGGCGCAGGGCAAGAAAGTCGGCATGGTCGGCGACGGCATCAACGATGCGCCGGCGCTCACGCAGGCCGACGTCGGATTCGCGATCGGCGCGGGCACCGACGTGGCCATGGAGAGCGCCGACGTGGTGCTGATGAGAAGCGATCCGTTCGATGTGGTCGCCGCGATGGGCCTGTCGCGCGTGACCTTGCGCAAGATGCACCAGAACCTGTGGTGGGCAGTGGGCTACAACGTGCTCGCCTTTCCCTTCGCCGCGGGCGTCTTCTACCCGCTGACGATCAGCCCGCAATTCGCGGCGCTCGCGATGTCGGGCAGCTCGCTGATCGTCGCAGCCAATGCACTGCTGCTCAAGCGTACGAACGTCGCGGGGCTGAAGTAAGGAACGGCTTGGCTCTCCGCTGGACCCTCACGCGGCCTTCGCCCCGAACAGCGTCTCGATCAGCGGGCATTCCGGCCGCGTGCCGTCCGCACAGCGGACGACGACGTCTCTCAGCACTCGCTCCATGCGCTTGAGGTCGACGATCTTCGCACGCACCTCGGCGAGATGAGCCGCGGCCAGATCCCGCGCCTCGGCGCAGGGCTGGTCACCCTCATCGACGAGACGCAAGAGCGCGCGAACCTCGTCGAGGCTGAAGCCCAGCTCGCGCGCCCGCAGGACGAAGCGAAGCCTCCGCTCATGATGGGCGTCGTAGCGACGATAGCCGGCGGTCGTGCGCGGCGGCGCGGGCAGCAGCCCGACCTTCTCGTAATAGCGCACGGTTTCGAGATTGCAGCCTGTTCGCCGGGCGAGCTCGGCCCGCTGAAGGCCCTTCCTGTCGGAACCGTCGGACATTGCGAACTTCCCGCTTGACTCTGTAATCGCTACAGACTTCAAAGTACC